>NZ_JABAHY010000015.1 GCF_012641515.1 Nesterenkonia sedimenti | reverse complement strand
CCAGCAGAAACCCACCCAGACCCCTGGGCAGGGCGCTGCTGGTCGACCCTACATGACATCAAAAGTCATAAGCATCATCCCCCGGATCAGACTCGAGCAGATCCCGGGGATGAGGAGCATTGGAGCTTCACCCAAGAGCCCTGGATGAAGAAGGCGAATACATCTCAGAATCGGACCCTGGCCCACCACCAGATTGGGCAGTAGACGATGCTGCCTAACCCCGGCCTGCCTTTCCCTCCGCCACTCACAACCCCGGCCCCGGGGCCAGTGGTGGAGGGAGGGGAAGCAAGGTGGCCGTGTACCTCTCCAGGGATTGTCCCCTGAATGCGGGCACAAACCCGGCGAGACTCCTCGCATCGAAGGGACCAACCAGAAGCCCCCAGCTCTTTCAAGGAGTCACTTCCAACCCTCAGGCAGGGAACCCACCCGCCCCACCTTCATTGCACGAACTTCACGACTTGGCCCCGGAAACGGACTGGCCACAGTAGCTTGAAAATTTCATAGAGACCCCGGGGTGGCGACGGTTGGGGACTGTCGCAGTTCGTAGTCAGGGAATAGTCCTGGCTGTGAATGCGTCAGTATGGTGCGGAAACAGTTCTAAGTGATCAAGGAGCCTGAATGACTGCCACCGCCACCGCTGAACCTCGCCTCGATCAGGGAGCGCTCGACTCCCTCTTCGCTGATGCCCACACCGTGCATAAGTTCAGCTCCGAGCCCGTCGACCCCGAGGTGGTGCAGCGGGCATACGAGGATCTTCGGTGGGCTCCCACTGCTTTCAACGCTCAGCCGCTGCGACTGACCGTCCTGACTCCCGGTGCTGAGCGCGAAGCAGTCGTGGAACACTTCATGGAAGCCAACCGGCAAAAGTCCCTTGAGGCTCCCCTGACCGTGATCGCCGCGTACACCGAGGACTGGCACGAGCACATGCCCCAGCTGGCGCCCCAGAATGAGGGTGCGCGCGAGAAGTTCGGCACCCAGGAGAAGATGCGCAAGGTCGTCGGTGAGCAGTCCGCCCTCATCCAGGTCGGTTACCTCATTCTCGCCCTTCGGGCACGAGGACTGGAGGTCGGCCCCATGACCGGTCTGAGCCCCGCCGGAATCGACTCCGTGGTGCACACCGAGAACGGCTGGAAGACCCTAGTTGCCATCAACATTGGCCTCCCCGCCGCCGACGGGGCAGTACGGCCCCGAGGAGGCCGTTTGGAGTTCGAGCAGGCCTCACAGGTGTTCTAACCAACCCTTCAGGAACCTTTGAGGTTATATCCTCTGCATATGCAGTAAGGACACCTAGATTGGCAGTGGCAGGTTGAAGTAAACCGCCTATCAATCCTCGACAAGAAGGAGGCAGCATCATGGCTGAAATCTCACTTCCCGGAGTCAAGATCGCACTGCTGACCACCAACGGTGTGGAACAGCCCGAGCTCACCGAGCCCTACGCCGCCATCAAAGACGCAGGTGCCACACCTGTCATCGTCTCCCCTGAGGAGAAGCAGATCCAGGCGATGAAGGGCGACTGGGAGCACGCAGACCACTTCGATGTGGACGTGCATCTGCCCTCCGCAGATGCAGGGGACTACGACGCCCTGGTCCTGCCCGGCGGGACCCTCAACGCTGACACTCTGCGAGTCGACGAGGACGCCCAGGAATTCGTCAAGGCATTCTTCGACGCAGATAAGCCGGTGGCATCCATCTGCCACGGCCCCTGGATCCTCACCGAGATCGGGCAGGTCAAGGGACGCAAGATGACCAGCTACGCCTCTCTGCGTACCGACCTCACCAACGCAGGTGCCAACTGGGTGGACGAATCCGCCGTAGTGGACGGCAACTTGGTCACCTCCCGCAACCCCAATGATCTCGAGGACTTCAACCGCAGCTTCCTGACCCTGGTCTCCCAGCGTACGGTTGGAGCATGAGCACACCAGTACCCGAACCAACCACCACCGGTCAGCTGCGTCGCGAGCGGCTGCTGGCCTCCCGCCTCTACGTCTGCACGGATCTGCAGCGTTTCATCACGAGGCCGGAGGCCGGCCCGGTGGATGAGTTGGACTTCGACGCCCTCCGGCAGTTCTACGTGGATGCGTATGCCGGAGGCGTCGACATCATCCAGGTCCGGGACAAGAAAGTCTCCGCCCGGACCGAGATTGCAGCACTGACCCTGCTGAAACAGGTCGCCGATGAATTCGGTGGGCTCTCCGCGGCCAATGACCGCGCAGATCTCGCCCTGATCAGCGGCGTCGACGTCTTCCACGTCGGCCAAGAGGATCTCGCCACCGACCAGGCGAGACAACTGCTCGGCGATGACGTCGTCATCGGACGTTCTTGCCGCACCTTTGAACAGGTGCGGGAAGCCGACTCCGATATCGGTGTGGACTACTTCTGCACCGGACCAATCTGGGAGACCCCCACCAAACCAGGCCGGGCCGCGGTCGGCACCCAGCTGCCGCAAGAGGCAGCCAAACTGGACTCCGCAAAGCCCTTCTTCGCCATCGGCGGGATCAACGCGGAGAACATCGGGGAGGTCACCGGGGTCGGCGCCGACCGCGTGGTGGTCGTCCGCGCGGTGACCGAGGCTGTTGACGTGACTTCCGCCGCGAAGGCTCTGCGCGAGCAGCTGCCTGCTTAGCCTTCTTTCCCTTCTTCGGGCCTGCCGCCGGCTCCAATTGGCTTCGCCCGGAAGACTGTTTCCGTCCCCGGGCGAGGCCAATGAACTCCTGAATCTCCGGCGAATCCTTCGCGCGCAGCCACACCAAAGAAACAGTGAAGCCGGGGTGGTCAGTCAGGGTCCTGATCACCACGTCTTTGCGGCTCAGCGCCCGTGCCACGGAGTTCGGCAGCAGCAACAGTCCCGCGCCCGAGGCCACCACCTCCATGGCCATACGCTCATCAGCAGCCAGTTCCGCCCCGGAACCACTGACCCCCATATCAGCGGGGTCAATAAACGGCTCCTCGGCGATATCCACCCAGTCCACCGCCTCCTCAGCAGCTGCCACCCAGTGATCTGAGGCAGCACACACCACGGCCTGCTCCGTATAGATCTGCACCCGGTGGAAGAGCTCCGTCTCGGATAGCTCAGCGAGGTCCCCGGAACTGCCATCAGAACCGCCCGGCTCCTGCGCCCGGTGCCGAAGATAGCCGATATCCGCCTCTCCGGATCTCACCCGCTGAAGTGCACCGGCGTCCTCGTCATACCGAACCGTCAACGGGATCTCGGGGTAGCGCTGACGCCAGCGGCTGACCCACTTATCCGGGCTGGCTCCCGGGATAGCACCGAGTACCAGCCCCTGGGGTGGCTCGCCATCCTCTTGCTCGGGCAGTATCGGGCGGTTGCTGGTCATGCTGGGAACTTTACTACTGGTGATCCGCTCCGAACCCCATGGCAGTCACCCCGAAAGAAAAACCTCCGGCTGCCTCACCACTGATGTCAGGGTGAGACAGCCGGAGGCGGAGTTTCAGGGATAACTGATCAGTGCTCAGCTGACCTTTTTGCGCAGGAAGTCCACGCTGCGCTCCCAGGCGAGCTTAGCCTTCTCAGCGTCGTAGGTGCCGATGAGGTTCTCGTCATTGTGGAAAGCGTGGCCGGCGTCGTAGTAGAAGAACTCGACCTCAGCACCGGACTCCTCACGGATCTGGTCCTCCTGCTGGCGGGCCTGCTCCTCGGGGTACATCTCATCCTGCTTGGCGTAGTGACCCTGCACGGCAGCCTTGACCCCGGTGTAGGACTCCGGCACAGCCTGGCCCACGCCGTAGAAGGGCACAGCCGCGGAGACCTTCTCACCCTGCTGAGCGGCCAGAGCGAGTACGAAACCACCGCCCATGCAGAACCCGATGGCGCCGACCGACTTCGAGGTGACCGCCTCATGGGCCAGCAGGAAATCAGTGGCACCGGCCAGCTGCTTGGCGCCCTCGTCAGCCGGCAGTTTAGACATCATCTCGCCGGCCTCATCACCGTCGTGGGTGATCCATCCGCCGTAGAGGTCCGGCGCCAGGGCCACGAAACCCTCAGCTGCCAGACGGTCGGTGACTTCCTTGATGTGGTCAGTCAGACCCCACCATTCCTGGATGACGATGATGGCCGGGCCCGAACCCGAAGGCGGAGTGGCGAGGTAGCCGTGGCCGGTGTCAGTGACATCCGAATCAGGGAGCGGGAAGGTGATGTTCTGGTGGGGTGTCTTCTCTGCCATGGGATCCTCCTTCAGGAAACACGTCGACCCTCCTCAGCGTACTGAAGAGGGCCGACGTCGTGAAGTGCGTCTTGGAATAGGGCTAACCGCCGCCGGGACTACTCCAGCTCGTCGGCCAGTTCGGTCTCGTAGAGCTCCTCGAACTCAGCCTGAACCCGCTCCAGCTCCTCGCGCACATCGGCGTCGGCGCTCAGGACATCCTGCAGGGTCTCGGCCAGCTCGAGGTCAGCGCCGGGCAGGAAGACACGGGCGTGGTCCTGAACGCGGGCCCGGTCCAGCTGCTCCACTGCGGTTTCGAACTGGGGCTGCTCCTCGTAGACCGAGGACATATCAGCGTCCTGGTGGGAGGGGACGTAGCCGGTGGCCTCGGAGAAGTAGGCCTGGGACTCAGCCGAGGTCATATGACCGACGAACATGGCCGCGGCCAGCTGCTCCTCGGGATCGGAGGCGGAGGCGATCATCAGACCGGCACCACCAGTGGGGGTCTCACCCTCGGCGGCGGGACCATCGGGCAGGAAAGCAGTGCCGACCTCGAAGTCCGCAGCCTCCAGGATGCCGCCCAGGGATCCGGTGGACTGGATGGTCATCGAGGAGACCCCGGAGGAGAAGTCATCGGTCTGGGAGCTGGCGGAGACATGAGCCCAACCGTCCTGGACACCGGACTGGGCGAACTCAATGGCCTCGGCCGTGGCGTCAGAGCTGACCATGGAGAGGTCCCACTCATCGGACCAGCCGCCGCCGTAGCCCCAGACGAGGTTCGCCAGACCCCATGCGGGGTACTCATTCGATGGCGGGAAGGAATAGCCGTAGCTGGCGATGTCCTCATCAACGATTGTCTGGGCGTATTCGGCGACTTCCTCCCAGGTTTCGGGGGCGCCGTCGAGCCCTGCCTCCTCAAAGTGATCCACGTTGTAGTAGAACAGCGGGGTGGAGCGGGCGTAGGGCACACCATAGTGGTGGTCCTCGTAGAGGTAGTCCTCGTAGAGGGCCTCAACATAGCCGGATGAGTCGACGTCGGCGGCCTCCAGGAGGTCATCCACAGGTGCCAGTGCGCCATTGAGGTAGTTGGGGAACCAGGTGGCGTCGGAGAGCACGATGACGTCAGCGTTGTCACCGCCGCCGGTCTGGAACCAACGGTTGGTCTCCTCGTAGTCGGCACCGGAGGTGATGACATTGACCTCGATGCCGGTCTCTTCGGTGAACTGCTCGATCAGCTCGTTCTCCTGGTCCTCCGAGCCACCGGGGTGGTTGGTGGCGAAGGTGATCTCATCGGCCGGTTCGACATCCGACCAGTCGGTGTCGGCGACCTGGTCCTCAGCGGACTCCCCACTGGTGTCAGGACCGCAGGCGGTCAGCACCAGGGCAGCCATACCGAAGACGGCAGTGCCCTTCCAGGTGGCGGAAAGAGTGCTATTCCTCATTGAAGTGCTCCTTGCTCGGGTGAAACGGGGCTTAGGTGATTCGGGTTATTTGACCGCGCCTTGGGTCAGGCCGGCCACGATGTAGCGCTGCAGGCAGGCGAAGATGATCAGCATGGGCACGATCACCAGGACCGCCCCAGCCATGAGAATTCCGTAGCTGGCGACGTCGTCCTCCACACTGCGCAGCTGGTTCAGGGCTACCGGCAGGGTCATCGTCTCGCGGGTATCAGTGATGATCAGCGGCCACAGGAAGCTGTTCCACTCATTGACCACGGTGACCAGGGTGACAGTGGCGATGGCCGGCATGGAGACCGGCACCGCGATCTGGAAAAGCTTCCGGAAGTGGCCGGCGCCGTCGAGGTCAGCGGCTTCGAAGAGTTCCTTGGGCAGGGATTTGAAATGCTGTCGCAGCAGGAAGGTTCCGAAGGCTGTGCCGAGACCGGGCAGGATGATGCCCCACAGGGTGTCACGACCACCGAGGGCTTCAATAGTCATGAAGTTCGGCAGCATGGAGACCTCCGGCGGAACCATCAGGGCCACCAGGATCCCCAAGAAGATGATGTTGGCCCCGGGGACCCGGATGAACACCAGTGCGTAGGCGGTGGTGATCGCCAGCAATACTTTGATCGTTGAGCCCACGGTGGTGACGATGACACTGTTCTGGAAGACCTGCAGCAGCGGGATCCGCCGGTCCACGGTCTCGTAGTTGGACAGTGTGGGGTCATTGGGCAGGAAGCTGGGCTCCAGGGTGACGATCTCGTTGACCGGTTTGAAGCTGGAGGAGATCATCCAGGCCAGCGGCAGCACAATGATCAGCAGCGCGATCAGGATCGGCAGGTAGCCGGTCAGCAGAGTGTCGGCGAGATTGCGACGACTGAAAGCATCGCGCCAAGTCCCCCGGCGCAGCTGTTTGCGCTGGTCACGGGACTTCTTCTCGGGGTCCACCGTGGGGTTGGTCCGGGTGTGGGACTCCGGTTTGGGCTCCACCGGACGGCTGCGGGTGGGGTAACGGTTATCAGTGCTGGAACTCACTGGTAATGCACCTTCCTCTCCACGAACCGCAGTTGGACGGCGGTGATGATGAACAGGGTGAAGAACAGCACCACTGCGATGGCCGCAGAGTAGCCAGCCCGGTTGTACTGCCCAAAGGCCTGCAGATAGATCTCGAAGATGATGGTATTGGTGCCGTTACCGGAGGGGGTCATCACCCGCAGAATGTCGAAGGCGTTGGTCATCGAGAAGATGATGTTGGTGACCAATAGGAAGAATACGGTGGGGGTCAGCAGCGGCAGCACAATGGAGAAGAACCGGCGTACGGCACCGGCCCGGTCAATAGTGGCCGCCTCCAGGAGGTCTTTGGGAATCGACTGCAGACCCGCCAGGAAGACCACCGCGCAGTAACCGAGGTTCTTCCAGACATAGACGATGATGACCATCACCAGGTTCCAGTCGCCGTCGAGGAACCAGGCCGGAGAGTCGATGCCGAAGGCAGCCAGAATATGGGCCAGGGCACCGCGCTGGGGGTCGAAGATGAACATCCAGACCAGGGCCACCCCGACTCCGGAGAGTACATAGGGGCTGAAGACTGCAGTGCGGGCGGCGGTGCGGCCGGGGATCTTCTTATTCAGCACCAGGGCGATCAGCAGACCCAGGACCATAGAGCCGATGACGGCCCCGGCGGTGAAGATCGCGGTGACCCGCCAGACCTCGAGACCGGAGGGTGAGGTGAAGAACCGGATGTAGTTGGACATGCCCACCGGATCGGCAGTGGGGGATCCCAGCCGCCAGTCCAAGGTGGAGTAGTACATATTGCTGATCAGCGGGTAGTAGATGAACGCCAGGATCAGCAGGATATTGGGACCGGCGAAAAGCAGGAAGAGCGCCCAGTTCTTGGAGCTGGCCCGACGGCGGGCCCGTTTGCGGGCGGCCGCCAGTTCGGCTTCAGTTGGAGTGGAACGCTGCGCGGACTCAGATGGCGCGCTATCCGGCGGCGATTCGACAGTCGTCAAGCAGTTTCCCCCTCAGGTGGTGGCATCTACGCTATGGTCAGCCCTCTGGTCGACTCTTAGGTGTACCCCAGGTGAACTGCGGGTGAAGTATGAGTGTGATCACCCGCACACACCTGGAACGGTCTAGTCCATAGTAACCGCTGATCTCAGTTGGCCTTGAGGGAATGTCCAGGATGTTCGAAAAGTTGTCCCTAAGCGGGGAGCAGTATCGTTGTTCGTGGCGCTGACCAGGAAGGATGCTTGTGGATCAGGTAATGGCGATCATTCTTGCCATAGTCCTGGTCGCCCTCTTGGCAAATTTCGTGGCCGCACTGGTGGCTTTTGTGCGGCGGGGCTTCCATGAGAACTGGCTGCTGGTTGTTCTGCTGACCGGTACCACCGGGGCAGGCATGATCGCGCTGCTGATCGTCCTAGAGGACATCCTCGATGAAAACCTCAACTCTCCCTTCCGGCTCTTAGATGGGGCCCTCATCCTCACCGGTACCGCGGCACTGACCGCTGCCGTACGTGCTGCTGCTGGCGCTCGGACCCGCCAGGATGCCGCCGAAGGCCACGACTCCACCGGTTCAACCGCACCCAGGAGTGATAACCCATGAGTGCAGGTGGTCGACCATGAGTCTCGTCGCCGATATTTTGGCTGCCCTGCTGATCCTGGCCGGAACCTTCTTCTTCACCGTCGGGACCCTCGGGCTGATCCGGTTCCCGGATGTGCGCTCCCGGCTGCATGCCCTCACCAAGGCCGACAATCTGGGGCTGGGCCTGGTGCTGGCCGGTGCCGCCCTATGGCTGGGTGACTGGGCGATTGCCGGACTGATGCTGCTGTGCTGGATCTTCGCCTTGGCCGGAGCTTCGGTCTCCGCCCATGTGATCGCGGGACTGGAGGCTGACCACGCCAGCGAGCGCGAACCGGTGCATTCGGTGGACCCCGGGGAGGAGCAGAAGAACCAGGAGAGTACGACGACGCCGCGGGAGGGGGATCAGCCGTGATCTCTCCGGTGGATCTTGCCCTGGGCGCTGCAGTGCTGCTGGTGGCAGGTCTCAGCCTGGTACCCCGGTCCCGTCTGGTGGTGACTATGGGGTTCTTGGCCCTGGGCGTGTTGGTCACGATGGTTTGGCTTCGCCTGGATTCTTTGGATGTCGCTCTGGCTGAGGCAGGTATCGGCACCGGGCTGCTCTCCGGGCTGATGGTGTGGTTGGCTGTGCGCAGTCCCGAACCGCCTGGTGCCGGTGGCATGGAGCCCAGCCCTCGTCTGCCCTGGCTGCGGCCGGCGGTGGGCGTGGTCTGTGGGGCGGTGCTGACTGTGGTCACCGCTGCGGTGTGGCTGCGGGTGGAGGACCGGCTGCCGGCCTGGGGTGGACCGGTTGAGGAGCAGCTTCCCGATACTGGGGTAGAGCACGGGATCACCGGGGTCCTGCTGGCCTTCCGCGCCTACGACACACTGCTGGAATCAGCGATTCTGATGCTGACCGCCGCAGCGGTGATGGCCCTGTCCAGCACGAATCTGCATCAGGCTGCTGCCCCCATGCCGCCGGTGCCCCTCGCCCTGCCCTGGGCAACCCGCCTTCTGGTGCCGGCACTGGTGCTTCTGGGGCTGTGGCTGCTCTTCGCCGGTTCCCGCGACTCCGGCGGGGCCTTCCAGTCCGGGGCGGTATTGGCCGCCGCCCTGATTCTGATGCGCACCTCTCATATCGACCTGCGCGGACTCAGTACCTATCTGCTGCGCCCTGCCCTGGTGGTCGGCGTCGTGGTTTTCATTCTGGCCGGGCTGGTGGGGCCGATGCTGGGGCTGCCCTGGCTCTCCTGGGATCCGGATTGGGCCTTCGCGGCAGTGCTGACAGTTGAGGTTCTGCTGACCACCGGGATCGCCGCCGGTCTCTACATGCTGTTTCTGACCCTGGAGAACCCCGAGGGGGTGCGCTGATGCTGGAGCTGGGATTCGATGCGATCACCTGGTACTTGGTGATCAGCACGGCAGTGCTGATGTTCGGCATGGTGCGTCTGCTGCTGGTCCGGGATCTGGTGGCCCGGCTGGTGGCCCTGGATGTCACCGGCCTCGGGGTGCTGCTGATGCTGGTGGCTCTGGCTGCCCGTTCCTCAGATGAGACCGGGGCCCAAGCGGCCGAAACCGGGGCTGCGGGTCCGGATGCTGTACTGCAGGCGCTGGTGATCACTGGTCTGGTAATCGCGGTGGCCTTCACCGGGCTGGGTGCGGTGCTGATCCGTCGTATTGAAGGAGCCAAGGACACCGAAGGCTCGGATTCCGGGGAGGAATCTCCCAGCACAGCCGGCGAAAGGGACCGCGATGACTGAGCTGGTGGAGTTCAGCCTCGGAGCCCTGGTGCTGTTGCCGTTACTGGCAGCAGCGGTGGTCATGCTGATCGGCCATACTGCCCGCCGGGTTCTTGGTGTGGTGACCGCAGTGGTGACTGCCGGGTTCACTGTGCCGGTAGTGGCAACAGTGGCCGACGGAGACGCCCCGGAGTTGGTGCTGGGTGGGTTCACCGCGCCCCTGGGGATTACCCTGCGCGGTGACGGTCTGGCGGCAGTCTTCCTGGCTGGCACCGCCCTCATTGCCGTGGTGCTGACCGTTTTCGCCGCCCTGGTGCCGGCAGCTACCGGGGAACATCTGACTCCCTCAGGGTGGCGGCCGGGCCATCCGGGGTTCTGGCCACTGTGGCTGGGCTGCTGGGCGGGGCTGAACGGGGTCTATGTCTCCGGGGATCTTTTCAACCTCTATGTGGGCCTGGAGCTGGTGGGTCTGACAGCGGTGGCCCTGGTGGCCTTGGGGGGCCGGAAGTCCTGGGACCCGGCCCTGCGGTATCTGTTCATCGCGGTTTTGGGTTCGCTGCTGTTCCTCACTGGTGTGGGTCTGTTGGCCGCGGTGACCGGGACGCTGGATATTGCCCAGGCCCGGGCGGTACTGGAGGAGGTGGAGGATCCCACTGCTGGGCTTCTGGCGCTGAGCCTTATGACGGTGGGCCTGGGCATGAAGATCGCCCTGGTGCCGATGCATCGGTGGCTGGTTCCGGCACATTCAGCTGCTCCGGCGGTAGTCTCTCCGATTCTGTCTGGACTGGTGATCAAAGCCGGTTTGGTGATCCTGCTGCGAGTCTGGCTCTGGGCTGTTCCGCTGGTGGCCGAGGCTATCTGGTTGGCCTGGCTGCTGGGTGCCCTCGGCGCGATTGCGGTGCTGGTGGGTTCAGTTTTGGCGCTGCGCCAGGACCGGCTGAAACCACTGGTGGCCTATTCGACTATCGCCCAGATCGGGTATTGGTTCCTGGCCTTCCCGCTGCTGGTGACAGAGCACGACGACGCCGGGGCCGCCCCGGGTGCCTATAGTGCGATAGTTGCCCTGGCGGTGGGCCATATGGTCGCTAAGGGTGGTCTCTTTGCAGCCGCGGGGTATCTCAAACTGCGCTTCGGCACTGATGAGATCGCCCGGCTGCGCGGCGCCGGTGCCCAGTATCCGGCGTTGATCCTGGCCATGGGCGCCTGCGCGGTGGGGCTGATCGGACTGCCGGTTTCGCTTGGTTTCGCCGGTAAGTGGCAGTTGGCCACCGCCGCGGTGGGGGCTCAGCAGTGGTGGGTCGTCGTCGTCATCGCCGCCGGTACGCTTTTGGCCGCTGGCTATCTGCTGCGCGGGATCGCGCCTCTGCTCTTACAAGCCCCGCAGGAGTCGGATCACCAGCTTCCCGATACCGGGGATGAGACGGCACCGGCGGCTGCCGGTTCGAAAACCCGGGCAGAGGGGGCCGGGGAACTGCTGATTCTGCTCCTGGGTGTGGCCACTATCGGCACAGGTTTCCTCGGCTCCTGGATCTATGACCTGCTGGGGGTCGGCCTATGGTGAATGATCTCCTGCCGCTGATTCTGGTGCTGCTCTCGGTGTCCGTGGCGGTGGTGATCTTCCCCCTGCCGGAGCAGGCGGCGAGGCTGCGCAGCACGGTCAATATTGCCGGGGCAGTGACCAAGGTGGTCCTGGTCATGCTGTTAGTCCCGGTGGTTGTGGCCGAAGGCGCCCGCCCCGAGTTCAGTATTCCTTTCCTGCCCACCGGTGATGGGGAGGCTATCCCGCTGGTGCTGAGAGTGGACCCGCTGGCTCTGTTCTTCGCGGGGCTTTCAGCTCTGCTGTGGCTGCTGACCACGATCTACGCGATCGGTTATCTGAAGGGTAAACCGAACCGGAGCCGGTTCTTCGGGTTCTTCAGTCTCTGTGTGGCAGCCACAGTGGGGTTGAGTTTCTCGGGGAACCTCATCACCTTCTTGGTCTTCTATGAGCTGCTGACCCTGGTGACCTATCCCCTGGTGGCTCATTGGGGTGATGAGAAGTCTCTGCAGGCAGCGAAGCTGTATATGCGTTATGCCCTCGGTGGTGGTGTGGCGGTGCTGATCGGTGTGGTCTGGTTGACCATGGAGGCCGGTCCGGTGGACTTCGCCGAGGGTGGCGCTGCCGATGTCGCCGAGCTGGCAGCGACCAGCCCCGGTCTCGCAGCGCTGATCTTTGTGCTGCTGATCGGTGGGCTGGGCGTGAAGTCCGCCCTGGTGCCCCTGCATTCCTGGTTGCCGGCGGCGATGGTGGCTCCTGCCCCGGTTTCGGCCCTGCTGCATGCAGTGGCGGTGGTGAAAGCCGGTGTCTTCGGCATTGTCCGGGTGGTCGATGATGTCTACGGGATTGAGGTCGCCTGGGAACTGGGGGTATTGACCCCGCTGCTGGTCATCGCCAGTTTCACGGTGATCTATGGCTCCTATCAGGCGCTGCGTCAGAGCGAGATCAAAAAGCGCCTGGCCTTCTCCACCGTCTCCCAGGTCAGTTACGTGGTCCTGGGGGTGACGATGTTCTCGATGGCGGCCACCGCCGGTGGGGTGGTGCATCTGGTCCATCAGGGCATTATGAAGATCACCCTGTTCTTCTGCGCTGGGTTGTTCGCTGAGGCGATGGGCGCCCATAAGATCTCTGAACTGCGCGGCGCTGGCCGGCGGATGCCCTGGACCTCGGTGGCTTTCACTATCGGTGCCTTCGGGATGATTGGACTGCCTCCGACGGCCGGATTCATCTCCAAATGGCAGTTGGGCCTGGGCGCCCTGGAGTCTCCGCATCCCTGGGTGCTGGCGGTGCTGGTGGTCTCCTCCTTGTTGAATGCGGCGTATTTCCTTCCTGTGGTCTGGCTGATCTGGTTCGGTGAGACACCGGATCCAGAAACCGACGACGACGCCGCTGGCGGCACGAAGGTCAGGGAACCGGCCATGCTGCTGGTACCGGCGGTATGCACTGCGGTGATCACTGTGGGTGTGGGCGTTGCGGCATCGTTGACCTTCGCGCCTTTGGAGATCGCGCGCTTCATCGCTGAAGGGGTGTTCAGCTGATGATGGGCACTGAAGCTATCCTCTTGGGTCTGAGTCTTCTGATGCCCTTGGTGGCGGTGGCAGTAATCGCTCTGGCCGGCACTGTGAATAAGGTCCGGGCCCATCGGATCCGCCGCATGACAGCTATGGCCTCCCCGCTGGCAGTTCTGCCTGCGGCCTTGCTGACTGTCATCTTTGATGAGGCCCAGCTGGATCTGCCCTGGTTGCTCTTCGGCACTGGGTTGATGATGGATGCCCCGGCCCGGGCGCTGACCCTGATTGCTGTGCTGCTCTATGGGGCGGCACTGACCGCCATCAGCTGGGTCAAGGCAAGAGATGCCGAACGTGGTTCAGGGGCGCTGAGTGCTTTCCTGTTGGTGTGTTTCACCGGCAATATCGGCACCTATCTGGCCGCGGATGCCCTGAGTTTCTATCTGGCGTTTACCGTGATGAGTTTCTCTGCTGCGGGGCTGGTGATTCATTACCGGACTGAGGCTGCACGCCGGGCCACCCGGATTTATCTGATTATGTCGGTGATCTCAGAGACTGCGATCCTGGCCGGCTTCATTCTCTTGGTCACCGCCGAGGCCGGTGGGGTCACCGGTTCTGCACCCACGGGTCTGGTTACCGCCCTGCTGCTGATCGGTTTCGGGGTCAAGGCCGGTACCGTTCCGCTGCATGTCTGGTTGCCGGTGGCTCATCCGGCTGCTCCCCCGGCGGCCTCAGCGGTGCTCTCCGGGGCGATGGTCAAAGCCGGTCTGATCGGCTGGCTGCGGTTCCTCCCTGAGGCCGGGGGGAACACTGGGGCCAGTGAGGCTGGGTTGTGGGATGCCGAGGTGGTGGCCACTGCCGGCGGGGTTCTGCTGGCCCTGGCCCTGTTAGGTGCCTTCGCCGCCGTCGTACTGGGTGTGGTTCAGCAGGACCCCAAAGTGGTGCTGGCCTATTCGACGATCTCGCAGATGGGGTTCATCTCTGCGCTGGTGGCAGTGGGGATGATGGTGCCTGCGTTAGCGGGGCTGACCGCAGCGGCAGCGGTGCTTTACGCGGTCCACCACGGACTGGCCAAAGGGGCGTTATTCCTCGGTGTTCCGGTGGTCAAACACTATGGGACCGGTTTCACCGGCTGGCTGGTGCTGATCGGTATGGCCGGTGCGGCCCTGGCCGTGGCAGGTGCACCGCTGACCTCGGGGGCCTATGGGAAGTATGTCTCCAAGACTGCGGTGGAGGAGATCACTGTGCTCGGCATCGGTCTGGATCAGATTCTGCCGCTGGTGGCCACCGGTTCGACCTTATTGCTGCTGCGGTTCGGGTTCCTGATCTGGCAGCAGAACCGTGAGACTGAAGCCTCGGCGAGGGCGGGTGCCCAGGAGGGTGTGGCCGGTTGGTTGACCCACGCCGGGCCGCTGTTCTCCTGGTTGGGTGTCTGTCTGGCTGGGATCCTGGTGCCCTGGCTGATTGGGCAGTACTGGCTTGCCCAGCAGTGGGTTCCGGAAACCGGTGAGATCAGTTGGAGCCCCTCTGCGCTGTGGGATGCCCTCTGGCCGATCCTCTTGGGCCTATTGGTGGGCTTAGCAGCGGTGGTGCTTCGTTGGCGGACCGAACCCTGGGCTCAACGGAGCCTTCTGCAGCCCGGGGATCTTCTGGTAGCTGAGGAGTCCCTGGCTGCTCGGAGCTGGCGTGGCACCTCCTGGGGACTGGATGCGGTGCATGCCAGCTCGGCGAGATTGCAGTCGGCCTCGGCGCGCAGGGCTTCCCAGCTGACCGATGCCGGTCAGCAGGGGACTATACGCACGGAGTCGGTGCTGAAAAGCTGGGAGGGCTCAGGGCTGGTGGTGCTGGTTCTGGTGGCCATTGCCGTAGTGGTGACCATCTGGGGAGGTGTGTGGTGATGAAGTATGTGGTGGCAGTGCTGCTGCGCGCAGCCGTGCTGAGCCTGTTGTGGGTTTTCTTCTCCGGCTCCTGGGTGGAGTACGCCGTCTATGGTGCGGTCTCGGTGGTGGTAGCCACCGCAATCAGCCTCTGGGTGATGCCTCCGGTGGGGCCTGTGCGGGTGGGCAGGTGGCCCCGGCGGATGTGGTTCTCACTGCGCCTTATGGTCTGGTTCGGTTGGCAGTCAGTGCTCGGCGGTGTGGATGTGGCGGTGCGATCGTTGCGCCGCCCGGTGCAGATTGAACCGGCGGTGATCACCGCGGAGATCCGGCTGCCTGAGGGCAATGCCCGGCAGTTGGCGATGGTGATGATGAATCTGATGCCCGGCTCCATGATTCAGCGAACTCTCGACTCCTCCGGCGCCACCGCGCAGACCACCGGCCAAGGGCCCACCTGCGTACCCGAACAGGTGGAACTGCATACTCTGGCCGCCGAATTGGACCCGGCTGATCAGTGGCAGCAATTGCAGCACCGGGTCGCCCGGGCCTTCGCCTGAAGAGCTGCCATCCAGATACATACGCAGGCTTGGACAACTGGCCAGGTTCCTGGGAGGGGATCAACTAGCAAGGATCGAGTGATGACTTGAGCATGGGTGATCCTGTCCAGGGAGCGTAGACTAGTGAGAAGATCATTCGGAAGGAGACCCGGCATGCGCCAAATTACTGTGACGCTCAGTGATGAGGCTGCCCAGGCATTGGACCAGGCGATCGCTGATGGACAGTTCAGCTCCCCGGATGAGGCAGTCAACCTGAGCATTCTGGATGCTTTCGCTGATACAGACCAGATTGTGCGTTCCGCAGAGTTCCTCCACTTCCTCAATGAGGTGGCGATTCCGGCTGGCGAGCGACTCAAGTCAGACCCCTCCCGCGGACTCAGTATCGAGGAAGTGCGCAGTCGGTTTGCACAGAAGCGGCGCAAGCGAGAGCGGGAACATCAGGCAGCGTGAGCCCGGCAGAATACCGGATCGTCATTGCTCCGGAGGCATATGAGGATCTGGATGAGATCTGGGACTACATCGAAGATCTTGCCCAGGATCCCGCGCTTGCGAACAGGTATATCACCCGACTACTGGCCAGTGTCGAGAACCTGACCATGTTCCCCGAAAGCAGGCCAAGCCTTGCTGATGTTCGCCCTGGCTACCACTACTTCCAGCATGAGAAGAAGATTGTCGTTGTGTTTGAAGCTGTGGCCGAGGCAGTACACATTGTGGCCTTCTACTCCAGCCGGCAAAACTGGAGGAGTAAACTCCGCCGCCAGTTTGGCCAATAGCTCGAACCAAGGAGTTTCAGAGCCAGACGTTGCGCACCCGGGCCCAGTCAGTATTGGGGTTGAAGGTGTGTGGTGAGAACAGGGGAAAGGCGGCTCACCGCATATCGGGTTTGGGCAGAGCCGCGAGACCATGGTCGAGGTGTTCGAGGGCGTACCCCCAGGGGATCCGCTCCTGCTCCAGGCGCAGGCCGCCCAGCTGCTCCAGTGCGGCGAAACCGTCCCGCTCGACACCAGTGAGATGTTCCGGCAGCGTGCGCGGCGCATCCTTGCGGTCAGGACCGCCCAGATCCTGGTGCGCAGTCAGCGTGCTTCTGTCCATCATCACCGAATGCGTCTGTGGCAGTTGGGCACGCACCAGAGAGAGGATCTGGAATCCGTCCACGTCCAGATCGCCCCAATAGAGCACTGGGGCCTGGGCCAACCACGCAATGCCTCCCAGCTTCCGAGCTGCATAACCGGCGCTATGGATGGCCACCGTTCCAGGGATCTCCGGCAGAGCTAGAAGTGTCTGCAGGTTCTCAACTACGACGACGCCAACAGGCACCAGGTCCAGTCGGCTCAGCTCCGCTGCCGGGGCGGCCAGGTCACACAAACCGCCCGGCGCCAGCTCCGGGCCCAGGAACCGGAGCCGGATCAGCCCGGGCGGCTGAAGCAGACCCAGCGATGCCGTAGCGGCGGCAGCGGCGTACAGCGGTTCCACCAATGATGAGTGCTTCTCCAACCATTTGGAGTCCACCCCCCGGATGGGCATCTGGCGCGGGTAGATACCAGGCTGAGGGTTCCTCAGCAGCCACTCCAGAGCCTCCCGTACGCGGACGTAGTTCGGCTGGCCCAGATCGGCGATCTTCTTGATCCGGCGGCGCAGCACATCCGAGATCTGCTCCACCGGTGCCAAACCGGTGCCTGCCTGGTGGGACTCCAGCAGCACGCGCAGCTCCGCTGTCCGCGACTCAGCCGCCTGCCAATGACCTTTCCGGGTGATGAAGACCGCGACGTCGTAGGGGTCAGCCAGCACCAGCCGCGACGGCATCCGCTGGGTACCAGCGTTGGCCCACTGCTTCGACTCCCAAACCAAACGACCACCCTCACCGAGGCTTCGTTCTGCTGCGCGCCAGCTGGCAATCCAATCGGCCGCGCCTTTGGTATCTGCTAGCACTTTCTCCTGGGTGGGCGGGTGCAGCGGAATGTCCACCACCGGCTCCGCTGCACCCAGAACCGCCCATTCGGGCATCTTCCGCTCGTACAGCCGGGTCACGCGCTCCTGCGCCTCTGCAGGTGTGATCACGGCTCCACCTCAAAGAGGGTGTCGTCCACTGTCCTCTCCGCCGTGCCGACTCCGTTGCTCCCCAACTTCCCGGCATCTGAAGAGCTAGCGTGCTCGTCCTCTGCTCTGCCGGCAGCCAGCCGCTGATCGTCGAAGGCCACCGGAGAGGAGTAGGAGTGATGGCCGTCCTGGCTGGTGACCAGGGCTATGCCGCCGACGTAGTTCTCCAGCACCTGCAGCATCTTCAGCGGGGTGGCCAGGATCATGTGGAATCCGAACTCGGCGAAAATGTCCAGGGCCATCCGGGTGAACCGCGCATCAGCCTTGTCGAAGGCCTCATCCATCACGATTGAGCCATAGCTGGGGAGGTCCTCGGTCTCGCGGGTCAGCTGATACCGCAGCGCCGCGGCCAAGCAGAAGACCACCAGTTTCTGCTTCTGGCCCCCGGAGCGGCCGCGTCCGGAGTCGTAGTAGTCCAACACCTCGCCGCGGCTGTCCTGCTCCAATCCTAGGAACTTCACATGCCGGCGAGTGTCCAGGCAGTGTAAGCGCCACGTGCGGTCAGCAGCCTCGGAGGAGCCCAGAGCCCGCATCACCTTCTTCAGCACCGCAAAGCGCCGCTCAGCCTCTTGAGCCGACTCCTCCATAGCCAGGGCACCGCTGGTGATCGTGTTCAGGTCCGCCAGGAACTCCCGGACCGTGGCCGGGCGGGCCTCCTGCACCTGGATCTGCAGGTAGCGGTCAGGGGCAAACTGACTGCGCAGCAGCGACTCGTTGATCGGGTCCACCCGGCGGCGGATCTCCCGCGGGGCGCTGCGGATCCGCTCAGCCAGCAGACCCACGTTCTGCTGAGACTGCTCCTTAAGCATCTGCAGAAACCTTGCCTCAAAGTCCGGCAGCCGGTCGGCGCGCAGGGTACCCAGCAGCTCCTGATAGCCGGATCGGGCCTCGACCCCCTCCCCGAGGTCACCGGCAGCAGCAGGCCAGTCGTTGCGGAAGTTCACCGTAATCTCGGTGATCCGCTGAGCGGCGGCGCTCTGTGCCTCTGCGGCTGCGCGGATCCGTGTGTTCAGAGCGTTGGCGACCCGCCGGGCATCGGTCTCGATGCTGTTGTGGGTCACGGTGCGCTGGGTGCGATGCTCGGCGAACTCCGCGCGCAGCGCCTCAGCCACAGTCTCGGGCACCTCTGCAATCTGCTCACCCTCCAGCTCGGCAATGGCTGCCTGCAGCCGCTGCCGCTCGCTGGTGGCTGTCGCCAGTTTCTGGGAGGTCTGCTGCCAGTGTTCCTGGGCCTTCTGCAGTGCTTGTTCGGCCTCGGCAAGCTGCGTCTGAGCCTTACGGAGGTCCCCGTCTCCGGCCAGGAGCGTCGCCCGGTCAGACTCTGCGGCGGCCAGTGCCTTCTTCCGGGCGGTGACATCCACTGCGGACCATTCGACCCGCAGCACCTCTTCCAGTGCGGTGAGCCGTCGGCGGTGGGTCTGCTCGGCGCGGATCAGGGTGCCGAGCTCCTCATCCAGCTGGGCGATCTTGGCCTCAGCGGTCCGGCGCAGCTGGAGGTAGTGCTCCACCTTGGCATCGTTGTTGAACCCGAGGACCCAGGTCCGCCGGTCGTCCACCCGGGAGGTGTCATCCTTCTCGAAGGAGCGGGGCCCGCGTTTCACCTGACCGGCCCGGGTCACACCGCGGTCAGTCTCCGCCAGCTGCTGCGGGTTCTCCACGCACCGGTAGTCGAAGCGCCGGGCGAGCTCATACCGCAACCAGCTCTGAACCGAGGACGGCGCCTCCCCCACCTCGACCCGGTACACCAGGGATTCTGCCGACTCGGGTTTCACCGGAGCCGACGACTCCACGGGAATCGTCTCGAACCGCAGCCGGGCGCCCAGGTGGTGTGCCTCTACAGCGGCACTGACTGCGAACTCATGGGCGGCCGGCACCAGCATGACAGTGGCCAGCGGCCGCAGGACACGCTCAATGGCGCCGGTCCATTCGGCATGCTCATCACGGACTTTCAGCAGTTCGGCGGCGAAGGGCAGCGTCTTCTCCGGCAAACCTGCCGCCTGGGCAATCAGGGTGCGGGCCGCCATGAGACGTTCGCCCACATTGGACCGTGAGCGCTTCATCGCCGCCAGTTCGCGGTCGATCTCGGCCAGTGTCTTCTGCGCCTCGGCTTTGCGGCCCATCACCTCCTGCGCGGCCTCCCGCTGTGAGGACTCGGCCTCACCGGTGACGGCCAGCTCCCGCCCAGCAGTGCGTTTCAACTCAGCCAGCTCGGCGGCGGATGCGGGCACCGGCAACTCCGCGGCGGACAGCCGTTCCTTCAGCAGCGCCAACTGCGACTGGGCGGCCTCAACGGCCTCGCCGCGGGTACGGATAGTCTCTTCCAAGGACTCCAGCCGGGCTCCGCCGCGCTGCTCCACCGCAGCCTGAGCCTGCCGCTGACGCGCATCGGCTATCTTCTGGTCCGCAGCAGCCTGGTCCACCTGCGTCTGGGCCTCATCCACCGCCAGCACGGCTTTGGCTTCGGCATCCTGCAGCAGCTGCCGCTTCCACCCACGGGTGAAGTCCTCCAGCGCATCTGCCAAGGCCACGGTCTGCCGTTCCGCCGTCACGGCGTCGTCGTAGGTGGTGCTGACCTGCTCCAGGGGCTCCAGGTGTTCGATCTGCCGACGGGCGCGCACCACTGCCTCGTGCGCCTCAGACAGCTCACCGAACTGCTCCACCGCCCGGTCGGCCAGGGCGAATGTCTCCGGTTCGTCGAGCATGAAGTCACGGAACAAGTCGTCCAGGGAGCCGAGGTTCTTCGCCGCCTGGGTGCGGTGCAGCAGCAGGGTGGCGCGTTCCCCGACGATGCCCAGGTCGCGGGTGAAGCGGGCGGTGAAGCGTTTGTGCTGCTTGTGCACGAACGCAGCTGGGTAGTGCTTCTTCAGCTCGCGCTCCTTCAGCCCATCGCGGGCATAGGGCTGCAGATCCATCAGGCTGACCGGGGCCTCGGCGATCATGTGTAGCTCGGAAACATCAGCCGGCACCGAAGCTCCGCGCTTGGCGTGGAAGAGCTTCACCAGATGGGTCAGTTTTCCCGCCCCGTTGCCATAGCCCAGCAGGATTCCGGACCAGGTGCCGCCCTTCTCCTTCCCTGCAGTGTCCAGCGGGGGTCTGAGGTACTGGGTGGTGATCTCCCCGGAGTCAGCGTCCGCCCCCCGGCTATAGGCTCCGCGCACATATGTCAGCACTGTGCGGTCCGCCCCTCCGCTGCTGCCGTCGGCGGCTGCGGCGTTGAAGGAGGCCCGCATCCGCGGGGTCAGCACGGCGGTGATCGCGTCAACCACCGAGGACTTCCCCGACCCGGAATGCCCGGTGAGCAGGAATCCCTTGCGCGGCACCTCGATCACGTGGTGACCGTGGAAAGTGCCCCAGTTGACCAGCTCGATCCGCTCCAGCCTCCACTGGCCGGCCAGCAGCTGCCCGTCACTCATCCTGGCTCACCTCCTGAAACTCTTCATCATGCTCATCGTCGGCCGCCGCGGCGGCGACGTTGTCTTCATTCTGACCCGGGCCCCTGAGATCCTGTCCGTCCGGCGCCTGACCGCGCATGACGGCATACTCCGTCCGCACCGCTTCGATTTCCTCGGGACCGAAGATCAGCCGCAGTACTGGGGAGATCTCGAAACGCCCATCAGCAGCAGAAGTCGCGGTGCGCAGCAGGATCCCGTACTTGTCCATCTTGGTCCAGGATGCGTCGATGCGATTGGCAAAGCCGACGTCGTCGGTGGAGTACTGGGCGCGATAGGCCTTAAGGTATTCATAGACCTCCTCCTTGCCCACGATCACCCGCCCGCCCCCGGAGCTGGAGACCAGTTCGCGGCGCAGGTGCAGCAGCATGGCGGTGTCCATCAGGGTCAGCGGAGCAGTGCGCACCACCTGCGGAGCGTCCCCAGAGTAGGTCTCTGCGTTGCGCACAAACGCCACGCCGCGTTCGTCGTCGATCACCAGGTCCAGGAAGATGTCAGCCAGCCGGGAGCGGATCTCGGCGACATCGCCCAGCAGGGCCCGCCAGTTCTGCGGCTGCTTCTCGGCGGAGACATAGGGGCCCTTGATCAGCGCCGCCAGGGCGCGGCGGGAGGGTTCACGTAGGGTTCCGGCGTCACGGTCCCACAGCTTGGCGGCCGTGCTTTCCGGGTTCTCGGTTTCGGGTACGACGCCGCCCTCTAGGGTCTCATTGGCAGCTTCAGTCATACAACGGTCCTCTCGAATAGGTAGAGGGGGATGGTGCCGGTGCGAAGGGCTGGTTGCCCGGCGTCGTCGTTTTCTGTCAGGTTCACCGGCTCCCAGGTGACGGTCTCGGTGCGCCCGGCCTCGGTGCGAGTGGCCTGCTCCTCGGCCAGGACCAGCAGCCCGACCACGGAGGCAGCACCTTGGGTAGCCGGGTAGTGCCGCAGGACTTCGCCGATGGTGGAGGCGCCATGCTCTACCAGGACAGCGTTGACCTTGGCGACCAGCTCTTCCCGGTCGATTTCGGCTTCACGGACCTGCTGCTGCAGTGCGGCGAGGTCAGCCTCGGGCGCCTCGACGGTCTGAACGTCCTCTGCGGAGGCAGAGTCGGAGGGGTTGTGCAGCCTCATGCCGGACAGGTTCGTCACCGGCACGGAGGTAAGGTTCAGCTGGACTCTCATCTTCCGGAAGGGTGGTGTCCCGGCAGCGAAGACCCCGTTTGCCTCCGTGAGCGCCTGGCGGATGAGGTCGTTGACCCTGCGGTCCTCGGCCAGCTCCTCGGACTGGACGAACCGGCGCAAACTGCGCGAGAACGAGGTCATCACCTGGTAAATCTCTGCGGAGGAGTCCTGCATGGCCGGCAGCAGCCGACGCAGGCTGTAGCGCTGCCCAGGGGTCAGGCGCCGTGCGAAGGGCCGGGCCAGCAGCTGGTCGATGTCGTCCTCCAGTGCGGCGGTGCGTTCGGGGTCCAGCACCAGGGAGTAGAAGGCGCTGAAGGATTTTCCGGCCTCGGACTGGGCGAGCACGTCGACCCCCGCGAAGATGTCGTCCAGTACAGTGCCGCGGGATTCGGGGTCTTCGATCAGCTGGGCGCGCAGCCTCCGGTTTATCTCCTCCAGCTGGGTGCGCAGCCGGGCGAAGTCCTCCGGCAGCTCTGCAGCCAGCGCCAGCGCATCGATGGCGCGCTCGACGGCACTCTCCTCGGGGAGCGTGTCATCCTCGCCGGCCTGAAGGCGTGCAATCTGTGTATCGATCTTTTCCCGCTCCGCGCGCAGGGCCTCAATCCTGCGGGTGGTGTCGGGATCAGTGTCTACGGTAAGTCGGTGAACCCGCTCCACGATGGTGCTCAACCGTGACTCCGTGACCGTCGTGCGGGGCGATGTCAGCTCCTGAATGAACCGGATGGCGGATAACGCCCCTTCGGTGAGAGCGTAGAGCTCCTCCCGTGAGGCTCCTGCGCGGCGAATCAGGAACCCCGCACTCAGCCAGGCCCGCACATATTGAACGGCAGTCTGCGGCAGGTCAAACTGCCCGGTGTCCCGCAGCTCAGTCAGGTCCGCCTCTACCGCCTCAAATAATTCCGAGGCGGGCAGTTCTCTACGCTCCCCCGCCAGGTGCTCGCCGAGGATCGCCACAGCCACCGGCGCATTCTGCTGGCGCAGCAGGGCGAGAGCGGGGTTGTCGCTGATGAGTTTGCGCGCTCCCAGCGCTCCCCGGACTACTGCCATCCGCCCAGCCTAGTCCGTCTCAGAGACACCATGGGCCCCGATCCGGTCGCCCATTGTCCCTTTACCAGCGGCCGTTGCGGGGGCGGGGCTGGCAGCGCGGGCAGAAATAGCTTGAGCGGTTCATGAATTTCTCCCGGCGGATGGGCTGCTGGCAGCGGCGGCAGGCTTCACCGGATCGGCCGTAGACCTCCAGGGAGCGTTCGAAGTAGCCGGAGGCTCCGTTGACGTTGACGTAGAGGGAGTCGAAGCTGGTTCCCCCGGCTGCCAGCGCAGCCTCCATGACCTCCCGCAGCCCCTGAAGGAGCCGGCCGGCTTGGCTTCGGGTGATGGTCTCACTGCGCCGGGCGTAGTGCATTCCAGCCAGCCACAGCGCTTCATCAGCATAGATATTGCCCACTCCAGAGATCACGGTCTGATCCAGTAGCGCGCGCTTGAGCCCAGTACGACGACGCCTGAGGGTCTGGAAGAACCATTCGGAGGTGACAACCGGTTCCAGGGGGTCAGGGGCAATATGAATGGCCACCTCGGGGATCAGCCGGCCGGCTTCCGGAAGTTCTGTCTCCTGATGGCCGGTGGCTGCAGCATCGGGCATCAGTGGTGAGAGCTGCATGCCGCCGAAGATTCGCTGGTCGATGAAACGCAGCTGATTCGGCAGCGGCTCAGGTGGCTGTTCGGGGGTGGTTCTGTCCTCGAGGTTCAGGGTGACTTTGAGGTGTTTCTCCGCCGGGGCGTCATCGTTCTCCATCAGAACCTGCCCGCTCATGCCGAGGTGGATGACCAGGGCCAGCTCAGCGGGATCGGAGTCCTGCGGTTGGTCCTGCAGAGGGATCCAGAGGAATTTCCCGCGGCGTTCTGATTGGCCCAGGACCTTATCGGTCAGTTGTTGGGCAAAGACTTCGGGGCCTTCGGTGAACCGGCGGAGGCTGCGGTCATCATGGACCACTACTGATTGGATGCGCCTGCCGGCGGCCCATTGGTCCACGCCGCGGCGGACCACCTCCACCTCGGGCAGTTCAGGCACGGCTTAGACCCCGCGGACCATGCGCATTTCGATAATCCCGCGCAGGGCATCTGCCCCTTCATCCTCACCGAGGTCCTTCTCGAGACCATCGGCTTCGAAGCCGTGTTTGCGGTAGAAGGCCTGCGCCCGGGGGTTGTCCTTGAAGACCCAGAGGGCTGCGGATTTATCGTTGAGCAGTTCGGTGAGCATCTCTGAGGCCGCCCCGCTGCCGTGGTGATCCTCCAGGAGGTAGAGCAGGTATAGCTCGTGGTCGACCTCGAGGTCCTCCTCACGGGGTGGACCAATTTGGGCGATGCCGACGATTTCCCCAGCCACCTCGGTCACCCGGGTCCGGGCCCGGTGGGCCTGATCGGCCAGCATTTCCCGCCAGGAGTCGGTACGGCGCTGCAGGGCCTGGTCATTCCAGAACTGCTCGGGCAGGATCCCGGTATAGGCCTGCTGCCAGGATTTCACGTGGACTTCTGCGATGGCCGGAGCTTCATCAAGCTTTGGATGCCGGACTGTGTATCCCCCACTCATAAGAGTTACTTTATCCGGCCGGTGCCTGCCGGCCACCGTAAGCCCGGCCCCACTATGGACAATGCCCTGCAATCCGTTTGTGGGTAATGCCATCACCAGCGGCCCGGGTTGCTAGTCATGTCCGGGGAACCTGAAAGAGTATCCTGAAGACCAGTTCCGAACCATTTCCAAGGAGAGCAATGGCAGGTCAGCTTGCAACACTCGAGATCTGCGCCGGTGCAGGTGGACAGTCCTATGGACTGGAATCCGCTGGGTTTGACCATGCCCTAGCGGTTGAAATCGACAAAGACGCCGCAGCGACTCTCCAGGAAAAAGGGGGTGAGCTGTGACTTTCGGTCCCTGTTAGCCTTTACGCGCCGATTCTTCTGACTGACCCTGACCAGCCCCAGTGACCATTCGGCTTCAGCATCACTACCAGTTGCCACTAATGCGATTTTGTCGAAAACTTCCGGCGGAAGCATCCAACCGCCATCCGACTGACTCCACTTTGCATCCACTTCGTGCCCGGCGATCGTAAAGTCTGTCGCCTCACCACTTTCGAACTCGAACTCACGCTGTGCGTTGATCTCGAACATCGAGCCAAAGTGGGTCTTCTCGGTCTTCATAAGATCTTCCCACTTATACCGCCCGTATATCTCACCCTTATAGGCTTCGTCATAGGTCTGTCGAAGGACTTTNCCGCCCGTATATCTCACCCTTATAGGCTTCGTCATAGGTCTGTCGAAGGACTTTGGCCCACCTGAGTCCCTGTGGGTCCAACCTGCGCAATTCAGCCTCAACCTCGGCCAGCGCAAGATCCTCATCATATTCCGGCGGCACCATCTCCGGCCTCCCCCACAACCGTCTGTTTTCAACCCATAGTCTGGATAGCAATGAACTTACCGCAGCCAACCCCGGATTCCTGGGCATCTACCCCCCCCCCCCAGAGGCGGCGAAATATGCAGGCGATCCGTTCCCAGGATACGAAACCAGAACTCCGGATTCGACGGGCACTACATAAACGCGGCTGGAGGTACCGCGTGGCTTACCGTCCCCTGGCCAATGACCGGCGAAGAACAGTGGATATCGCCTTTCCCGGCGAAAGATAACAATCCAGATAGACGGGTGTTTCTGGCACGGCTGCCCTATTCACTATGTTCCGCCGAAGACCAACCCTGAGTATTGGCAGCAGAAAATCGAGATCAACGTCCGGCGTGACAGGGACACTGATCAGCTTCTAGAAACAGCCGGCTGGACCGTGCTCCGGTTTTGGGAGCACGAGGACGTGGAGACTGTGGTCGACCTCATCGAACTCACCCTCAGACAGGGGCAAGCGGCCGAATGACCCGTTCTAACGCGTGAGGTCCCAGAACGCCAAACCCCCGCTGCTACAGGCCGCTTGTGGGCGACCAGCAGCTAGCGGGGGTCTGGACTAAACCGCTGGGGTCTGGCTTAGCTGTCCTGCTGCAGGACGAAGGCGACGTCGAGCTCGATCTTCACCTTGTCGGAGACCAGCACACCGCCGGCCTCGAGGGCTGCGTTCCAGGTCAGGCCGAACTCCTTGCGGGAGATAGTGGTCTCAGCGGAGAAGCCGGCGCGGGTGGCGCCGAAGGGGTCAACGGCCTGGCCGCCGAACTCCACCTCGAAGGTCACGGTCTTGGAGACCCCGCGGATGGTCAGTTCGCCGGTGAGGTCGAAGGTCTCGCCGGTGGGCTGCACGCCGGTGGCTACGAAGGTCAGCTCGGGGTGGTTCTCGGCGTCCAGGAAGTCCTCGCCCTTGACGTGGGCGTCGCGGTCGCCGTTCTTGGAGTTGAAGGAATCGGCGCGGACGACGGCGTTGACATCGAAGGCGCCGGAGTCGGTGACCTTCAAGGTGCCGGTGGACTCTTCGAAGATGGCCCGCACCTTGGAGATGCCTGCGTGCCGGACGCTGAGGCCAATCTCGGAGTGGGCTGCATCCAGGGTCCAGGTGCCGGGGGTCAGAGTGATTGCCATGGGGGTTCTCCTTCTTACAACAAGAGTGGTTGGTTCCTACAGCAACCCAGCCTAGCCCAGATTTATTTCAAATTTGCAGAATTTTACTCAATGTTCACCTTCTGGTCGGATTCAGCCCTTGGCCGAAGGTTTGCCGCGATATACCAATGGTGGGACAGTAGACTCTGCCCAAGACTGCCTAGACCCAGACCCCTATGAGGAGGTGCCTGTGGGACTGCTGGACAATTTAGAACGCGGTATCGAGAAAGCTGTCCGCGGCGCCTTCTCCGGACGCGGAGGGAGCGTAGGCCCCGTGGAGATCGCCACTGCGGTACGCCGTCATATGGACCGGGAATCCTCCACCGCCGCCAATGGCGCGGCGCTGGTGCCGAATCTGTACAAAATCCGACTCAGCGAACTGGACTTCGGCGAGGCCAAGAAATACGGCACGGCCCTGGCCGAGGAGCTCTGTGAAGAGATCATCCGCCACGCCGAGTCCCAGGGCTACACCCTGCTCGGCCCGGTCAAGACCACATTCGTGAAGAATACTGAGCTCAAACGCGGTCAGATGAGCATCGAGACTCAGACCGACCGCGGCACCGACCCCAAGGCCCCTGCGGCGGCACCATCCCGGCCCCGCCGTCAGGCCCCGGCCGCCCCGGCCCGCTCGGCCACCGCCTCCCTGGAATACCAGGGCAATACCTACCCCCTGGATGGATCCACCACTGTTGTCGGCCGGTCCTCCACCGCGGATATCACCATCTCCGATACCGGTATCTCGCGTCAGCATCTGGAGCTGTCGATGCGCTCCTCCGGCTGGATCGCCCGGGATCTCGGCTCCACCAACGGCTCCTATGTGGACGGCCAGGAACTGCGCAGTGCGGAGACCGCATTGCACGACGGCGCCGTGATCACCATGGGAAACGCCCGGATGCGATTTAGGCTGGGCTGACGTGAGTGAACTCGCGATCACTGTTCTGCAGTTCGGCCTGCTCCTGCTGCTCTGGATCCTGATCCTGTCCATCATCGCCGCCCAGGGCCGCGACATGATGGTCTCCAAACGGTCGAGGACCCGAGCCTCAGCCCAGCAGGCCGCACCCCAGCCGGCACCGGCCGAGGCTGGCGGCACCCCAGCCACTGTCCACCATTCCGGGCAGACCCAGCGCCCCCGGCCACGCCGCCTGGTGGTCTCCGAAGGACCCCTGGTGGGCACCGAGGTGGAGCTGGGCTCGGCCCCGATCATGCTCGGCCGCGCCCAGGAATGCACTGTAGTGCTCGAGGACGACTACGCCTCCGGTAAGCACGCCCGGCTCTTCCCCCAGGGCTCGCGGTGGTTCCTGGAGGACCTCGGCTCCACCAATGGCACCTTCCTGGGCGAGGAACAGCTCACCCGGGCCTCCACTGTGGAGCCCGGAGACCGGATCCGCATCGGTAAAACCGTCTTGGAACTGAGGACCTGAAACCCCTATGAGTCTGGTCTTCCGCTTCGCCGCTCGGTCAGATGCCGGAGTCGTCCGCTCCAAGAACGACGACTCTGGTTACGCTGGCCGATACTTCGCTGTGGTCGCCGACGGGATGGGCGGCCACGCCGGTGGAGATGTGGCCTCCGCATCCACAGTCCTGGATCTGGCGCATCTGGACACCCGCGGCTTCGCCGAACCGGATACTGTGCTGCCCGATGAGATCCAGACTGCCAACGCCTTCCTGAATAAACTGGTCAAGACCAACCCCAAACTGGCTGGGATGGGCACCACGATCACCGCCTGCCTGATCACCGGGGAGAAGCTGCAGTTCGCTCATATCGGCGACTCCCGGGCCTACCGGCTGAAGAAGGGTCGGTTCCGCCAGGTCAGCCATGACCACACCTTCGTCCAGCGTCTGGTCGACGAGGGCCGCCTGGACCCCGAGGCAGCCGAATACCACCCTCATAAGAACGTGCTGATGCGCGTACTCGGCGATGTCGACGCCTCCCCCGAACTCGATATCACCTCCTTCCCCCTGGAGGCCGGAGAACGCTGGCTGCTGTGCTCCGATGGGCTCAACGCCGTGGTCTCCGACCGGCTGATCGAACAGAAGCTGCGCAGCACCAAGGATCTGCAGACCGTAGTGGACGAGCTGGTCGACCTCACCCTGGAGGGCGGGGCACCCGATAACGTGACCGTGGTCGCCATGGATGTGGTCAAGGCCGAGGAGTCCCATCTCGAGGGCTCCGATGAGGTGCCGCTGAGTGAAGAGGCGGTGGCCGCAGCCAGTAACGCCACCTTCGGCACTGATGACGACGGCAACCACCAGACCATGGAGCTGGAGGTTGTCCCGGTGGTCAACCGGGCTGCCCTGGAGGGGCAGTCCCGGGAGGAGTCCGAACTCTCCCCGCTGTCTGCCGCCATGGTCGAGCGCAAACTCGGCGTCCGCCCGCATACCTTGGTCGGTGCCGCCGTGGCCGCTGCCGAAACCGGCACCATTCCGGTGGTTCCGCGCAATGTGGATGAACACCCCATGGCTGCCCTGCTGACCGGTCAGCCGCTGAAACCGGTGCGGCACACCTACTCCGAGATGCTCGGTGAGCCCCGGGCTGAAGCCGAACGTGCCCAGCAGGAGGCCGCCTCCGGGGAAACCCCGGATATCCCTGAGGAATCCGCTGAACTGGAACAAGACCTCGGCGAGCTCGACGATTTGGATGAACTCGAGGAGGAGGCTGAACTGGCCTCCGAGGAGGAGGCCCCCAAGCGGCGTCGTCGAGGATGGTTCCTGCCCACCTTTGTTGCCCTCCTGGTGGTGCTGATCGCCGTGGTGACCTTCCTGGGCTATATCTGGACCCAGACCCAGTACTACGTAGGGGCCGACGACGGCGAAGTTGCCATCTACTCCGGTGTCTCCCAGTCCCTGGGACCCATCACCCTCTCCGAGGTGGCTGAACATACTGGCCTCGAGCTCAGTGACCTCCCCAGCCTTGAGCGCGACCGGGTGGAATCCGGGATCTACGCCGAGGATCGGGCCCATGCCGAGCAGATCGTGGAGAACCTCGAGCGGATCGCCGGGGGTGAGAACTGATGGCAGCAGCCTCTCCAGCCCAGCAGAAGACTGAACACCCCAAACCGCGCAGGAATGTGGAACTGATCCTGCTGCTGATCGCCCTGACCATCGGTATCGGTGCCCAGGTGCTGGTGGGAATCACCCTGGAAGACACCATCGATCAGCAGTACTGGATCGAAGGCGCCATCCAGGCCGGCCTCGCCCTGGCCTTCCATATCGCCCTGCGGGTTCGGGCCAAATACGCCGATCCCTTCATCCTGCCCATTGTGGTGACCCTCAACGGTCTGGGCATTGCGATGATCCACCGGCTGGACTTCACCGACCGCTATGCAGGCGCCGAGGTCGCCGACCGGCAGCTGCTGTGGACAGCGATCTCCATGGGTGCGGCCATCCTGCTGCTGACCCTGCTGAAGGATCACCGGAAACTGCGTCAGCTGACCTATATCTCCCTGGTGCTCAGTGTGATCCTGCTCTTCCTGCCGATTGTGCCCGGACTCGGCCAGGACATCCAGGGCGCCCAGGTCTGGATCAATATCGGCGGAATGAGCTTCCAGCCCGGTGAGCTGGCCAAGATCACCCTGGCCATCTTCTTCGCCGGGTTCCTGGCCAATAACCGGGACCTCATCCTGCTCGCCGGGAAGAAGATCGGCCGGATGACCTTCCCGCGGATCCAGGATCTGGCCCCGCTGTTCTTCGCCTGGCTGCTGGCCCTGGGCGTGCTGATCGTGCAGAACGATCTCGGTAACGCCCTGATGTTCTTCGGGCTCTTCGTCGCGGTGATCTACGTGGCCACCTCCCGGATCTCCTGGGTGGTCATCGGTTTCCTCTTCGTGGCCGCCGGAGCCCTGCTGGCCTACCAGTTCGTCTGGCACGCCCGGAACCGGTTCGATATCTGGCTCAACGCCTTCGACGACGAGATCTACGAGCAGGCATTCGGCTCCCACCAGCTGGTCCAGGGCCTGTTCGGCCTCGCCCACGGTGGGCTGACCGGAACCGGTCTGGGCTCCGGCTCCCCGGATATTGTGGCCCTGGCCAACTCAGATATGATCATCGTCGCCTTCGGCGAGGAGCTGGGCTTCATCGGCCTGGCCGCAATGCTGGTGCTCTATCTCATTCTGTTCTCCCGGTATATGCGCGCAGGCCTGGGCACCCGCGACCACTTCGGCAAACTGCTGGCAGTGGCCTTCGCGGTGGTCCTGGTGCTGCAGGTCTTCGTCGTCGTCGGCGGTATCACCCGGGTCATCCCGATGTCCGGACTGGTCAGTCCCTTCCTGGCCGCCGGTGGTTCCGCCCTGCTGGCCAACTGGCTCATTGTTGCTCTGGTACTGCTGATCAGCCATGCCGCAAGGCGCCCGATCGTCGTCGGACCCATGCTCAACACCACCGGTGAGGGTGCCAGCGGCACCGAGGACCCCCTGCGGATCAAGGAAGGCGGTGGCGCCAAGTGAATAGCGCCATCCGGCACACCTGGGTCGTCTCCGTGGGACTGTTCCTGTCGCTTTTCGCCGCCCTGAGCATCATCCAGGTCGCACTGACCGACCAGCTCGGTGATGACCACCGCAACTCCCGGCAGCTGATCGCTGATCTCGGTGCACCACGCGGGCCGATCACTGTGGACGGCAATGCGATCGCCGAATCCGTGCCCGCCGAGAACAGTCAGTACGACTACCAGCGGGTCTACCACGATCCGCATCTCTACAGCGGCATCACCGGTTTCTTCTCCGTGGTCCAGGAGCCCACCGGAATGGAATCTGCGATGAACGACTACCTCACCGGTCAGTCCGATTCGCAGTTCTTCGACCGGATCTCGGCACTGTTCACCGGTGAGACCCTGATGGGCGCCCAGGTGGAACTGACTATCGACGGCGAACTCCAGCAACTGGCCCATGACCTCATCCCCGATGATCAGCGCGGTACCATTGTGGTCCAGGATGTGAACACCGGTGAGGTCAAGGCGATGGTCTCCAAGCCGACCTTCGACGCCAATGATCTGGCCGTGCACTCCGGTGAGCAGTTCGAGGCGAATCTCAGCGAGCTCACCGAGGAGCGCGGGGTCAGCCCCTACTACATCCCCGCTTTGAACCGGCCGATCTTCCCGGGCTCGACCTTCAAGCTCATCACCACCCTGGCAATGCTGGAATCCGGCGACTACGATCCCGATACCGAACTGGAGAACCCCCAGGAGCTCGAACTGCCGCAGACCGATAGGACCCTGCCGAACTTCTTCGACGGCGGCTGCTCTCAGCGCTCTGAGGCTGAGTTCTCCTGGATCTTCGCCCAGTCCTGCAACACCCCCTTCGGTGAGGCTGCCCTGGAGCTGGGCCAGGACCCCCTGGTGGATGCCGCTGAGCGATTCGGCTGGAACGAGGGTCTGCGGATCCCGCTCTACGTCAATCCCTCCCACTTCCCCGATGAAGAGATCTCACTGCCGAGCCTCACCTACTCTGCGATCGGTCAGGAAGATGTCACCGCCACCCCGATGCAGATGAATATGGTCGCCGCCGCCATCGCCAATGGTGGCCAGATGATGCAGCCGCAGCTGGTGGACTCCGTACGCGGTTCGGACCTGCAGATTCTCGACAGCCCCGATCCGGAGGTCCTCCACGATGTGATGGACTCCTCCACCGCAGAGACACTGACCGAACTCATGGTCAACACTGTCGAGGAGGGCACCGGGCACCGCGCAGACTCCGAGAACTTCCAGGTCGCAGCCAAGACCGGTACTGCTGAACGCGGCACCGGAGACGGGACTGTGAACTCCTGGATCACTGGCTTCGCCCCCGCCGATGACCCCCAGTATGCGGTCACCGTGGTGTACGAAGGCATCGACATGAGCACTGGCAATGAACTCACCGGGTCCCAGATGCTCACTATGCTGGAAGCGGTGATGGAGGAATGAGACCCGCAGTCGGGATCACCATGGGTGACCGCTATAAGCTCACCGAGCGTATCGCCATCGGCGGTATGGGCGAGGTGTGGAAGGCCGATGACGAAGTCCTCGGCCGCACGGTCGCGATCAAAATCCTCAAAGAGGAGTACACCGGCGATGAGGCCTTCCTGCGGCGTTTCCGCGCCGAGGCCCGCCATACCGCCCTGCTGAACCACCCCGGTATTGCCGATATCTACGACTACGGGGAACAGGCTGGATCCGGATATCTGGTCATGGAGTTGGTGCCCGGGCGTCCGCTCAGCGTGCTGCTGGAGAAGGACAAGACCCTGCCCTGGGAGAAGACGCTCTCCATCCTCGCCCAGACCGGCCGCGCCCTGCAGGTCGCCCATGATCAGGGCCTGGTGCACCGGGATGTGAAGCCCGGCAACCTGTTGATCACCCCCACCCGGCGGGTGAAGATCACCGACTTCGGCATCGCCCGGCTGGCTGATCAGGTTCCGCTGACGGCAACCGGTCAGGTCATGGGCACCGTCCAGTACCTCTCCCCCGAGCAGGCCACCGGTCAGCATGCCACCGGCTCCTCCGATATCTACGCCCTGGGTGTAATCGGCTATGAGTGCCTGGTGGGGCACCGGCCCTTCACCGGGGAATCGCAGATCGCGATTGCGCTCAAACAGGTCAATGAGCCCCCACCGCCGCTGCCGGACTCCATCCCGGATCCGGTGCGCGCACTGATTATGACCATGCTGGCCAAGGACACCGAGAACCGGCCGGCCAATGCCACCAAACTCGCCGATGCCGCAGAGGCCCTGCTGCGCGGAGACACTGAGGCGGCCCTGGCTGCGGTTCCGCCCATGCGTCAGCATCTGGGGCTGGAGGCCGATGAGGACGATGTCTCCACCGCGATCCTGCCGGCCGCCGGTTCCACGGCAGTCGGCACCAAAGCGCCCTCTGCCACCACACCGGAGCAGCCTGAGGACGCCCCGGTGGAGACCGAGCAGACTGCGGTGACCCCGAAGACTGATCCCAAACCGGAGTCCACCGTGGGGTCCCGCTGGCGCTGGCCGGCGATCACCCTGATCATCCTGGTGCTGCTGGCGCTCTTCGGAGCCTGGGTGCTGCCCATGCTGGCCGCCGATGATGAGGAGCCTGAGGATGAGGGTGTGGCCAGTGCCGCCCCCACTCAGTATGTGACCGAATACGCCACTGAGACCGCCGAACCGGAACTGATCACGGTCGACGAGGAGGAACTGGTGGGCATGCCAGTTGACGAGGCCCGGGAACTCCTCGAGGATGAGGGCCTGCAGGTGCAGACCGAGCAGGTGCCCAGCAATGAACCCGAAGGCATCGTCACCGGTGTCACCCCGGCCGGGGAATTCCCCCCGGGAGCGACAGTGATCCTGTTCTTCTCCGCGGGTCCGCCACCGCCGCCGGCCACCACCGAGGCACCAGCCCCGCAGCCGACCACGGAGGAGCCGACCCCGACTCCAACCGACGACGCCGACGCCCACGGAAACACCGACGGAGACACCGACGGAGACGACGCCGACGCCCACGGAAACGCCGACGGAGACACCGACGGAGACGACGCCGACGCCCACGGAAACACCGACGGAGACACCGACGGAGACGACTCCAACACCCCGCCGACGCCCACCGAGACTGAAACCACCGCGCCCTCAGACAACGGAGACGATGATCAGAATGACTGAGGACCGTGTACTCAACGGCCGCTACCGCATCGAAGCGCTGATCGGGCGCGGTGGCATGGCTGATGTGTACCGCGCCCAGGACCTGTCCCTGCAGCGCACTGTGGCGGTGAAGATGCTGCGTCCGGACCTCGCCCGTGATCCGATGTTCCAGACTCGGTTCAAGCGGGAGGCCCAGTCTTCGGCGTCTCTGAACCACCCCAATATCGTCGGGGTCTACGACACCGGTTCGGCCGAGGTGGATGAGAACGGCCAGACTCAGGTGAAGACTCCGTTCATCGTCATGGAGTATGTGGACGGGGTGACCCTGCGGCATATTCTGCACGGCACACCCAGCCAGGAGTCGGCCCCGCCGGAGCCCGGTGAGGATGCCACTGCCCAGGCCGATCCGGTCTCCGGTGAGCACACCCGGCCCATGGACTCCGATATCCTCGGGGTCGCCGATGAGGACGCAACCCAGGCTGTTCCACATGTCAACGAACCGCTGCAGGAGAAGATCGATACTGCCCTGGGCCGGCCCCTGACCGAACAGGATGCCGCCGGCTATATGTCGGGCGTCCTGGCTGCGCTGAGCTATTCCCATGACCGGGGGATCGTCCACCGGGACATCAAGCCCTCGAATGTGATGATCTCCAATGCTGGGGATGTCAAAGTCATGGACTTTGGCATCGCCCGTGCTCTGGCCGATTCCGCCCAGACGATGACCCAGACCTCCGCTGTGGTGGGCACCGCCCAGTACCTCTCCCCGGAGCAGGCCCGCGGAGAACTGGTCGATCACCGCAGTGACCTCTACTCCGCCGGCTGTGTGCTCTTCGAGCTGCTGACCAACCGGCCGCCCTTCACCGGTGATTCCCCGGTCTCGGTGGCCTACCAGCATGTCCGGGAGGAACCACCCCGGGTCTCGGACTTCAACCGCGAGGTCTCCCCTGCCATGGAGTCCGTGGTGGCCAAGGCGCTGACCAAGGACCCCGCCCTGCGTTTCCAGACCGCAGAGGAGTTCGACACTGCCCTGTACCACGCGCTGCAGGGCATCCCGGTCGAGGATGCCGCGGCCACTGCTGCTATGGCAGCCGTCGGCGGCGGCGGTGCTGGTTTCGACGATCTGGTCCACGGGGCCGCACCCGGCCAGCTCTCGGCCCGGACCCCCGAGGACGCCGAGTACGAGGAGTACCGCGAGGAGCGTCCGGCCCGACGCAACCGCACCGGCCTCTATGTGCTGGTGGTGATTCTGGCCCTGGTCCTGGTGGGTCTGCTGATCTTCCTCTTCAGCCAGATCTTCGGCGGCGACGACGGCGACGACGGCGATGACACCGCTGTCGAAGCCGAGGAGATGGTCACCATCTCCGATGTCTCCGGGATGCCGCAGGCCGAGGCTGAGGCTGCCCTGCGCGAAGTCGGATTGGAGCCCAATGTTGAGGCTCAGGAGGATGACGAGGTCGAACCCGGCCACGCCATCGGCACCGATCCGGCCGCCGGCGAGGAGATCGAGTCCGGCTCCGAGGTGACCCTGTTCATCTCCGAGGGCCCCGATGAGACCCTGGTCCCGGAGAACCTGGTGGGCATGTCCCTGGATGAGGCCACCGCCGCCATCGAGGATGCCGGCCTCAGCGTGGGAACTGTCTCCGAGGAGGACCACGAATCCGCACCCGCCGATGAGGTCACCGCCTCCAGCCCGGAACCGGGCGCGGAGCTGCAACCCGGCGATGAGGTCAGCCTCACCGTCTCCACCGGTGAGGTGGAACTGCCCGGGGCCATAGACAACTATGTGGGCCAGTGGCGGAATATGGGCGAGGAGTACCTCGTCTCCGAGGGCTTCGAGCTGGCACCTGAGCCGCTTTGGGTCGAGACCGAGAACATCGAAAGCAGCGGTGAGCTCATCGGCTACGAGGTCAATGGTGAATCCGTCTCCGGTGGGGACCGGATCCCCAATGATGCCGTGATCCAGATCGTCGCCGGCTACCTCCCTGAGGAAGAGGAGGAAGACGAAGACTACGAGGACTCCGATGAGGAGGACGAGGACAACGGCGACTCCGATGAGGAGGAGGACGAAGAGGACGAGGACTCCGGTAACGGCAACAACGGCAATGGGAATGGAAACGGGAACGGTAACAACGGCAATGGGAATGGAAACGGGAACGGTAACAACGGAAACGGCAACGGCAATAACGACGACGCGGAGGATGAGGAGTGAGCATTAGACTCCCCCGCCCGGCCTCAGTTGCCGTGGGCAAGACCGCCCGGCTGGTCACCAAGCTCAGAGGCGGCTCCGGTTCGGCCTTTCCCGGTCTGGTCGTAGAACGACTGGACCCCCAGTTTCTGGCCCGCACCCTCGCCCAGCTGCCCCGCGGCGTCGTCGTGGTCTCCGGGACCAATGGGAAGACGACCACCACCAAGATGGTCGTGGAGCTGCTGCGCGGCCAGGGGCTGAAGGTCTTCACCAACCGTTCGGGGTCGAATTTCACCCGCGGTGTGGTGGCCTCGATCCTCGGTGAGGTGGGCATCTCGGGGAAACTCGATGCCGATATCGCCGTACTGGAGCTCGATGAGGCCCATGCGGTGCACTTCGTCAAAGCGGTCAATCCGCGGTACTCGCTGCTGCTGAATGTGATGCGGGATCAGCTGGACCGTTTCGGGGAGATCGACACCACCGCCGGGATGCTGCGCACTATCGCTGAGCACACCACCGAGGGCGTGGTGCTCAACCGGGAGGACGCCCGGGTTGCCGCCATCGCCGATTCTCTGAGGTCCCAGGAGGTCCGTTACTTCGGGTTGGATCCGAGCCTGCGCAAACATTTCCCCAGCGACGACGACCTCCATGCGACAACTGCCGCCGTTGAGGATCATGAGCCGCAGGCGGAGCCCGCCGCCGGGACTAGCGCTGATTCCCTGACCGCTGATGTGCTGCTGACGGGACTGGGCACCCAGGAGGGGACCTTCCAGCTGGGCACTGAGCGGGTGACCAGCGAATTGACCGTCAACGGCGCCTACAACACCTATAACGCGGCCGCCGCACTGGCTCTGGTGCGCCTGATCCTAGGCGCTGAGACCAACCGCACGGCCCTGCTGGAGTCCCTGCGCACGGTGGCCCCTGCCTTCGGCCGTGGGGAGTCGCTGACTGTCGGCGGCGCCCCGGTGGATCTGGTCCTGGTGAAGAACCCCGCCGGTTTCCGGCTGGGGCTCTCCAGCTTCTCCGCCGATGGGGTTGCGACCATGATCGCCATCAACGACAACTACGCCGATGGCCGGGATATGAGCTGGCTCTGGGATGTCAGCTTTGAGTCCCTGGCCGAACAGGGCGTGGCCCTGGTCTCCGGGGTCCGTGCCTATGACATGGCCCTGCGTCTGACCTATGACGGAGTGGAGATCGCAGCGGTGGAACCGGATCTGGCCCAGGCGCTGGATACCTTCCTGCGCGAGAACCCCGATACCCCACGCCGGATCTTCTGCACCTATACGGCCATGCTCGCTCTGCGCAAACACCTGGGCAGCTACACCGAAGTGGAGGCCTTCAACTGATGACAGTCCAAGGCACCGCAGACCGCAAAGAGATCCGGGTCCTTCAGCTCTACCCCCGGGATATGAATATCTACGGGGACTACGGCAACGCCCTGGTGCTCAAACGCCGCCTGGAATGGTACGGCTACCACCCGGTGATGCTGACTTATGATCCCGGTGATGAGTTCCCCACCGATCCCGATATCCTCATCGGCGGCGGTGGCCAGGACTCCGGTCAGGACAAGATCCAGGCCGATCTGCTGGGCATCGCTGAGAAGCTGCGCGGTCTCGCTGAGCAGGAGGTGCCGATGTTGATGATCTGCGGGCTCTACCAGCTCTTCGGGCATTTCTTCGAGACCCGGGAGGGTTTCCGGATCCAGGGCATCGGAGTTCTGGATGTGGAGACCTATGGCACCGATAACCGCCTGATCGGCAATGTGGTCTCCGAATCTGAGCAGTTCGGCCAGATCATCGGCTATGAGAACCACTCCGGTCAGACCTACCTCGGCTCTGGGGTGGAGCCTCTGGCCGCCAGGGTCACCACCGGTGAGGGCAATAACCAGAACGACGATGGCGAGGGCGCCCGGTATAAGAACGTCCTGGGCTCCTATCTGCATGGTTCGCTGCTGCCGAAGAACCCCGCCATCGCCGATTTCCTCATCGACACTGCGGTGCACCAGAAATTCGGTGAGCGCATCACCGCCCTGCAGGCTCCCGAAACAGCCGGTATGACCCTGAAAAACCTCACTGACCAGGCAAGAGTGACTGCTGCCACACGCCCGAGGTAGATGACTGTAGGCTGGCGCAATGGCTTATCTGCGCTATCCGCATATCCAGGGACAGACCATTGCCTTCACCGCCGCAGACGATGTCTGGCTGGCCCCCGCCGAGGGAGGACGGGCCTGGCGGCTGACCTCCGACCGGGCGCCTGTGAAGCACCCGCGGATCTCCCCGGATCAGCAGACAGTAGCCTTCATCTCCACCCGGGACGGGCATCCGGAGGTCTATGCGGCCACGATCGGCACCGGGGCCATCACTCGGCTGACCTACTGGGGCGGGCAGTACACCGCCCTGCTGGGCTGGGCACCGGATGGCCGGCTGCTGGCGGCCACCAATGCCGGGGAGTTCACCCGGCGCAATCATGTGGTCCGTGCGCTGGCCCTGGATGGTCAGTGGGAGCGCCTGGACTACGGTTCGGCCTCCGGGCTGGCCATCAGTGAGCGCGGAACAGTCGCCCTGACCACCCCCTATTCGCGCCCGCCGGCGCATTGGAAGCGGTATCGGGGCGGCACTGCCCCTAAACTCTGGCTGCATCCCGGGGGTAAGCGCAGCGGTAAGAGCCAGTGGAGCCAGCCGCTTGCCGAGGAGACCGCGGGGATGGTTGATCCGCTGTGGATCGGTGACTCCCTGGTCTTCACCTCTGACCGGGCCGCAACCTTCCCGAAGAATACCACCGAACAGGCCAATCTCTGGGTTCTGGAGAACGCCACTAAGGGAAAGAAGAAGAACCTCACCCCCACCCAGCTGACCTTCCAGGATGAGCAGACCGGCTATGTCCGCGATGCCACCAGCGACGGCGAGCGCATCATATGGCACTCCCGCGGAGAGCTCTACCTCTTGGACTCCCTGAAGGCCAGCCCCCGGCGCCTGGAGCTGACCCTGCCCGGCTCCGCGGCCGCCGAACAGCACCCCTCCCCCACAGATGCACTGCGGGCCCTGGTGCCCGATCATGGGGCCGATGCCAGTCTGGTCTCCTGGCGCGGAGCCACCTATTGGCTGGCCCACCGGGAGGGACCGGCCCGGGCCCTGGAGGCCCGCTCCGGGGTCCGCACCCGCGATCCGCTCCCCCTGGGCAAAACCGGTAAGGCTGTACTGGTCACCGATGCCGCCGGTGAGGACAGCCTCGAGATCCACACTCTGGACGGCTCAGCGGATCCACAGCGGATTCTCACCGGTGAGCTAGGTCGGGTGCTCAGCCTCGCCGCGGACCCCGTGGGCGAACGCCTGGCCGCGATCACCCATGAGGGCCGGATCCTGCTGATCAGCCTCAATGAGAAGAAAACCGGGCTGCAGCCAGAGGTCACCGAGGTTTCCCGGTCCAGCCACGGGGAATCCGCCCACCCCTCCTTCTCCCCCGATGGCCGGTATCTGCTGTTCTCCCGGCCCACCAGTGGGGAGTCCCAGCTGCATCAGCTGGTGCTGATCGACACCCGGGCCAAACAGCCCACGGCCGTGCCGGTGACCAGTGGTCAGTTCAATGACCGCAGCCCCGCCTTCACCTTCGACGGCAAATACGTAGTCTTCCTCTCCGACCGCACCTTCGATCCGCAGTACGACGCCCATGAGTTCGCGCTCTCCTTCGCCGGGGCCACCCGGCCCTGGCTGCTGCCGATCTCCGCGGCTGATCCCGCCCCCTTCGGACCCAGCCCCCAGGGCTGGCAGATCAGCTCACCCCCTGCTGGGCCCGGCTCCAAGACCGATGCCAAGGACACTGATCAGACCCCACCGGCCAGCCCGGATCTCGATGCCGATGCCGAACAGCGCCTAGTGCCCTTCCCGGTGCCCTCGGCTGAATACGCCGAACTGCGCACTGCCGCCAATGGGGTGCTGTGGATCGCCAAGAGCACCGAGACCGGTGAGCTGGGCACGCGCCGGGCCGGTGTACCCGGAGAGCAGAGCCCCGATCAGCTCATCCGCTGGGATTTCACCACCCGCAAGGCCGAACCCATTGTGGAGAAACTCAACAGCTATGCCGTCTCCGGGGATGGCCAGCGCCTGGTGATCCTGGAAGGGGAGAATGTCACTGTCGTCCCCGCTGACCGCAAGGTGGAAAACGACGACGACGCCCGGATCACTGTGGATCTCTCCCGGCTGCGCCGGTCCCTGGACTGGCAGGCTGAGGCCCTGCAGATGTTCGATGAGACCTGCCGGCTGATGACCCAGCAGTTCTGGCGCGAGGATATGGACGGTGTGGACTGGGCCGGGGTCATCGAGCGGTGGCGCCCAGTGGTGGAGAAGACCCGCACTCAGGATGATCTCGTGGATCTGCTCTGGGAAACCGTCGGTGAGCTCAACACCTCACATGCCTATGTGATCCCCGATGATAAGAAGGCCCCCGGTGCTAGGCGCCGGCTGGGCTTCCTGGGTGCCGAGTTCACCCCGGATGAGCAGGGTGTACGAATTGAGCGCATCCTCCCCGGGGAGTCCACTGAGCCCCAGGCCCGTTCCCCGCTGCATGCCCCCGGGGTCAATGCCGCAGCCGGTGATGTCATCACTGCCGTCGACGGCATCCCGGCGGATCCCAAAACCGGTCCCGGCGCCCAGCTGGTGGGTGCCGCCGAGAAGCCAGTGGAGCTGACCCTGCTGCGCGGTGAGGGTAAGGAGCAGAGCAGCCGCCGCGTCGTCGTCGTACCTCTGAGCTCTGAAGCTGAGCTGCGCTATCAGGACTGGGTGCGCTCCCGCCGGGAGTATGTGGCCGAGAAGTCCGGGGGCCGGCTGGGTTATCTGCATGTGCCGGATATGGTCTCCACCGGTTGGGCGCAGCTGCACCGTGACCTGCGGCTGGCCAGCCGTGCCGAGGGGATCATCGCCGATGTGCGGTTCAACTCCGGTGGCCACACCTCCCAGCTGGTGATCTCCCGGCTGGCTCAGCGGGTGGTGGCCTGGGCCCGGGCCCGGCATGAGGAGACCTATGACAGCTATCCCAGCCAGGCCTCCCGCGGGCCGGTGGTGCTGGTGGCCAATGAGCACTCAGGCTCGGATGGGGATATCGTCAACGGGATCGCCCAGGCCCTGGAGATTGGGCCCGTGGTGGGCGTGCGGACCTGGGGCGGTGTGGTCGGCATCGATGGTCGTTTTGACCTGGTCGACGGCACCGTGGTCACCCAGCCGAAGTACTCCTATTGGATGGAGGGCAAAGGCTGGGGCGTGGAGAACCACGGCATCGACCCCGATATTGAGGTCATCCATGATCCCGGGCAGCTTTTCGCCGCCGATGATCCCCAGCTGGACCGGGCGATCGAGGAGGCCTTCTCCCATCTTGCTGAGACACCTGCGGCGACCCCGCCGCAGCTGCCCGAGCCGAAGATGCGCTAGGCCCTGCAGAGTTTCTGGGGCGCTAGCGCCATTTCATGGTCATGAAGAACCCGACCATGGCCACACCGAAACCGATGATGATGTTCCAGCCACCGGCCATGGACAGCGGGAGCTGACCTGAGGTGATGTAGTAGGTGATCACCCAGAGCAGACCAATGATCATCAGCCCGAACATGGTCACCTTGTACCAGGTGGGCAGGGAGTCCTCATCGGTGTCGAGGTCCTCGAACCCGAAGGTTTCGGCATCGCTGAGCGGGGAGGCGGACTGGTCGGCCTGGGCCTTGCTGCCGCGGTTCTTCCTGCGCTTGGACTCTGGCACGTAGAACTCCTGAGTTTTGGGTATCCTGTGGACGTCAAATGTCTTTCCTCGCCATTCTACGCAAAGCGAGCCGCTGACCACGATGACGCTCTCACCTCCGCGCCACGCAGCCTCCCCGGTGCCGCCCTCGCCGCCTGCGGGGAAGAAGAAACCACGCCGCTCTGTGGGCTCGAAAGTTCTGGGCGGTTTCGGCGAAATCCTGATTACCCTCGGGGTCCTGGGTCTGCTTTTTGTGGTCTGGGAACTGTGGTGGACCGGTATTGAGGCAGAATCCGACCGCCAGGATTCGCTCAATGAGTTCTATGCCAATGCTCCCGAGGGTTTCCCGGAGATCAGCCCCGGCGGGGAGGATGACGAGGAGGAGGGCACTGACTCAGGGCCGACCCCCGCGGATTTCGAGGTCTGTTACACCCTCGATGACGGAACTGAGATCGGCTGCGCCCCGCATATGCGCTCCCAGACAGGTCCCGAGCAGATCATGGGCACTGTCTACGCCCCGCGGCTGGGTGATACCTGGGCCGCCCCGATCCGCCACGGCACCACCACCAATCAGATCGACCGCGGCGGTGTGGGCCACTATGTGCACACCGAGTTCCCCGATGAGCCCGGAAACTTCGCCCTGGCCGGTCACCGCAATACCAACGCTTCCATGCTGGGCAATCAGGACGATCTGCAGACCGGGGATGCCATCTATGTGGTCTCCTATGACGGGATCTATGTCTATGAGGTCGCCGAACGCCATGTGGTGACCCCCCAGTCCACTGAGGTGCTGGCCTCTCTGCCCGGTGAGCCCGGGGCGGAGGCCGAGACCGGGGTGCTGACCTTCACCACCTGTCACCCGATGTTCTCCAACCGGGAGCGGCTGATCCACCACGCTGAGATCGTGGACTTCGTGCCCATCGGTGGTCAGGCTCCGGATGAGCTGGCCCATCATGAATATATCTCGCAGCTGTTCTACACCGGGGGTGAGGCCTGATGTACGCCTGGTTCTTCAATGAGGTGCTGCCGGGTCCGCTGTGGCTGCGGATCATTCTGACCCTGCTGCTGCTGGCCGCCATCGTCTATGGGCTGATGGAGGTCGTCTTCCCCTGGCTGAGCGAGTACAGCCCGCTGGGTGATGTGACCATGGAGGAATAGGATGGTGGGACTATGACCCGCATCCTCGTCATCGACAACTACGACAGCTTCGTCTACACCCTGGTCGGCTATCTGCGTGAGCTCGGCGCCGAGACCACCGTGATCCGCAATGACGATCTCAGCCTCGAGGAGGCTAAGACTCTGGCCGCCGAACACGATGGTGTGCTGATCTCCCCCGGTCCGGGAACACCGGCTGAGGCGGGGGTGTCGGTGGAGCTGATCCGCTGGTGCGAGGAATCCCGCTCCCCCATGCTTGGGGTCTGCCTGGGGCATCAGGGCCTCGGAGAGGCCTTCGGCGCCACGGTCAGCCATGCCGAGCAGCTGATGCACGGTAAGACCTCACCAGTTTCGCATACCGGTCATACCTCCTTCGCGGGACTGCCCGAGACCTTTGAGGCCACCCGGTACCACTCCCTGGCTGTGCGGCCGGAGACGGTCCCGGATGTTCTGGAGGTCACCGCCACCACTGCCGACGGCGTGATTATGGGCCTGGCGCATAAGACCGCACCCCTGTGGGGCATGCAGTACCACCCGGAGTCCGTGCTCACCGAGGGCGGCTACCGGATGCTGGGCAACTGGCTGGAGGCCCTGGGGCATGAGGGCGCGGCAGAGAAGGCCGCCACGCTCAACCCCATCCGCCGCTGACCAGCGACTAACCGGCGTGGGGCAGCAGAACGCCCCGGGCCAGGGCACGGATCGCGGCCACTGCATCGGGGTGGTCGGTGAAGCCCTGGGTGCAGACCCCCAGCACCAATGGTTCGGGGGCCTCGATGAACGCCACATCATGACGGATACCCTCCACCCAGCCGGATTTTGATCCCCACCGGGTATCGGAACCGAAGACTTCGGGGACCACACCGCCGATGACGCCATCGCGCTGTTGGGCCAGCAGGTCGCAGCAGTAGCCGGTCAGTTCTGCATTCAGCAGATCCCCGCGGATCAGTGCGGCCATAAGCTCAGCGAGGTCCCCTGCGGTACAGCCGCTGACCGCCCCCTGGTGCCGGTAGGCGAGCATATCCCCGTAGCGACGGCGCAGTCCGCTGTGGGTGCAGCCGGCGTCGTCGAAGACTGCGGCGATATTCTCCCGGCCGGCGAGATCAATGAGCACGTTAGTGGCCTCATTGGAGGAGACGGTGATCATCCGGTGGCAGATATCGGTGATACTGAGCTGCTGGCCGGCGGGCCAGTCGGGGTCCTTCTCCTCCCCGTGGAAGCCGAAGGGAGTTCCGTCGTGGTCGCTGGGCCAGGTATCGGCAGCCAGCACTTGATCCTCGAGGCTGAACCGGCCGGCCTGAACACCTCTGGCCACGGCAACCAATACAGCCAGTTTGAGAGTACTGGCGGGGGTGAAAACCTTCTCGGGCAGGTACTCGGAGAGCACGGTGCCATCAGCGCGGACCAGCCGCCAGGCCACCACCGGTGTCCTACCGGCAACAGCGGTCAGTGTCCCGTCATCCGGTGCCTGCTGATTCATCAGTTCCCCTCAGCGAAAGCTTTGACCTGAGCCACAAAGCTGCGGGCCAATTCCCGGGACTGTCGCTCGTTCTCGGGTGCCTCCGCCTCTGCGGCCTCGGCGAGCGCGGCCCGGTCGATACCGTCCTCGGCCAGGGAGGATTCATTCCAGCCCCGGATCCGGTAGGCATCGGCCTCGGGGTGGAACTGCACACCCCAGGCGCAGTCGCCGATCCGAAAGGCCTGGACCTTACAGGCCTCATTGGTGCCCAGCAGCACCGCGTCATCGGGCAGGGCGGTCACCGAATCCTTATGGTTCTGGATCATCCGCAGCTGCTGCCCGGCCAGGGAGGCGAACAGGGGGTCCTCCGCAGCGGCGGGCAGGAGATCGATGCCCACGGAGCCACGTTCGGTCTCCCCGGAGGATTCGGTGACCTCGCCGCCGGCGACATGGGCCAGCACCTGTTCACCTAAGCAGATGCCCAGCAGTGGGATCCGCTGATCCAGGGCCTGCTGGGTCAGTTCCCGTTCTTTGGGCAGCCAGGGGCCGCGTTCATCGTTATCGGGCATGAATCCGCCCCCGAGCAGGATCACTCCGTGGTAGCCCTGGAGGGTATCGGGCAGGTTCACTCCGGAGACCAGTTCGACGACGGCGCCGTCCTCGGCCAGCCAGTTGGAGAGCCTTCCGATGCCGGAGCCTGGAGAGTTTTGGACAACAAGAATGCGCATGGGGTTCACCCTAGTGAATCGGCGACTGGCTCGGCGGTGCCGCGGACTTCGTCACGGCCGAACTGGGCGGAGTAGTGGCAGGCGGACTGCCAGTTGCGGGGGTCGGCGTCGAGCACTGCCAGATCCTGGGTGCGGCATTTCTCCTCGATCCCGGCCTCGGCGGCCTTGCCGGAGGCCACCAAGGGGCAGCGCGGGTGGAAGCGGCAGCCGCTGGGGATCTGGGAGGCATCAGGTGCCTCACCGGTGAGTACCTGGGGGTCCCCCACCGGGGAGTCCGGCAGCACGGAGACCAGGGCGCGGGTATAGGGATGCTGGGGGTCCAGCAGCACCTGTTCCACCGGCCCCTGTTCCACGATCCGGCCGAGGTACATCACCGCGATCCGGTCGGCGATATTCCAGGCCAGGCCGAGGTCATGGGTGACCACCAGGGCCCCAAGGCCGAAGTCATCCCGCAGCCTTTGGAACAGGGCGAGGATCTCGCCGCGGACGGAGGCGTCCAGGGAGGCCACCGGCTCATCGGCGATGATCAGTTGGGGGTCCAGGGCCAGGGCACCGGCGATGACCACGCGCTGACGCTGACCCCCGGAGAGCTCATAGGGGTAGCGGTTCAGGTACTGCTCCGGTGGCCGCAGTCCGGCCTGGGAGAGCGCGCTGATCACCTGGTCGTATTCATTGGAGCCTTCGATCCCGTGGATGCGCAGCCCCTCGGCCACGGCGTCGTAGACGGTATGCCGGGGGTTGAGGGCTCCGGTGGGATCCTGCAGCACCAATTGGACCTGTTTGCGGAAGGCCCGCAGTTTCTTGGTGGACTTCGGCAGGGATTTCCCGCCGAAGGTGATGCTGCCGTCGGTGGCGTCCTCCAGGGCGAGCATGGTCCGGGCCAGGGTGGACTTCCCGCAGCCGGATTCTCCGGCCAGGGCCACGATCTCCCCGGGGGCAATATCCAGGTTGACCCCGGCTACGGCCTGGGCCTGTCGACCGCCGGGAAGGTCAAAGCTGACCTTGAGGTCACGGGCGGAGAGCAGCTGGTCGTTCACGTCACGGGCTCCTGAGTGCTGGTGGGTGGGACTGGACTGCTGGGTCGGATGGATTGGCCGTCCTGGGCCACAAGGCAGGCGCTGCGGCGCAGATCTTCATCGGGTGCTTTCACCGGCAGCAGTTCGGGCACGGTGGTGGAGCAGTCATCGCGGGCCACCGGGCAGCGCGGGTGGAAGGGACAGCCGCTGGGCAAATCGGTGGGTACCGGGGGGTCACCGGCCAGTCCGCGGGGGTTGCGGCGGGCCTCGGGGTCGCCGATCACCGGGAAGGCCGAGCCCAGGGCAGCACCATAGGGGTGGCGTGGTGCGGTGAACATGGCGTGGCCCTGGCCGACTTCGACGATCTGCCCGGCGTACATCACCGCCACCCGGTCACACATATCAGCCAGCACCGAGAGATCGTGGCTGATCATGATCAGGCCCATCTGGCGTTCGGCCACCAGATCCCGCAGCAGCTGCAGCACCTGGGCCTGGACCATGACATCCAGGGCGGTGGTGGCCTCATCGGCGATGATCAGCTCGGGGTCGCAGGCTAAGGCCATGGCGATCATCACGCGCTGGCGCTGGCCTCCGGAGAGTTCATGCGGGTAGTTCTCGGCCCGCCAGGCCGGCAGCCCGACCTGATCGAGCAGTTCTGTTACTCGGCTGCTGACCGCCTTGGCGCCCATGGAGGGGTTATGCACTTCGATGGGTTCGGCGATCTGTTGGCCGATCCGGTGCACGGGGTTCAGCGCGTGCATTGCGCCCTGGAAGATCATCGAGGCCCCACTCCAGCGCACAGCGCGGAGCCGGCCGAATTTCATCGTGAGGATATCCTCGCCGTTGAAGAGCAGTTCGCCCTCGACCTTGGTCTCCTTGGGCAGCAGCCGCAGCAGGGACATTCCGAGGGTGGACTTCCCGGAGCCGGATTCACCGGCAATGCCGATGGTCTCCCCGGCCTGCAGGGAGAAGCTGACCCCTCGGACGGCGGGTACATGGCCGCGTGCCCCGCGGTAGGTGATGGTCAGATCCTGGATATCGAGCAGGGAGGTCATGGGCTCACTTCCGCAGTCGTGGGTTCAGTGCGGTCTCCAGGGCACGTCCAGCCAGGGTGAAGCAGAGCACCACCAGCAGGATCATGAGACCGGGTGCCAGGATGTACCACCAGGCTTGGGCCGTCATCGCACCGGCCGACCAGGCCTGGTTGAGCATCCTGCCCCAGGAAACTGAGGCCGGATCGTAGAGGCCCAAGAACGCGAGGGTGGACTCGGTCAGAATTGCTCCGGCCACCGCCATAATGGTCGAGGCCAGCACCAGGGGCATCACATTGGGCAGCACATGGCGGACCATCTGGTGGCCGTGGCCTGCGCCGAGGGCCTTCGCCCGCTCCATATAGGGTCGGCCCTCAACAGCTCGGGTCTGGGCGCGGACCACACGGGCGGTTCCGGCCCAGGAGGTGACGCCGATGGCGATGACCATCACCAGCATGCCGCGGCCCATAATGACCACCAGCACCACGGCGAGCACCAGGGTCGGCAGGTTCATGAACCACTCGGCGATGCGCATCAGCACCCAGGAGATCTTGCCTTCGAAGTGTCCGGAGATGATGCCGACGGTGGTGCCGATGATCATGCCCAGGAACGCCGCTGCCATTCCGATGATCAGGGTCACCCGGGTGCCCAGAATCGTCAGTTCGGCCACCGAGCGTCCGCGGTCGTCGGTGCCGAAGATATAGCCGTCTCCGGGTGGGGCCATCCGTTCGCCGGTAGCCTCGACAACTGAGGTGGCGTTCTCGGAGACCAGCATGGGTCCGAAAATCGCCAGGATGATGAAGATGCCCAGGCCGATGAGGCCGACGACGCCGCCCTTCTGCTTGGCGAACTCCTTCCAGAGTTTTCCGGAGGCACGCCGCCATCGGGCGAGCCGGATGGCCCGGGGGCTGTACTGAACTTCGGCGCTGCTGCTCATACTTTGCGTGCTCTCGGGTCGATGAACCAGTACAGAATGTCCGCGGCGAGGTTCGCCAGCACGGTGGATCCGGCGAAGATGATGAACAGCCCCTGCAGCACCGGGTAGTCCGGCACCGAGATGGCTTGGTAGAACATGTACCCCAGGCCGGGCCAGGAGTAGATCATCTCGGTGATCAGGGAGCCGTTGATGAGGTTACCCAGGGACATGAAGACCACTGTGGTGGTCGGCAGCAGGGCGTTGCGCATAGCGTGCTTACGCCGCACTGCCGCATCCCGCAGGCCCTTGGCCCGGGCGGTGGTGAGGTAGTCATTGCCCATCTCGTCGAGCATGGCCGCCCGCATGGTCAGCAGGTAGCCGGAGTACATCATCAGGGTCAGCGTCAGTGTGGGCAGCGTGAGGTGATAGACGGTGTCCAGCAGCTGCGGGAAGAACTCATCCGGGGTCTGCGCAGAGCCCATCCTTCCGGTGGGGAACAGGCGAAGCTCCCGGGAAAAGATGATGATCGCCAGCATGGAGATCAGGAAGGTGGGCGCGGCGAAGAACACCAGGGCGGAGTAGACATTGACCCGGTCGAAGCGGGTGCCGTGCCGCCAGGCGGAGGCAGCGCCGAGGCCGTAGCCGATGAACACGGCCAGGACCATGGCCACACCGCCGAGCAGGACAGTGGGGCCGACCCGGTCGACGAAGAGGTCCATCACCGGGACGTTGTATTGGATTGAAGTACCCAGGTCGCCTTGGAAGAGGTCGGTCAGATAGTTCCAGAACTGGATCATCATCGGCTCGTCGAGCCCATATTCGGCCCGCAGTCGGGCCTCCAGCTCTGGAGTGGGGTTCTCGACCTCCTGCATGAGGTTGGTCACCGGGTCTCCTGGGAGGACCCGGAAGATGAAGAAGGCCGAGAACACGATGGCCAGCAGGGAGACCAGGGTGCCCGATGCCCGGTTGATCAGGTATCGGACAAACCCTGCGTGGTTTCCCCTGGTCTTCTGCTGCGCCTGTTCGGCGCCCTGGGTGACTGTCACGAGTTACTCGCGATCCTCAGCTGTCTGCTTCCGACGGATCAGGAAGAACACCAGCAGACCGCCGACGAGCACGGCGGCACCGCCGGCACCCCACAGCACGCCGGTGGGCACCCCGCCGACCTCTTCACCGGTTGGTTCTGCCCCGTGGAAAGCCCAGGGGCCGGTCTGGCCGAGGATGGCGCCCTCATCGGCGGGCTGGGTGACGATGTTGTCGATTTTGGTGTCGGAGTAGGCCTCGCGAACATATGGGTACCAGAGGAAGACGAACGGGGCGTCGTCGTACAGAATTCGCTGAGCTTCGTGGAATGCTGCCAGGCGTTCGTCATCGTCCTGTTCTGACTGGGTGGCGGCTACGGCCTCGTCGAACTCCTCGTTGCAGTAGAAGACGTCGGTACCGGTGCCCCCCGGTTCGCTCGGCAGGACTCCGCAGGTGTTCCGCTGAAAGTTGTAGATCGGGTTGGGCTGCATGCCCCAGCCGCTGATGAACATTTCTACGTCGCCATCGGTAAAGATCGCGCTGGCGTCCTCGGAGTAGATGACCTCGAGGTCGATGCCAATCTCGTCGAGCCACTCCACGAGATATTCGGTGACGTGCTCGGTTTCAGTCGCATCAGGGGCGATGGCGATGGCGAATTCCAGGGGTTCACCATCGGGATCCTCACGCACGCCGTTATCACCCATGGGGTAACCGGCGTCGTCTAAGATCCGGTTGGCTTCCTCCAGATCAAAGTCGACCCGCTCGTCCTCGCTGGGCTCCCACCAGATCTGGGAGAAAACGTTGGGCACCATGCTGGTAGCTGGGTCAGCATGTCCACCCAGGACGTTGTCGATCAGGGTCTGGCGGTCGATGGCATGGTGGATCGCCTGGCGCACCTGCGAATCCTGCAGGGCATCATGGGCATCGCCAAATTCCTCACCGTCAGCAGTCTGTGAACCGGTATTGAAGTAAAGCCCCATCCATCGCCGGTCCGGTGCAACATTGGTCTCGATACCATCGATGCCCTCGAGGCGTTCGATCTGGGCTTCGTTGAGTCCGCCGACAATGTCTACTTCACCGGACTCCAGAGCAGCGACTGAGGTGTCAGGCTCGGTGTAGTACTGATAGACGATCTCGTCGAATCCGGCCGGTCCCCGGAAGTAGTCATCGAAACGCTCATAGCGGATGAAGGTGTCGACCTCGAAGTCAACCATCTGATAAGGGCCGGAACCGATGATGGGGAACTCATCATTGGCCCAGTCGGACCATTCACCCTCGTGCTCCTCCCAGATGTGCTTGGGCAGGATCTCCTCATCGGTGACTTCGAACCCATAGTCGAAACGATTGAGCGTGAATTCGACGGTCAGATCGTCAATGACCTCGATCTCCTCAATGAGATCGATCATCGCAGCATATTGGACCTCAAGGTTCGGGTCGTTGAAGATGATGTGGTAGGTGTACTCCACATCCTCTGCCGTGATGGGCTCACCGTCATGCCAGGTCATACCCTCGCGCAGGTGGTAGGTCCAGGTGAGGCCGTCATCGGAGACATCCCAGTCCTCGGCCAGACCGCCGGTGGGGCTGTAGTCCTCAGCATCGACTCGCACCAGCGGTTCGTAGACCAGCTGTCGGAAGGCATGCTCAATCACATAGATCTGGTTGAAGGGGTTCCACTCCTCCACCGACTGATTGGTGGCGATCACCAGGGTATCGGGGTCCTCGGAGTCAACCTCCTCGGCGGAGTCAACCTCCTCTTCGACTTCGGCACCGTTGTCCTCGGCGTCCTCGTCAGCGTGTACTGCCGGCACGGCTGCAGTTCCCAGCAGCAGTGCTCCGGTGAAACCACCGGCCAGCATCTTCTTCAGGTTGGCCATTTGTTTTCCTCACTCTGGGTGCGAGCAGATATGGGCGCAGTCACAGACTCTCACGTCTCATGTTAAGAAGTTGTTAACGCGTCCACCTGCAATTATATATTTTGCGCGTGTTCTACGTCACACTTTCAACCTGTGTTTATGCTGGAGATCATTCGATGAGTAATTGACTGCCACAGACTGTGACGAAGGCGAGGGCCGATGGGCGTCCATTCCCACTGGGGACTTCAGTTCGGCCGACTGGCGCCGGGCCCGAGGAATCTGATCACCGATGTCCCCGGGGTCCAGGTGGGTCACTGCACTCTCGATGAGGGTGAAGCTCGTACGGGGGTCACGGCAGTGCTCCCCCACAGTGGAAATATTTTTCACCAGAAGGTGCCGGCCGCCGTCGAAGTCTTCAATGGGTTCGGCAAATCGGTGGGCCTGATGCAGGTCACCGAACTGGGCACTCTGGAGACCCCGATTCTGCTGACCAATACTTTCAGCGTTCCCGAGGCGAGCGCGGCCCTGATCACCGAGGCCCTTGCTGCCAATCCGGAGATCGGCACCACCACCGGCACAGTCAACCCTGTGGTCTTTGAGTGCAATGACGGGCCGATCAATGACATTCGGGGCCGGGGCCTGCGCAGTGAGCATGCCGAGGCCGCCCTGGCTGCCGCAGATGCAGACTTCTCCGAAGGAGCCGTGGGTGCTGGCCGGGGAATGCGCAGCCACGGGGTCAAGGGCGGTATCGGTTCAGCCTCCCGGAGGGTGGCCAAATACACGCTCGGGGTGCTGGTGCTCTCCAATCATGGACAGCCGGAGGATCTGGTAGCCGGCGGTCGACCGATCGGGCCGGGTCTGGCCGAGCAGCTGGGCGCCCCATCCGAGGCAGTGGCCGAGCCGGAGCAGGGGTCGATCATCATTATTCTGGCCACCGACGCACCGGTCAGCGACCGACAGCTGCGGAGGTTGGCCCGGCGCACTGCTGTGGGCCTGGGCCGGACCGGCTCATTCATGGGTCACGGCAGTGGAGAGATCGCCCTGGCCTTCAGCACCGCGCAGACCATTGCCCATATCCCACCGCAGGAACCGGCACAGCTGCGGATTCTCGGTGATGAACAGTTGGACCCCTTCTTCCTGGCCGCAGCTGAGGCCACCGAGGAAGCTGTGATCTCTTCCCTGCTGCATGCCAAAGCAGATACCACTCGCAATGGGGAGCCCGTCCCCTCTCTTGCCGATCTCTGGCCCAGTATCCCCAACATCTAGGAGATTCCATGTCCCTGCAGTCCACCGCCGCCGATCTGGAGGCGAAATTCGGCCTGCGCGCCTATGTCTGTGCGCAGTCCCTGAGCTCCTCAGAACGTGTGGGGCACCGGCAGAGCGATTTGGCGGTCACCGCCTCGGTCTTCAAAGTCCCGGTGCTGCTGGAGGCGCTCAGTCAGGTGGCGGCCGGGGAGAACGAGGCCGAGCAGCGGGTCCTGGTCAAGGCCGATGACTACCGAGTATTGGGTGGGACCGGAATTGCCAGTTTCGCCCATGATGTGGAGCTCTCCTTCCGGGATCTGTGCCTGTCGATGATGCAGGTCTCCGATAACCGAGCCACCGATGTGGTCATGGAGATGGTCGGTTGGGATCGGATCAACGCCCGACTGCGCAGCCTCGGCCTGGAGAAGACCGTGGTGGAGGGTGACTGTCGGGATCTGTTTGCGACTATCGATGAGGATGAGCAGGCCCTGGCCGATGGCAGGATCTCCGAATCCCGGGATGAGCTGGGCGCCCCGGTGCATCTGCGGGCCCTGGACCCGAAGCGGGCCAGCCGCACTACAGCTGAGGAATGCACCGAGCTGCTGCGCCGGATCTGGCAGGCCGAGGATGTTGACCCCGAGGTCAGCCGGGGTATGCGCGAGATGATGGCCGAGCAGGTCTGGCGACACCGGCTCAGCGCCGGCTTTCCCGGTGATGACATCACTATTGCCGGTAAGACCGGGACACTGCGCCATGTGCGCAATGAGGTCGGGGTCGTGGAGTACCCCGATGGTCAGCGTTATGCAGTCTCGGTCTTCCTGCGTATCCCGGAGTCCTATCTCCGGGTTCCCCATGCCGACCAGGCGATCGGCACTCTCGGTGCCGCCGCCGTGGCTGAACTGCGAGGTGAAGCATGAGCACCCATGATGTGCTGCTGACCGGTGGGCGAGTCATCGATCCCGCCACTGGATTCGACGCTGTGGCGGATTTGGCCATCACCGGTGGCGAGATCACCTATCTGGCTGCCCCCGGCAAGGAGACCCCTGAGGCTGAGACGGTGGTGGATGCCACCGGCAAGATCCTCGCCCCCGGGTTCATCGATCTGCATGCCCATGGCCAGAATCTCACCGGCCACCGGCTGCAGGCCTTCGATGGTGTCACCACAACTCTGGAGCTGGAGTCCGGGGCAGCGCCGATCCGCTCGGCCCTGAACTGGAGCGCTGAGCAGGGTCGCCCACTGCACTATGGATTCTCCGCAGGCTGGCTGCACAGCCGAATCCTGGTGATGGAGGAGCTGGAGGATAAGGCTGATGCCCTGGATCCGCTGCCCCTGGACTCCTGGGCATCCCTGCAACACCTGCAGTCCTGGCGCGGTGAGGCAACTCCAGAGCAGATCGGCCGGATCGTTGAGCTGACTGCCAAGCAGCTGGATGCCGGGGGTCTGGGGATCGGAATGCTGCTGGGCTATGCACCCGGCACTTGTGCCGCCGAGCTGCAGGCCATTGCCGAACTGGCGGTGCAGCGGGATGTTCCATTGTTCGTCCATGCCCGCCGCGGCGGACCCGAGGGTCTCGAAGAACTTCTTGAGCTGAGCCGCAGTACTGGCGTGCAGGTGCATCTGTGTCATTTCGGCTCCACCAACTCCGGAAGCCTGGCGGAGTCCACTCAGCTGGTCTTGGACGCCTATGCCGAGGGGCTGCCCTTCACTACCGAGTCCTATCCCTTTGGAATGTCCTCCACGGTCATCGGGGCAGCCTTCCTAGATCCGGAGGTGATGAAACAGACCGGCCGGGATCCCCGCCGGATCATCGTCCTGGAGACCGGTGAGGAGATTGCCAGCTATGAACGTCTGGCCGAGCTCAGGGCTGAGGACCCCGGCACCCTGATCCTGGGCCGGACCTATGATGAGCGGATTCCTGAGGACCGGGCGGCCCTGCAGCAGGCGGTGACCCTGAAGGATGCCGCCTTCGCTTCGGATTCCATGCCGGTGAAACCTGCATCCAGTGGTTGTATGGCCGGATTGGAGAACCCCACCGATATCGATGAATGGCCGCTGCCCGAGGGGTTTGTCGTTCACCCCCGCGCAACTGGCTGTTTCACCCGGGCGATCAGCTGGCTGGCCCGCGATGCACAGGCGCTGAGCCTCTCTGAGGTGATCGCTCGTTCCAGCACCATACCGGCTCGGATCATGTCCCGGGCCTTCCCCGAGTTCAAGCGGAAGGGGACCCTTCAGCCGGGCTCCGATGCCGATCTCGTGGTCTTCGATCTGGAATCCCTGACTCCCAATGAGGATTTCACCCGGGTGGAGCCCACGACCGGCGTGGACCAGCTCTGGGTCGGTGGAGTCCAGGTGATCGAAGATGGTCAGCTCAAGCCTGAGGCTAAACCGGGCCGGGCACTGCTGGGCTGAGCCAGCTGTCACCGCTCTGTTTTCCCACTGGACACACAAAAGGGTTATAGGCAAAAATGTGTGTACAGGATGGCCCCGGATCGTTGATCTGACGCCGATGTAGGGG
>NZ_JABAHY010000014.1 GCF_012641515.1 Nesterenkonia sedimenti | reverse complement strand
CATCATCCAATAAGGGCGCGAGCCCCTTGACTCGACACACCTCCACGCTCAACCGCGAATGGCCCCTATAATGGCCACCGCGAGAAGATGCGGGTCATCGGCAAGGAGGACCTCCTGGAACCGCTGAACCGTGCGGCACTGAAGATCGCCCGAGAGGTCGCTGATGCCAAGCCCGGCAATTTCATGGCCGGCAATATCTCCAATTCCAATATCTGGGATCCCGCCGATCCCGCCAAACAGGCTGAGGTGCGTTCGATGTTCGAGGAGATGGTTGGCTGGGCCGTGGAGGAGGGCGCCGATCTGATCATCGGTGAGACCTTCTACTACGCCGGTGAAGCCCTGGCCGCCCTGGAGATCGCCAAGGCCAGCGGACTTCCGGTTGTACTGACCCTGGCACCTATGGCCTTCGAGGAGATGGCCGATGGCGTGGGTGTGGTCGAGACCGCCCAGCAGCTGGAGCAGGCCGGTGCCGACGTCGTCGGGCTTAATTGCTTCCGCGGCCCAGAGACGATCATGCCCTGGCTCAAGCAGATCCGGGAGAAGGTCTCCTGCCATGTGGGGGCCCTGCCGATCCCCTACCGGACCACCGCTGAGGAGCCGACCTTCTTCAACCTCTCCGATGTCCGGGCCACTGTGCCCTCCCCGCATGGGCGGACCTTCCCCACCGCTCTGGATCCGCTGCTGAACAACCGCTATGAGATCGGCGCCTGGGCCAAGGAGGCCTATGACCTGGGCATCAACTATCTCGGTGTCTGCTGTGGTGCAGCCCCGATGCATATCCGCGAGGTCGCCGAGGCGGTGGGGCTGACCACTGAGGCCAGCCGGTTCTCCGAGAACATGTCCAACCACTTCATGTACGGCTCCCACGACCGGCTGCCTGATCACATCGCGGAGCTGGGCGCCACTGCCTGATCCACCACCCATATCTGGGACCCCCAGCTGCTGGTACCGGGCAGAAGTCCTTGTGTTACACCGGGAGTCCTAGTGTTACAACGGGCCCAGGTGCTCCTGTTCGGCGTTGATATGTTCGCTGAGCACATTCTCGTGACTGTCGAGCAGGAGCACCACCGTGTCCATTCCGCTGAGTATTTTCGACCTCGTCCCGGTGGCCGAGGGTCAGTCCCCGCAGCAGGCGGTGGCCGCCAGCGTGGAGCTGGCACGCTCCGCTGAGAGGCTGGGTTACACCCGCCTCTGGTACGGCGAGCATCATTTCAACCCCGGGGTGATCGGCTATAACCCGGCCCTGCTGATGGCCCTGGCCGGCAGCGCCACCTCCACCCTGCGAGTCGGCTCCGGGGCAGTGCTGGCAGGCCAGCGCAGTGCATTGGCCATCGCCGAGGATTTCGCTCTGCTGCAGGCCACACTGGGCGACCGGGTGGACCTCGGCATCGGCCGGGCCCCAGTACGGGGCAAGCGCACCCAGTCCAAGGACCCCGGCTCCCGACCCCCGGCGATGGCCACCAAAGAGGCCCAGCAGGACCGCACCACTGAGGAGGGTCTGCTGCTGCCGGCCGCACCTGATCTCAGCGGACTGGGGAAAAACCCCAGAATGCAGGCCATTGCCGAGCTGCTGATCCCCGAAGGCACCCCACTGGCCCCCTATGGGGAGTTCATCGACCAGCTGATCAGTTTCCTGAACCACACCACCGAAGCCGAGGGCGTGGCCCTGCCCTCTGCCACCCCTGAGCTGCCTACTCCCCCACAGGTATGGGTCCTGGGCAGCTCAGCCGGGGAATCGGCCAAGGTCGCCGGTGAGCGCGGACTGCGCTTCGGAGCGAACTACCATGTGGCTCCCTCCAATGTGACCGACGCCGTGGATCACTATCGGGCCAGCTTCCAGCCCAGTGATGAGCTGGCTGAGCCCTATGTGATCGTCTCCGCTGAGGTTCTGGTGGCCGATTCCGAGGCTGAAGCCCACCGCCTGGGTGCCGGCTACGACCAGTGGGTCTACTCCATCCGCTCCGGTCAGGGGGCGATCCCCTATCCGGCCCCGGACAGCCCGGCCGCTGCCCCCTTGGGCGCAGAGGCTGCCGATCTGGTCCGCGACCGGACCTCCACCCGTTTCCTCGGTACTGCCGATCAGGTCGCTGAGCAGCTGGATGTGCTGCAGCGGGCCACCGGCGCCGATGAGCTGCTGATCAGCACAACCACCCATGATCCGGCGGTTCGGCTGCGCTCATTCGAGCTGCTGGCCGATGTGACGTGAAGTTACAGGCCCCCTCTGGCTGAGGGGGTCGCGGTGCTAGCGTTGAGCCCGTCATGAGATCCGGCGCGAAGCCCTGGCTTGCCGGACAGCAACCCTCTTTCACAGTGGGGTGCTCCAGGTGACGACAAGGTCGCACACCATCCGGTGCGCGGCAAGTGTGAGTTGAGAGGATTGCTATGAACAGCACCCACCAGCCGGGATCAGCCTCGGCTGATTTCCATCTGGCCATCGGCCTGCGGGACACCGGGTGGCACCCCGGGTCCTGGTTCCGGATTCCTGCCGCCCAGGAAGTCTTCACCCCCCAGTACTGGGGCTCGCTGGCCCAGACTGCCGAGGCCAGCGGGGCGGATCTGGTCACCTTCGACGATTCCCTGGGCCTGCAGCGTCAGGGGCAGCTGGATGCCTCCCTGGTCGCCGCCTGGGTCGGCGCCCGCACCTCCCGGATCGGCCTGGTGCCCACTCTGACCACCACCCACACTGAGCCCTTCCACCTGTCGAAGAACATCGCCACCCTGGATTACATCAGCTCCGGGCGGGCCGGCTGGTTGGCTGAGGTATCGGCCACCGCCGAGGAGTCAGCCCTCTTCGGACGCGGCCGGGATGATCTGGATGCGGAGTCCCTCTACGCGGAGGCCTCCGATGTGGTGGATGTGGCGCGCCGGCTGTGGGACTCCTGGGAGGACGACGCCGAGATCCGCGACTCCGCCACCGGACGTTTCGTGGACCGGGAGAAGCTTCACTACATTGACTACGAGGGCGAACGGTTCACCGTCAAGGGCCCCTCGATCACTCCTCGCCCGCCGCAGGGCCAGCCGGTGGTGGCCCTCCAGGGCAGTGGATCCGCCCAGTTGAAGGCAGCCGCCCAGCAGGCAGATCTGCTCTTCCTCTCCGCAGCCAGCCTCGAGGAGACCACCGGGCTGCTGGAGAAGGTCCGGGCTGTGGAGTCCGAGACTGGCCGCAGTGGAGCCCCGCTGTTGGTGTTCGTGGACCTGCAGGTACTCATCGAGCCCACCGCAGAGGCAGCCCAGGCCCGGCTGGCCGAGCTCAATGAGGCCGCCGGTGAGGACAACGCGGCTGGTCAGCAGCAGGTCATCGGCACCTCCGCGGAGGTCGCCGAGCGGATCCAGCAGATCGCCGCAGCAGGTTTCTCCGGGGTTCGGCTGCTGCCGGCCGAACACCACACGGATCTGCCCCGGATTGCCGAGGAGCTCAGCCCGCAGCTGACTGAGGCCGGCGTCGTCGTCGGTTCTGAGCAGCCGCTGCGGTTCCGCCTCGGCCTGGAGGCTGCGCCCAACCGCTACGCAGATGGAGAGAACCAGCCGGCCCTGGCAGGAGGAGCAGCATGAGCGATCAGCCACGACAGGTCATTCTCGGTGCGCACTTCCCCGGGGTGAACAACACCACGGTGTGGTCAGATCCGGCCTCCGGCAGCCATATCGATTTCGAGTCCTTCCGGAAGTTCGCCCAGTCGGCCGAACGGGGTTTCTTCGACTTCCTGTTCCTGGCCGAGGGGCTGCGGCTGCGCGAGCAGAAGGGCCGGATTCACGATCTCGACGTCGTCGGGCGTCCTGACACTTTCCCCGTGCTGGCTGGCCTCGCGGCAGTCACTGAGCATCTGGGGCTGGCCGGGACGATCAACGCGACCTTCAATGAGCCCTATGAGGTTGCCCGCCAGTTCGCCAGCCTCGATCACCTCTCCGGTGGCCGTGCCGCCTGGAACGTGGTGACCAGCTCGGATGCCTTCACCGGGGAGAACTTCCGGCGCGGGGGTTACCTGGAGCATGATCAGCGCTATGTCCGGGCCGAGGAGTTCGTCAAGGCGGCCAAGACCCTGTGGGACACCTGGCCCGATGCCGCCGGGGAGCCTGAGCCCTTCGAATACCAGAGCACCCAGTTCGATATCCGCGGCCGGTTCAATGTGCCGACCCCGCCGCAGGGTCATCCGGTAATCTTCCAGGCCGGGGATTCACCCCAGGGCCGGGATTTCGCCGCAGCCAATGCGGATGCGATCTTCACCCGGCACAGCGAGCCCGAGGTGGGCCGGAAGTTCTATGCCGATGTGAAGTCCCGGGTGGAGAAGTTCGGCCGGGATCCGGAGAGCCTGAAGGTGTTGCCTGGGATCAGCTTCATCATCGGTGATACCGACAGTGAGGCTGAGGAGATCGCCGCCGAGGTCCGGGCCCAGCAGGTCAGCGGCCAGACCGCCCTGCTGCTGCTGGAGCAGATCTGGAACCGGGATCTCAGCAGCTACGACCCCGAGGGTCCGCTGCCGGATATTGAGCCTGATACCGAGGGCCCCTCGATCTTCGCCGGTCGTGCCCGCCAGGTCACCGACCCCCATGCTGAGGTCGCCAAACTGCGCAAACTCTCCGAGGAGAAGGGCCTGAACCTGCGCGAGACCGTGATTGATACCCAGTCGCGGCAGTCCTTCATCGGCAGCCCGCAGACGGTGGCTGATGCCATTATCGACGCCGTGCAGACCCGGGTTTCGGATGGGTTCATCCTGGTTCCGCATATCACCCCGGCCGGCCTGGAGCCCTTTGTGCAGAAGGTTGTGCCGCTGCTGCAGGAGCGCGGCGTGCTGCGCACTGAGTACCCCGAGGGCGCGACCCTGCGCGACCTTCTGGGCGTTCCCCGCTAATTCCCTCTTACTGACCCCCGGACTCTGATGCTGCCGGGGCTTGCACCGAAGAGAAAGACACAATTGATGACCGACCACACTTCTCGTTTCCCATCCTCACGACTGCGTATACCGACCGCGGGCCTCCTGATCGGCTCGCTGAGCCTGGTGGCTGCCTGCGGCGGCAACGGCGGTGGGGCTGCCGGTAACGGTGGGCCGGTGGGAGATCCCGAACCCGGTGGCACACTGAGCTTCGCGGTGGGTTCCGATGACGGCTGCATCGACCCCCAGCAGACCGGCTCCAATGACTCCATCTACCCCAGCCGCCAACTGGTGGATTCGCTGACCGATCAGGACCCGGAAACCGGGGAGATTGCGCCCTGGTTGGCTGAAGAATGGGAGATCAACGACGACGCCACCGAGTACACCTTCACCCTGCGCGAAGGTGTGACATTCGCCGATGGCACACCGCTGGATGCTGAGGTTGTCGCCGCGAACCTCGACCGGGCCACCGAACTGGGCAGTCGCGGGCACATCACCCTGAGCTATATCGAGGGTTATGAGGAGACCGAGGTCATCGATGACCAGACCTTCACGGTCCGGTTCGAGGAGCCCAGCGCCCAGTTCCTGCAGGCCACCTCCACCCACGCCCTGGGGATCCTGCACCCGGACTCGGTGGAACTCAGCGATGACGAACGCTGCGAGTCCGTGGAGGGCTCCGGACCCTTCGTGCTGGAGAGCTACACACCGGACAGCTCCATCACCATGACCGCCCGCGAGGGCTATGACTGGGGCTCGGAGGTCTGGGATAACCAGGGTGAGCCCTATGTGGACGGTATTGAGTTCACCATCGTTCCCGAATCTGGGGTCCGTGCCGGATCCCTGCAGTCGGGGCAGGTGGATGTCATCGGCAATATCGCCCCACAGGACCTGCCCCAGCTGGAGTCTGCCAATGCTCAGATCCTGCCTCGGACCAACCCCGGGATGCCCTTCGGGCTGGGGCTGAACCAGGAGGAGGAGCTCTTCCAGGATGAGGCCGTGCGGGAGGCGATCTCCCTGGGCATCGACCGTGAAGAGATCGTCAACACCGCATACACCGAGGACACTCCGGCCTCCACAAGCGTGGTCGCCTCCACCACTCCGGATCATGTGGACCTCTCCGAGTACCTGCAGCATGACCCCGATGCTGCCCGTGAAGTCCTCGAGGATGCCGGCTGGGAACTCGGCGATGATGAGGTCTACGAACGCGACGGCGAGCGCCTGGAGTTCACCATCCTGTGGTTCGACAACGCCCCCACCAACGCACCGACCTTGGAGCTGATCCAGCAGCAGCTGAACTCCACCGGTTTTGATGTCTCCCTGGAAGAGGGCCAGGTTGCTGAATTCGGCACTCGCGTGGCGGAGAGCTCCTTCGACATCATCTGGCGCAACGCCACCCGGGCCGATGCCGATATCCTGCGCACCAGCTACGGACCGAGCAGCCCCTATCTGATCGAGGACGAGGAGCTCTTCGAGACTCTGCGGGAACTCTCCGCTGAGCCGGACCCCGATGCTCGTGCCGAGATCGCCGCCGAGGCCCAGGAGCAGGTGGTCAGCCAGTACTACACCGTCCCAGTTGTGGACCTCACCACCACTTTGGCCTCCCGGGCAGAGGTGCACGGTGTGCGCTTCGACTCCGGCTCCCGGGTCTACCTCAATGACGTCTGGATCGAGGAGAGCGCTCAGTAATGGTTCGCTATATCGGCATGCGGCTGCTGCTGGCTGTGGGGGTGCTGTGGGCGGCCTATACGGTCACCTTCGTCATCCTGTTCATGGTCCCCGGTGATCCCATCTCCGCGATGGCCGCCGGGGGCATGGACTCCGGCACTGTCAGCCCGGAGCAGCTCGACGCTATGCGCGCCGAGTACGGCTTCGACCAGCCGCTGCCGGTCCAGTACGGTCAGTACCTCTTCGCCGCCCTGCAGGGTGACCTTGGCACATCAGTGCAGACCGGTCAGCCGGTCACCACCGCGATCGGCCAGGTGCTCTGGCCAACAGTCGAGCTGTCCATCGCAGCTCTGGTGGTGGCAGTGATCTTCGGCGGAGCCATCGCCCTGATCGCCACCTACACCAATCTCCGTTGGCTGCGCGAGACCCTGCTGGCCATCCCGCCGCTGGCCATCTCCCTGCCGACCTTCTGGATTGGTCTGCTGCTGATCCAGTGGTTCAGCTTCAGCTGGAACATCTTCCCCGCCATGGGAAATGACGGATTCAGTGCACTGGTCCTCCCGGCAATCACCCTGGGACTGCCGATCAGCGCCCTAGTCGCCCAGGTGTTGGCGAAATCGCTGCAGGAAGCAGCAATTGATCCCTACGTGACCACTGCCCGGGCCAAGGGAATCAGCCGCATCCGGGTCCACCTGGGGCATGTGCTGCGCAATGCGACCCTGCCATCGCTGACTATGGTCGGCCTGATCGCCGGCAACCTGCTGGCCGGTTCGGTCATCGTCGAAACCGTCTTCTCCCGCCAGGGCGTGGGCCAGCTGACCGTTCAGTCCGTGACCATGCAGGACCTCCCGGTAGTCCAGGGTGTGGTGGTCTTCGGCGCGGTGGTCTTCATCGCCGCCAACCTCATTGTGGATCTCCTGCTCCCCGTAGCCGACCCCCGCGTCACCGTCGGACGCTCCTACGCCTAGGAAAGCTCATGACTCAGACTGCACTGCCCTCCACACTCCGCTCCGAGGTTCCGGGCACCGAATCCCAGGACCCCCAGAACGACGAGGTCCGCTCACCTGCCGCTGCTCCGAAACAGGCCCCCAAGAAGCTGCCGTGGACCCGGTGGCTGCGCAAGCCCGGTCTGGTGATCAGCGGACTGTTTCTGATCCTGGTCGTCGTCGCCGCTTTCTTCCCGAATGTGCTGGCCTCCGGTGACCCCTATACCGGTGACAGTACCCAGGCCCTGCAGTCTCCCAGTGCCGCCCACTGGTTCGGCACTGACCATCTGGGCCGGGATCTCTACACCCGGGTTGTCCACGGGACCTCGCTCTCACTGCGCACCGCCCTGGTGGCCGTGGTGATCGCCCTCTTCTCCGGTGGTGTCTTCGGGATTATGGCCGGATTCCTGGGCGGCTGGGTGGACCAGGCGATTATGCGGGTGGTCGATGTGCTGCTGGCCATCCCCTCCCTGCTGCTGTCCCTGGCGCTGATCTCCGCCCTGGGCTTCGGCTCCACGAATGTGGCCATCGCAGTGGCCATCGGTTCGGTAGCGACCTTCGCACGCATCGCCCGATCCCAGAGCCTGCGGGTCTGCCAGGCGGTTTATGTAGAGGCCGCCCGGTCCCTGGGTTCGCGCTGGTACACCACCCTGCGTCGGCACGTGCTGCCGAACGCCTCCGGGCCCATCCTCGCCCTGGCAGTCCTGGAGTTCGGTATGGCGATCCTTTCGGTCTCCGCCCTGAGCTTCCTGGGCTACGGCGCTCCCCGGCCCGCCCCCGAATGGGGTTCGCTGGTCTCGGAGGGCCGTAACTACATGGCCGCAGCCTGGTGGCTGACCACTATCCCGGGTCTGGTCATCGCCGCGACCGTGCTGGCCATCAACCGCATTGCCTACGCGCTCTCCGGCGAGCGCAGGAGGTTCTAGACATGACAGCTCACGACGTCGACTCCGCACCCCTGCTGCGGGTGGAGAACCTCACCTCTGAGTACCTCACCACCCGAGGCACGGTCGAAGCCCTGCGCGGTGCCGGGCTGGAGATCGGCCATGGGGAGACGGTTGCCCTGGTCGGTGAATCCGGTTCCGGTAAGTCCACGCTCTCCCATGCGCTGATCGGCCTGCTGCCGGAGAACGCCCGGATCACCGGGGGCAAGATCCTCTTCGGAGACACCGATGTGGCCGATTGGTCCGACCGGCAGTTCCGCACCCTGCGGGGCAACCGGATCGGACTGATCCCACAGGACCCCACCGTCAGCCTCAACCCGGTGCGAACTATCGGCCACCAGGTCATCGAGGCGATCCGCGCCCACCGGAAGATGCCCAAGGCCTCAGCCCAGGCGGAGGCTGCCGAACTGTTGGACCGCGCTGGTATCGACCGACCCCAGACCCGGCTGCAGCAGTATCCCCACCAGCTCTCCGGCGGTATGCGGCAACGGGTGCTGATCGCCATTGCTATTGCCGGCCGGCCGGATCTGCTGATCGCCGATGAGCCGACCTCCGCACTGGATGCGACCGTGCAGAAGAAAATCCTGGACCATCTGCAGGAGCTGACTGCCGAACTGGGCACCTCAGTGCTTCTGGTGACCCATGACCTGGGTGTCGCCGCAGATCGGGCAGACCGGATTGTGGTGATGAACGGTGGGCGGATTGTGGAGGCCGGAACCTCCGATGAGGTGCTGACCAATCCCACCGATGCCTATACCCGGCGGCTGGTGGCCGCTGCCCCGGGTCTGAGCGAACCTTCCCGGGCTCCTGCCCCACTGCCGGCAGACACTGAGGTGCTGCTCTCGGCCAAGGACCTCCGCCGTGAGTTCACCCTGCCGGCCCGGCGAGGGGAACCGAAGCAGACCATCCACGCAGTGGACGGGGTCAGCTTCGACCTGCTGCGGGGCGAGACCCTGGCCCTGGTCGGTGAATCCGGCTCCGGGAAGTCCACCACCGCGAAACTGGTGCTGGGACTGGAGAAGCCCGACGCCGGCAGCATCACCTTCGCCGGAGAAGATGTCACCTCCCTGCGTGGGGAAGCTTGGCGGCAGCTGCGTCGTCGTGCCCAGTTGATCTACCAGAACCCCTACGCCTCGCTGGACCCGCGATTCTCCATCGAGCAGATCATCACTGAACCCCTTGATGCCTTCAAAGTGGGCTCCAAGGAGCAGCGCCGCAAAACAGCGGCCAAGCTTCTGGATCAGGTGGCGTTGCCGGAGGGGACGCTGCAACGCCGGCCCGCTGAGCTCTCCGGTGGTCAGCGGCAGCGGGTGGCCATTGCCCGGGCTCTGACGCTCTCCCCTGATCTGGTGGTCTGCGATGAGCCGGTTTCGGCACTGGATGTCTCAGTTCAGGCTCAGGTCCTGGACCTGCTGGCGGATCTGCAGGCCGAGCAGGGACTGACCTATCTCTTCATCACCCATGACCTCGCCGTGGTGCGGCACCTGGCACACCGGGTGGCAGTGATGCGCAGCGGTCAGATCATCGAAACTGGTCCCACCCAGGAGATCTTCGAATCGGCTGAACATCCCTATACCCGGGAGCTGCTGGAGTCCATCTCCGGGGCCCGGGCTGAGGATGATCTCGCAGGGGCACTGCAATGAGCTGTTCACCGACCGCTGCTTGCCACTGATCGGGGCTGAACAGTCATGGGACCAGCTGGCCTCGCCCCGAGCGTTCGAGATGACACCCTCGGTGGGTCCCGGGCGCAGTCACTGGTGCTGCTGGCCTGTATGGGGGCCGGATTCACCACCCTGATCGATGGGGCTTCGATGGCCTATATCGCTCCATCGGTGGGTGAGTCCCTGGGTGCCAGCACTGCAGGGGTTCAGTGGTTTCTGGCTGCCTTCTCTCTGACCTTCGGCCTCGGCCTGGCCCCTGCCGGCCGGCTCGGTGACGCCTACGGCCGGCGCAAGCTGTTCCTGCTCGGGCTCAGCCTCTTCCTGACCGGCTGCGGCCTGGCTGCGGCAGCCGCCGAGACCTGGATGCTGATCCTGGGCCGGCTATTTCAGGGACTGGGTGCCGGTATTCTCTCCGCCCAGGTGCTGGGCATCATCCAGGACACCTATTCGGGTCCGGCACGGGTCAGGGCCTTCGCGGGGTACACCGCCGCCGGTGCGGCCGCTGCAGTGGCCGGTCCCCTGCTCTCGGCCCTGCTGCTGGAAGTTATCGGTGAAGCCGCCTGGCGGCTGGTACTGCTGCTGCCCTTCCTGGCCGGAATCGGCACCCTCTGGGTGGCCTGGCGGCACCTTCCCCGGGACGCGAAAGGTTCGGCGGCGGTGGATCTGGACATCCCAGGGGTTCTGCTGCTGGGGGCGCTGACCCTCACGGTGACCCTGCCGGTTGTGGATCCGGGAGTCGGCACCGGTGTGCTGACTGCACTGGTGGCGGCCAGCATCCTGTTGGTGATGCTGCTGTGCGGGTGGGAGGTCAGCTACCGCAGAAGGGGCCGGCTGCCGGTCTTCGCCCCCGAACTGCTGCGCAGCCGCAGCTATATGGTCACCAATGCCGCAGCCCTGCTGTGGTTCGGCAGCATTCTGGCCTTCTCCACCGTATTGGTCATGTACTTCATGGCCGCCACCGACCTCTCAGCTTTCCTGATCGCCGCCGCCGGGATACCCGGAGCAGCCGCAAGGTTCCTGGGGGCACGGATGAGCAACAGGCTCTTCTCCCGGTGGGGTGCCACCGTGTTCCCCGCAGCGCTCAGCGGCCAGGTGGTGGCCCTGGCGGTGTTCGTCGTCGTCAGCTATTCCGTGGAAACGATGGCGCTGTTCTGGATTTCGGCTGCAGTGCTGGTTGTCCTGGGATTCTTCTCTGGAATGACCGAACCGACAGTGCGGGCAGTGGCCCTGGCGGAGGTGGGCCCACATCTGCGTGGGGTGGCTGCCTCCTTCCTGCAGCTGACCCAGCGGCTGGCCGCCACCTTCCTGATTGCCCTGGTCAGCGGACTGTTGCTCTCAGCCGGGTTGGACGTGGGCACCGGGTCACTGCGGATGGCAACTCTGGTCTGCCTCACCGCCAGCGCAGTAGCCTGCTTCTTAGCACTGCTGCTGCCCCCACTTTCGACTTCCCAGCCCGCCACCTCTTCGAGACAGTCCCAGTGAAGGAGTTTTGATCATGTCAGCTGCTGCATCCGCCTCGGGGGCCTCCCCGCTGAAGAAACTGGGGTTCCTCACCATTGGCCTCTTCGACCGGGATAATCCCGCCGCCGGGCATGAATCCACACTGCGGGTCATCGAGCTGGGGGAACAGTTGGGCTTCGACTCTGCCTGGCTGCGGCACCGGCATCTGCAGTATGGGATTTCCTCCCCGGTTGCGGTGATGGCTGCAGCCTCCCAGCGAACCTCTCGGATCGAACTGGGCACGGCGGTGACCCCCTTGGCCTGGGAGAATCCGCTGCGGCTGGCCGAGGATCTGGCCACGGCTGATGTGCTCTCCGGTGGGCGGATCAATCCAGGGGTGAGTGTGGGTGAACCCATGTACTGGGACACTGTCAAAGATGCTCTCTATCCGGATACCGCTGCGGCAGAGGATTTCAGCTATTCCCGGGTTCAGCGGCTGGCCGGGTTCATCGCCGGTGAGCCCGTGCGGGGGTTCTCCGGTAAGGATGGGGTGATCGAGGAGCATTCCGAACGGGTGGAGCCTCACTCCCCTGGTCTGCGTTCCCGGCTCTGGTACGGGGCGGGCAGTCTGCGCTCAGCCCAGTGGGCCGGTCAGGCGGGGTTCAACCTGCTGACTTCCTCGGTCGTCTTCGCGCCGGGGCAGGACAGGCCAGATTTCGGGGAGATCCAGGCCGAGCAGATCAGGGCCTTCCGGGCTGAGCACCCCGATGGCGCCGCAGCCAAGGTCTCCCAGGGGCTGGTGGTCATTCCTACTGATTCGGCAACCACCGAGCAGCGGCAGAAGTACCAGGCCTATGTGGATGAGCGGACTCCCCGGACGCTGCAGCCCAATGGCCCCAAAGGTTTCCTGCCGGCTAAGGACATCATCGGCACCAGCGAGCAGATCGCTGAGGAGTTGGCAGCCCATGCCGGTTACCGGGAGGTCGATGAGGTGGCCTTCGCCCTGCCCTTCAGCTTCGAGGAGACCGATTACGTGCAGATACTCACAGATATTGCCGAACGTCTCGGCCCGGCCCTGGGCTGGTCGCCCCAGGCATAAGGCACCCAAGTAATCTAGGGCGTCATCGACGGGGTCCAGCGCACTCCATAGACTGAGTCGGTGAGTCTCGGTCGGTCATTCAAAGTTCTCTGGGGTGCCAATGCCCTCTCAAACCTGTCTGACGGGATCACCTTCGTATCGATGCCACTGCTGGCAGCATCCCTGACCGATGACCCTCGCTGGGTAGCAGGCTTGGCTACTCTCTATGCGGTAGTCCGTCTCACTGTGGTCCTTCCCATCGGTGTCTATGTAGACCGCCTGGACCGAAGAACACTGTTGGTGCTAGCCAACCTGTTACGCGGTGCCGCACTGGTATGCCTCGCTCTGACAATCCACTTTGGCCCAGCAACTTTGATGGTGCTCTACGGGGTGATGGCTATCGTCGCCGCTTTGGAAAGCGTCGCAGACAGCTCTGCCATCGCCCTGTTGCCATCCCTGGTGAAGAAGGATCACCTCGACGGGGCCAACTCACGCATTGCGGCCACCCAGCTCGCTGCAGACGAGTTCATAGGCCCACCGTTGGGCGGACTACTATTCACAGCAGGGATGGTCCTACCCGCTTATGTCATGGGTGGCCTGTGGGCAGCAGCTGGAGCATTCGCTTTGGCACTGCCAAAGCGAAGCAGACCCACTCAGTTGGCCCCGCCAGAACAGAGACCTTCTGTGTATCGAGAAGCGCTAGAAGGTGCCCAATGGCTTCTCAAGAACCGCACGGTGATGACATTGGCGCTCATCGGAGGTCTCTCAAGCATCGGATATATGTTGCCGTTTTCCGTGCTGGTCCTTTTCGCTGACATACAGCTCGACTTAAACGCCGCCGGTTACGGCATATTGCTTGCGTTTTCTGCTCTCGGGGGCCTTGCGGGATCTTTCATCACCGTGCCGATCCGCATTCGCCTCGGATACAGGTGGACCATCACATCCAGTCTTATCCTCGGCGCATCTACCCTGGCCCTACTTGCCTACACAACACAGGTGGTGCTGGCCGCACTGCTTCTTGCTCTGTACATCATGCACGCAGTTGTCTGGAACATCTGTTCAACTTCGATTCGTCAACGACTTGTACCCTCGGAACTGTTGGGCCGGGTCGGCGCGACTTCAAAAGTTCTTGGCCTTCTAGGACTCGCCCTAGGATCAGCCCTAGGCGGCCTCCTTGCAACTACAGATATCGCTCTACCTACGTTGGTTGGCTCCATAATTTTCTGCGGCTGCGTACTCCTGGCTTTCTTCTTGCCAAGAGATCCCGAGTCACAGGTCAGTCGGTGATGGCCCGGGGGCTGGGATAACGACCTCCACTAGGGAAGGTCTCGCCACATGAGGAGGAGGTCGACGGCGCCCGAAGTCAGGTGAAGGAATGCCTGGGGCGCGGTGCCGATGGCCCGAAACCCCTCGGAGCGGTAGAGCTCCACCGCTGATGCATTCGTAGCCACCACCGCGTTGAACTGAATACCGCGGTATCCACTGGACGTGGCCCAATCCACCATGTCCCGGACCATCGCCCGGCCGGCCCCTCGACCACGCGCGTCATCGGCGACCATGAAGGAGCCTGAGGCAATATGCGCTCCCTGGTTGGGGCGGTTGGGGTACATATTCGCGGTGCCCAAAACCTCGCCGGATTCATCAGTGGCGACGACAACGCGACCCGCTGACGGTGTCAACCATTCACGCCGCATCTGATCCTCAGATGGAGAAACTTCCATCGCGAAAGTCTCCCCGGCAGCTGCCACCTCTTGGATTATCTGCCAGATGGCAGTCCAGTCAGCGGCAGTTGCTGCCCGAACCGTGAGCGCCATCTCGCAAAACTAACACTGCCTTAATGACCTCACAATGGGAAGGACCCATCCGCAGGCCTCCCCTAGGCGGCCTGCAAGGGGCGGATGGCGTCGATTTCCTGCCCATGAAGAGCGCGTTCCACAGCCAAGTCGTAATGAGTCTGGGCGTTGGTCCAAAACTCGGCGGACATACCGAAGTACTGACCCAGACGAAGTGCAGTCGCGGGTGTAATCCCCCGCTTTCCGTGAACTATTGCGTTAATGCGCGCAGGGTCCACACCAATATCCTTGGCCAGGCGGTACTGCGAAATACCCATTGGCTTCAGGAAATCCTCAAGCAGGATCTCCCCGGGGTGAGCATGATGGGTGAGACTCATGAGTTCTTTCCTTTGCATTTGGCTCTAGTGGTAATCCGTGATTTCAACGTTCCTCGGCCCCGCTTCCGTCCATTCAAAACAAATGCGCCACTGTTTATTAATGCGGATGCTGTGTTGGCCCTGTCTGTCTCCGTGTAGCGCTTCGAGTTGATTCGCCGGAGGAACTTGAAGGTCCTCAAGGCGGGCCGCATGGTGAAGGTGCCCTAACTTGCGTACAGCTACCTTCAGGATTCGCGGATCAAACTTCTTATGTTTGCCCGTCTCCCATACTTGTTCCGTGGCCTTGTCACGAAACGACTGGATCACAGGTAGATAATAGCGTTAAACACTAATAGCGCCAAGCGCAATCATTGCGGCCTTCAGCTGCCTGGCTCTACAACACTCAACTCCGGACGGATCGCCGGTCAGTCGGTGATGATCCGCTGCCAGGTCATGCCCGGGCCCTCGGCAGCTGATTCCACCCGCTGAGTCGGTTTCTTCTCCCCGGCGGTCACCGCTGCCTCAATCCGGTTTCCCTTCGGCGGCAGCGGGCAGGTGGCAAGATCCGTGTAGGCACAGGGCAGATTGGCCGCGTTGTTGAAGTCGACCACCACCTCCGCGGGCTCACCGGAGCCGACGTGGAACCGCAGCGCCCGCAGCGCGTGGTAGGTCGTCTCCCCGGAGGTGTGATCCGTGAAGAGCACCAGCCGCTCCCCCTCGGCGAACCCATCAAAGGTCAGCAGCTCGTACTGCTGCCCCTCGGCCTGGAAACGCACCCGTCCTGGAGCCTGGTAGACATGCTCAATGCCCTCCACTGCTGCGGCAACGGTCACCGGTTCCGGCTGGGCGAAGGGCTCATAACTGGCAGTGACCCGCCAACCCGGGTTGTAGTCGAACCGTTCAGTTCCGGTGTACTCGCTCAGGAAGGGGTGGGCGGCACTCTTGGGCCGCAGGATGAACAGCCCGCCGCGTTTGGCCACCTCCAGGGAGGTCACCCCGAGGTCGGTCGACTGTCCCTCAGGTACTCCGAGCAGGATCCCGCCACGTTCAGGAATACCAGCAAACTCTCGGACCCCGGTGAGCTGTTCGCCATCACGTGCCAGCACCCCGGACTCACCGAGATCGACGACGACGGCATCGTCCCTCACCTGCCAGATTCCCGGGATACCGGGGACCTCAGTGGGTTCGCTGCTGAGCCAGTAGAGACCGGTGACCGCGAAGAATCCGTTGGCTGAGCGCCGACCCTGCTCACGCTGGGCGAAGGCATCCTCCCAGGCTTGGCTGGCGGTGGTTTTGGTGGGCTGTGCGGTCATCGGTGGTCCTTCTTTCAGTCGGCGTCGTCGATCCAGACATCGTTGAGGTAGATCCGGGAACCGGAGTCGAACCGTACCCCGTGGACCGCCTCGCGGCTGGCCAGCACGGCGGTGGACTCCAGGACCGGAACGCTGAGGTATTCGGCGGTGATCTTCTCCTGTGCCTCGGCGACGATCTCGGCCCGGGCCTCCGGATCCGGCTCCGCGGACTGGGCGGCCAGCAGATCGTCAATCTCGGAGGCGCTCAGCCGCTGGGGGTTGGCGGTGGTGGAGTCGAACCGTGCCCGCAGGATATCGGGATCGGCGCGGGTGAGGTTAGCCCAGATGACATCATAGGTGCCTTCGCTCTGCAGGGTCCCCATCTCGGCAATCGGCACATCCCGCAGGGTCACGTTGATGCCAACTTCGGCCAGCTGCTGCTGGATCATCTCCTGACTGGCGGACGCCTGTGGGGTGGCATCGCCGAAGTAGGAGATCTCGAACTCCAGTGCCTCGCCGTCGCGTTCCCAGCCGTCGTCGGTGCGCTCCCAGCCTTCCTCCTCCAGGATTTCCTCGACCCCCTGAGGGTCATAGGAGAGGTACTCGCTGATGTCCACATGGTCAGGTGTGGTGGAGGCCAGCACCGAGGTTGCCGCCGGGGTGAACTCGGTGAACAGGGTCTCCACGATGTCCTCGCGGTCGATGGCGTGGGAGATCGCCTCGCGGACCGGCTGCTCGCCCAGCACCGGGTGTTCGTGGTTGACGTTGAGCCCCATGGCAATGCCCGGGTTATTGCGGCTGAGCAGCTGGGCCTCGGCACTCTCCAGCTGGGCGATGTCCTGGTGGCCGACACCGGCGATGAGATCGGCCTGGTTGGACTGGATCAGCCCTGCCCGCACACCGGATTCGGAGACTACGGAGAACTCCAGAGCATCAACATGGGCCTCACCTTGGTTCTCCCAGGCGGTTGATCCCCAGGCGTAGTCCTCACGTGCGCTCAGTGTGGTCTGCTGTCCCTGGACGTATTCCTCGAGGACAAAGGGCCCGGATCCGATGACCTCCTGGCAGCGGGCGTCCTCGTCCAGTGCGGTGGTCTCCGGGGCGAGGATGCCCAGGGAGTGGGTGGAGGTTGCCTGCAGGAACTGGGCATTGGAGTCCTCGAAGTGCACGGTGAAGTTCAGCTCATCGTGGACCTCCGTCTCTTGGTATCCCGTGAGATAGTCATTGGGCAGGGTCGCCCGGGCACCGAGTTCGACGGCGGCGTCGAAATTCGCGGCCACTGCCTCAGAATCCACTGGCTCCCCATTGCTGAAGGTCGCCCCCTCCTGGAGAGTGAAACTGAACTCGGTGGCGTCGTCGTTGATCTCCCACTCCTGAGCCAACCAAGGCACGATCTCCCCGGTCTCCGGATCCTGATCAGTCAGCGAATCCACCAGTTGGCGCAGTGAGTAGATCGAATCATTGGCCACTACCTGGTGGGGATCCACGCAGCCGGCATCGGAGCCGACGGCGACCCGGAGTGTGCCTCCGGTGACGATATCCCCGGGATCTCCACTGTCACCGGCTGGGCCGCTGCCGCCCTGGTTGGTTCCGCAGGCGGCCAGCAGGCTGAGGGCGGAGAGGGTGGCGGTGGCTGTCATCAGACGGGAGATTCGGCCCGCGAAGGCCGGGATGTGATGCGCTGTTGGGCTGCCGGGCATAGCTGTCGTTGTTCCGATCAATGGTGCTACCCGATGGCGGAAGGACCACCGGGGTGGCTGGGGAGTCCAGCGGAGTGCTTCTCCGCTCTGAGATTACGCCTCAGGCCAGATCCTGTGCCGACACGGGAACACAATTCGTAACCTCCGTGCCGGCGGCAGTCTCGGCCAGTGGCTGCGAAGTCAGTCGGCGTCTTCGATCCAGGTGTCGTTGAGGTGGATTCGCGATCCCGAGTCATAGTGCAGCCCATGGACGGTATCCCGGGTGGCCAGCACTGTGGTCAGCTCCAGCACCGGGATGCTGTGGTACTCGGTGGTGATCTTCTCTTGGGCCTCGGCGACCATTTCAGCCCGGGCATCGGGGTCGACTTCGGTGGCCTGCTCAGCCAGCAGTTCGTCGAGCTCCCCCGGCTCCAGCCGGAGGTTATTGGCACCCTCGGTGGAGAACTGATTGCGCAGGATATCTGGATCAGCCCGGGTGATATTTCCCCAGGACGCATCGAAATTGCCCTCAGCTTGGATTTCGGCGGCCTCGGCGATCGGGGCCTCGCGCAGTTCCACGGTGATACCGGCCTCGGCCAGCTGCTGCTGGATCAGTTCCACACTCGGGGCGTTGGCCGCCGCATTGTCCCAAAAGACAATTTCGAAACGCAGGGGTTCACCCTCGCGCTCCCACCCCTCCCCGGTGTGGTCGAATCCGGCCGCCTCAAGCAGTTCGGCGCTGCGTTCAGGATCGTACTGCAGGTGTTCGGAGAGGTCCGAGTAGTCCGGGGTGGTGGAGGCCAGGATGGATGCGGCCACCGGGGTGAACTCGGTGTAGACGGTCTCGACGATCTCCTCACGGTCGATGGCGTGCGAGATGGCCTCGCGGACTTCCTGTTCGCTGAGGAACTCGTTCTCGTGGTTGATATGCAGGGAGAAGACGATGCCGGGGTTGTTCCGGTCGAACAGTTGAGCATTGGCCGCTTCCAGCTGGGGTTGATCCTGGCTGGCGATATTGCCGATGGCATCGGTCTGCCCGGACTGCAGGGATCCGGCCCTGACCCCTGATTCGGGGACCACGGAGAATTCGAGTCCATCGACATGAGGACGCTTCTGGTTCTCCCACAGGCTGGAGCCCCAGTCGTAGTCCTCCCGGGCGCTCAGCGAGATGGAATCGTTCTGGGTGTAGCCCTGCAGGACGAAGGGACCAGATCCGATGACCTCCTGGCAGCGGGCATCGGCGTCGGCGGCCGTGGTCTCCGGGGCGAGGATGCCCAGGGAGTGGGTGGAGGTTGCCTGCAGGAACTGGGCGCTGGGTTCGGCGAAATGCACGGTGAAGCTGTGCTCATCGTGGACTTCAGTCTCCTGATACCCGTTGAGATATTGGCTGGGCAGACTGGCTCGGGCACCGAGTTCGACGGCGGCGTCGAAGTTTGCAGCCACTGCCTCGGAGTCCACCGGTTCTCCATTGCTGAACGTCGCACCCTCCTGGAGGGTGAAGGTGAATTCGGTGGCGTCGTCGTTGATCTCCCACTCCTCAGCCAGCCAGGGCACGATCTCCCCGGTCTCGGGATCTTGATCCGTCAGTGAGTCCACCAGTTGGCGGCTGGAGTAGATGGAGTCATTGGAGGTGGTCTGTTGGGGGTCGATGCAGCCCTGGTCGGAGCTGACCGAGAATCGCAGTGTGCCCCCGGTGACGATGTCCTCACCGTTGGTGGCCCCGGATGCCTGGGCGCCCTGGCCCCCGCAGGCTGTGATCAGCGCTAACGAGGCCAGGGTCAGGGAGCCCAGACCGAAGGATCCACCGGTACGCAGGTGCAGTTGTGACATGGGGGGTCCTCTCGAGATTGCCGTGCTTGCCGTCAGGCGGGTGCCCGCGGCCGGATCGTCATCTGGGGCACCCCATCACCGCGGAAGGGTTGCCGACCGGTCAGCCAGAGCTTCTGTGAACCGGTACTCGTGATCCTTTTTTAATCTTACTTCTTTTTCGGCTTGACTCTCGATAGAACGCAATACTAGGTAACAGTTAAAACTGTTACATTAACTGGGTAAATCCGCGTACTGTCCTCAGTCGGCTTTGAGGAGTTCGGCCAGGTACTGGGCGATGTGCCGGGTGGCGGGCACCCGTCCGGCCTGCTGCTCGGCAGTTTCGACATCGGGGTTGTAGTTGGTGTTGGTGTTGATGTCATAGACCACCTGACGCCCGTCGGTGGTCTCGATGAACTCCACACCGACGATCGGGATGTTGAGCTCCTCCAGCAGCTGGGTCAGCTTCTGGATCAGTGGGGTCTCCTCGGTGATCTCCTCACGACGCTGGAACTGCGGCGGCGCCTCAGCTGCGGTTCCGGGGATCTCGCAGGCCTCGGCGGGGCAGAGTTCGAAGGAACCCCCCGAGATATCGACTTTCACCGCATAGTGCAGTGTCCCGCCGATGAACTCCGCGCGGGTGATGAAGGGCTCAGCTGGCTGCAGATACTCCTGCAGCAGGGTGATGCCGTCGATGGGCTCGTTGGGGCCGCCGGGTGCGAACTCATGGGCCGCAGCGGCGAGCTCCTGGTGGGAATCGAAGCGCCGGACGCCCAGCCCCTTACCACCCTGGTTGTGTTTGGTGATGAACGGCGGGGTGAAAGCCTCAGCGGCCTCGGCCAGCCCCTGAGACCCGAAGACCGCGGAGGTTTTAGGTGCATCGAACCCCCGGGCGGCCAGCTCCCCGTGCTGGCGGACTTTGGAGACCTCCAGTTCGTAGACGCTGGAACCGTTGACCACAGTGCGTCCGGCTGCTTCCAGCCAGGCCAGAACAGCTCGGCCATATTCCTTCACGTGGGGGTCGGTGCGGGTGTGTGAGGATGCCGAGAGGCGGGACCAGAACACCCCCTGGGGAGGGGTTGTAGTGAGATCCAGGGATTTCTCGGTCAGCAACCATTCAACGTACTCCACGCCTTCTGCCGCCAGGGAATCAGCAAAGGGTGGGATCCATTCGGGGTTGTCGTGGATGACATAGACCACCGGGGTTGCTGCCTGGGGGAAGGCGGTTGTGGCAGTGGCAGGTGTTATGGTCATCAGTTGCTCCTTTGGGCTGTGCTGAGAACGTGCTCGGCAGTGGTGGTCGGGGAGGCTGCGCTTACCGGATAGCGGTGTCCCTGGCTGCGCAGTACTCCGCGGAGGGTGGTTTCGGTGTATTCGGTTTTGAAGATGCCCTTGGCCTGCAGCAGCGGGACCACCTGCTCCACAAAGGTCTCCAGTCCGCGAGGGAATTCATCGGCCATGAGGTTGAATCCATCGACGGCTCCGGCCAGGAACCATTCCTCCAGTGAGTCGGCCACCTGCTCTGGGGTGCCGACGATGATGCGTGCCCCGTAGCCGCCGAAATTCCGCAGGGTGTCCCGCAGGCTGGTGTTGTTCTTCCGGATCCAGCGCACGATCCCCTGGTGGTAGGAGACCGAGCGGTGGTAGGTAGTCTCGTCGATCTCTCGGTCGAGGATTTCGGTGGGGATCGGCTGGTGGGGGTCCAGCTCTTTGATCTCCTCGCCGAGGTAGTCGGACAGGGTGTTCAGGGTGTAGTTATCCGGGGCCAGGGTTTCCATCTCGTCATAGCGGCGCCGGGCTTCCTCCTCGGTACCGCCGAGCACAAAGGAGAGTCCCGGGGTGATCTTGATGTCATCGGGGTTGCGACCATAGGCGGCTGCGCCCTCTTTGACTGCCCGGTAATTCTTGATGGCCGGTTCCAGCAGCAGCTCGACGGTGAAGACACCTTCGGCGGTGGCACTGGCGAGATCCCGGCCTGCCGGGGAGCCGCCGGCCTGGAAGATCACGGGGTGGCCCTGGGGTGATGGCGGGACATTGAGCCGGCCCTCCAGGTCGAAGAACTCGCCACGATGCCGGATCCGCTCCCCGGTGGCAGCTGTCTCCCAGAGCCGGCGCATCACCGTGGCGAATTCCTTGGCGCGTCGGTACCGAGTGGGGCGGTCGGGGTTCTGGTCGATGCCGAAGTTGGCCGAGACGTTCTCGGCATAGGTGGTCACCGCGTTCCAGGCCAGGCGCCCACCGGTGATCACATCGAGGCTCAGCAGCCGCTCGGCCAGATCATAGGGGTCGTTATAGGTGGTGGATGCTGAGCCGATGAGCCCCAGATGTTCGGTGGCCTCACCGATGGCCTGCAGTGCCACGAAGGGTTCGACCTGTCCCAGGGGCCGCAGATTGGGGTTGCCCAGGGCGGGACTGTCGGCCAAGAAGACGGCGTCGAGTTTTCCGCGTTCGGCGATCCGTCCCAGCTGCGCCCAGAACTCCGCGGTGGTCAGTTCGGTCCCGGCCACATCCTGGGTTCGCCAGGCCGCGGGCCGCTGACCGAAGCCCTGGAGGTTGACGTTGAGGAGCATCTTCCGCTGTTGGTCTGTCATAGTGGCGCCTCAGAATCCTGCGACCTGAGCCGTGGAGGCGAAGGCCCGCGGCATCTCGGTGAGGTCATAGCGGCGGGGCACCAGGCCCAGGCGCTGACGCAGCGTGCCGCAGGCGGCAGGCTGGTGGTATTCCCCGATTTCGGCCATCCCGCTCAGGGCGGCAATCACTGCCGGCAGCTGTTCGAGATCTTCGACGGCGACCAGGAAACCATCGGTGTTGCTGCTCCAGGTGCTCTGCGCTGTGGTCAGCTGCTGGGGGTCGACGAGTTCAGCCAGTAGGAGGTCCTCCCTCTCGGCCGTCTGCCCAGGGGGCTCCGCCACATCCTGACCATGGGTGATCAGCAGTTCGGCCTGCTGGGTATGGGGCAGCTCGCTGTCTCCCAAGCTCAGGTGCCAGCCCAGTGGTGGTTCCCCCTGAACACTGGAGAACGAGCTCAGTGGCCCGGCCACCCGGTAGTGCCCGCTATGCGCGATCTCTTTGATCAGGCTGGAGTCGGCGTAACGGCCCTGGTCCTTATCGGCGAGGATGGACTCCCGGGGCCAGCTGTTCCAGAGTTTGCGCAGGACAGTGCCGAATTCCTCGGTGAGTTCAGCTCCGGTGGGCTGGGTCGTCCAGGCGGTGCCGGGGGTTCCGAGGTGATCAATGCGGTGGTCCCGGGAACCGAGGACGACGCCGATGCGGCCCTGGGTGAAGTGGTCCAGGGAGGCTGTGCGGCGGGCATAGTTATAGGGGTGTTCGACATCTGGTGAGGTGCTTACCAGGGCCGTGGCCTGTGGCAGCCGGCTCAGCAGTGCTTGGGCTGCTACCAGGGGGTCTAAATATCCGGTCTGGCTCTGCTCCGCGGCGGCCCGGGCGGGATGGAAGCGTTGGGCCCCGAGGTAGATGACTCCGCTGGTGAGGTCGATGACGTCCCGCAGTTGGGCATAGGCAGCCGAGCCCGGGGTGGTCAGCAGCTGGGTGATCAGCGCATCGCTGGGCGCGATTCCCCAGGGCTGGGGGTGGGCAGTATCTGCCATCTGGAGTCTCCTCCACCGGGACAGGACCAACTGGGACAGGCACTCATTATGGTGATCGATCTACCTGACCGGGGCAAAGCCTGTTACCTCAGGTGACTATTTATTGCGGTTTATTGTGCGAAGTCTCCGTAGTCGCGATCGCTGGGATTAGCCTAGGGCTCATGCAGGCGAATACACCCTCTGGGCAGGGGATTGCCCACAGCCGCTGGGTGGTAGAACATGTGGCCGCCGATGATCCGCGTGCGGTGGCTCTCCAGGAGGCGATGGGCGCGGAGATCGGTCCTCGCTATGCCGACCGGCACGGCGGGAACCTGGCCAATCTGGAGGGCCGCACCGATCATCCCGCAGGAACTATAACCCCTGAGAGTGTGCTGACGACCGTGCTGGTCACCGATGAGCAGAACCGGCCCGTTGCCCAGGGACTGCTGCGGGATTTGGATGGAACCCCTGAGGTCAAGCGGGTCTACGTGGTGCCTGAGGCCCGGGGCAAGGGGGCCGCCTCAACGCTGATGGATGCCCTGGAGGAGGCAGCCCGGGCCACCGGTGCGCCGCGGCTGATCCTGCAGACCGGAGACCGGCAGCCCGATGCTGAGGCCCTGTACCAGAAGCGGGGCTGGCAGCGGATCCCGATCTACTGGCCCTACATTGCAGCCGATTACTCCCGGTGCTATGAGAAGGTCTTTCGGCACGGCTAGTTGTATGAGGCCATGACGTTGTCGACGTGTGCCGATGTTGCAGAGGCAGGCGGTTGCCCTTCGTGAGCGCCGTGGGGACGGTGATAGTTGTAGTGCCGGTTCCATGTTTCCAGCGCGGCAGCGCGTTCTGCTTCCGAGCGCCAGATGCGCGCGTAGAGGAACTCTTCAGCGAGGATCCGGTTGTAGCGCTCGACTTTGCCGTTGTGTCGAGGCGTATATGGCGTGATGCGCTGGTGTCGGCTGGTCCCGACCGCTTCGCGGAAGGCAGCAGATCGGTAGCAGGAACCGTTGTCAGTCACGACGCGCTCGATCCGGGTGATGCCGTGCGTAGCGAACCACGCTCTGGCCCGCCCGAGGAACGCGACGGCAGTGACGGCCCTCTCATCCGGTAACGCTTCTGTGTAAGCGAGCCGGGTGTGTCCGTCGATGGCGGAATGCAGGTAGATGTACCCGATCCTGGCACCGCGGGTCTTCGTGCGGGCGACAGCTTTGGCTTTCTCGCTGCCTTTGCCGTGCACACGCCACCCGCCGCCGTCGGGGATGCGCCCGACCTTCTTCACGTCCAGATGCACCATGTGGCCGGGACGTTTGGCGTTGATACTTTGCGGCTCCCGGTTCGTCTCGCCGTTCGGGTCGATAAACTTCCGTCGATTCAGGCCCAGCTGTGCGAGGAGCCGGGTGATGGTGCGACGGCTCACCGGTGTGCCTGCCTGCTCGAGCTCGAACGCAATACGGGACGCCGACCATTTGTGTTCGCGCCGCATCGACTCGATCTGCTGCACGAGGTAGCCAGGCGTTGCAGATGGCTGTCGGGCCGGAGAGGATGAGCGGTCCAGTAGGCCGGTGTTCCCGAATCGCTTGTATCTGTTGACCCATTTCGAGGCGGTCGCGCGGGAGATCCCCATCTCGGCGGCCACGTGGGAGATAGGGCGGATGCGGCAGCGTTCGATCAGGCGGCGTCGGCCTTCGGGTGAGAGGGGAGCGTTGGCATGCGTAGGCGAGGTCATGGCTGCTCTCAGCGATCTCAGATCAGCTCCATCACCGGGCCTTCATGCACGGCCTCGTAGATAACGTTGCGGATCACGTTGGCCTCTTCCGAGGTCAGGGTGCGGTCGATGGGGCGTAGCATGATCCGGATCAGGAGATTGACTTGTCTTTCCCGAGTGCCGAGCCTAGAGCGCGCGGCCTCGGGTAGTCCCTCGTGGGGTGTACGGCTGAGAACCTCGAGAGACTCGATGACGTCGGCGTTGTCTCCGAGGGCGACGCGGATGCGGTCACCAAGCGTCTCCTCGTCCTCTTGTGCATCCACGACGACTGAGATGTCGCGCCGGGCCGCAGGCAGAAGTGAAACGTGCTGCCATGGATCAAGGGTGAGCATCTGGGTTGCTATGCGCGGGTCTTCTGCCCGGAGATAGCGGATGTCAGGGATGCCCTTGCGCAGCATGAGTGCACGTTCAAGGCCCATACCGAGAGCCAGGCCGGACCATCGCTCGGGGTCGAGGCCCGATCCGCGCAGCACCTCGGGATGGATGCGGCCGCACTCGGCGAGTTCAAGCCATTCGCCGTCGTGGAACACGTCGATCTGCCTACCACCGACGGTGTATGGGTGCGCCACGTCTGTTGTTCTCCACTGCGCATCTGGAAGGACTGCCTCAACCAAGTGGCCGATCATCGTGAGCATGTCCTCGTCACCGGTATCCGGAGTGCTACGGATGCGCCACAGGTCCACCTGGTGCGGTTCCCCCACGTGCGTGCGATCGACGGCGTCGCGACGGTAGACGAGGCCGGGTACCACGAGTAACTCATCCACCTCGGACATCCCCGCATAGTCCTCAAGGGCGCGCGGGAGTTCGGCGCTCATGTGACTGCGGAGCATCACGGCGGGGCTGATGTACCGGGTGTACCGGCGAGCCCGAGTCACATCACCTGGTTCGTAACCGAGGCGGTCGTAGTTGTCCCGAACAGGAACGACTGGCGAGCTGCGCACATACCGGAGGGAGCTGTCCCACTCGGGCTGCAAACGGTCGATGACCGATTGCAGGAGAGACTGGATGGCGTGCCGTCCCTGGTCGGGATCGGTAAGGTCGCGCGTATTGAGAGCACGATAGAGCTGGTCGGAAGTCAGATAGTCGGCGTGCGACATGAGAAAGTCTCCAAGAAGATGGCAGGTAGGTGAAGGACGAGAAACTTCCCCCGGCCGTACCTGCGGAGACCTACTGCGCTACGACTGCGCGTCGAAGACCCCGCGGCCATATCCCGGCCGGGGGTCTTGAAATCGCTGCTGCATCCGCATGACACCAGTGTAGCTGCGCGCCCAGCCACCCGCGAGCAACGTCAAGAACCTCCTGGCCAGCAACAGCTAGTCGGCCCGGGGACCCATACCTTCACCCTGATCGTGATCTAAGCTGCTCTCGCCCTCCTGGAACGGCTGACTGGTCAGCGTGATCACCACATCCTCAAGACGCCAATCGAGGTTGCGGCACCTCTCGCGCAGCTGCTCGACCCAACTGACTTCGACTCCGGGTTGCCGGAGCTGGACAAACAGCTCAACGTGCAGCACATGGCCCTGATCACGCGCCCGGGCCTGGACGCTGTGGACCAGCGGATCATCCAGTACTTCGGCATTGATCTGACCGATGAGCCAGTGGGGCTGAGAGTTGTCGAAAGTGGTCGCGCGCATATCCACTAAATCCCGGATGGCATCGCGAGTGTTCTCCCACCCGTCCTTGGTGATGCTGATCGAGATCAGCAGTGCAGCCGCGGCATCGGCCCACCACCAGCCCATGCCGATACCTGCCACACCCGCTGCGGTGGCGAGGCCTGTCATCCAGTCGGCTCGGTTCATATCCGCATCTGCGCGCAGTACCTTATCGTGCAACTGTTCGGCCAGGCGCCTTTTGATCCGCCCCAAAATCACCGGGGTGATACAGCTGGCCAGAGCCACGCTCATCATGAGCCACCCCATCCAGATGGGGGTTCCGAGAAAGTTCACCACCCCGATCGGCGGGTGCTTCTGCTCCAGGAGCGTGCTGGCCCCCTCAAAGATCAGCAGCAGGCCGATTCCGGCCAAAGCCACCCCGGAGACCAAATGCCCCACGCCCACTGCCCGGTGAAATCCGAAGGGGAACCGTCTGCTGGGTGCCATTCTGGCGACTCGGGCACCGATCAGAAACGCCAGGGGAGGTAAGAAGGAGAGGCCGTCTTCCACCAGTGCGGTCTGCATCGCTTGAGAATTGCCCATCACGGTGGCCATGGCTGCCACGGTGAGCACCAGCACGCCCAGCCATATCCACTGGATCTTGCGTGCTTTGGCCAGCGCATCTTTCTGTTCAGCGGGAAGTTCAGCGTGACCGAAGGCGTTCATGGCATCTCCCCGGCACGTTCGTCCTCGGTGTCAATGAGGTAACGCTCCATATCGCTCAGCAATGCGTTCTCACCCATCTCCACCAACAGCACACGACCAGTACCGTCGCTGGCAGTGCCGTAGGGCCGGGTGGTGGCAGCCTCAGACTGCCAGGGTGTGTTCTCATCGAACCCGCCGATCACAACGTCCAACTGGTGTGAATCCAGCAGACCTATCAGCTCCGACTCACTGCCAACGGTCCACGCCACCTCAGCATCGAGCCGTTCGGCATAGTCAATGATGAGTTCAGCTTCCAGGCCAAAAGGTTTGTCGTCATCGTCGATCTCCACCCAGGGCGGATTCTCGGTGACCCCCACCTGCAGTTGGGATCCACGGGCCGTCTCGAGGCTGTCCTCAGGATCGGCTGGATAGTTGGCGCACCCGGCTGCCACTAGTCCTATGGCTGCCAGTACAGCTAAAGCACGCGACCTGGGACTGCCGCGGTGTCCGCTGTGGTTGTCAACGCAGGAGTTTCCCACGTGCAGAACAGTACTCCCTGCACGTACCCGTTGAACAGATCTCCGCAGGTCAGGTCAGAGCAGGGGCCCAGTACTCAGCGGGACTGGGTGATTCGCCAGAGGGTATCGGGAACCTCGCTGTCGGCCAGTTCCTCACGGTTGACCAACTGCCAACCCTCCGCCAGGGTCTCGACCAGTTCCTCATCGAAGAAATGCACGGCGAACTGCTGGTTGACCCAGAGGTTGTCGCCGACGTCGATCCCTTCTCCGAACTCGGGGTCTCCAGTATGCCGGACTGTGTAGATGAACCGGCCCCCGGGTTTCAGCACCCGGTGCACCTCGGCCACGGCCTCCTGGATGTCGGTGGTGGACAGCGCCATCGACAGCAGCAGGTGGGCGTAGGCGGCGTCGAAGGTTTGATCCGGATAGGGCAGGGGCTGCCGGACGTCCTGCAGCTGGGCCGAGAGACGGTGTCCCACGCCCAGGGCTCCGGCAGTGTCGGTGAGTTGCTCGATACCTTCGGCGGAGAAATCGGTGGCCACCACATCGAAACCCTCACCGGCGAAGTGCAGACTGTCCCGGCCGTGACCGGCGCCGAGCTCTAGGATCCGTTGCACTCCCGCTGAGGCGAAGACTTCAGCGGCGTAGATCCCGGAGCCTGAGGGTTCCAGCCCGTACATCCGGGGGTTATCCCGGTAGAGCTCTTCCCAGTGCTGGCGCTGCGCGGCGGAGAGATCCTCCGGCTGCATGTCAGAGCGCGGACAGTGCCCGGTCGAGGTCCTTGAGGAGATCCTCGGAGTCCTCAATGCCGACCGAGAGGCGCACGATATCCCGCGGCGGGGCCTGGGGCGTGCCCTGGGTGGAGCCGTGGGTCATCGTGGCCGGATGGGAGATCAGTGATTCCACTCCCCCGAGGCTGACTGAGAGCCCGAAGAGCTCAGTGGATTCGGCGACCTTGCGGGCTGCGGCCTCACCACCGGGAACCCGGAAGGTGACCAGTCCGCCGAAGCCGGACATCTGCTTGGCCGCGATCTGGTGAGTGCTGTGGCTCTCCAGGCCCGGGTAGTAGACATCCTGGACAGCGGAGTGTTCGGTGAGCCAATCGGCGACGACGGCGGCATTGGCGCAGTGCTGCCGGATCCGCACGCCCAGGGTCTTCAGTCCCCGTGCGGCCAGGAAGGAGTCCTGGGGTCCGGCCACTGCACCGCCGGCGAACTGCTGGAAGCCCACGGCTTCCGCCAGGGGGCGGCCCTCCCACTCGGTATCTGCGACGACGACGGCGCCGCCGAGCACATCGGAGTGCCCACCGATGTATTTGGTGGTGGAGTGCACCACGGCATCGACACCCAGGCTCAGCGGGGTCTGCAGGGCCGGGGAGGCGAAGGTGTTGTCCACCACGGTCAGTGCCCCGTGGGCCTTGGCGATGGCCGACCACTCAGCGATATCCACCACGGTGAGCAGGGGGTTGGTGGGGGTTTCCAGCCACAGCAGCTTGGCACTGCGGTCAGTAGAAAGCGCCTGTTCCAGCTCGGTGGTGTCATGGGGGTCGACGAAGACTGTGCGCACACCCCAGCGGGCGTAGATATGGGTCAGCAGCCGGTGGGTTCCGCCATAGGATTCGGCCGCGGCCACCACAGTATGCCCAGGTTTGAGCACACACCGCAGCAGGGCGTCCTCGGCGGCGATCCCGGAGGCGAAGGCGAAGGCATCACTGCCACCTTCCAGTGCGGCCAGCTGGGTTTCGAAACCGTTGCGGGTGGGGTTGCCCCCGCGGGAGTATTCGTAGCCGTTCTTCAGGGTCTCGACACCCAGCTGGGTGAAGGTTGAGGTCTGGTAGATCGGGGGCACCACAGCACCGGTGAGCGGATCGGGCTGCTGTCCGGCGTGGATGGCGGTTGTGGCGAAGCCCTGCTCTGCCCCGCCGCTCATACTGTGGCCTCCTGGGAGACAGTCGCGGCGGCGTCATCGTTCTTTCCGAGACCCGCGGCGGTGAAGGCCTGCTGGATATCTGCCCATAGGTCCTCGGGATTCTCCCGGCCCACCGAGAGCCGTACGGTCTGCTCGGTGATCTCCCCGGCTTCGCGCAGTTCGGGGCTCAGCCGGCAGTGGGTCATCGATGCGGGATGGGCGACCATGGAGCGGGAGTCACCGATATTCGCAGCCAGCTTGAACAGCTGCAGCGCGTTGATGAACCGTTCGACATCGCGGTAGTCGCCGGTGACCTCGAAGGAGAGCACTGCACCGGTGCCGCGGGGGAAATGCTTCCGGGCGGCCTCGGCGTTGGGGTCCCCGGGCACCGAGGGGTGGCGGACCCTATCCACGGCGGGGTGGGTCAACAGCCGCTCAGCCAGTGCCTCCGCGTTGCGGCAATGCTTCTCGACCCGCACATCCAGGGTCTCGATGCCTTCGAGGACCTGCTGGGCGCTCATCGGGGCAAGGCAGGGGCCGAGGTCGTGAAGGTATTTGGCGCGGATGAGGTGCAGAACGGCGCCGGCACCGTAGCGCTCCACCAACGGGGTATTGCCGAAGCGGGGCGTGGGGGCAGTGAACTGGGGCCACTTCTCGGGTTCAGCGGTGGGGTCGAATCGGCCGGTGTCGACGACGACGCCGGCCAGAGCTGTGCCGTTGCCGGAGAGGTATTTGGTGGCCGAGTGGATGACGAAGTCCGCGCCGAGTTTGGCCGGCTGCAGCAGATAGGGGCTGGCCAGGGTGTTGTCCACCAGCAGGGGCAGTCCGTTACGGTGGGCGACATCGGCCAGGGCGGCGATATCGGGCAGATCGGCGTGGGGGTTGCCGATGGATTCCACCAGCAGTGCTCGGGTCTGCTCGGTGATCGCCTGGGCCCATTCCTCGGGGCTATGCGGGTCAACCCAGGTCACGGAGATCCCGGCATCGGCCAGGGAGTCGTTGAGCAGATCGGCGGTGCCGCCGTAGATCTTGGCGGAGGCGACCACATGGCCGGCGGGGGTCTGCGGGTAGGCGCGGCCGTCGGGGCTCTGGCCCGCGCTGCCGGCTAGGGCCAGCAGGGTCAGGGCGATTGCGGCCTGCCCGGAGGCGGTGGCCACGCCCCCGGTGCCGGCTTCGAGTTCCGCCACCCGGCGTTCCAGCAGTGCCACTGTGGGGCTGCCGGTACGGGAGTAGGTGAACCCGGCCTCGCGCTGGGCAAAGGCCTCGCGGGCATCGCGCAGGGTCGCGAATTCATAGGCGGCCGAGAGGTGCACCGGTGGAGTGACCGGCCGCAGTCCGGTATCAGCTGCCGCTCCGCCGTGAATCTGGCTGGTGGCGGTACAGGCAGCAGTGTCTGAATACGGGTGAGGTGATGACATTTAAGGTCCCCCAAGGTCCGGGGGCGACGCGGTGCATGCCCGCGGCTCGCCGTGCTTGCCGGTGAACATGGTGGACACCGGCCGGATCGTCATCTGGAGCACCCCATCACAGCGGAAGGGTTGCCGACCGGCCAGCCAGAGCTTTCGGGAGATCGTGATCTCCCAGCCGATACTCGTGATCCTTGTGCAGTTATCGTACCCGAGCTTCAACACCCGTGCAGAAATCCCCAAATTGTGACATCGCCCCGTCTGTAGGGTCCTCAAACAGCAGACGGTGGCCCCGCAGAGCAAGGGATTGGGCCGATTTCGACCGGTTTCCTGTCCTGCGGGCCACCGAATAGAAGAGGCGCTTGGGGATCAGCTGGTGGGCAGTGGAGAACTGCATGGCGGCGGCCTTGAGGCTCACCCCGTGACGGTCGGCAATACCGTTGAGGGTCTCAACCTGTTTGGCGACCTCGGGCGGAATCTCGGCGTAGTCGAAGTGGTTACCGCCCAGCAGGGCCCCAGAGTTGAAGGGACCGCCGACGACGATCTGGGCGCCCTGGGCCTGGGACTTCGGCATTATCCGCTGCAGTGCCTTCTCGTGCTTGAGCAGGCTGTACTGGGTGGCCGAGAGGCTGATGGTGGGGGTGTCGGCCTCCATGTCCAGGGCCAGTTCGATGGGTTCGGTGGTGTTCACGCCCAGGCCCCAGCCGGAGATCACGCCTTCTTCCTTGAGCTTATTGAGCACTTTGAAGGCTCCATTGCGTGCCTGGTCGAAGAGGCTGATCCACTCATCGCCATAGAAGTCCCGGGAGGTGTCGTGGATGAAGACGAAGTCCAGGCGGTCAGTCTTCAGCCGCTTCAGGGACTCCTCGATGGAGCGTTCGGTGGCCTCGGCGGAGAAATCGGTGGTGATCTTCTTCTGGTGGCCGTATTCGAAGAGGCCGCTCTTCTCCTCATACTCATCCTCGACCAGTCGGCCCACTTTGGTGCTGAGCACGAAGTCGTCCCGGTTCTGCTTCGAGAGCACCTCGCCGAGGCGCTCCTCGGCCAGGCCGGCACCGTAGAAGGGGGCGGTGTCGAAATAGCGGATTCCGTGGTCCCAGGCGGCCTGAACAGTGGCCAGTGCCTCGTCCTCGGGGATATCACGGAACATATTGCCCAGCGGTGCGGTGCCGAAGCCGATTTTTGTCGCTCAGCAGCTGGTTGAGGTTGCCCATCGTGTGTCTCCTTGAATCGAGATCAATAGGTCATGGACCCGGGTTCTCCGGGACTCACCGGCTGTAACGATTCCGCTGGTGGATGTCTTCCAGGGAGGCGGGCGAGAAACCTCACACCAGCCACTGGCTCCACTACAGGGTGATGCGGCCTGCTGGGCCTTCCAGGGTGAACTGCAGGGATTCAGGCCCTTCGCTGATCTCGAGGTCCGTTCCCATGGCCTTCAGCAGTGCGGTGTAACGAGCCGCCTCGGGGTGGCTGGCCTCGATATCCACCAGGCTCAGCTGCGGTGTCAGAGTCGCCGCCGGCGTCGTGGATCCCGACCAGTCCAGCAGGAAGGGAATGATGCCGCTGGGCCCGGCGATCGGCGGGGTCAGCCGCCACTGCAGCAGCTCCCCGGCAGCAGTGCGGCGGGAGCCCGGCGCCGGTTCGCCGAGGTCGAATCCAGCCTCCTCGGCGGCGGCGAGCGCGTCCTCCACGGAGGGCGGTTCAATCGCCCAGGTCACCGCCCGGGTGTGCTCGACCTCGTCGACTTTGAACGGCCGGGTGCCACTGAAGTCGGTGTTCTCCGGATCCGCACTGATCAGTTCGAAGTAGCTGCCGTTGCCGAAGGTGGCCAGATAATTGCGGGTGCCCCAATGCGGGTGGGAGCCGCCACGTTCCAGCTGGATGCCAGTGGCCTCGGCGATCTGCTGCACACCCACCTCGAGGTCGGGTGTGGCCACCACAATATGGTCCAGATTGCTGATCTGCGGGCTGTTCTGAGTCACCGGAGGCTCCGTTTCAGGATCTGTTTGGCAGCGATATCAGCCCCAGCCAGCAGCGGGGAGGGTTTGCCAGGTGTCGCACCAATGGCGCTGCCCGGCTGGGTGCTGTTGGCGGGGATGCCCAGGAGCACGACGGCGGGGTCGATTTTCCCCTCGGCATCTACCAGGTTATGCCCATGGTCCTGATCCTCGCCGATCTCAGCACCGGAAGCTTCGATACTGGTGGTCTGGGCGCCTTCGACTGTGTGAATCCGGGCCCGGCCTGTGCTCAGCAGCTCTTTGAGCAGGGGATCGGATGTCCAGCGCATATCCCCCTTGGTCATCCGTGCCTCCAGAAGCACCTCGGCGTCCACACTGCGCCCGGTCTGAGCAGACCGGGCGTTGAAGCAGCGTTTCTCCTCGTTGACCTCGATCTGCATACCCGGGCCGAGGAAGTCGATGAAGCCTGCCTCTGCCAGAGCATAGACCTCGCGGACTCGGTGTGAGGGCGGACCTGAAGCCAGAGAGAGATGGACCCTCTCGAACCAGCCGTAGAGGTCCCGGGTCATGGACTGGCCGGTCAGTGCTTTGCGCAGGCCCCCGATCTGTCCACGCAGGGCTGACATAGCGTTATTGACTGCAGCCCGGGGGTTGGTGCCCGGTTCGGACATGCTGGTCAGTTCCGCATCGATCCAGTGCTGGATGAACTGCTGCCAGGTTTCGGCATCCACTGGCTGACGGCCCACCGGATGGGTCAGCTGCTCAACGGTGAAACCTGCTCCGAGTTCGCTCAGCAGTTGGTCGAGTTCCTCCACCCCGGTGACCGCGTCGAGTCGCTGCAGCCAGTCGCCGGCGACTGCCTCGGCGGACTGGGCGGTCAATGCTGTGAGATAGGCGTGGGCGAGGTCTTTGGCCACCACCGGCCAGATATCTGTGGTGAAGTCCAGGCCGGTGCGTACCTTCTGCTCGGCAAACCACTCCGGGGTGGCATAGCGGGCGGTGTAGCGGCCCGGGCCGGCGGCACCATCGGGCTTTGAGCGGTAGGGCACCCCGCGTCCGGAGCTGACCACCAGTCGCGCCTCGGCTCCGCTGGGCAGATAACGCAGCCGGCCATGAGGGTCGCCGTCGACGGGCTGGAATGTTCCTCCCCAGTGGGCGGCCAGCTGTCCGGCGATATCGAAGAAGTTCGCGCCCAGTCCACGCACCAGCACGGTCTGTCCGGGTGCGTGGTCGGTGAAGCGGCGTTCGGCAGGCATCCCCGGTGGGGTGTAGATGAGGCCGTATTCTGCGGCGGCGGCAGTCAGCCGGGTGGTCTCCGCATCGGGATCGGCCTGGACCATGCCCTGGGCCAGCACAACCGTGGGTGCGCGCAGCGACCTTCCATCCTCCAGGCGCACGAGGCGGTCTTCACCCTCGTAGTCGAGGTCCACGGCCGTGGCGGGGTATTCGGTGACTTCCACGGACCCCGCGGCGATGACGGCATCGAGCTGGTCACGGAAATAGACGCCCTGCAGCCGGCGGGTGGGAAAGACTCCGGGCTGGACCTCGGCGGCCTCTTCCAGAGCCCAGGCAGGGAGGTCAGTGCGGTTCTCGGCCAGGATCTGCTGGCACCAGTCCACCAGGGTTGGCCCGGGGGCGGCCGGTCCGGACATCACAGTGGACTCATCGGGGTGGATAGTGGTCTCAGCGGCGATGGTGTTGTTCAGATAGGCCGCCGGCTGGTCAGTGCGCCAGGTGGCCCCTGCCCCGATATCGATCCGGTCCACCAGGGCTACCCGGGGTGTGCGCCGCGCCTCGGCGGCCGCGCGTGCGGCCAGACGCAGCACAGTGGCCAGGCCCCGGGGTCCGCCGCCGACGATCACAGCGTCGTAATCGGCCGGTTGGGAGTGAGCGGTGGTTTGCTGGGCGGTGTCGTCGGCGGTGGGGTCTTTTTCGGTCACCCGAAGGAGATTACCCGCGATAGACGGCGGATATGGAACCGTAGTGTTCTGGGCCACCCCAGAGAGGTGTAGCCGGAGGCTGAGGCGAGGCCACACCACGTCTCAAAACTGCGGAAACTGGCCCTATCCGACCCCGAGTTCCTGAGGTTTTGGCACGCTCTGTCACCAGTAGATGCTCCGATAAGGTGAACGCATGCCTGATGTGATTGACATGCTGGCCGGGATCGGTGCGGGCAGTGCCCTGGACTCGATCCGTGCCACTCGCCCCCAAGCTCGGGAGAATGCCCAGCGCAGCTTCGAGCTGCTCTTCGAACCCAGTGAACCCGGTGGGTTCCCGCTGGCCGAACGGTATGCAGTGGCCGCCTATACGGTGGGCCTGCAGGCCAGCTCCTCCCCTGCTCTGGCCTTCTACACCGAACTTTTGGAGGATGAGGGCGACGCCGCCCTTGCTGCCGCAGTTGCCCAGCTGGCTGAGGAGCACCGCCGTCCCGGTCCCTATGGGAGCTATAAGGAGTCGGGGCTTATGGGGGAGTCCGAGCCCGGCCCCACGGTGGAGATCCCCGCTGATGAGGCGGTGGGCCAGCACTTGGCAGCGGCTCTGGAGTACGCGCATCTGCTGAGCCTGCATCCTCGGGATGCTGCCCCGGAGCATCTGCGCCGGCTGGAGTCAGCCGGGTGGAGCGCCGATGACATTGTCACCCTGGGTCAGCTCGTCTCCTTCCTCTCCTTCCAGATCCGGGTGGTCGATGGACTGCTCGCACTAAACCAGGAGGTAACAAGTGAACGAGCAGGGGACCCGACGCAGCCGCAGGACGCGGCGGGAAGCGAGTGAACGGTGAGTGTCGTTACTGAGTACACCGAGGACAACCGCCCGGAGGCCTTCACCCAGCAGGGCCTGGGCTGGAAGCCATGGCTTCAGCCGCTGGCCGAGGATGAGCTGACCGAACAGCAGCGGGCCTCTCTACTGGACGATTTCCGGGTCAAGAGCCCCTACTTCCGGCTGCTCGTACGGAACCCGGAGGCCCTGTTGGCCCGGACCCTGGTGGATAAGGACATCTTCTACAACGTCACCAGTGGTCTGCCCCGGGCCGACCGTGAGATTGCGGCCTCGGCGGCCTCCCGGGTCAACGGCTGTGTCTACTGCGCCTCGGTGCACACCGGGCGGGCCACTAAGGAGTCCGGCCGGGAAGAGGATGTGCAGAAGCTGCTCGATGAGGGCGTCGACGCTGATCTCGGTGAGCCCTGGAGCGCGATCTCCCAGGCCTCGGCCGCTCTGACCCGGACTCCCTCGGAGTTCGGCAGCGAGCAGATCCAGCAGCTGAAGGATGCCGGTCTCGATGATGCCGACATCATGGATGTCATCTACGGTGCGGCCTTTTTCAACTGGGCCAACCGGCTGATGCTCAGCCTGGGCGAGCCCGAAGTTCCCAGCCGGGCACGGAAGTAGGGGCGTCGTCGTCGTGAGTTCTGCTGCCCAACCGGAGTCCAAGATCCGTGCTGCCGAGGATGAGCGGCTGCAGGAGCGTCAGTGGGTGCACTGGGCGATCGGGCAGCTGCGGGCTGAGGCCACTCGGACTGCCGATACGCATATTGAGAAGCTGATCCACCCCCGGGTGCCGGAGGGGATCGATCTCTACATCAAAGATGAGTCGGCCCATTCCACCGGGAGCCTGAAGCATCGGTTAGCCCGGTCACTGGTGCTGCTGGGGCTGTGCAATGGGGATATCACCGCCGGAACACCCCTGGTGGAAGCCAGTTCGGGGTCCACCGCGGTCAGTGAGGCCTATTTCGCCCATATGTTGGGCCTGGAGTTCTATGCGGTGATGCCCGCCTCCACTGTGGAGTCCAAGCAGCGGCTGATCGAACGCTACGGGGGCCGGTGTGTGCTGGTTGAGGACGGTTCAACAATCTACCGGGAGGCTGAGCAGCTGGCTGAGCGCACCGGTGGGCACTATATGAACCAGTTCCGCGATGCCGAGCGGGCCACCGATTGGCGGGGCAATAACAATATTGCCGAGAGCCTCTTCGATCAGCTGGCCATGGAGGAGCATCCGGTGCCTCAGTGGGTGGTGGTCGGTGCTGGCACCGGCGGGACGTCGACCACCATCGGCCGGTATATCCGGTACCGGCAGCTGCCCACCCAGCTATGTGTGCCTGACGTGCAGAACTCGGCATTCTTCCACGCCTGGGACGCTGAGCCGCCGGAGCAGGTTCCGGCCTCACGGATTGAGGGGATCGGCCGGCCTCGGGTGGAGCCGTCGTTCACCCCGAATCTGATCGACCGGATGATCCGGGTCCCGGATGCGGCCTCGATTGCGGCGATGCGTTGGGGCGCGGAGCGTCTGGGCCGGCTGATCGGTGGGTCCACCGGCACCAACCTCTGGGCCTCGCTGATGCTGGCCGATGAGCTGGCTGCCCGCGGCGAGCGCGGTTCCATCGTCACACTGCTGTGCGACCAGGGTCAGCGGTATCAGGACACCTATTACGACGACGCCTGGCTGGCCGCCCAAGGCCTGGACCTAGAACCCTATGAGGAGTTCTTGGACGGCTCTGCGGCCTGATCACCGGTGACCCCCTAGAGACCAAAAGCGGCCCGTGACCTCCGAGATGTATCGGGGTCACGGGCCGCCTTTAGTTTCAGCGGGAGTGGATTACTTCCACAGCTGCTCTGTTGCGATAGCCGCGCCCTTGCCCAGGGTCTCGAGCTTCGCATCGGCAATCTGCGGGTGGATGCGTCCGCCCAGGCCGCAGTCGGTGGAGGCGATGATGTTCTCCTTGCCGACCCGCTCGGCAAACCGCACGATCCGCTGGGCCACCAGCTCGGGGTGCTCGACCACATTGGTGGCGTGGGAGACGATGCCGGGGACGATGACCTTGCCCTCGGGCAGCTTCACGTCGTCCCAGACGGTGTACTCGTGCTCGTGGCGCACATTGGCGGCCTCGAAGGAGTAGTACTTCGCGTTGATCTGCAGCATGAGATCCACGATGTGCTTGAACTCGATATCGGTGGTGTGCGGACCGTGCCAGGAGCCCCAGCAGAGGTGGAACCGGATCTGCTCCTCGGGGAGGTCGCGCAGGGCGTAGTTCAGCGCATCGATGCGGATCTGGGTGAACTTCCGATAGTCCTCCACGGAGGGCTCAGGGGTGATCTGGTCCCAGTTCTCGGCGATGGAGGGGTCATCGATCTGCAGGATGAGGCCGGCGTCGATAACTGCCTTGTACTCCTCGCGCAGCACATCGGCCCAGGCGTAGATATGCGCTTCCTCGTCACCGTAGTGCCGGTCGGCGATACGCGCGCCCGAGCCCGGGGACAGGGATGTGATGAATCCGGTCTCGAGACCTGCGGCGTCGAGGGCTGCCCGGAAGTTCTTCACATCGGAGGCGATCTGATCCTGGCCCTTGTACTTCAGCTCGCCCACAGTGGCGGGGAAGGGGGTGGCGGTGGAGCCGGTGCCGATGCCGGTGGTGGGGTCGTTATAGGCCTCGTGGAACTTCACCCAGTCACGGCGGTTGGGGAAGCTGGTCAGCTGCACATTCCCGGGGGAGGACTCCACATTGGGCTGGGTGAAGATGTCCTCACCGGTGACTTCGAGTCCTTCGACCCGCTGGAAGATGTAGGACCACCAGGCCCCGTAGTCCACACCCTGGCTCATAGCCTTACCGAACTCGCCGTCGCCGGGGACGGTCACGCCCAGTGCCTTCTGGCGGGCTACGAGGTCGTTGACTGCACCGGAGAGGAGCCGGTCGAACTCCTCAGTGCGCTTCAGGGTCAGCCCGTCCTCTTCGAACTCGCGGGCGGCGTTGGCCTCGATGAGTTCGGGGGTACGGGGCAGGGAACCGGCGTGCGAAACCAGAATCTGCTGTGTGGGATCTTGAGAGTTTGCAGGCATGCGGACTGCTGTCCTTTCGTCGGTCCGGGATTTCAGGAAGAAAATTCGTTGCGAACGATTTCCGCGCCGGCGCTCAATGCTCCGAGCTTGGCACGGGCCACGTGCCGCGGCAGGGGCGCCATACCGCAGTTGGTGGAGGGCCAGAGATTCTCAGCGTCGACGAACTGCAGGGCCTTGCGCAGAGTCGCAGCGACCTCCTCCGGAGTCTCCACGTCGGTACTGGCCACATCGATGGCCCCGACCATCAGCTTCTTCCCGCGCACCAGTTCCAGGAGATCCACCGGCACCCGGGAGTTGTGGCACTCCAGGGAGATGATGTCAATGCTGGACTGGCGGAGTTTGGGGAAGGTCTCCTCATATTGGCGCCACTCCGAGCCCAGAGTCTTCTTCCAGTTGTTATTGGCCTCAATACCGTAGCCGTAGCAGATATGCACAGCGGTTTCGCAGCTGAGCCCTTCGGCTGCCCGTTCCAGGGCGGCTACACCCCAGTTCTTCACATCGTCGAAGAAGACGTTGAAAGCAGGCTCGTCGAACTGGATGATGTTTACCCCGGCAGCGGCCAGTTCCTTGGCCTCCTGGTTAAGGATCTCCGCGAATACCCAGGCCAGCTCCTCACGGCTGCCATAGCGGTCGTCATAGAGCGTGTCGATCATGGTCATCGGCCCAGGCAGTGCCCATTTAATCGGCGCATCGGTGGATGCTCGCAGCACCTCAGCATCGGCAACAAAGACAGGTCCCTTCCGGGAGACGTCATCGACCACCACAGGCACTGAGGCATCGTAACGGTCGCGGATTCGCACAACCTTCCGGTTCTCGAAGTCCACACCGTTGAGGTTCTCAATGAAGGTGGTCACAAAATGTTGGCGGGTCTGTTCGCCGTCGCTGACGATATCGATGCCCTCGGCCCGTTGATCAGCCAGGGCCAGGCGCAAGGCGTCCCGTTTAGCCTCGGTGAGTTCCTCACCCTCAAGCTTCCAGGGCGACCAGAGGGTCTCGGGCTGGGCCAGCCAGGACGGTTTGGGCAGACTGCCGGCGGAGGTGGTGGGGAGCAGCTTGTTCATGATGTGATTCCCTGCAGTTGGTGGTGATAGTCCGAGTAGCGAGCAGACCACTGCTCAAGAGTGTTCCGGTGCGGAGTGATGAGGTTCTCCTGGGCGAATTTGCCCTGCTCCGCACCGAGCCTGGAACGTTCCTCCCGGTCATAGACGATCCCAGTGGCCGCATAGTCGGCATGCTTCAAGGTGGGCTGATAGCTCTCCCCCGCCGGTGTGTTCGCATTGTAGATCTCGGGCCGGTAGATCCGCTGGAAGGTCTCCATGGTGCTGATCGTGGCAATCAGCTTCAGATCCGTGTAGTCCTCCACAAGATCGCCGAGGAAGTAGAAGGCCAGCGGCGCAGCACTATTGGGCGGCATGAAGTAACGGACCCGCATACCCATTTTCGCGAAGTACCGATCCGTCAGGGAGAACTCATCCTGCTGGTATTCCACCCCCAGCACCCGATGCTGATACCCAGTGCGCTGGTAGGTCCTACTAGTGGAGACACTGATGCAGATCACCGGCGGTTTGCTGAACTGCTCGGTATAGGCCTGGGAGCTCAGGAAACCTTTGAATATATTTCCGTGCAGTTCGCCGAAGTCCTCCGGCAGCCCGGAATCACTCTTCGCGTATTGGGGCAGCAGAACACTGAAGTCGAAATCGCGGACATAGGAGGAGAAGTTATTGCCAACGATTCCTTCGAACCGCTGGTTCAGACGCCGGTCCACAATGGTGGTCTGCAGCATCTCGATCACCGGGAAAGAGGCTGTGCCCTGGGATTCCTCAAGTTCAAGGTTCACCGAGACGATATCGAGGTCAACGCCGTAACGGTTCCCGTTCTCATTGTCCTGGGACGCCAGCTCATTGCACCGGTCATCGATCATCCGCAGGGCCCTGCGGAGGTTCTGCTGCCGATTCTCACCACGAGCGAGGTTAGCGAAATTGGTGGTAAGGCGAGTGCCCTCGAGGGGCTGGTAGGTCTCGTCGAAGCGAGTTTTCTCAATGGAGAATGTCACCCCGATCATCGCGGCAACACCGCCGCGGTCAGAGCAGCGTCACGCTGAATATGCTGTGAAGAAAAGAGAAGACGCATGGTGCACCACTCGGAGACGGACGCTGTGCGCCGGACACCGAGCTGCTGTCCTTTCATGGGTCACGCCCCCAGGGAGTCCTCGCATCTGCGAACACACACTGAGAGCACACGGCTGTGTACAGGTGTTCGCAGCGGTGCCCGGTCAGTTCGTCGCCAGGCGCGAGGCTTCGCATGCGCGCTGCTGTGTTGAGTGTACATAAACGACGAGGACAGCTGGCCGTGGCCCGGGAAAGTAGACTTCATAAACAGACATAGAACCCCTCACGACCTATAAGGAATCCCATGGCCAAGGAATCGACGTTCGATATTGTCTCCAAGGTGGACCCCCAGGAGGTTGCCAACGCCCTGAACCAGGCCGCCAAGGAAATCACCCAGCGCTATGACTTCCGGGGCACCGATGCCTCGGTGGAACAGCAGGGCGAGGTCATCGTGATCACCGCCAATGCCGAGGAACGGGTCAAGGCGGCCAATGATGTCCTGGAGTACAAGCTGATCAAGCGCGGTATCTCCCTGAAGTCCTATGAGGCCTCGGAGCCGAAGCAGTCCGGTAAGACCTACCGGATCGAGGGCCGGATCAAAGAGGGCATCGACCAGCCCACCGCCAAGAAGATCTCCAAGCAGATCCGCGATGAGGGCCCGAAGTCAGTCAAGGCTCAGATCCAGGGCGATGAGCTGCGGGTCAGCTCCAAGTCCCGCGATGATCTACAGGAGGTCATCTCCATGCTCAAAGGCTTCGAGGACGCCGACCTCCAGTTCATCAACATGCGCTGAGTTGGTCCCGGCGGCGGGGAAACTTGTCGAAAAGCGGTGGGTACCCCTCCGCCTCGACACCTCCTCCTTCGCGAGTTTTCGGCTTCGCTGAAAGCCTCGCCACAAGGGATCCCCCGGTGTCGAAGGCTCCGACCCACCGCTTTTCTGTGAGCTGCGAGCGGAGCGAGGCAGCGACTTTAGGCTGTGAAGGCCGCGGTGACGCGGCCGAGAGGGGCCGGGACATGTGCCCGGCCCCGGGACTAGCTTTGAGCGTCGCCCAGGGCGCGGAGGATATTACCGCTGGTCAGCGCTGCGAGATCGGCCTTGGACCAGCCCTTATCCGCCAGCGCCTCCAGCAGCCGGGGGTAGCTGTCCACCCGCTCCAGACCCTTGGGCCCAGCGGGGATCCCGTCATAGTCACCGCCGAGGCCGATGTGCTCAATACCGGCGACTTCGCGGGCGTGTTCGAGGTGGGCGACGACGTCGTCGATCCCTGCGTTCTCTTTGTCCGCGGTGATGAACCCGGGCACAAAGGTCACCATCTGCACGCCCCCGTTGGTGGCCAGCTGGCCCAGGATGTCGTCGGGGACATTCCGGGGGTGGTCGTGGACGGCCTGGCAGCTGGAATGGGAGAAGATCACCGGTTTGGTGGAGACCTCCAGAGCATCGCGCATGGTCGTCGGTGCCACATGGGAGAGGTCGACCAGCATGCCGATCCGGTTCATCTCTGCGACCACTTCGCGGCCGAATGCGGTCAGTCCGTAGTTGACCGGCTCTCCGGTGGCCGAGGCCGCCCAAGAGGTGTTGTCGTTATGGGTCAGGGTCATGTACGTGACCCCCAGTCGGCGCATCATCCGCAGGGTGCCTAAGGACTCATTGATGGAGTGCCCGCCCTCGGCACCGAGCAGGGAGGCGATCTTGCCCTGATCCCAGGCCGCACGGACTCCATCGGCGGAATCAGCCACCGCAAAGTCCTGCGGGAACTGCTCGACCAACCGGTAGACGCAGTCGATCTGCTCCAGTGTGGCGGTCACGGACTCCGGCTCGGTGAGGCTGGAAGGTACGTAGACCGACCAGAACTGGGCACCGAGCCCACCTGCCCGCAGGGAGGGGATATCGGTGTGCAGGTCAGCATTGCCCTCCGCCAGCCCGGAGCTGGTCACGGAGTAGTCATACCGTTCCCGCAGCGCCCAGGGGAGATCGTTGTGACCATCCCATACAGGTGCCTGGTCAAGAACTTCGGCCACAGTCTGCGCAGATGAACTCATAGGTTCATTCAATCAGGCAAATATAAGAGCCGCCACGGGCAGTCCCGAGCAATAAGTCATATCGGCTGTATGACATGAACTGGCGACTTACTCTCGCCCCGTAATCTCGACAACAGAAGAGACGCGGCTTTTAGCCCCATCTCCTTCGGATTAAGGCTGACGAAGTCGACCCCATCGAGGCCCTCTGCCATGAAGGGCAGATCTCCAATGACAGCGACACCGATTCCGTGCTCCTTCATTGATATTCTCCCCCTCAGTGCCCCAACTCCTATGAGATTGTTAGTCGCCAAGACTGCGTCAGGTGGTTGGGGATGCCGGAGCAATTCCAGCATTGCACTTTCCCCGCCATCAGCACGGAAATTGGTGTGCTTCAACAGATCACCGAAAAGCTCTGCCTCACTACCAGATAACGCTTCGACCCAGCCCTTGGCACGATCCACTGCAGTAGGAGTTCCCTGAGGACCTGTTATGCAAGCGATTCGCTTATATCCGCGTTCAACTAACGCCAGTGCAGCTTCCTTCCCGAGGGCATGGTTGTCAAACGTCACCTGATCAATGTCGACCTCGTCTAGTGCTCGATCGACCCCGACTACCGAAAGACCATTAGAAACCAATTTCTCGAGGTAGGAAGAATTTCCACAGGGCGCCAAAATGACGCCAGCAACATTTTCCTCTTCTGCGACGCGCAGATATTTATCTTGCTTCTCTAATTCTTCATCCGTATTGCAAAGCACCACTGAGAGATTTGCTTCATGGGCAACGTCTTCAACTCCCCGCGCTAAAGCAGTGAAGAAGGGATTCTCGATGTCAGGGATTATTAAAGCGAGAAGCTCAGAATTTTTCTTGCGCAATGAACGCGCTGTCCGATTAGGAGTATATTCGAGCTCCGCGATAGCACGTTCTACAGCCGCCTTATAGTGCGGACGCACCTTCTTCCCATTCAAGACTCGAGAAACTGTCGCAACGGAGACATTCGCCCGTCTGGCAACATCGCTAATCTTAGACATCAAATTCCTGAGGCAGCTTAATTTCTCCGCATAAATTCACATCAATACCCAATTCTCCAAACATGGCGACCTTCCCCCACAAAGCCCGATCCGCACTATCTATGCTGGGCAGGTAGGCAACGCTGACATGATTCGCCTTGTGTTGCGCCATGAACTGATTCCTGGTTATTCCGTGCAACACGACGTGCATAATCGGCCACTCAGGATTTGTAGCCTCTTTACGCCTTCGAGTCTCACTTGCGGGAAGCTTTACGACTGTGGCCCTACCAATATCAACATTTAATTTTCCCTTAGCCACGTACACCCGTGACCAAACAATTTCACCAGGTTTAGACACGCCATTTATAGTGGACCCGCCTGCTGGGAAAAAGATTGGATCCTGCCGCCAACCTTCGGCTTCGGCATACCCCTTCTCAAAGTGGGATGGGGGAACGCTCCCGGAGATTTCAAGAACCCAAACAAAATCTCCGTTGTACTGTTCGCCCCAACGAATATCGTGGAGGGTGGTCGCAGGATCGTGCCCCAATGCCCGCCAAATGCGGTTTGTCACCAAGGCATCAACAGCGGCACCCTCATCCACCTCATTAAAATGTGGAAGGGCCTGACCATCCCACAGAACTCGCGATCCATCCCGCGAGGTAACAGGTGGCCGCTGCACGTTATTCAGCAGGCCCTCTGCCAGATCAGAGGCCGGGGCCAAGTCCTTCAGCCCCTGTTGATACTGGATTCCAATCGCATCGACTTGAAAATCATCCGCAATTCGCAGCGCAGCGATGTACATCTTGTGCTGCCACCGCAGCTGGCTTTTCGTCAGTTCTGTACTTTCATCGCTCCCAAGAAAAAACCTCATGCCCGCATCTTCAAGCCACTTCTGCACATCGTCTGCTTCTGAGTCGTCGACCTGCTGCATCTCCGCCCAAAGGGCTGATTGGGAGAGCCTCTCCTTATAGATGCCGATACGGTTAAGCAGATCGTCATCAAAGATGGCGTTGTACATACCCATGCATCCTTCGTCAAAGACGCCGATGATGGCCTTGTGGCTGAGGAGTTCCCTGGCAAGCTTCTTCCCAAGGTCAACCTCCGGGATCTGGGGCAATTGCCGCAGGGGGCGAACATGTGAAGTGTCGTGTCGGATAGTCCCCGTGGAAATCCAGTCCTGGATACAGCTACGGAACCACTCGTCTATTCCATCCACAGTCCAGGTCGTAGAGTAGTCACGACCCATTTTGGTTAGACCAGCATTTAGGCCCAACAACCCCACCAATCCTGGCCAGTCACCTACGAAGTTCGCTACGGTGAGGACCGGGCCACGGTGGCTGCGAAGCCCGCCGAGCACATGATGGGAGTACTGCCAGACTGCCTCAGCCACAACAACTGGAGCCTGCTTGGGTATGGCATGGAACACGTCGAAGCCCATCCGTTGGCTTGTAATAAACCCATGGCCCGTCGTGGGATCTACAGGATTAGCGCGGACCAGTGACCACCCATATTCAGCGAAGACCTCGTGTAACAGTGTCTCCAGAGCTTCCTGGGCGGACCATCCGCTAATATTCGCGGACTCCCGCAAGTCTCCGGATGCTACAAGGTAGGCCGTCTTACTAGTGTCTCCCGTCATGATCTCTATCCTGCCCCAGAAGCCTCATGACGTAGTTAGGTTCACTAATGTGTGAACGACTTCCTGGGTGGCGGGATAAAGATCGCGGTAGACCGAATAAAGCGCGTTATATACCTCAGTGGCCTCCAGTTCAGGCGCGCACTCAGTACCCGGCGGATTCCATGAGTCAAGATCAATGTCGATGACCATCCCCGCGGCTAAAGCTGCAGCCCCGTAGCTGGCGCCGATCGTGACTGATGGAATCATTTGCGGCAGTCCCGTCACATCCGTGACGATCTGGGGCCACAAACTGCTCTGAGTTCCTCCCCCGACAGCGACTACACGATCTACGTCAGCCCCCGCCGCGCGCATAACCTCCAAGTTATGTCGCACGCCGTATGCCGTGGCTTCCAAGACCGCACGGTACATGTCTCCGCGGGTGTGGTTGAGGGTCAGCCCCGCAATGACACCGCGAGCATCAGGATCTTGCACGGGTGTTCGTTCCCCCGCAAAGTAAGGCAGAACCATTAAGCCGTTGGCTCCAGGCGGCGAGCCAGCGGCTTCGTGAATGAGTTGGGGGTAGTCGGCACCGGTCAGATCACGGACCCACCCAGTGATTGCCCCCGAGGTTGCCATTCCTCCAGCCAGACAGTGAGTTCCCGGCAGAACCCCGACCGTCCCCCACATCGAATCACTAATCAGCGGCTCCGTCACCGTTGATATAAGGAACATCGTGGTCCCATACATCAGCATAAGATCACCGGGTCTGTGCGCTCCAGCACTATACCCCTCTGCCCAGGCGTCAATAGTGCCGGTTACCACCGGCGTGCCTTCCGGAACCCCCGCAACGCGGACTGTAGTTCGCCCAGCCAGTTCACCTGCCCACTGCAGTCGAGGCAGCTCGATGCCAGGGGCTACTCGGTCAGCCCACTCTGGAATCCACTCATGAGTCCGGGGGTCGTAGAGCGGGGTGGATTGGGACGCGGAGTGATGGTCCAACACGTAGGCACCCGTCAACTTATGAACTAAGAAGGATGCAGGCATGAAAAACTTCCTAGCCTTTCCATACGCCTCCGGCTCATTGTCTCGGACCCACAAGATCTTTGGGCCAGCCGCCTGGCTACTTAGCGCAGAACCACACCTTTGACGAATCTCGTCGCGACCCATCTCTGCATCCAAGACTGTAATTTGGTCCCGCGCGCGAGAGTCCACCCCGTACAGGATGCCCGGACGCACAGGGTCACCCCACTCGTTAGTTAATACGACACACGGGCCCATTCCAGAGACTCCCACTGCCGCAACCTCGACGGCCTTATTCTGACTCAGGCTGCTGAGATCCCCCGTAAGTTCAGCGACAATCGCCTGAAACTCTTGCCACCACACGTCCGGGTCCATCTCAAAGTGGCCGGGGGATGGACGATTGACTTCATGAGAACGAACTGCAGACCGAAGAATCTCTCCACTCCGAGAGACCAAGACACCCTTGCTACTAGACGTACCGATGTCTACACCGACGAAAACTGGATCTGTCACGTGACAAGGTTCACAGAAATCGATTACACTTTCAAGCTAAAGAGGCACCCGGCGCCCGCTAACAAGAGGCTGGCGCGTCGATCACAAAGGAGTGGATCACTGCCGTGAAGAAGATCATCAACGCCCCGGCAACCTTTGTCGATGAAGTTGTCGAAGGGCTTCTGCTCGCCCACCCCGACGAATTGCGCGCAGTCTCCCCAGACAACCGAGCCTTGGTACGGGCTGATGCTGGAACCGGCGGAAAAGTCGGCATTGTCACTGGCGGAGGCTCAGGTCACATGCCATTGTTCCTTGGGTACGTCGGTCGAGGGTTATGTTCCGGGGTAGCCGTAGGTAATGTCTTTTCTTCGCCTTCCGCAGAGCAGATGTACGCAGCTACCGCGGCCAGCGACGACGGGTCGGGGGTCCTTTATCTCTACGGTAATTATGGGGGGGATGTTTACAACTTCGACCTCGCCGGCGACCTTGCTGCCAGCGAGGGAATTACGACAACCACTGTGCTGGGGACCGACGACATCGTCTCGGCCCCTGCGGAAAAGGCCGATACTCGGCGAGGGGTAGCAGGCTTGATCTTCGCCTACAAAACCGCCGGCGCGTCTGCCGAACGCGGTGATGACCTTGAGAAAGTCACCGAGATCGCCCAACGCACCGTAAATCGCACCCGCACGATGGGAGTAGGTCTATCCCCCACGATTCTGCCTGCAGCCGGTGAGCCCACCTTCACCTTGGACGAGGGTGAGATGGAAGTCGGCATCGGTATTCACGGAGAACCCGGACAACACCGGGGAGAGCTGGAGAGCGCCGATGAGATCACAGACCGGTTCCTGGCCGAAATCCTCACCGAGATAAAACTCACCGCCGGAGATAGGGTGGTCGTTCTAGTCAACGGCCTGGGTGCCACACCTCTGGAAGAGCTCTACCTCATCTACCGCCGCGTGCATAAGGTTTTGACTGATCGTGGCGTAGAAATCCACCGCAAATACATCGGTGAATACGCCACCAGCCTGGAGATGGCAGGGGCTTCTCTGTCTATCTTGCACCTGGATGAAGAGCTTGCCGAGCTTATTGATGCTCCCGCGAAGTCACCTTTCTTCCAACAAGGTGCAGCAGAGACTACTGTCCCGCAGACTAATCTCAATCAACCCCGTGTGACCAGCAAGACAACGTCACAGTCGGCACAGATCCGCACCATGGAAGAACCCGGCCGACTCCGGGAAATTCTGCTGGCGGTTACAGAACGCCTCCCTCGTCATGCTGACGAGCTCCGGGAGCTTGACTCTGCCCTAGGCGACGGCGATCTAGGCATCACGGTCTCCAGTGGAGCTGCTTCTGTATATCAAGCAGTCAAGGAGCTGCCGGTCGATGCCCACCCCGCCGAAATCTTCAAAGCCGCAGGTGCAGCCTTCTCCAGCGCAAACCCCTCTACCTTCGCTGCCTTACTGGGCGGGGGGCTGATCGCCGCAGCGCAGTCACTGAGCCAATCAAATACCTTCGATACCTCCGAACTGGCTAGTGCAGTACGTGCACTGACTGTACGCATCCAAGAACGGGGAGGGGCTCAGGTCGGGGATAAAACAGTCGTCGATGTTCTGGATGCCGTCGGCCGTACCCTCACCACCGAAGAAGGCGACCAAGAAACCCTTGCCAACTCCACAATGCGTACTGCCCAGGCCACCGTGGAAGAGGGGGCCAAACGCACCTCCCAGCGCGGCCGGGCCGCCTGGGTGGGCGAGCGCAGTGCAGGTCACCGCGACCCAGGCTCAGTAGCGGTGTTGCGGTTGATCGAGGAAGTCGTCGCTGAACTCTGAGCCTGGACTCATGCCCAGATCTAAACTCCCGGCCCGCGAACTCCACGGGCCGGATATCTCACCGATGAGAGGAATCGCACTATGAATATCCTGTCCCGCCGGGGAGTCCGCACCGCTATCGCCGCGGCTGCCGCGCTTCCCCTGATGCTCACTGCCTGCGGCAGCCTAGATGATGAAGGCGTCGACCCAGCAGCTGAACCCGGCACCAACGGCGGTGGTGACGGTGAAGGCCCCACGATCGTTACAGTCCCGAAACTGACCGGAATCTCCTGGTTTGACCGGCTGGGCGAGGGCACCGACACTTTCGCCGAGGAGACCGGGGTGGACGCCTATATGCAGGGCTCCGGCCAGGCTGACGCCAACGCGCAGGTGCGGGTCATCGAGGACCTCCTGGCCTCCGATGTCGACGCCCTAGCAGTGGTGCCCTTCCAGCCCGATGCTGTAGAGCAGGTCCTTGGCCAGGCCATGGATGAGGATGTTGTGGTCATCACCCATGAGGCCCCTGAGATCGAGAATGCCGACTGGGATATCGAGGCCTTCCGCAACGAGGACTACGGCCGCCACCTGATGGATGAGCTTGCCTCCCGGATGGGTGAGGAGGGCGAGTACGCCCTGATGGTCGGCTCCCTGAGCTCTGCCACCCATATGGCCTGGGTGGAAGCCGCTGAGGCTCACCAACAGGAGAATTACCCGGAGATGGAGCGGGTCGGTGACCTCATCGAAACCTCCGATGACTCTCAGGTCGCCTATGAGCGCATGCAGGAGCTGCTCTCGGCCTACCCGAACATCGCCGGGGTTCAGGGCTCAGCCTCCACCGACGTAGTCGGTGTCGGTCAGGCTGTGGATGAGGCCGGTCTGGAAGATGACATCGCCGTGGTCGGCACCTCCACAGCTAACGACGCCCGCGCCGGGCTTGAGAACGGCAGCATCGACGCGATCACCTTCTGGGACCCGGCCGATGCCGCCTACGCGATGAACGCCGTGGCCCAATTGGTCCTGGACGGTGAAGAGATCGAAGACGGCATGGACCTGGGCGTCGAGGGCTACGAGACCATTACCATTGAGGATGGCGTGATCTACGGTGACGAGGCCTGGATTACGGTGACGGCGGATAACGCAGACGAATATGACTTCTGATTCGTCAGCTAACGCTGCGGGGTCGTCGGTTCTGGAGGCCGGCGGCCCCTCGGCCGTGATCGCACAGGGTATTACCAAGACCTACGGCGAGGTCACCGCACTTGACAACGTGGACTTCACCGTACGCCCCGGCACCGTCCATTGCCTGGTGGGTGAGAACGGCTCCGGCAAGTCCACGTTGACCAAGATCATCGCCGGGGTCGAAGCCCAGGACTCGGGCACCGTGAGCGTAGAGGGGAGGGTGCTCAGCAGCATCGACCCCCGAACTGCCATCCAGCACGGAGTCCGGGTGATCTATCAGGACCTCGCACTGTTCCCGAATATGAGCGTGGCCGAGAATGTCGTCTTCCAGGGCAATCGTTCCGTGCTAATCCCGGTCAGTAACCGCAAAGCCCGCAAGAAGGCCTCTGAGGCATTGGCAGCTTTGGACCTGAACATCGATCCAGGCACGCGACTGGGGGACCTCTCCACCGCTGAGCGTCAGCTGGTCGCCATCGCCCGCACCGTCTCCTCGGACGGAAAGATCATCCTTATGGACGAGCCGACCGCCTCGCTGACCAGCCGAGAGATTGACCAACTGCTGGAGACCGTAGACCGGCTCCGTCAGCAGGGACTATCTTTTGTCTTTATCTCGCATAAGTTGCGTGAAGTAACCTCAGTCGCCGACGACGTCACCGTGCTCCGTGACGGGCAACTGATCTCTACCGGAAGGGCCGGCGAATACAGCCAAGAACGTATCGCTGAGCTGATGACCGGAGGGCTGGTGGAGAACAACCGGCGTGAGACACCCGCTCAGGAAGAGTCTGAGCCGGTGGTAGAAGTGCGGGGGCTGGGCTTGGCCTCGAGTTTCCATGACATTGATTTCAGCATGCACCGCGGACGCGTCCTTGGCCTGGCCGGACTTGTCGGATCAGGACGGATTGAAATCGGTCTCTCAGTCGCCGGACTGGTCCGGGCCGAGCGCGGCACCGTGAGGATCCACGGTGAATCAGTAGAGAACCGGCGGGCTGACAACCGCTTGCAGTATGTGCCTGATGACCGGCTCACTGAAGGCCTCTTCCTGGACTGGTCCATCGCGGACAATATTGTCACGAACCATCTCGACGGTGTGGTGACCCCTCGCGGCACTGTCTCTCCATCGAAGATCGGTGAGCTGGCGGATGACTGGCGCAGCAAGCTGCGCGTCAAGACCCCTGATGTCAGCCACCCGGTCTCATCGCTTTCCGGAGGCAATCAGCAGCGTGTGCTGCTAGCCCGTGCCCTAGCCCCGGAGCCGGATGTGGTTATCCTGAACAACCCCACCGTGGGTGTAGACATCGGTTCCCGCGCGGATATCCATGACGTGGTCCGCAACGCCGCCGATGAGGGAACCGCCTTCCTAGTGATCTCCGATGAGCCGGCAGAGTTGCTGAGCATCTGTGATGACTTGGTCTTCATCCACGAGGGCAGGATCATAGACCGGCGTAGCGCGGACAGCCTCTCCGAAGAGACACTCATCGATATCATCAGCGAAGGGGGACGGTCATGATCAAGCGACTTCTGGGAAGTCGTGAGCTTCTCCTCGCGGCAGTCATCCTGGTACTGGCTATTGTCTTCGGCATGCTGGCGCCGCAGTTCTTCTCATTTGCCCATATGTTCGGCATCGGGCGGAGTGCAGTGGTCCTGGGGCTGCTGTCCCTAGGCCTGCTGCTGGTGATGATCACTGGCGGTATCGATGTCTCGGTCTCAGCCACCGCCGTGGCTTCGATGTACATCACCTCAGTGGCGCTGCTGGAGCTGAACTACCACGGGCCTTTCCTACTTGCTGCCGTGCTTGCGGTGGTCATCGGAGCAGTTTTCGGCCTCGTCAACGCCACTCTCGTCACGATCCTGAAGTTACCCTCACTAATCGTCACGCTGGGCACGCTCACCCTGTTCCGGGGCGGACTGCTGGCCTTTGTGGGTTCGGATCGACTTCGGGAGCTTCCGGCAAAGATGAGCGAGTTCTCCACGGCTCAGCTGTTCACCTTGGAGACCGGCGGGCGTCCGGCACCCTTCCATGTCTCGGTAGCAGTGCTGATTGTCATCGCCGTGCTGCTGGCCTGGGCACTGCGCTCCACCACCTGGGGCAAAAGCATGTATGCAGTGGGCGATGACGAAGTTGCCGCCAGGAGGCTGGGGGTAGCCGTCACTCCGGTGAAGATCAGCGCTTTCGTCCTGGCCGGTGCGCTTGCCGGGCTCGCGGGGATTATGAGCGGTGCACTAAACCGGGCGGCAGATCCCTTCACGATTGTCGGCGTGGAGATGGATGCCTTGGCAGCTGTAGTGCTCGGCGGGGCTGCTGTCACCGGCGGTCGTGGCTCTGTGCTGGGCACCATGCTCGGGGTCATCCTGATCACGATGGTTGCGGCAAGTCTGGTGCTGGTGGGAATCCCCTCGGCCTGGCGGCATGCCTTCGTCGGTATCTTCCTGCTACTGGGTCTGGGTATTCCGGCCCTGAGACAGCGTCGTATTGAAAAAGCCCGCGGAATGGTGGTGAGCAACTAATGGAAGCACGTCTGGGAAGCAGGCAGTATGTCATCGCGCTCATAGCGCTGGTGGTGCTACTTTTCGTTATCCTCAGCATCTTGGCCCCGAGCACCTACCCCACCTTGAGGAATGTCCTCTCCATGGCCAGTCAGATGGCGCCTCTGGGTCTGTTAGCCCTATGCGTCTCGCTGACCTTCCTGATCGGCGGGATTGACCTCTCAATCGTGGCGGTGGCCAACGCCGGGGCGATTGCCGCAGCGATGACAAGCACTGCCCTGGAGCCCTCGTTAGGTGCCCCCGGAGCCTCCCTGGTGGGCGTTGCCGCCTGTCTGGCCGTGGGGGTGATCGCCGGGGTGATCAACGGAACCCTCGTCTCTCAGCTGCGGGTTCATCCGATCCCGATTACTCTGGGCACGATGGCCCTGTTCACCGGTATCGCTACCGGTGTCACTGGCGGGGCCACCCAGTTCGGCACCGGGTCTTTGGGGTTCTTAGGTTCGGGCACCATTGCCATGGTCCCTGTCTCGTTCCTGCTGTTCGTCATTGTGGTGCTGGCGCTGGCCATTATCACCACCAAGACTCGTTTCGGCTTCAAGATGTACGCCGTGGGCGCCTCGGATAAGGTCAGTCGGTTCGCCCGTTTAGAGGTGGAGAAGGTCCAGGTCCGCACCTATATGCTCAGCGGGTTCATCGCCTCGATCGCCGGACTAGTGATGTTCGCAGGCTCCAACGCGGCCAATGTGTCCTTCGGGTCATCCTGGCTGATCCTAGCGATCCTGATCGCCGTGCTCAGCGGCGTGGATCCCTATGGCGGCAAGGGTCGGGTACTGCTCGTGTTACTGGCCGTAGTTGGGATGCAGCAGGTCCAGACCGGGATCAACATGGCACTGGGCCGCTGGGACGGTGCCAGCTTCGCGGCTGAATTCACCTTTGGGGTCCTGCTGATCGCTGTGCTGGGCCTCAACCGCCGACTGGGCAAAGCCGAGCGTCGGAAACTGCGCAAGAAGAGCAAAAGCGAGGAAATACAGCAGGGTGAGCCCACCCTCGCTACCCCCGCTTAGTTCATAGTTGGTTCTGCCTCAATGAGGTCCCGGTCATGGTTTGTCAACCAGATCGGGGCCTCATCGCAGGACTTGATTTTTCCAGACGGGGGGCCAGCCCCGGACTTCGGAGTCAGTCCAGCAGTTCGCCCACCGGTTCCTCGCGGAAGGGATCACCCTCGTAGAGGGAGCCGGTGGTCCGGGTCTCCAGCCGGTGCCGCACGCTCTCGTAGTCGTCCTCGGTCAGACGGTAGAAGAAGGTGCGCGGCATGATCTCGTAGGCGTTCTCCACGTAGTAGGAGACGAACTCCTCCAGGTCCTCGTTCTCCTCCAGGGATTCGAGGTTGACGTAGATGAACAGGGGGCGGGCCAGCGGAGTGTAGCTGCCGTTCTGGGCGTTCTCCAGGGTGGGGGCCACACCGTCGATGCTGACCGAGGAGAGCTGATCGCGCACCTCGTCATCGGCGGCTGTGTAGTAGTTGCCGATACCCATGAAGCCCAGTGCGTTCTCATCCTCGTAGATCCAGGTGGCCAGCTGATCGAGGTCGTCAGTCTTCTGCTAGTCATCGCGGATCCCGCCGGTCTCGCCGACTACATAGTGGGTGAAGACATCGAAGGTTCCCGACCCGGAAGGACGTCCGGCCAGCACGATCTCCTCGTCCGGCCACTCCGAGCGCAGATCAGACCAGGTGGTGACCTCGGAGCCGGGTTCCCAGATCGCCTGCAGCTCCTCCATGGTGAGGTCACCGGCGAAGTCGTTGGCCTGATTGCGCACCACGGTCAGGGAATCCAGGCCGATGGGCAGCTCGATGAACTCCACACCGTTCTGCTCACACTGGCTGAGGAAATCAGTCTGAGCTTCGGGTCCGGGGATCGCCTCGGAGGCATTGTTGATATCCACATCCCCGGAGCAGAAGGCTTCAAAACCGGTGGTGGTGCCATCGGCGTTGACCTCCACATCGAAACCGCCATCGGCGGCGATCAGCTCAGTGATCGGCGCGACAGTGGCCGAGCCACGGGCCACAATGGGGTCCCCGCTGGCCTCCGCATCGCCGCCACAGGCGGTCAGGGCAAGAACGCCGAGGACGCCGGCTGCAGCCTGATGTCGCATTCTCACTTCTCCTCCCCGGTTGCTTCTGCCGACTCCCTGGACCGCTCATCGGCCCCGCGCAGTTCGGTGATCATGATTTGCAGGAACTCCTTGGCCTCGGACCAACGGACAGTGGCGTTAGCGAGATGCTCCTCCAACTTTTCGATCTCTTCATGCTGACGGCGCTCTGACTGGATGCGAGTGAGCTCAGCACGCAGCTCCAGGATGGATGCCTCAGCCTCACGCAGCACACGTTCCAGGCGGGATTCGACGTCGTACTCTTGGTTTTCGCTCATCAGTGGTCCTTAGCTCATATGGTGCGGCAGCGGTCAGAATGCGGTGGTGGCAAAGATCAGGATCAGCGGCAGCACAACGAAGACACCTAGTGCCCATATACCGGCATAGATCTTGCGTTCGGCTGCGAGATTGGCCAGCCAGGTCGCTCCCCTCGGCGGCAGGTCCCGGATCACCGGCAGACCGAAGATCACAATGACCGCGAAGAGGTTGAACATCAGGTGCACCAGGGCCGCAGTCAGTGCGGCGGTGGCCTCAACCCCGTCGAAGGCGAAGGCCGCCACCAGGGCGGTGATAGTGGTGCCGATAATTGGTGCCGAGGGTGAAGGGGTAGATCTGCTTCATGGTGAATGCCCCGGATCCGGCCAGGGGTACCGCCAGGGCTGTGGTGGTGGAGGAGGACTGGACCATGACGGTGATCACGGCACCGGAGCCGATGCTGGTGACCGGGCCGCGGCCGATGGCGGTGTGCAGGACCGCCTTGGCTCTGCCGACCATCAGGATCTTCAGCTGCTTGCCGATGAAGTTGATCACAGCCAGGATCAGCACGATGGCGACGACGATCATGATAATCCCGTGCCAGGCCCCGGGCAGGAAGCTCAGGGAGTATTCGATACCGTCTGCCAGGGGGCTTGTGACAGTGCTGACAACAGTTCCGATGCCGTCGAAAATCGTGTTGATCAGACCTGCTTCGGCGCCTGCTGTGGAATCCGCGATGGAGGTGGAGATTCGCTGCAGCAGACCGAAGATCATCTCCAGGGGCAGGAAGATCACCACGGCGATGAGGTTGAAGAAGTCGTGCACGGTCGCGGCGGCGAAACCGCGGCGGAACTGCTCTTTATCCCGAACCATGCCCAGCGAGACCAGGGTATTGGTCAGAGTGGTACCGATATTGGCACCCATGATGATCGGCACAGCCACCATCAACGGCAGTCCGCCGGCCACCATGCCCACAGTCACCGAGGTGGTTGTGGATGAGGACTGAGTCAGCGCCGTAGCGGCCACACCGATCATCAGCCCCACCAAGGGGTTGGAGGCGAACTCGAAGAGAGTCTCGGCCTGATCCCCGGTGGCGAGTTTGAATCCGGAGCCGATCACGTTCACCGCGGTGATCAACACGTAGATTGCCGCTGCAACGGATAGCCAGTTCGCAACGCTCAGGGCAGTTCCTTGAAGGCCGAACCTTTCGAAGGGGCTCCGGGGCAGTGTGGTGGCCTCGGGCTCTGCCTCTGCAACAACGTCGACAGTGGTCTGGGACATCCCCTGCTCCTCGAGGTGTGGGTTCCGCCAGCTGGAGACCAGCGGCTTACGCTCAGGGAGACTAGGGATTCAGGTGATACGTTCCAGGTCTATACAGTGAATAGGAGATGAACTCTGAGCGAATCTATCGTGGGAGTTCAGAGCCACCGGAACTCTAAAGCAAGAAGATCAGTGCCAGCGGCAGACCGATGAACACGGCCAATACCCAGGCGAATGCTGCGACCTTGCGCTCGGCGGCGAGGTTGGAGAGCCATTGGGCACCCTTCAGGGGAAGCTTCCGGATGCCCGGGATCCCATAGATGACGGCAGTGCCGAAGACGTTGAAGAAGAGGTGAACCAGGGCGGCGGTCAGCGCGATAGTGCCCATGGGACCATCGAAGGCGAAGGCTGCGACCAGACCAGTAATGGTGGTGCCGATATTCGCGCCCAGGGTGAAGGGATAGATCTGCCGCAGGGTCAGCGTTCCAGAGCCTGCCAGCGGAACCATCAGAGCCGTCGTCGTCGAGGAGGACTGGACCATCACAGTCACCATGGCACCTGAGCCGATGGAGGTGATGGGACCGCGACCTACAGCGGAGTTCAGCACCCGCTGCGCCCGGCCGACCAGCAGGGCCTTGAGTTTGCGGCCGATGAGGTTGATGACTGCCAGGATCAGTGCAATGGCGACAACGATCATCGCCACACCGGCCCACAGACCCGGCAGCCAGCTGAGGCTGTAGGCGATGAAGTCAGCCAGCGGGGTGGTCGCACCCTTGACTACAGTTTCGATACCGTCGAAGACGCTGTTGAGCAGGCCGGCCTCGGCACCGGAGAGCATACCTGCGGCCGCGGAGGCCAGGCGCTCCAGGAGGCTGAAGGCGATTTCCAGGGGCAGGAAGATCACCACGGCCAGCAGGTTGAAGAAGTCATGCACAGTCGCGGCGGCGAATCCGCGGCGGAACTGTTCCTTATCCCGCACCATTCCCATACTGACCAGGGTGTTGGTCAGGGTGGTGCCGATGTTCGCGCCCAGGATGATCGGCACGGCCACGCCGAGGGGCAGCCCGCCGGCCACCAGACCGATGGTCACCGAAGTGGTGGTCGAGGAGGACTGCGTCAGCGCAGTAGCGACAATGCCAACCATCAGCCCGACCAGCGGGTTGGCTGCGAATTCGAAGAGCTCGGCGGCACGGTCGCCAGCTGCCAGGGAGAAGCCGGAGCCGATCACGCTCACGGCTGTGATCAGGACGTAGACACATACCGCGACGGTCAGCCAATTGAGGATGGCATGGGCACGCGGGGAGAGCTTCCGGCCCAGGCGTGCTGGAACTGGAGCGGGGGACTGGGTGTGGCCAACACCGGGATCGGTGGTTGCGTGGGAGGTCTGCACCTTCTCCGGCGCGGGCAGAACAGCCATGAGTCTCCGTTTCCTGAATATCAGGCGACCGACCAGGTGTACTGGAGCGGTCCAGTTCTTCGTTCCATTGCACAGTGACAGCCGAAAGTGAACTTCAGGTGAACTCAGACCAAATAACGCTCAACCTGCACAGAATGTGAGCAATGTCATCCCGGGAAGAGCGGGGTCATAGAATGGCGTTATCCCTAGATAACTGGGAGATTCAACCTAGGCAAAAGCCCCGCAACCCGGCAACAGGAGCGTGAACTGATGCACCATCACCACGGACGGCTGCGAACTATGGGACTGCTTGCCTTCCTGTTCGCCATGGTGATGTTGGTGGGCGCCATCGTGGCCTACTCCACCAACAGTCCGGCATTCCTCTTCGTCTTCGCCGGAATCGGTGTGTTCTCGGTGGCGTACTCCTATTGGAACTCCGACAAAATCGCCACCCGCGCCATGCGTGCCTACCCCGTCAGCCGGGAGCAGGCGCCGGCCCTCTACGAGATGGTCGAGGAGCTGGCCCACCGGGCCCAGCAGCCGGTGCCGAGGATCTTCATCGCCCCGAACCCCACCCCGAATGCCTTCGCCACCGGACGCAACCCGAACAAGGGCGTGGTCTGCTACACCGAGGGCATCCTGAACCTGCTCACCCCGCGTGAGCTGCGGGCGGTCACCGGCCACGAGCTGATGCATATCTACAACCGGGACATCCTGATCTCCTCGGTGGCGGCGGCCGTGGCCGGCTTCCTAACCACCATCACCCAGTTCTTCATCCTTTTCGGCGGTGGCCGCGGCCGGGGTCAGCAGCAGAACCCGCTGATGCTCATCGGTTCGATCCTCGCGGTGATCCTGATGCCGATTGCCGCCAGCCTCATCCGTTCCTCCATCAGCCGGACCCGTGAGTACGACGCCGACTCCGACGGCGCTGAGCTCTCCGGGGATCCCCTGGCACTGGCCTCGGCACTGGACAAACTCCAGAACGGCATCTCCCGGATTCCGCTGCAGGAGGACCCCAAGCATGACGCCCACGCCCATATGATGATCGCCAACCCTTTCGGTCCTCGGGCAAAGCAGATGTTCTCCACTCACCCGCCGATGGAAGACCGGATCGCGCGGCTGAAGGAAATGGCCGGTTACCGGGACTGAGCCGGTTGAGCCCAACTTTTCCTGGACTTCGGCTGGTGTTCACCTTCTAGTCGCCGGAGGTTTGCGGGGCATCCCTAACGTCAGAACGCGTAATCACCCGCGCCTGATGATTCAAGGGAGAACACCTGCATGCGCTCACGCCAGCTGACTCTGGCCGGAACTGCTCTGGCCGCCCTCATCCTGTCCGCCTGCGGAAACGGCGACGGCGACTCCGCCGGGGCTGACCTTCCCGATGACCTCGAAGGTGAGCTGACCTTCGTCTGCTCCCCCAATGAGGAGCTCTGCGCCGCCTGGGCCGATGCCTTCGAGGCTGAAACCGGAGTGCAGACCAACTTCGTTCGGCTCTCCGCCGGTGAGGCCCTGGCCCGCCTGCAGGCAGGCGGTGAGGTCCCTGAGTTCGATGTTTGGCATGGTGGTCCGGCCGATACCTTCATCGCCGCCATGGATGAGGGGCTGCTGGCCCCCTATGAGTCACCGATGGCTGATGAGATCGAAGACGATCTGAAGGACCCCGAGGGCTACTGGACCGGGGTCTACCTGGGCGCCATCGCTTTCTGCTCCAACCAGGATCGGCTCGATGAGCTCGGCGTGGAGGCCCCCGAGTCCTGGGACGATGTCCTGGACCCCGCATATGCCGGTGAGCTCTCCATGGCCCACCCGGCGACATCGGGGACTTCCTACACTCTGCTGTGGACCCAGGTTGAGCGCCTCGGCGGTGAGGATGCCGCCATCGACTACATGCGCCAGCTAGACCAGAACGTCCTGCAGTACACCCGCTCCGGTTCCGCCCCGGCCCAGATGGCCGGCCGCGGCGAGGTCACCAGCGCCCTGATGTTTGCCCACGGCTGCCAGTCTCAGATCGAGGAGGGCTTCGACAACCTCACCATCTCCTTCCCCGAGGAGACCGGCTATGAGATCGGTGCGGTCGCCATGATCGAGGGCACCCAGAACGAGGAGAACGCTCAGGCTTATATCGACTGGGCCCTCTCCCCCGCTGCCCAGGACATCGGTCCTGAGGAGGGCAACTACCAGTCCCTGACCCACCCCGACTCCATCTCCGATGACCGGATGGTGGACCTCGATGAGATCAACCTCGTGGACTACGACTTCGAGCAGGCCGGTGAGAACCGCATCGAGCTGACCCAGCGGTTCGACGACGAAATCGCCGAAGAGCCCGACGAGGACGCTGAGTAATCCACATATGACAGTTGGGTCCGTCACTGCAGTCACCCCAGGGACCCCGGCGGCCCCCGAAACCGGCGGCAGTGCTGCAACGCTGCCGCCGGGCCGGAGCAAGCGTCGGCGTCGGGGTGGTTCCGGCCGGAGGATGGACGGGATCACCCTGGCCATGCTTCTGCTGGTCATCGCCGCCCTGACCCTGCTCATCGGGCTGCCGGTGCTCAATGTGCTCAGCGAGGCCTTCTCCGAGGACGGCTGGGCGGTGCTGGAGCGGTTCTTCACCTCCCCGGTGCAGCGCGGTATGTTCGTCAACACGGTGGTGCTGGGTCTGGTCACCGGTGTTATCGGCACCGCTGTGGCCTTCATGTTGGCCTACGCCCAGGCCCGGATGCGGTTCCCTGGGAAACGGATTGTGCATCTGCTGACCCTGGTGCCGATCATTTCCCCGCCATTCGCTGTGGCAGCCTCGACCATCACACTGTTCGGCCGTTCCGGGATGATCACCGAAGGGTTCTTCGGTCTGCGGTCTGATTTCATCTACGGTCTGCCGGGGCTGACCTTTGTGCTGGCACTGAGCTATCTGCCGCTGGCCTATCTGAACCTCTTAGGCATGATCCGGGCGCTGGATCCCGCCCATGAGGAGGCGGCATCCTCGCTGGGCGCCTCCCGCTGGCGGGTCTTCCGGACGGTGACCCTGCCGATGCTGGTCCCCGGTTTCGGTGGCGCCTTCCTGCTGCTGTTCGTCGAGGCGATCAGTGACCTCTCCAACCCCCTGGTGCTCGGCGGGGACTACTCCGTGCTGGCCTCCAGCGCCTATAACGCGATCATCGGTCAGTACAACCTGCCCGGTGGTGCCGCCTATGCGCTGGTACTGATGATCCCCGCCGTCGCTGTTTTCATCATCCAGCGGTACTGGGCTCAGCGTGGCTCCCATATTTCGGTCACCGGTAAGCCTTCAGGCAAACCCCCGACGACGACGGCGCCCGCCATCGTGCTGCCGGTGCTGGCGGGGGTATACCTCTTCGCCGCGACCGTGGTGTTGCTCTACGGGACGATCATTGTTGGTGCCTTCGTCCGGATTCTGGGGGTCAACAACTCCTTCACCCTGGACAACTTCGAATATGTGCTCACCGGCAATATCGGCTCCGAGGCGATGGTGCACACCATCCGGATGGCGCTGGTGGCCACCCCGATCGCCGGGGTGCTGGGCATGCTGGTGGCCTGGCTGGTGGTGACCAAACTGCGCCGCGGGGCCGGGCTGCTGGACTTCCTGGGGATGCTGGGTATCGCAATCCCGGGGACCGTAATCGGCATCGGATATCTGTTGAGCTACTCCACTCCCACCACTGTCTTCGGGGTGCCGCTGCTGCCGACCCTGGTGGGCGGTTCGGCGGCCTTCGGCGGGGCGATCGCCATTGTGATGGCCTTCTGCTCCAGCTCCACACCTTCAGGCCAGCGGGTCGGTATTGCTGCACTGAAGCAGATCGATCCCAGCCTCGAGGAGGCCAGCCAATCCCTGGGGGTCTCCAGCGCCGGGACTTTCCGCCGGATCACTCTGCCGCTGATCCGCCCGGCGTTTATGGCCGCACTGATGTACGCCTTCGCTTCGGCGATGACCTCGATCTCGGCGGTGATCTTCCTAACCACCCCGAATGCCCGTCTGCTGACCCAGCAGATCCACAACATGGTCGAACGCGGTCAGTTCGGCAATGCCTTTGCCTACTGTGTGGTGTTGATGGTGATTGTGCTGATTGCCATGTTGGCCATCCACCTGCTGACCAAGCGGATGCGCAGTGTCCGCTGATAAGAGAGCGACTCGGGACCCGGGCAATCCGGAGACCTTCCGAGGAGCGAACGCAATGACCCCGATGAGGAGTGTGCACCTGTGAGCACCGAAACTGCGACGCCGGCAATGCACCAGACCCGCAGCGCCTCCGGCCGGCTGGAGCTGACTGACCTCGTGAAGATCTATGAGCCCGGCAGTGATGTACGCGCCGTCGACGGCGTGAGCCTGCAGATCGAACCCGGGGAGTTCGTCACGCTGCTGGGTCCCTCGGGCTGCGGGAAGACAACGATCCTGCGCACTGTGGCGGGGTTCGAGACGCCGACATCGGGTTCACTGACCCTGGACGGGAAGAACTTGCTGCGCCAGTCCCCCAGCAGGCGGCCGGTGTCCATGGTTTTTCAGTCCTATGCGCTCTTCCCCCATATGACCGTCCGGGAGAATGTGGGCTATGGGTTGAAGGCCGCCGGGATCAGGACTCGTCAGGTGAATGAACGGGTGGATGAGGCCTTGGAGTCGATGAGCCTGAGTCCTTATGCGGATCGGGCGCCGGCGCAGCTTTCTGGTGGTCAGCAGCAGCGTGTGGCACTAGCCCGTGCGATGGTCACCCGCCCAGAGGTCATGCTTTTCGATGAGCCCTTGAGTAACCTCGACGCCGCGTTGCGTGAACATATGCGCTTGGAGATCCGTCGACTGCAGCGTCAGTTAGGAACGACGGCGCTCTATGTCACCCATGATCAGGCCGAGGCTATGGCCATGAGCGACCGCGTGGTGGTGATGAACTCAGGACGCATTGAACAGGTGGGTCCGCCCCGTGAGATCTACCGGCGTCCTGCTTCCCGTTTTGTCGCAGGATTCGTGGGCAGGGCGAACTTCTTTGACATCCAGCGCCGCAGCGCCGATGAGACCAGTGCTGAGGTGGAGCTGTGGGGCCGGGTTTACACCGTGCCTGCGCATCCGAGGGCTCGGGAGACTGAGGACCTCACCCTCCTGGTGCGCCCCGAGTCCCTGAAACTGACTCCTGAATCGGGGGAGTCTGGTCCCGCGACAGCTGTAGTGACTGCTGCGGTGTTTATGGGCGATCGTGTGGAGTACGAACTCACTAGCGGGGAGAGCCGGCTGTTGGCTACGGTGATGGATCCCGCTGAGGACCAGATTATTCCTGAGGGCAGTCAGGTGCGCTTGGACCTGATTCCGGAACGGGCTTGGCTACTTCCTGCCTAGCTTGGACTCGTCACGGTCCCGCGCCCCACCAACCAACATTCACCCACAGCACTTTCCTCTCTGACTACATCCACGTCTTCAAGTCAGAGCATTGACGAGGGTGGTTAGAGGACATCACTGACAGCCATTGACCGACTCCTTTCATGCCACCATGTCCAGTAAACTTTCGTAGTTTTCTTCCCTGAACTATTGAACTAGAACATGTGATCTACTACACTTAGAACATGGGCAAGAAACTATCGACTACTGAGGCACACTCAGTACTCGAAGCTGCCCGCAAGCACTACCGGCGTTCTCGCCGGGAGGAAGCTGAGGCAGTATCCCGCCTGCTGGCCTATAAGGAACACCGCATAGAAGAGATCAATGAGAGCCACTCCTTCCGGAAGAACGCTCGAATCAAAGAGATCTACCAAGAATGCGCCGAAGCACTCGGTGTCCCAGTCCCTACGGCTCGGCGGCTCCTAGATAGTGTGGAAACACTCGCCGAGAAGCTGCCTGAAACCTACGCCCTGTATCAGCAGGGTGAAACCGATCTGACCTCTGTTCAGAAGGTCAACCGCTGCATTGAGGGAATCGCGCACCGCCCGGAGCTGATGGAGACACTCGATCGTGAGCTCCAGGTTAAGGCTCGGGAGATGAACTCCGCGGAGCTGGATAACTGGCTGAAACAGCGGGTCCCGCAGCTGGATGTCAAGGCCCACGAGGATCGCTATGAGCGCGGCAAGCAGAAGCATTATGTGGCCTTCAAGCACCTCGATGATGGCACTACTCGGTTCCATGGGCTGATTGCTACTACCGCGGCTGCGAGCATCGAGCAGATGCTGCACTCCATGGCACGGAACATGCCCCGCAAAGCAACAACCACTGACTCTGGGGAGCCGGTAGATGAGCGGACTCAGACCCAGCGAATGGCAGACATCTTCACTTCAGCCCTGACTAACGGACTACAGGGAACACACGTGTCCTCCGCTGCGGAAGTCGCCTCCACCGAGAACGGGAAGCTGCCTCTGCTGACTGAGACCACAGAGGGCGCAGGTACTCCTGATGCCACCAGCCTCGTGCTGGGACCCACCGGAGTCGGTGCCGCGAAGATCGGGATCCTCATCCCCGTCAAAACACTGACCGGTGAATCTGATGATCCGGCGATCAGCTGGGACCGGACATGGATCCTGCCGGCCAGCGAGGCTCGCGCTATTGCTGCGGATACCAGTGCGAAGCATGACTGGTACGCCGTCGGCGTCACCCAGGACGTTGCAACCGAAGATTCAGGTTCCACTGGTGTCGGTGAAGTCCTCACCGTCACTAAGTCCCGTACAGCACCGGCCTCCACCAGCACTAAGGACATTGATCAGTGGGNCGGTGACTCTGCGGCTGAGGGGGAACCCACCATTGGAGTTGGTGAAGTGCTCACCGTCACCAAATCACGTACCGCCCCGGCCTCCACTAACACCGCGGACATAGATGCTTGGCTCAGCAAGACCGACCCCGAGGCCAATAACCTGCTGACCAAGACCTATGAATCACGTACCGCCCCGGCCTCCACTAACACCGCGGACAGAGATGCTTGGCTCAGCAAGACCGACCCCGAGGCCAATAACCTGCTGACCAAGACCTATGAATCACGTACCGCCCGAGCCCACCAGCGCAACGCGGTGCTGATCCGGGATGGGCAGTGCCAGACCCCAGGGTGCACCGAATCCGGCTGGGCCGCAGAAATCGACCACAAACAGTCATATGAGACCGGTGGAGC
>NZ_JABAHY010000013.1 GCF_012641515.1 Nesterenkonia sedimenti | reverse complement strand
CGACAACACAGCGGCAGAGGTCTCTCACCCCCACTCGATCCAACAGCGCCTCGTGGCGCACGACACGCTTTGCACAACGTCTGGAGGTTCTCCCCAGTGGTTACCCCACCGGTTTCGAATGACTGCTTGTGGTCAATCTCTGCCGCCCACCCGGGTTCGGTGCACCCGGTGGTCTGGCACTGGCCATCACGAATCAGGATCGCATTGCGCTGGTGGTCGCGGGCTGTGCGTGATTCGTAAGTCTTAGTGAGCAGGTTCTGGGCCTCGGGGTCAGTTTTGCTGACCCACTGATCAAAATCGTCAGCGCGGGTGGAGGCCGGCGAGGTTCGAGCCTTGGTCACGGTGACGACTTCACCAACACCAGTGGACGTCTCAGCAGCAGCCCCTGAACTGGTCTCCTTGTTCACCCCGACGGCATACCAGTCATGCTTCACAGTGGTATCCGCAGCAATGGCACGGGCCTCCGAGGCGGGCAGCATCCAGGTACGGTCCCAGCTGATGGCGGGATCATCAGATTCCCCGATGATCGTCTGAACGGGGATGAGGATGCCGATCTTGGCAGCACCAGTTCCTGTGGGTCCGGTGGTGGGGTCTGTAGCGAGTGGGGTTTCAGCGCTAGCAGTTGCGTCAGCGGTATCGCCCACAGCCCTGGGCAGAGGTAGCTGGCTGTCCTGCGAATCCGCGCCTCTGAGAGTGGTGGTGGTATTTGCGGAGGTTGATGCGGAACCATCCTGCAGTCCATTAGTGAGGGCGTTGGTGAAGATATCTGCCATCCGCTGCGGCTGAGTCCGCTCCACAGGGGTGCCAGCTTCACCACCCTGGCTGACTGTTTTGCGGGGTGTGTTGCGCGCCTTGGCCAGCAGCATCTGCTGGATCCGATCCGCGGCAAGCGTGGAGATCAGACCGTGGACCCGAGTAGTGCCATCATCGAGATGCTTGAAGGCAATATAGTGCTTCTCTTTGCCGCGCTCGTAGCGATCCTGGTGGGCCTTAACATCCAGCTGCGGGACACGCTGTTTCAGCCAGTTATCCAGCTCCTCGGAATTCAGCTCACGCGCTTTAGTGGTGAGTTCCCCGTCGAGTTTCTCCATCAGCTCCGGCCGGTGCTGAATCCCTTCAATAGAGCGGTTGATCTTCTGAAGTGAGGCCAGGTCCGTTTTACCCAGCTGATACAGGCCATAGGTCTCAGGAAGTTTCTCAGAAAGCTTCTCCACACTGCCCATCAGTCGACGAGCTTCAGGAACCGGGACACCTAGCGCTTCGGCGCATTCCTGGTAGATCTCTTTGATCTGCGCATTCTTCCGGAACGTATGGCTCTCTTTGATCTCTGCCACACGGTGCTTCTTATAAGCCAGCAGGCGAGAAACAGCCTCCGCCTGCTCCTGCCGTGAACGCTGGTAATGCTTACGGGCAGCCTCGAGCTCCGAGTGCACCTCAGGAGTCGATAGTTTCTTGCCCATGTCCCAAGTGTAGTAGAAAACACGTTCGATTACAATAGTTCAGAGAAGAAAACTGCGAAATTTTACTGGCCATGGTGGCGCAAAGGGAGTGGATCAATGGCTGTCAGAGGTGTCCACTAACCACCCTCCTCGATGCCCAGATCAAAGAAGTGGACCGGCCGAATCAGGAGAGAGTTTCCCAGCCAATGATCGTTCGTTGATTGGAAGAAGGGGTGGCAGGAGAGTCGGTGATTCCAGAAGTCATCCTGGGTAGAGACTGCAGGTCTTATGGGAGAGACCCAAAGTGGGGTCCGTCGTCGGACTCGGCAAGGTCCAGTACAGGGGTTCTACTGCTTCCGTTCAGCGCATAGCATGGATCCATGGAGCATCATGCGGCGATTGTTGGGTCAGGACTGAACGGACTGGTAGCCGCATGCCAACTCGCCAGAGCGGGATGGAAGGTCACTGTCTACGAGTCCAGTGACACCCCAGGGGGAGCAGGACAGTCTGCCGAGCTCTTCGGAACGGGGCTGATCAGCGACCTCGGCGCCAGTGTCCACCCACTCAGTGCCGCATCCCCGGCGTATGATGCCCTGCTGCCGGAAGACGCGTTCTCCTGGGAGCATCCGGGGGTTCCTGCCGCTCACGCATGGGGAGAACATGGCGACGGCACAGGCGAGCCAGTTCTCCTCCACAATTCCCTTGAGAAGACTGCCGAAGGGCTCGGGGAGGACGCCTCCCTCTGGAAGCTGATCTTCGGTCCCCTCACCAACAATTGGGAGGAGGTGCGCCAAGCCGTCTTCACCCCGCCCAGCCGACCGTTCAGCCGGTTGCCCACCCCCACCCGGGTGGCGAACCTGGCCCTCCGGGCGGCCGCGTTCATGCAGATCGGTGGCACAGGCATCGCACCGGCCAGTCAGCTGACCAGGGCATTCAAAACTCAAGAAGCTCGAGCACTGTTCACAGGTCTCGCGGCCCATTCCACCGGACCTCTCAACCAGCCACTGACATCAGCCTTCGGCGTCATTCTCGCCACCGCGGCCCACACAGTCGGGTGGCCGGTGGTCCGTGGCGGAACCCAGCGCATCACCGACGCTCTGCTGGCTGAACTCGACCGCCTCGGCGGTCAGGTGGTCACCGGTTTCCGGGTCGAAGGCATCAAAGACTCACCCCTGCCGGGTCTGCGATTCGGCATTCGCAAGAACCTCAAGCGCCGCGGCTACCGGATTGAGGGAACCCGTGCAGATGAGCGCGGTCGTGTCCGCAGGACAGGGGAGGAGGTGGCCGACGTCGTCGTTCTCAATCTCACTCCCAAGCAGGTACTCAAGTTGCGGGGGTTGCGGTTGGGTGAGCGAACCGAACGGCGCATGCGGCATTGGGATTACGGGCCCGGGACCGTGAAGATCGATTACCTCGTTGACGGGCCGATCCCGTGGAGCAGCCCCCAGTTGGCCGAGGCCGGTACCGTTCATCTTGGTGGAAGCGCCGCCCAGATCACCGCCAGTGAGGCCGCCGTCAATAAGGGTGTGCTGCCCGGTCGGCCCTATGTTCTGTTGGCTCAGCCCAGTGCGGCAGACAGCAGCCGGACTCCTGATCACCGTACGGTGAGCTGGGCCTATGCGCATGTGCCCAATGGGCTCGACGACGCCGGCACCCAGCGAACGGTCAAAATGATCGAGGATGAGATCTCCCGCTACGCGCCCGAATTCCGGGATGCGGTACTGGAGCGGAGGGTCTGGGGTCCCAATGAACTGGAGGAGTGGAACGCCAACCTCATCGGCGGCAGTCTCACTGCGGGGCTCGGCACGCTCGGGCAGACCTTCGCCGGGCCGGCCAGCGCGAGGCAGCCCTACACCACAGGGATCGACGGGGTGTACATGTGCTCGGCCTCAACCCCGCCGGGCGGAGGGGCCCACGGAATGTCCGGCTATAACGCTGCGCACGCCATCCTGAAGGACACCGAGATCCACTAGGGGTTCAGGCGCTGGCTTACGGACCCACCAGCGGGACCAACTCAGAACCCGGAGATTGCCAGGAAGCCGGCTACTACCAGCATGGTGATGCCGACGACGACGTCGATGATCTGCCAGGTGCGCGGCTTGTTCAGCAGCTTCGCCAGGGCGGCGGAGCCGCCGGAGAGCAGCGTCAGCCAGATCACCGAGGCCAGAACCGCGCCACCGGCGAACCACCATTTATCCGGCCCGAAGCTGTTGGCCATAGTGCCCAGCACCACCAGGGAGTCCACCCAGGCATGCGGGTTCAGAATGCTCAGAGTCAGCCCGGTGGCCGCCACAGTCGAGATCTTCGAAACGCTGGTGACCTGGACCTTCTGGCGGGTTGTCGTCGTCGTCGGGCCTTCTCCTTCTTTGGGCACCACCGGAATCGAGGAGGTCATGGCCACGTGCAGGGTTTCGGCGGTCTCGGCCTCTTTCTCGAGGTTGACCTCCTTGACCTTGAAGGCCGAGCGGAAGGAGCGGTAGGCGAACCAGGTCAGATAGGCCACACCGATCCAGCGGATGGCATCCAGCAGCCAGGGCGCGTAGTCCAGCAGTGCTCCCACGCCTGCGGTTCCGGCGATGATCAGCAGGACATCGCCGATTAGGCAGCAGGTGGCGGCCAGGGCAACACGGTCGCGGCGCAGGCCCTGGCGCAGAAGCCAGGCAGCCTGCGGCCCAATGGCCACGATCAACGCCATAGTCGTCAGGAGTCCAGTCAGGAGCACGGTCAGCATGCCCTCAATTCTGCGGATTTCGGCCCATCCGTTCCAGCGCAAAATCCTTCACTGTCTGAAGGATTGCTTCAGATACACTTTCTGAAGAGTCACAGCCCCGGGGATCACACCCCGGAGGCCGACCCCAGAAAGCGAGCCGATGTGAACACTGACCATCTGCGGGCCTTCGTCCTGGCGGTGGATGAAGGAACCTTCGACGCCGCTGCCGACCTCCTGCGTATCTCGGGTTCGGCATTCTCCCAACGCATCAAAGCCTTGGAGAAAGAGGTCGGCCAGGTCCTGCTGACCCGCACCATCCCGGTCAAACCCACTGCCTCCGGGGAGGAGCTGCTGCGCATCGCCCGGCAGACCATACTGTTGGAAGATGAAGCGCGCCGAAGTCTCGGCTTCCGCGGGTCATCGCCCAACTACCGGCCGACCATCACGCTCTCGGTCGCGGTTAACGCCGACTCCCTGGCCAGCTGGTTCATCCGGGTTCTGCAGGAAGCCGCAACCTGGGACCATGTGGAGATCCACGCCCATGCCGAGGATCAGGAGCACACGCACGAACTGCTGCGCAATGGCACCGTGACCGCCGCGGTGACCGAAAGCCCCGTGCCGGTCTCCGGCTGCCGGTCTGAACCCTTGGGAATCATCCGCTATTGGCCGGTGGCCAGTTCCGAACTGCTGGACCGCCACCGGGGCGAGACCGGGGAGGTGGATTGGGCGCAGGTGCCGCAGATCGATTTCAGCATCCGGGACAACACGCAGCGCACAGCCCTGCAGCGCCTGGGCGTGAGCACCCCCGCTGTCACCCACCTGTTGCCCTCGGTGCAGGCCTATAACTCCGCGGTCGGCTTCGGCCTGGGCTGGGGGATGATCCCCGAATCGATGCTGCCAGCCGGCGTGCTCGAGGGTCAACATCGGGATCTGGTCATTATTGAGGAGATCGGGCCTGAGGATGTCCCGCTGCACTGGCAGCATTGGACTACGACGACGCCAGCCCTGGACCGTCTTACCGAAGCCGTCAAGCGGGCAGCGGCCCATCTCGGCTGAACCCCGTGTGACCCCCAGCAGGACGCGACGGCGAGAACACGCCCGCAGGATTCTTCAAATTTGAAGGAATGATGTTGGCTCCGGGCTGGTTATGACAAGCATGAGCAGCCAGCGCATCAGCACCGAGAAGCACACAGACCAGTTCGAGTTCGGCATCCACACATTCGGCGATGTCACCAAAACTCCAGACGGCGAACGTGAACTCTCCCAGCCGGAGGTTCTGCGCAATGTGGTCGAGGAGGCGAAGCTGGCAGATCAGGTCGGCATCGACGTAGTCGGTATTGGTGAACACCACCGGCCGGACTACGCCATCTCCGCCCCCGATGTGGTCCTCGGCGCCATCGGCGCCGCCACCGAGCGCATCAAACTGATCTCCGCGGTCACCGTGCTCAGCTCCGATGATCCGGTGCGGGTCTACCAGCGCTTCGCCACCATCGACGGACTCACCGGCGGCCGTGCTGAGGTCTCCCTGGGCCGCGGCAGCTTCATTGAGTCCTACCCTCTGTTCGGCTACGACCTCTCTGACTACGAGACGCTCTTCGAGGAGAAGGTCGACCTCTTTGTGAAACTCCGCAGCGAAGGCAAGGTCACGTGGAATGGACAGACCCGCGCAGGCCTGAGCCAGCAGGAAATCTTCCCCAAGACTGACCACGACAATGGCCTGCCCACCTGGATCGCCGTGGGCGGCACGCCGAACTCCGTGGTCCGCGCTGCCCGCCATGGTGTGGGGCTGGAGCTGGCCATCATCGGCGGTGCGCCTCAGCGGTTTGCCCCCTTCGTGGACCTCTACTACCGGGCCCTGGAAGAGTTCGGCCAGTCCCCGGACCTGCGGGTGGCCAGCCACTCCCACGGCTTCGTGGCCGATACCGATGAGAAGGCTCAAGAGATCTTCTACCCCTCCTGGGCGGAGTCTATGTACAAGCTCGGTCAGGAACGCGGCTGGGGCAATGGCTACCCCTCGCGTGAGCAGTTCGAACAAGAGATCACCCACGGTGCGCTGTTCGTCGGCTCCCCGGAGACTGTGGCGGAGAAGATTGTCCGCACTCAGAAGGCCCTGCGGATCTCTCGCTTTGGCCTGAAGTACGGCAACGGCTCCCTGGCTCATGAGCACATGATGGAAGCCATCGAACTCTACGGCAGCAAGGTCAAACCCCTGGTCCTGGAGCGCCTGGGCGAGGGTTCGCAGAGTGAGGATTCGCCGAGTGAGGGTTCAGAAAACTCCTAGTCACTGCCTCTAGTCTGGAGGCATGTCTGAGCAGAACCAGGGGCAGGAGTCCGTCACCGATGGTGAGCACTCGCCGGACGTCCACGGGGAGGATGCGGTTCAGGACGGCGAGGGCAAATGGAGCGACGACGCCGAACACCTCACCATCGCCATCTACTCCGACCCCGGACGCACTTCCATGTGGGTGCGTCGCCTGCTCAAAGAGGAGGCCGAGGGCTGGAGCCGTGGCGCAGACATCATCCTTAAGCAGGAGCTGATCCCGCTGCGCCCTGATGAAACCCTCGACCTCGATGCGGTCCAGAAGTGGGCGCAGGAGGACGAGGCGGACATCACCCTGGTGATCACTGAGATCCCCCGGATGGCCGGGCGCAGCCCCAAACGTGCGGAGCTGCACTTCGCCGACCGGCTCGGAATCGTCTCCCTGCCCACCCTGGGGCCGGTGTTCATGCGCCGCTGCCTGCGCAGGGAACTGCGCCGCTGTGTGGACGCGCTGGTCTACGACTCCGTGGATGAGGCCCGCCAGAAGGGTGGATTCACCTCCCGGGTGGAGGACCAGGAAGGCCACGAGACGGTCTACACCACCCCGTCACGTTTCTTCCCCGCTCGGCTCTGGACCACCCTGGGCATGGTGGTCGCCAACGAGCCGCTGTGGTCCCTACGCAAACTCAGCGGTGTCTTCTCCGCAGCTGCGGCTACCGGCGCCTTCGGCATCTTCTTCACCACAATCTGGGAGATGGCCACTTTCCTGCCCGCCTGGCGCCTGGCGGCGATCAGCGTCATCGCCATCACCATCATGGTGCTGTGGCTGATCCTGGCCAACCGGCTCTGGGATCGGCCTAAGGAGGTCGGTGGCCGGCGTGAGGCCTTTATGTACAACGCCTCAACTCTGGCCAGCCTCACCGTGAGTGTGGGTCTGGTCTACATCGGCCTCTTCTGCACCATCATCGGGATGGGCTTGATGCTGATCAGCCCCGACTTCATGAGTCAGACAGTGGGGGAGGGCGAGTTCTACAACTATGTGGAGATCGCCTGGCTCTCGGCCTCGATGGGTACAGTGGCCGGAGCAATCGGTTCAAATTTCGACGATGACGCCGACCTCAAGAAGCTCACCCAGGGTTCACGCGAATTCCAGCGTTACCCCCGGGATTCCGAACAGCGCTGAGTACCCCGCAGGAGCATATCGATGGGCAATGTCCGTGAAGCAGTGGATTCGGGCACCTGGAGCCTGCCTCAATGGGCTGACCAGCCACCCGATCCTGACCTCACCGGTGCCTCATTCCTGCTGATCAGCTACGGGGACTCCGAAGCCGAAGCGGTGGTTCAGCAATGGGAAGCGGGACTCCGCCGAACCGATCTCGACCCTCCAGTGCTCAGATTCCACGCTTCAGCCTTCGATCGCGATCAGCTTGCCGATAAGCTCGCCGAAGCCCGCTGCGGGGTTCGGCTGATGATCGCCGGCGGACAGTACGACGTCCTCCAAGCCATGGCTACAGCAAGAGCCCTCGGCTTAGAAACCGGGGAGATCACCAGATACGCCACCGCCTATGAGGACCTCCCACTGTTCTGCCCACACTGCCAGACAACCTCGAGGGCCTATGCCGAAGTCTTCGACTGGACAGACTGCACCGGCTGCCACCGGGTGCTGACCATCAAACCCCATTACTCCTCACAGCGCGGCAGCTTCCTGGGCGTCGATACCCGATGACTGACCAGCGCAGACTCCGCGTGACCGAGGTCCGCAGCCTCTGCCCCGAGATCAGGCAGATCACCCTCGAACCCCTCGAAGGCACTGCCCTGATGGGTTTCCAGCCCGGCAGCCACCTCATCCTCCACGCAGGGGAGCACCGCAACGCCTATTCCCTGACCGGCGACGGCATCATGCCCAGTCGGTACACCGTTTCAGTGCTCAAAAGAAACGACGACGGCGGCTCCGCCTGGCTGCACCAGCATCTGGCACCTGGCTCGGAGATCACCGCCGAGGGCCCGGTTTCGATGTTCGCCCCGGTGCATAATCAGCAGCATGCCCTGCTGGTGGCCGGCGGGATCGGCATCACCCCCGTGCTCTCCCATGCTTCGGCCCTGGCGGCCCTGCAGAAGAGTGCCGAGGTGATCTACGCGTATAAGCCACACCGGGCAGCCCATGTCGACCAGCTCCGCGAGATCTGTCACTCCGCCGGCTTTCGACTCACGGAGGTGACCTCGGCGGGGAACTGCCGGAAGGCTCTGCGAGACAGGATGAGCGATCAGCCGGTGGGCAGCCACGCCTATGTCTGCGGGCCGATGAGCATGCTCGAGAGTTTCCTGGAGATCGGCGCCGCAGCGGGCTGGCCGGAGTACCGGCTGCATCTGGAACGCTTTGAGGCCCCGGAGCTGGACCCGGGGGAGGAGTTTGCCCTGCGGGTCAGCGGGAGCCCGGAGGACCTGAGGGTCCCCGTCGGAGTCAGCATTCTGGAGACCCTGGAGTCAGCCGGTTACTCCGTTCCGAATATGTGCCGCCAGGGGGTGTGCGGCCAATGTCAGATCAGCGTCCGCAGTGCCGGCAGCCTCGAGCACCGGGATTACGTCCTGACTGAGGAGGAGAAGGCCGCCGGCGGTTCCCTGATGGTCTGTGTCTCCCGTGGCACTGATGTGGAGGTGGCGCTGTGACGAAGTTCAGTGAACGAGCCCAAGGGTTCCCCTGGCCCTTCGCCGAAGGGGAGACAGACTTCCGGTATTCGGTGAATGTGGAACCGGCCAGGGTCCGCAGAACCACTGCGACCGGCGGTTGGGGAGAGCATCTTGTGGACCTCGGCGGCAGTGACTACACCCAGCTGATGCAACAGCGCCGTGAGGTGATTGCTGCCCACCCTGAGCGACGGCGGGTTCTGCCCGGTATGGAGATGGCCTGCTGGGATCTGCTGCTCTACTACTTGCGGGATATGGCAGCCGCCTACCCCGAGTCCATGCACCTGGGGGAGGAGGGGAAGAACTTCCACTGGCGCAATGACCTCCTGGGCACTGACCAGGCGTTCACCTTCGGTCAGGAGGAGTCCCTGCCCACCGACCCCCTGACCTTTCTGGCCAGCGAAATCCCCGATGACCTCGTGCTGCTGACCGAGCGGGACGGAGAACTCTTCTTCGATGCCGGACTGGTGACCTTCGCAGCCTCCTGGAGTGTCTCCTTCAATGTGGGGATGTCGATGACCGAGATCCACGGGCCAGTGCCCCGGATGACTGCAGAAGGTATGACCCGGCGGGCTGAGATCTTCATGCGTCAGCTGCAGCCGGGTCAGGCCTACCGCCGGCTGAACTGGTCGACCTCCAAGCACCGCGGCGAGCGTCTGGACACCTCATTGGAGACCTACCGGGAGTGGGAGTCAGAGATCCCTCAACTGGTGGAGGAAGAGGACTGGGGAAGTCTGCAGCTTCGCAATGAACTTCAGCATTTCGTCCGCCTGCCCATGACCGGGACCGTGGCATTCGCAATCCGCACCTATATCCTGCCGCTGGCCGAGATCCGTGAGATCCCGGAATGGCGGGATCAGCTGGCCAGCATCCTCCGAGAACTTCCGGAGGATCTCGCCACCTATAAAGGGTTCGGTGATTTCCGGGAGGAGATCGTCGACTACCTCGCCCAGCCTGCTGACAGCATGGGCTAGGCAGTCCAGTCGGCCCAGTCAGACTGCTCGGGCTGGGGCCGAGGGCACGGCGTCGAGGAAACGCAGCTGCTCGGAGAGCTTGGTCAGCGCCGCGGTGACTGCATCCACGCGGTTCTTCCGCACCAGCAGCAGCACACTGCCGCCGAAGCCGCCACCGATCAGTCGGGCACCAGTGGCACCTGCTGAGAGCGCTGTCTCCACCATTCGGTCGGCCACCTCGAAGCTGACCTCGGCGTAGTCGCGCATTGAGGTGTGCCCGCCGGCCATGAGGTCACCGATCATCTCGGCTGTATCGTCCACGCCGTGGGCCTCGCCGAAGAGGAGTTTGTGGATCTTCTCGCTGCGCAGCATCTCGGTCAGCGCATGTTTCAGCCGCCGGCGGCAGGCGCCGGCATCGTGACCACCGAGATCGCCGCCTTCATCCACGAGGCGGTCGAACTCCTCCAAGGTCAGTTCCACATTGGGTTTCTTCGGCTTCTCCGGGAGAGCCTCACGCAGCTGCTTCACGCCGAGGAGTGCCGCAGCGGCCTCGGACTCAGCCCTTCGGGCGGCGAAGCGACCATCGGCCAGCTCATGGGGCTGGCCGGTCTCCACGGCGATGAACCGGTAGTCGCGCAGCAGGAAGGAGATATCGCTGCGCTTTACTGTGAAGTCCCGGCAGTCCAGGGAGACCAGTTTCCCCGCAGCGCCACGCAGGGAGGCAGTCTGGTCCAACCCGCCGGTGCCGGCGCCCACGTACTCGGTCTCCGCCCGGATGCACACCTGCGCCAGAACGGCGCGCAGCTCATCAGTCAGCGCCCGGGTGAAGTCCTCCCCGCCGTGCTCCTCGCCCAGGGGCGAGCCGGTGCCCACAAGAGCCAGGGCAACCGCACATTCCAGGGAGGCCGAGGAGGAGAGCCCCGCACCGATGGGCAGGGTTGAACGGATCAGCACATCAGCGCCGAAACCGGAGCGCAGATGGAGTTCGTCATATTCGGGGTCACATTCCCGCAGGGACTGCAGCACACCCCAGACATAGGTGGTCCAGGAGGGGAAGTTGGCCTCGGCAGGGGAGCCGGCGTCGTCGTGGATTTCGATGATGCCGGAATCCAGCTGGGAGTCCAGGGTCCGGACCCGAAGCAGCCCGTCCTCACGGGCAGCAGCCGCCACATAGGTGCCGTGGCGCAGGGCCATGGGCAGACAGCGGCCGCCGTGGAAGTCGATATGTTCGCCGTTGAGGTTCGCCCGTCCCGGGGCGAACCACACCCCCTCAGCTTCCCGCTCAAACACCTGGGTAAACCGGGTGGCCAATGCTGCGGATAGCGATTCGGGGTCCCCGGGGCCCAGCCAGCGGGCGCAGTTGTCACGCATAGGCCCCAATTCTGCCACTCTCAGCCGGTGCTGTGCGCACAGCTGAATGATCACCCCTAGCCAGTGCGCTAAACCTATGGTGGGCTATAGGTGGAACCGACTGAGAGGAGCATCATCATGGCAGTAGACGTGAAGTACACCGCGGAGGCTCTGGCCACCGGCGGCGGCCGCGAGGGACAGGCCAAGACTAAGGATGGGGCACTGGATGTGACCCTGGCTCCGCCGAAGGAGCTCGGCGGCTCCGGTGAGGGTCTGAACCCCGAGCAGCTGTTCGCCACCGGGTGGGCTGCCTGCTTCCTGGGCGCAATGAAGAAGGTCGCCGGTGATGACTATGACACCACTGATGCTTCTATCGGTGTCAAGGTCGGCATCGGGGCCGACGACGACGGCGGCTTCGGCCTGGCAGCCACCATTGAGGTCGTCCTGCCGAACCTGGAGAAGGCACAGGCGGAGGAGCTGGCCAAGAAGGCTCACGACTTCTGCCCCTACTCCAAGGCCACCCGCGGCAACATCGATGTCGAGGTCAAGGTCGCCCAGGACTGAGGCCTGTAAACACTTCTGTGCCACATTTGCGGCCCCGCGTGCAGGGAACAGGTTTTAACCGCTGCGCGTGGGGCCTCATCTGCGTCGAACGTGATGTCTGACCCAGCCGGTAGGCTCTGAGGAAACAGATTCACTCGCCGGAGCTCTGAGGGGAGGTCGGATGATGGGCCTTGACGCGTTACGTCCGGGTCAGCGGATTCGCGGCTTGATGCCTGGCAAGAGTGTGACCCTGATCGGCCTCGAGCACATCGACGACTCCCTCGTGGAGATTTTCTACAAGGACGACGACGGTAACCGCGGCGAACGTGCCATCACTCCGGAGGAAGCCGAACAGCTTGAAGCAGTAGCGGATCCGGACACCGCGCCAGCATTTGACGCCGATCCAGACGAATTCCGTCTCGCCGCTGAGGCGCTGCGCATCAAGTATGCCGCGCTCTATGACCCGATGGCCGCAGTCAACAGCTCTGACGTTGACCCTCTGCCCCACCAGATCCGCGCAGTCTATGAGGAGCTGCTGCCCCGGGTTCCGCTGCGATTCCTGCTGGCTGATGATCCCGGTGCAGGGAAGACCATCATGGCCGGCTTGTACTTGAAGGAACTGATCTTGCGGTCGGACTGTGAACGGGCGATCGTGGTCGCCCCCGGTGGCCTGGTGGAGCAATGGCGGGAGGAGCTCTCCCAGAAGTTCGATCTGCACTTCGAGGTCTTCAATCGCCACATGGTCGATGCAGCACATGGCCGCAATGTCTTCGCCGAGCACCCGTATCTGATCGTCCGTATGGATCAGGTCTCCCGCAACGAGGATCTGCGCGAACAGCTTGGCGAGGTCTCCTGGGATGTGGCGATCGTGGACGAGGCACACCGAATGTCAGCCCACTACTCTTCCTGGGCAGGTGATGTTGAGGAGACCAAACGCTTCAAACTCGGCAAGCTGCTCTCTGAGACCGCACACAACTTCCTGCTGATGACCGCGACTCCCCACGCCGGCAAGGAAGAGGACTTTCAGCTTTTCATGTCACTGCTGGACCGTGACAGGTTCGCCGGCAAGTTCCGACACGGGATTCACCGCACCAATACTGATGGACTTATGCGTCGCATGGTCAAAGAGGACCTGCTGACCTTCGAAGGCAAGTCTCTCTTTCCCGAACGCCGTGCCTATACAGTCCACTATGACCTCAGCGACGCCGAGCGGGAGCTCTACGAAGAGGTCACCGACTATGTGCGTACTGAAATGGGCCGGGCTGAACGGATCGCCCAAGAGGGCGACAAGAAACGTGGCAACAATGTGGGATTCGCCCTCACCGTGCTTCAGAGGCGGTTGGCATCGAGCCCCGAGGCGATCCTGAAGTCATTGGAACGCCGCCAACACCGGCTTGAAGACCGACTGCGCGAGATGCAGCGACTCCACGAGACTGGCCGCTCCTACCCGCCACCGACACCCAGCCATCAGTTGCCGTCCTTCTCCGTTGAAGACTTCGAAGACCTCGATGAGGAAGCCACCGAGGAGGAGCGCGCTGAGTTCGAAGAACAGATGGACCAAGTGGTCGACCTCGCCACCGCAGCCCAGACCATTCCTGAGTTGCGCGCAGAGATCAGCATCCTCGAAGATCTGATTCGCACTGCACGCCGGGTCCGCCACCAGGACGAGGACAAGAAATGGGTAGAGCTGCGCGCCATCCTGGATGAGCAACTGTTGGTCCACAATGACTCCGGCAAGGCCCGCAAGATCATCATCTTCACCGAGCACCGCGACACCTTGGACTACCTACGCCAGAAAATCGCCGCACAACTCGGCCGGGCCGATGCAGTCCTGACCATCCACGGTGGAACACCCCGGGAGGAACGCAAAGCTGCCCGGGAGCACTTCACTCACAACCCTGATGCTGTGGTGCTGCTTGCCACCGACGCCGCCGGTGAGGGACTGAACCTGCAGCGAGCCCATCTGATGGTCAACTATGACCTGCCGTGGAATCCCAACAGGATCGAACAGCGCTTCGGGCGCATCCACCGAATTGGCCAGAGAGAGGTTTGTCACCTGTGGAACATGGTCGCCAAAGACACCCGCGAAGGTGACGTCTTTGCCCGACTTCTGACCAAGATCGCTGAGATGGACAAGGCGTACAACGGCAACCTCTTCAACGTACTCGGGGAGTCAGACGCATTCCAGGAACAGTCACTGCGCGACCTGCTGATCCAGGCCGTCCGGTATGGAGATCAGCCTGAGACCAAGGCCCAGCTGGAACGCATCATTGATACCAGCGTGGCCCACGGCCTCGAAGAGATGGTCGCGGAACGGGCACTGCACGCAGAGATGTTCAGCTCCATAGATCTGGAGGAAGTGCGTGCTCGCATGGAGAAGGCCCGTGAGCGGCGTCTTCAGCCGGGGTACATCGCTGCGTTTTTCATGTCCGCCTTCACCCGCCTGGGTGGCCGTATCCGCAGACGGGAACAGCACCGGTACCAGATCACCCAAGTTCCTCAACGAGTTGTCGATACTGCGCGTCGGCTCAACCGCTGGGCGCCGGTGGCCGAGAAGTACGAACGGGTCACCTTCGAACAGGCAGCCGTTCATCCGGAGGGCCAGCAACAGGCTGCGCTGATCGCCCCCGGACACCCGCTGCTTCAAGCAGCCATTGAGGCCACTATTGAGGACCTGGGCGAGGTCCTCAGACAGGGCACTGTTCTGGTGGACCGCCGCTCCAACCAGGCTGCGGCACCGGCACTGATGTTCAGTGTGGAGCAGCGCATCGAGCAGCCCGCCACTGATTCGCGCCCGGTCTCGCACCATTTCGACTACCCCGTCCTGGAGCAGGACGGTACGGTGACGGTTCCTTCAGCACCGCCATACCTGGACTTCGACAGGCCCGACGACGCCGAACAGCACCAAATCACGCAGATCATGGGCAACGATTGGATGCGACAGAACCATGAGAAGACCATCCGTTCCTGGGCTTACCGTGAGGGCCTGCAGCCGCGAATGGAAGAGCTGCGTATCCGAGTGGAAGCCGAGACTGCGCGCACCCGTGAGCAGGTCAACCAGAGGCTCCTGGCAGAGATCAACTACTGGGACCGCGAATCCATGCGACTCGAAACCCAGGAACGTGACGGCAACATCGGGCGAATTCGTGCCGAGACGGCACGCAAGCGAGCACAAGACCTGGAGGACCGGCTTAACAGGCGCCTTGAAGAGCTCGACGCCGCCACTCATCTGGTTGCCGCACCTGCGGTGATCCGCGGCTCGGCACTCATCGTCCCCAGTAACGTCATTGCTGCAGCGCACTCAGGAGAGGCGCAGACCTTCGCCCGCCACACCGAAGAGGTCGAACGTCGTGCTGTCGAGGCCGTTATGGCAGCAGAACGCGCACTGGGAAGACACCCGGAGGAGATGGCCCGGAACAACCCCGGCTACGACATCCGCTCCACCGATGCCAGTGGTCGGGTCCACTACATCGAGGTCAAAGGCCGCATCCAAGGTTCAGACACTTTCACGATCACGGCCAACGAGGTCACGTTCGCCCAGACCCAGGGTGAGCGCCACCGACTAGCGCTGGTGGAGGTCTCCGCTGACGGTCCCCAACATGACAGGCTCCGCTATGTACTGGACGCCTTCAACCACTTCGAGCCTGCGGCGACCACTCGTTCAATCAACGAGGAGTGGCAGGATTATTGGACCAAGGGAGGACCACCACAGTGACCACCTCCCCAACAGACCAGCACACCAGCAACGAAGGCAGGAACGTGACGACCACGCCGAAGAAGAAACTCATCGAGGTCTCGCTGCCTCTGGAGGCAATCAATTTCGCTGCGGCCCGAGAGAAGAAATCGATCCGCAAGGGTCTCCCGTTAATGGTGCATCTCTACTGGGCCCGACGACCGATTTCTGCAGCACGCGCGGTGCTCTTCGCCCAGCTGGTCGATGACCCCTCCGCCCGGCCTGAGGAGTTCCCCACTGAGGAAGCCCAGGACGCCGAGCGCGCTCGACTCCATGAGCTGATGGAGAAACTGGTGGTCTGGGAGAACAGCAACGATGAGAAGCTGCTGGCACAGGCGCGGGAGGAGATCCGCAAATCCAACAACGGTGAACTGCCCGCGGTTCTGGACCCCTTCGCCGGGGGCGGGGCCATCCCTCTGGAGGCGCAGCGCCTGGGGTTGGAAGCACACGCCAGTGATCTCAACCCTCTGGCGGTGCTGATCAACAAGGCGCTCATCGAGATTCCCCCGAAGTTTGCCGACCAACAGCCCATCCACCCCGGCTCACCGGATAAGGAGTCAAGCTCCTACCGGCGAGCCGAAGGGCTGGCCGAGGATGTGCGTTACTACGGTCAGTGGATGCGCGATGAAGCCCAGCGCCGCATCGGTCACCTTTATCCCAAGGTGAAGCACCCGGACGGTACCGAGCACACCGTGATTGCTTGGATCTGGGCCCGCACCGTGAAGAGTCCCAACCCTGCGAACCCCATTGAAGTCCCCCTCGTCCGTTCCTGGTGGCTCGGCAAAAAGAAGGGCAAGGAAGCTTGGATCGACGCCAAGGTCGTAGATGGCCAGGTTCGCTACGAGGTCAGACACGACGCCGAGGGGCCAAAGGGCGATGCGGATGGAACGATCGGGAGGAAAGGTGCCACATCGATTGCAGATGGCACACCGATTGACTACAACTACATTCGGTCAGAATCCCGCGCTGGGCGTATGGGAGCACAGCTTATGGCTGTCGTGGCTGAAGGGAACCGCGGCCGTCTCTATATTTCTCCGTCCACCGACCAACAGAATGTGGCAGAAGTCCCTGCCCCCGTTGACGTCCCAGATGGCGAAATTTTCGATTGGCCCGGGCGGATCAACGTCTATCGCTACGGCATGACGAGATGGCCTGATCTCTTCACAAATCGACAGCTGGTGGCGCTGACTACGTTCAGCGACCTCGTGCAGGAGGCTCGGGAACGCGCACTGAACGACGCACTCGCGGCTGGCCTGGACCATGGCGAACGCCTGGAGAACGGCGGCACTGAAGCCGAAGCCTACGCAGACGCTATCGCGACTTACATGGCGCTTGCGGTAAGTCGAGAAGCGAATTCTTCATCCTCAATTTGCGGATGGGACAGCAGCCTACAGAAAATTAGGAACGTTTTCTCCCGTCAGGCCATTCCAATGGTCTGGGACTACGCTGAAGCGAATGTTTTCTCAGGTCGCTCCGGCGGCTTCATTACACAGATTTCAGCCATGGCCGATGCTATAGATCGGCTTCCCGCTCAATGTTCCAGCCAAATTGATCAAGCTGACGCTTCGACTCGAGATTACCCCGGGGTGGTCGTCTCTACGGACCCTCCCTACTACGACAACATTGGGTATTCCGACCTATCAGATTTCTTTTACGTGTGGCTTCGCCACACGCTCCTCGAGATCCACTCCAAAACTGTCGGCACCATGCTCAGTCCAAAATCTGAGGAACTGGTCGCTAACCCTTACCGGCATGGCGGTAGAGCTGGCGCAGAGGAGTTCTTCATCGATGGGTTCAATCAGGTCTTTACGCGCATTCGCCACGGCGCCAACTTAGATGTTCCACTCACTGTCTATTACGCATATAAACAGCAGGACACTCGCGATGCTGGCACTTCCTCGACAGGATGGCACACACTGTTGGACGGGCTCATCGATTCAGGCTGGGAGATAACAGCAACCTGGCCTATGCGCACGGAAATGACAGGGCGTCTGATCGGCTCCAACGCGAATGCCCTGGCATCTTCAATCGTCTTGGCCTGTCGCCCGCGACCCGCGGGTGCGCCGAGCACTACGCGGCGAGCATTCGTCGGTGCTCTGAAAGCCGAACTCCCGAGTGCCCTTCGCACCCTGATTCAAGGCACCATCGCACCGGTCGACCTCGCACAGGCCGCCATCGGCCCCGGAATCTCGGTGTTCTCCCGGTACTCACGAGTCCGCGAGGCTGATGGCTCCGATATGAGTGTGAAGGACGCGTTGCAACTGATCAACGCCACCCTCGATGAGGTTATCGGGGACCATGAGTCGGACTTCGACCCCGATACTCGGTTCGCGGTGAAGTGGTACCGGCAGTACGGCTGGACACGGGAGAGTTCCGGCGTGGCCGACCAGCTCGCCCGCTCCTCAGACACCAACATTGGGGCCCTGGAGCGCGGCGGCATCTTCGAAGCCAAGGGCGGTAAGGCCCGCCTGCTGCCACCCTCAGAACTTGAAGGTGAATGGGATGCCACCACCGATGACCGCATCAGCGTCTGGGAAGCCACCGTGCGGCTGGCCGCCACACTGGCCAAAGACGGCTCCGACAAGGTAGCGGAGAGGTTGGTTAACGTCAGCGAAGCCGGTCTCAGCCTGGATGCGGTCAAAGAACTGGGCTTCTGGCTGTTCCATGAGGCAGAGAAGAAGAATCACACCCAGGACGCGATCCTCTTCAACGGGCTGGTCAGCTCCTGGGGCGACGTCACTGAGCAGGCCCAGCGTCTGGAAGCCCAGCGCCCCACATCTTCGCAGCCAACCTTCGACTTCGACGAGGATTGATATGTCATGAGCGGAGAGAACACAGAGCTGACGCCGCTGCAGAATGCAGTAGAGGCAGCTCAGAGCCTTGACGGCACGCTGTTTGATCGTGTCTCCACGCTCATTGACCAGACCCGCAGTGCCGTCGCTACTCAGGCGAACCTCCACCTGACTCTTATGCACTGGCACATCGGGCGGCTGATCGACGTCGAGCTCCTCCACGAGAATCGTGCGGGCTACGATCAAGAGATTGTCGCATCACTGGCACGACAATTGACAGACAAGTTCGGCCGCGGGTTTACGAGGGCGAACCTCTATCGGATGCTCCAGTTCTCGCAGGTGTACCCCGACCCCGAGATTGTCGCATCAATGGGGCGACAATTGAGCTGGACCCATTTCACCGTTCTCATCGCAGTGCCCAGCACGCAAGCTCGCGATTTCTATGCCCAACAGGCAATCTCCGGGAGACTCAGCGTTCGCGCTCTGCGAGACCTCATCGGCCGCCAGGGGTACGAGCGCAAAGAGATCGCCAACGTACAGACCGTCGGAAGCGCTGTCGTCCCCGCAGACACATTCCGCGATCCCTACTTTCTGGACTTCCTCGGACTCCCAGACGCCTATGCGGAGCAGGATCTCGAGGATGCCATTGCCCGGGACATGCAGAGCTTCTTGTTGGAAACAGGAGACGGCTGGGCGTTCGTTGCTCGGCAGAAGCGGATGCCCATCGGCAATGACGACTTTTACCTCGACCTCCTCTTCTTCTCTCGGCCGCTGAAACGGCTGATCGCGGTAGAGCTGAAGCTGGGTCACTTCAAAGCCAGCTACAAGGGCCAGATGGACCTGTACCTCAAATGGCTGAACCGGCACGAACGTCAACCGGGCGAAGAAACACCCTTGGGACTGATCCTGTGCACTGAAGCCAGCCGAGAGCAGATCGAGCTCCTGGAACTGCACAAGGACGGCATCATGGTGGCCGAGTACTGGACTGCGCTGCCTCCGAAGAAAGAGCTGCTGGAACGGATCACCCAGATCTATCACCAAGCACAAGAGCGCCTAGCTCGTACACAGATCACCACCGCACACGATGAGAGCAACGACTAAGTAGGGAACCACTATGGCGATCACCAACGCAGAACGCCTGTTCAAAGGCTTCAACCATCTCTCCGAGGGGCTCTATGACCTGGTCGATGAGGTGATGAGCAAGGCCTTCGGCGGTCCCGACTGGCCGGCAAAGTGGGCGCTGGAGATCGCCCAGCGCAAAGGCGGACGCGTCTTCGAGTTCGCCAAGGACGACGTCCAAGTCCAGCTACGGGCTATTACCGAGCAGGGCTACCACTTCAAGGACGTGCTCTCCCGTACCCATCAGGGCTACGCCCAGGAACTGCGCGACATGCGCAATGACCTCTTCCACGGGCAGGCGAAGAACATCCCCGGCGACGACACTGCCCGAGCCCTGGACACCATGGTGCGGCTGCTTTCAGCGGCCGACGCCGTCGACTCAGCACAAGACGTCAAGAAGCTGCGCGATGATCTCCAACGTGTGGTCTTCGAAGACCAAACCCGCAAACAGGTGAAGAAGACCCAGGTCTCCCTAGATCCGGGGGCTGGGCTGCAGCCCTGGCGTGAAGTGATCCAGCCCCATGACGACGTCGCCCGCGGTGAATTCACCGCCAGCGAGTTCGCCGCCGACCTGCACCTGGTCCGCACCGGAGAAGCCACCAGCCCCGAATACGGGGACCCGGTGGAGTTCTTCACCCGCACCTACCTCACCGAAGGTCTCCACGACCTGCTTTCCCGGGCGGTGCGCAGGCTCAGCGGCGATAAGAACGCCAGCCCCGTGGTGAACCTCCAGACCAACTTCGGCGGCGGCAAGACCCACTCCATGCTGGCGCTGTACCACCTGTTCAGCGGCACTCCCGCGCACAAGCTCCCTCAGGAAGTCCAAGACCTGGTGGACTCCGTCGGTTCGCCTGACCTCACCAGCCTGGGAGTCAAGCGGGTCGCACTGGTGGGCACCTATCTCCAGGCCGGGTCACCCACCGTCAAGGAGGACGGCACCGAGGTCCGCACGCTCTGGGGTGAGTTGGCCTGGCAGCTCGGTGGCCGGGAGGCCTATGACATCATCGCCCAGCATGATCAGGCTGGCACCAACCCTGGGGAGGCCCTGCGCACCCTGCTGCAGCACTATGGCCCGGCGCTGATCCTGATCGATGAGTGGGTCGCCTACGCCCGGCAGCTGGTGGGGGACAAGGTACTGCCGGCCGGCAGCTTCGAGACCCAGTTCACCTTCGCCCAGTCGCTGACTGAGATTGTGCGCTCCATCCCCGGGGCCATGCTGGTGGTCTCCATTCCAGCCTCGGATACCGGATCAGCAGGGGCTGGGGCTGATATCGAGGTCGGCGGCAACAACGGCCAGATGGCTCTGGATCGGCTGCAGAATGTGATCCGCCGGGTGGCAGATCAGTGGCGCCCCTCCAGCAAGGATGAGTCTTTCGAGATTGTGCGGCGTCGTCTGTTTCAGGATGTAGGCGGGGAGGGTTTGAAGAAGATCGCCACGACTGCTCGGGCCTTCACCACTATGTACCGGAATAACACCGCACTGTTCCCGCGGGCGGCGGCTTCGCCGAATGATGAGTACGAGAAGCGTATTCGTGCCTCTTATCCCATTCATCCTGAGTTGCTGGATCGACTCTACGAGGACTGGTCTGCATTGGAGCGATTCCAACGGACTCGTGGTGTGTTGAAGCTGGTCTCATCCATCGTGCACGAACTGTGGAAGTCCAACGACACCTCACCGTTGATCCTGCCCGGCAATGTCCCGCTGGACACCACCACGGTGAATACCGACCTGACCCAGTACCTTGAGGACCAGTGGAAGCCGATCATTGACTCTGACATCGATGGCCCGTCCTCCACTGCCCAGCAGATTGACCTGGCTCGCCCGACCCTGGGGCAGCGGTTCATCACCCAGCGGCTGGCCCGCACCATTTTCATGGGGGCCGCACCCCGGGTGAAGAGCACACGCAAAGGCCTGGACAAGCAGTACCTCTGGCTGGGCACCGCTGCCCCTGGCGACACTTTGGGCAATTTCGGGGCGGCCCTGGACCAGCTGGCACAGCGGTCCACCTACTTCTACGAAGAACAGGGCCACTACTGGTTCGACACCCAGCCCTCGGTGGCCAAGACCGCCCGGGACTACGCCGAGCGGCTGCGCGAAGACGAGGAAACCGTGTGGAACGAAATCGCCGCCCGCCTCCGGGCAGAAGAACGCACCCGCGGGCACTTCGACCGGGTACACATCGCCCCTGACTCCAGCGCGGACATCCCCGACCTGGAGGACACCCGCCTGGTCATCGTCCACCCCCGCTACTCCCGACGGAAACAAGACGGCGCAGACTCAGAGGCCCACCAGTGGGTCCGCAACGCGGTGGAGACCAAAGGAGCCAGCCAGCGCACCCACCGCAACACCCTCGTCTTCCTGCTGGCCGACACCAACAACCTCGAAGGCCTGGAAGCGGTCACTCGCACGTACCTGGGGTGGAAGAAGGTCCAGGCCAGCAGCGAGGGTTTGAACCTCTCAGCCCAACAGAACCGGCAAGCTACCGAGCAGGTCACCAACCTGGACCAGACCGTCAACGACAAGATCCGCGAAACCTACGTGTGGGCGCTCTACCCGGAACAGCACGACCCCACCAGACCCTTCGAGACCAACGCTGACCGGGTACCCGACTCCGGAGGGCGTGCACTGTCCGAACGTGTTAGTGCGAAATTGGCCCGTGAAGATCTCCTGGTCACCGAATTCGGCGCTGAGATCCTCGGAGCAACGCTGCACCAGGAGTTGTCAAACATCTGGAACCAAACTGCTGAGCTGGCCGTTGGTGAACTGTGGGCCTATTTCACTCGCTATATTTACATGCCTCGATTGGTGCGTCGGGAAGTTCTCGACGCTGCTGTCGAACGGGCTCTCGGTACGATCCTCGTAGATAGTGAACGCTTTGCTATTGCGACAAGCAAAGACCCTGATACCGGTCGATACCAGGGTCTAATTGTTCCTCCAGTGAGTGATAGCTCCACTATTCAGGTCACGGATAGCACCCTTCTAGTCGACTACTCGCGTGCCCAACGTCAAGCTGAAGGTGACCGCCTACAAAGCACCATTGATGAGCTTCCAGGCGCCACTGAAACGCCTGCCGTATCCCGAGTCGACACTGGACAGGCGACTCCATCTCTCGCAGTCAAAGCCCCCGAAACAGATACCAAACCTCGCAGGTTCTTCGGTTCAGTTACAGTCTCGTCCGATCGCTACGCACGGGATATCAGCAACGTGACTCGCGAAATCATCGATCGTCTGGCCGGCGCCGAGGCTGGACTCGAGATCACAATAGACATTCAAGCTTGCAAGCAAGCTGGCTTCGAGGAGTCCGAGGTCCGAACCATCAGCGAGAACGCTCGCACCCTCAAATTCGACCCCAACAACACTGGCTTCGAACAGCACTGAGGGGTCTCAAAATGTGTTCAGATACGGGCAACAGTCGGTGAGAGGGGCCGCCACATGAAACATGGCATGGTGCGCCGAGTTGATCGTTACTCGGGTCTAATCAAGAAGGTGTCGGCACTGCAGGTCAACGGCACACGAGATGAGGCGGACAAGCTTGCGTCGAAGGCTCGTGAAGCGCTACGTTCAAGTGGTCCGTTGCTGTCTGCCTCTGAGCGGAACTTCTTCGAGAAGTTCACGAACGACCCCTACGGGAAACTCCCCAAAAAGCGTCGTGAAGAAAAGCGGCCCGAACCTACTCCCGTGCGTCCTGAGCAACGGCACGCCACCCCGAAACCGTCTGCACCTCGCACTGCACCCCGCTCGAAGCGCGTTAACCGGTCCAACCAAAGTAAGAGCACGCCTCACAAAACGAAGAAGCCACAAAAGACTTCTGATCAGCTGCTGAACGAACTGCTTCGGGATGTTGATGAGGCCATACAATCCTCGGAGCGAGATGTTCGCCGAGCGGTCCTTCGACGTGTGAGCCTGTTCCTTTATCACCTCCCGGCGGCTCAGCCGGATACCCCCGGAGTGAAGAAGCTCCGGTCATTCCGGGATCGCCCATTTCGTGGACTGCCTGATGACCCAGCATTGATCGAAGAGCGCCGAGCACAGGCGGATCGGGCACTCGAGCAGAAACGCCAGGCTCAGGCTGAAAGGACGCAGTCACCTCCTGCTGGGGATACTGCTCCCAGGGCTCCAACGCCAGCCTTGCTCGCTTCACGTGGACCCAGCGACGGGCTCACTTACCGCACGCCGGTCTTTAGACGGGCTCGCCGTGAAGAACGCGTGAAGCCCAAGGACGCGGACGAGTTTATTACCTACAGAACTTTTCTCTCTTTCCCGGCTTCCGCTGGTATTGAAGTTCTTGAGGTGATGAACAAGTGGCTTGAGGAGAAAAGAACTGACCTCACCTTCGGCAAAAGTGCCACACATCGATCGGAGGACCGCTTCGCAGACACTCTGACGACGGAATCAAGCGGAAGCACTTTTCACCGATTGCGAATGGTGGAGAAGCAGCCGAACCTGAACTTCCACACAGATGTCGTGTTCGGATTTGAGCCCGATGAAGCGTGGCTGTGGGTCAAAATCTGGTCCGACGGTGACAAGCCTGCTCAGGCCCCGAGATTCGTCCGGCAGCTCTTGGAGGCCCCAGGTCCGCTGTCTGACTCACCTCTCAAGTTCCGCATCATCGAAGATGCAGCGGCAGCTGATCGCCTCTACGAGTACCTCGTCGACCCCAACCGACAATTGCCGGCATTCGTGGCCGGGACCGATAGTGCTCCCGATGATAGCGGTATTGAAGAGGAGTTCCGGACTCGGGCTGAGAAATGGGCGCGAAAGACTTTGGGGTTGGCGCAGTTCGTAGTGCTGGCTCCTGAGGCGACAGATCGATTGGAAGAGCGCTTGGGAGAAAGCTTTGCTCCTCGGCGGTGGACAATCAGAACCTACGAGCCCGCACTCAATCTAGGCGATTCCAACGATGCACGCCGACACCGCTTCTTTGGAACAGAGCGGTTAAGTCAGCTGGAACCTGAGGCTGTGGCCCGGCGGCTCAGTACCATAGCTCGCAGCATCGGTAATCGGCGCGGTGCACCTCGCCAAGTGCGTGCAGCACAATCTGCCTTCACCGAGGCAGAGAACCTACGGCTACTCCAGGGCCTGACGCAAGGCAACGAAGAGACTCGTCAGAAGTTCGCGCGGCTCGAATCAGCACATTCTGAAGATGAAGAGTTCGGCTTCACCCAAGATGAACTTCGCCATCTCACTGTGTTGAAGGAACTGCTGGAAGTTGAACTCTTCTCAGAGGACGTCGTGGAAAGCCTTGCTCACCGTTATGTGGAGGCCAATGAGGAGGCAATAGCCGAGATTGAAGTTCGCCTTCATGAGAATACTAAACGGGCTGCGAATTTAGAGGCAGAGCGGAATGTCGCCCACGATGACTTACGAGACAGCGTCTTGCACATTGCTCAGGTCGAGCAGGACGCGCAGCACCTCCGCAAGCAGGTGCAGTGGCTTCAAACTCAGCTGGCTGACGCCGGGGAAGGTGAAGCTGCATACAGCGAACTCTACAGTTCTATCACCAGGGATGAGGCTCCCGGCAACTTTGGGGAGCTGCTTGAGATGATGTCAGAGCTCGAGACCCTTGGTGTGTATTTCACAGGAGATCACGACCTAACCGCGGATCTCGACGAGATCGATACACAGGGGCAAGCAGTACAAGCCGCATGGATGAGCCTGCTTACGCTGGCCGACTATCTGCGGGCGAAAAAAGAGGGTGACTTCCAGGGAGATATGAGGACATACCTGGAGACCCGTCCCTCAGTCGAATACACGACAGTCTCGCCAAAGAGGCACGCCGCTGGTGAAAGCAAGACCACTATGAGCCAGTACGGCGATGAGCGTTTGCTGCCCGTGCCTAGGACGGTCTCAGAATCTGGGTACGCGCATATGCAAGCCCACTTCAGACTGCATCCCATTGGCATCAAGTCACCGAGGCTGCATTATCTGGACTGCAGTAGTGAAGGGAAAATCTACGTGGGTTATATCGGCCCTCACCTTCGAACCTCGGGGACGAACTAGAGCGCGTTCGAGCTTCGGAGGATTCAGACCCCACCAAAACATCGATCCACCGCTGAGGAGAGGCTGAGGGAGGTGGGGTGATAGAAGGAATGCCCCTCTGAGATGGGAAGATAGTGAGCGGCCGCAACGGGCTACGACCTGACTTGTGCCACTTTTGCTCGTTGAGGGTTTTCGTCTGCCGGGACCGGCGTGATTTCGGGGTTTTTGTTTCTGGGGTGGGGCACTAATCGTAGGGTTGAGGGGTGTGTGTCAGGAAGGTCAAGACCGCTTCCGGGGCCACAGCGATTTCGGGCCCTAGCGGGTTAGACAACCTCTCGACGTCTATGATGACAGGTATCAAGACGACAAGATGGATCGCAAAGCGAGAGGAAGCCGATGGGCAATCTCGGTCTCTACCAGGAGATTACTACCCGGGCTAGCCAGCTTGGCGGAGTAGAAGAGCTGATCGCGAGTATCGAGAAGAGCGCTGTCCTTAGCCTCGATCCACCGACCCGGTTTCTGAGTGGCGGCGGTAGTTGTGAATCGCTGCCATGCTGAGGATGGGCAGGGGGTGGTGTCCCGGCCATGCTCCGGTCTGTTCCACTCTGGTGTCCCCGGGTCTCTCCTCGCTGCTTGTGCCTGGCTTTTATCCGCGAGTCGTTACCTACGCGGCGCTCCGACGTCGTTCTTCCAGGCGGTCAGCAATCCATACTTTGATCACAGACTGGCGAGTGACGCCGAGGCGCTTTGCCTCATTGTCCAGCGAATCCACCATCCACTGCGGAAAATCCACGTTCACGCGCTTCGGCTCCGGATCTACCCGGCGTGCGGTTGACCAATCCACGTAATCGGAGATGTCCTCTCCGGCGTCGAACTTCCGGTCAAATTCCTCAACTGCTGACTGCTTGCTCATGAAGCTTCTTCTCCTCTGCTCGGGATCGCCTGACAGATATGAGCCTCACTCGAGACTCTCGATGCGTCACGACAGCGGTCCAGTACTTCTGGTCCAGCTTCCCCACTACCAACCAACGCTCCTCTAATGGGTAGTTGAGACGAACCTCAACGATGGGAAGTTCCCACAGTCGCTGCGCCTCACTGAAGTCGATGCCATGCTTTTCCCAATTCGCTCGGCTCTTTGCTGGATCGAACTCAAACTCCACTGCCGGACCCCTCTCAATGTATAAAAATTATACTCCACCGGTACTGGAAGTGTAAGAGTGGTGGACCTGCGCCTCTATGAGCGCATCCGATGGGAAGGGCAAGCGGCCTAGGTGCTGTGCTGAGGTCGGGGTCAGATCGCGGAGTTGCCGACGGTGCGGCCGCCGCAGACGTAGATCATCTGCCCGGTGGTGAATCCTCCCCGGGCATCTAGGAAATAGGCGACCGTATGCGCGATGTCCTCAGGCTCGCCCACCCGCTGGACCGGAATATTGTTGATGATCCGTTCGGTGGCCGGGGCGCCAGGTGGGTTGGCATCGTCGAAGAGTTTGGTGCGGATCGGGCCCGGGCCGATGGCGTTGACCGTGATGCCGTGCCGCCCCAGTTCCAGAGCCCAGGTGCGGGTGGCCCCCACTATTCCGGCCTTGGTGGCCGAATAGGTGGTCCGGCCCTCCTTACCCAGCACCACCCGAGAGGCGATGTTCACGATGCGACCGAACCCGCGCTCCTTCATCCCCGGTACCAGCGCCTGGGTGGCCAGGATCCCCGACTGCAGGTTGATCCGCACCGCACGGTCCAACTGCTCCAGGGTGACATCCTCCACCGCAGCCACATCAATGGCGCCGACATTATTGACCAGCCGGTGAATCGGACCATCAGCCAGCGCCTCCTTCAGCGCAGCCCGGGTCTGACCCTCATCAGAGAGATCAGCGGTGATATCCCCGCCCCGCAGATCAACAGTAATCGGCTGGTAACCCTCCTCGCGGCAACGCTCGGCCACCGCCGCACCGATTCCAGCACCACCACCGGTGATAAGCACTCGCTCGGTCATACTTCCTCCTTGTTTGTGGGGACAGTTCCCTCATCTGAACTGCTATTGACGGAACGTTGACGGCGTATGAACGCCCCGATAGCCACTATCAGAATTGCGCTGACAAGCAGGAGCAGGATGGTGAGAGAGGGGACACGAGTAAAGAAGATATCGACAGATCCGCCTGACATGATCATGGATCGGCGCCATTCAACTTCGAGCATCGGTCCGAGAATGAACCCCAGAATGAGAGGTGCCAGGTCGAAGTCAAATCTCCTCATCAGGAAACCCGCGGCTCCGAAAATCAGCATCAGAAGGACGTCGAACATGCTGTTGTTGATCGCGTAGACCCCGCAGATGGCAATCAGGACGACGACGGGGGCCAGGATTGCCTGGGGGACTCGCAGGATTGAGACGAAAACCCGAATCATCGGAAGGTTGAGCACCAGGAGAATGACGTTGCCTATGAACATCGAGGCAATCACACCCCAAAAAACATCGGGGTGGTCTTCAACAAGTTGAGGACCTGGGGTGATGTTCTGAAGCAGTAGGGCGCCAAAGATCAGGGCTAGAACAGGATTGGGGGGAACCCCGAGGGTCAAGAGTGGGACAAACGCTGAGTTGGAAGACGCGTTATCCGCGGTTTCGGTAGCCGCTAGACCATCCACGGCGCCTTTGCCGAACTTCTCTGGGTTCTTGGACAGCTTCTTCTCTGTGCCGTATGCGAGAACCGACGACACTGTCCCGCCCCCACCGGGCAGGACGCCTACAAAGAAGCCCAGGACAGAGGCCCGCAGAATAGCCATCCTAGAAGTCACCCAGTCTGCCCATGTAGGCATAATGCGCTTCATCCGAGGGGGTTTGAGAGGGGCGCTGTTTCTCCGAGAAATATTGTTCAGTACTTCACCGATACCAAAGAGTCCGATAGCTAGGGGAACAATCCCGATGCCGGCAGCCAGTTCGTAAGATCCGAAGGTTAGTCGTTGCGTACCGGAGATGGGATCCATCCCGATCGACGCAATGGTTATGCCAATGAGGGCCATGATCAGGCTCTTGAGAAGTTTCCCGGAACCGATGATGACAATCATGACCAGTCCGAAGAGCATGAGGAGAAAGAGTTCTGGGGACGCGAACATTCTGGCGACTTGGGTGAGGGTTGAGGCAAGCAGCGCCAGCCCCAAGATTGCGAAGGTTCCGCCCAGGAATGACCCGATGGCAGTAATACCAAGGGCCGCTCCGGCCCTGCCTTGCTGAGTGAGGGGATATCCGTCGAGGGTCGTCATCACCGAGGATGCGTCGCCTGGTAGGCGAAGAAGGATGGCGGGGATCCGGCCCCCGTACATGCTGCCGTAATAGATCCCCGCCAGCATGATGACGCCTGCTGCGGGGTCCATCGTAAAGGTCAGCGGCAGTAAGAGTGCCACAGCTGCGGTGGGACCAATTCCAGGCAAGAGGCCGAAAACAGTCCCTAGGGTGACCCCCAGCGTCACATAGAGCAGGTTCATGGGGGTAAGTGCGACTTCGAACCCCGCAAAAACTCCGTCGATGAACTCCACGTCTCCTCCTTTTGGATCGCGTGGGTTGAGTGAATGTCCAAGCCCGTTACAGGCGGACGTTGAGGAACTCGGTAAATGTGAAGTACAGCGCGACCGGGACAATGCACGCTGTGACTATGGACGTCACCCATGAGGCGCCAGAAGCGTACTTGAGCAGCACAAAGGCCATGGGAATGCCGGCTATCAGGAATCCCACGATGGGGTAGAGGACTAGAAAGCCAGAAATCGCGGCGATGAAGATTGCAACAGGGCCCCAGGACACGTCAGAGAACAACTTCTTTGTAGCTGAACTAGAAGGACGGACCACGGTTTTGAGCACTAGAGCCAACGTCAGAAGGCAGCCGAGGGCTGCAGTGAGAAAGGGCCACAACCCAGCTTCAGGAGATGCCAGACTGCCCAGACCAAGTGATAGGGCACTTAAACTGGCGATGACGAAGGCTCCCAAAATGAGGCAATAGCACAGGACGCTGGGCCACTGGGAGGTTATGTGGGACTTCATCCCGTTTACGGTGGCAGTCACAAGAGCTCTCCCTCCCTACAACAGTTCAAGGTCACTCCTGCGGTTCGAGTCCGGCTGGTTCCATGGATTCTCGGGTCCAGTCGGTCTCATTGGAAATGTAGCTGTCCATGAAATCACCACCTTCATAAGCTGGCGGCTGGAGCATGGTTGTCTCCGCGTAGTCGTTCCAGGTCGACGTCTCCAGTGCTTCAGCACCACCTTCTTGCAGAGCTTGGATGATTTCGTCAGGCGTATCGCTTGGAACTGACAGCGCCATTCGCGAGTAGCGGTCATGGGAGCGTTCAAAACCCTGTGCCGAGAAGGTTTCGCTCTCGGGTAGTTCTTCAAGTGGTTCGCTGGATGAGACAGCCAGTGCCGTTACCTCACCGGCCTCAATCTGTGGCAAGGCGATGTTGGCCTCTACGGCTGCCAAATCCGCATTGCCGTTGGCCACTGCCTGGGTGGTTTCGCCCGATGAGTCGAATGGGAGGTGGCTGCTGCTGCCTCCGGCCTCGTCCACGAAGTTCGATGCAATCAAGTGAAGAACATTGCCAGGGGAAGTGGTGGCGATAACAAGCTCCTCGTCCATGGGAACGTCCTCAAGAGACTCCCAGTTGGTATCAGGGTTCGCGACCAAGATGACGGGTTGGTCTCCTAGGCTAATCACTGACTTGAAGTCATCGGGTCCGTAGTTGACATCTTCAAGCAGGGGCACGGTGATAAACGTCGAGGCGGTTGAGTGCAGCATCGTGTATCCGTCAGCATTCGCGCGGGCAGCCTCAGCCGCACCGATGGCTGAGCCACCGCCGGGACGGTTCACTACGAGTATCTGGTCACCGTTTGCTTCCTCATATGCTTCTGCGAACGCCCTAACGGCCACATCAGAGGAGCCACCGGCGCCCCAGGGGACGACGATTTCAATGGGTTCTTCCGGAAAATCGTCCGCGGATGCTTCTCCCGGTCCGCAGGCAGTAAGTGCCAGGGTTCCCGCAGCAATCGTTACGAGAGCCTTATCAACTGTCTTCCGTTTCATCGGTAGTTCCAATCTTTAGAAATTGCGATGCTTGGGCTGAGTTCTCAGGCTGGCTGAGCTTGAAGGTCTCGTGTGGTTACGCAGTGAAAGTCTCCTGGTGTGAAGGAGGCGAACTCGGCGTAGTAGCGGTTCATCTGATCTGGCCAGATCGTGGTCAGCCGGTTGCTGCGAGCATCCAGATACCAGGACTGGCAATTGCCTTCAGTCCAGACCGTTCCCTCCGAACGCCGCTCCACATGCTCAATGAACTCCTGCTGCGACTCAGCCCGGACCTCCAGGACTCGCAGGTCCTCCCGCTGAAAATGCTCCACGGCCTCGGCGATGAACTTCGCCTGAGTCTCGATCATGAAAATGACCGACCCCGCCCCCAGGCCCACATGCGGACCGTTCATCAGGAACATATTCGGGAACCCATTGACGGCCATGCCCCCGTAGGCCTCGCTGCCCTCGGTCCAGACATCACTGAGCCAGGTTCCGTCAGTGCCGCGAACCTTCGCTGCGATCGGCAGCTCCGCGGCCTCAAACCCGGAGCAGAAGATCACACAGTCCACCTCATGCTCACCACCGGCGGCATCGACCACGGCATCCTCCCCGAAGGCGGTCACCGCATGGTCAACCAGCTCCACATTCTCCTTCTGCAGGGCCGGATACCAGGTATTGGACAGCAGGATGCGTTTGCAGCCGATGGTGTAATCCGGGGTGACCCGCTGAAGCAGCTGCGGATCATCAATCTGCCTCTCCCGGTGACCAGCAGCGATACTTTCGACCTCCTGGAGATAGGAGGGCACCAGCATCCGCTGCAGGAACCGCATCTCATTGGACCAGAACAGGAACTCCCGCAGATCTCTGGCCGAATCCGGAACCTTGGCGAACATCCGCTTCTGTTCATCGGTGTAGACAGTGTCCAACCGCGGAATCACATACGGGGCAGTGCGCTGAAAGACCTTCAGGGAACCGACCTCATCGGCGATCGCCGGAACCACCTGAATCGCCGAGGCGCCCGTGCCGACCACAGCAACGTTCTTACCCCGGAGGTCATAGTCGTGATCCCAGGTGGCCGAATGGAATGTCTTCCCCGAGAACTTCTCCAACCCCGGCACCTCAGGAACCCGCGGATCAGAAAGATGCCCAGTAGCGAAGACCACCTGCTGTGCCTCAAAGGTCAGGCTGCCGGTCTCAACCCTCCACACACCCTCGTCCTGCTGCCATTCAGCGCGTTCCACGGAGTGCCCGAACCGAGCATGTGGATAGAGACCCTCCTCCTCAGCGACCTTCCGCAGATAGGCGAAGATCTCGCTCTGGGAGGCATAGGTCTTGGTCCAGTCCGGATTGAGTCGGAAGGAGAAGGAGTACAGATGAGACTGAATATCGCATTCCGCACCCGGATAAGTATTGCTGTACCAGGTGCCGCCGAAATCCTGCTCCCGGTCGATGATCTGAAAGTCATGGATACCCCGGCGCTTGAGCATCGCGCCCAAGGCGATCCCGGAGAAGCCAGCTCCGACGATGAGCACCGGTGTTGTGACAGTTGAGGAGTTCATAGAAGACCTTTCGGGTTCAGTACATCCGGATCAGGGCACCAATGCGCCTACTGGTGAACGGTTCGCAGTGGCCCCGGCCAGGAAATCGCTGTAGGCCCCGTAGACCTGGCCTAAGCGCTCGCGGAGCATGGCGTGACCACTGTTGATTTCCACCAACGACGACGACGGCAGAGTTCCGTAGAGTTCCCGTCCGTGACTGACCGGAACCTTCTGATCCTCGGTGCCGGTGATGACCAGGGTCGGCACGGTCGTGCCTGAGGCCGCAGCTGTGGAATCCAGAACGCGGTTGACCTCCACTCGCCGCCGAATCTCCTCATGGGGAACCAGTGGTGTCAGCGTCACTGCCGTCTGCTGCTGGGAGAGAAAGGCGCGGTACTTAGGGGAGAACTGCATGAGATGGGATAGCCGCCCAGCGAACTGCGGGTCATGGTCGTAGAGCTCCAACCAGAGGTCATGCCGTTCGCGCTGCAGGGCATCAGTTCTCAACCAGCCACCCAGCAGACACAGGGACTCCACGGAGTCATGGTTTGCCGCATGCAGAGCGATATGCGCACCCAGCGAATAGCCCAGGAGATCGACCTTATTTTCGTCCAGGGAATCCAAGAGCTGATGCAGCTGCTCGACATAGGCAGCCAGGGTCTGTTCCGGTTCCAGCCCATCAGGGGAGGTGAAGTCAAAGAGATGCACGCTGTGATCCCGTTCCAGCAGGGGTTTCAAGCCTGAAAAGGATTCTTCAGCGGATCCTTCCGTGCCGGGAACGAGAACGATCGTGCGACTGGTCATCTCCGTACCTTTCCTGTCACTACCTGGGGGAGGAATCGGCATGCGCCTCATGCCCTCATCTGGCTGCAGATATTTTGATAGTTGACTATCAATTGTGTTCCACACCATAGGAATGTATCGGATGTGAGTCAAGTCACTCGAGGATTATTCTGTGGAAACCTGGGCTTTTTGTGTCGGAATGGCGCTTCCCCGGGTATGAGAGACAGCTCTCATATGCTATGAATATGGGGCGGCTTCCCGCCCCGATGTGAGGAGAAGAATATGGCCACGGCCAGAGAGACCTCGAAGCAGGCGCGGATGCTTAAAATCAAGCGAGCTGCAGAGCGGATACTGGAGCGCAGTAGCATCCGCGACGTGACCATGGAGGAGGTCGCCGCTGAGGCCGGGGTTGGCAGTGCCACCCTCTTTCGCTATGTGGGTTCCAAAGATGCGCTTCTGCTGATGGTCTACGGCGATCGCATGGATTTGTTGTTAGCCCATATCGAAGCCCGCGACCTTGAATTGACCATGAGTACTCCCTCGGAGGCCAAGGATGCCGATTATTACCTCCGGCGAATCATGGAGATGTATAAACAGCGGTGTGACTTCTACATAAAGAACCCCGAGAACGCTGCCATCTACCTGCGTGCGGGGTTTGATAAGGACAATCCCAGTAGATGGCGCAATCTGGCGCAGGGAGATCGAACCATCCGCCTATGCGCCAATATTCTCTACGAGGCCACCGAGCATGAACTTACTGTCAATGTGCCTATTTCTTGGGAGGCAGTAGCTCGCAACTGCCATGCGATCTATATGCATGAGATTGATCGGACGCCCACTAGGGAGGTGCCGCCGGAGTCCATTTGGGGTCGCGCTAAACCCCGGCTCGAGGCTCAGCTGCTGCCGCTGTTCAAAGCCAGGCGCGCAGATTAGCTTCCAGCCGTCGTCGTCGTTCTCCTCCGCTGCCGCTGTAGACCCCGAGCTGGCAGGCGTATACTCACCAATCAGCACCGTGACTCGGATCACAGCGGATGGAGGCGCAGATGACACAGAGCATGCTTGAACGCCCAGCGGCGCAAGCCCCGGTCAACCGGGCGGTGGCCACCACCCTCGAGGAGTGGCGCGCCGCAGCCGGAAACCGCCTGGTGCCCGTGAATGTCTCCGCAGAGGGAAGCTTCAGCGGCACTATCACCTGGCGCAGCATCGAAGGTGCCTCGCTGAGTGAAATCATCGCCGAACCCCACCGTGTCCACCGCGCCCCGGAGCTGATCGACAGCACCGAGCGACCCTACATCAAACTCAGCCTGCAGATGCAGGGCACCGGCTACCTCACCCAGGGGGAGCGGCATGCTGAACTGCGCGCCGGGGACCTCGCCATCTACGAGACCTCCCGCCCCTACAGCCTCGAATTTCCCGCGCCGCTGCGGTGCATGGTCATGGCATTCCCCCTGGAAAGTCTCAATGTCCCGCTCTCGCTGATCCGGCGGATCACCGCGGTGCGGCTGCCCGGTGACGAGGGGATCGGGCAGATGATCTCGCCGTTTATGCAGCATGTGGCAGAACACCTCGATGAGCTCTCCGGGGTCACCGGGGCCAGGCTGCTGCGCTCCACCCTGGATTTGCTGGCAGCCTTTGTCTACGCCCAGCTGCCCGAGGACTCCAGCGGTGAGGGCCACTCCCGCCGCGAGGAGCTCCGTGCCTACAAGCTCTACATCGACGAACACCTCTACGACCCCGAGCTCAGCGCCTCCACCGTGGCCAAAGCCCATTACGTCTCGGTGCGCTACCTTCAGTACCTCTTCAGCGAAGAGGACATCACCGTCTCCGGATATATCCGCTCCCGCCGGCTGGAGAAATGCCGCCTGGACCTCTCCGATCCGGCCCAGGCATCACTGTCGGTACTGCAGATCGCCCAACGCTGGGGCTTCACCGACGCCAGCCATTTCAGCAAAGTCTTCCGTGCCCACACCGGAGCCTCACCACGGACCTACCGGGCTGCGCATCTGGCCGAATAAAGCCCTTCGCAACGGAGGGCGACGCCATCGAACCCTCTTCTGACCTGGAGAAACAAAGCTGTGCGCCCCTGGATCAGCTGAGGTGCGCTTGATGACAAGACGTTCCCGCCCACCCCGGGCAAGAATGTGATGGCAGTCATATTCAATCCGGCGCATGCGCCGTGGAAGGGAACGCACACTCATGGTCATCAAGGACGATCTGTACGAGGTCGGCATCGCCCAGCGCCGCCACATGTTCGGACCCGAGGGCGCCGAGGGCCAGACCGAACACACCACTGATCTCAACGACAAGATCCAGGACTTCGTCACCCGCAACTGCTTCGGGGATATCTGGCAGCGTGACCACCTCACCACAATCGACCGCAGCAAGATCACCTTCGCCATGCTGGTAGCCACCGGCCGGGCCCATGAGACCCGCATCCACGCCCGTGGGGCCCTGGCCAACGGTGTGACACCCCTGCAGCTGCGCGAAATCGCCGTCCACGCCACCCTCTACTGCGGCATTCCCGCCGCCGTGGACGGACTCAAAGCCCTAGAGGAGGTCTTCGCCGAAAAAGGCATCTCCCTGGACCTCGACGGGGAATCCACCGGAAAGACCACCGTATGAACACCCAGACAGAAACGGTCGGCTTCATCGGCCTGGGCACTATGGGCAGCCCCATGGCCACCAATATCGCCGCCGCCGGCTATGAGCTCTACCTCCACGACGCCGACCCCCAACGCCCGGCTGAGCTGGCCGAGGAGATCAAGACCCAGACCGGTAAACAGACCCACCCGGCCGCCGAGTCCCAGGCGCTCTCGGCCTGCACCCTGCTGGTGCTGATGCTGCCCACCAGCAGAATTGTCCGCTCGGTTCTGCTCACCGAGACCGGGGAGCTGGCCATCCCGCTGAACCCCGGCACTGTCGTAGTGGATATGAGCTCCTCGGACCCCACCGAAACAGTGGAGACCGGGTGGAGCCTGGCCCAGCATGGCATCCACCTCGTCGACGCCCCGGTCTCCGGGGCCCGGGAACGAGCCGTCAACGGAACTCTGGCCATCATGATGGGTGCAGATGACGACGACGCCGCCACCCGGGCCACACCAGTGATTGAGGCGATGAGCCGGGCGATCTACCGCACCGGCAAACTCGGCACCGGCCATGCCATGAAAGCGCTGAACAACTTCGTGGCGGGTGCGGCAGTGGCCGCCACCTCCGAGGCGCTGACCGCAGGAGAACGCTTCGGCCTGGACCCAGCGGTGATGGTCGATGTGCTCAATGACTCCACCGGCCAGAGCTTCATCACTAGCCATGTGCTCGGACCCCATGTGGTTCAGGGCCGCTATGCCAGCGGCTTCGCCCTGCCACTGATCACCAAAGACATCGGCATCGCCCGCAGCCTCCAAGAGGCCGTCGGGCACCGGGCGCCGGTCTGCGATGCCGTGGCCGAACAGTTCAACACCGCCCTGCAGAGCCTGGGCAATGTGGACCACACCGAGGCCTACCGCCACTGGAAACAGGACTGAGTGAGCAGATAGCCATGGAACGCCTCGTCGTCGTCATCAGCAGGGCCATGGGAGTGGTGGCCGCCCTGGCCATCGTGGTGCTGATGGCTGCCATCGTCACCGATGTCACCACCCGCTACATCACCGGCGGCAGTATGCCGGCCATGGTCGAGCTCTCCGAATCAGCCCTGGTGGTCGCCGTGTTCTTCGGGTTGGCCTGGGCCGGAGCCTCCGGGGCGCATGTGGCCGTCTCTCTGGTCACCGACCGGCTGCCCGATGGGGTCAACCGGATCCTGACGGTGGTGGTGTGGCTGCTGGCCACCGGTTTCACCGCCTGGATGACCTTCGCCACCTATGAGCGGGCGGTCAGTTCCACTGACCGCAGCGAAACCCGTATGGGGCTGGTGGAGTGGCCGATCTGGCCGTTGAGGTGGGTGATCGTCATCGGGCTGGCGGCCTTCCTGCTGGTCTGCGTCATCAACCTGCTGCGGGCAGTGCGCGGCCGGGAGATCCTGCCCGCGGCCATCGAGGGCGCTGAACCCCGCACCCCGGCGGCCCATATCGACGACCGCGCCGGTCTCTGAGGCGAAAGGACCACTATGGAGATCTATCACGTCGTCCTCATCACCCTGGGGCTGCTGATCGCGCTGCTGTGCATCCGGATGCCGGTGGCCCTGTCCCTGGGGCTCTCCGGGGGAATCGGGCTGATGCTGCTGCGCGGGACCGACTACAGCAGCAACACCCTGGGGTCGGTGCCCTTCGCCGATACCGCAAGCTTCACCCTGACCATTATCCCCATGTTCATCCTGATGGGCATGTTCGCAGTCCGGGCCAATATCGCCTCCAATGTCTTCGCCGTGGCCAATTACTTCGCCCGGCGGGCACCCGGGGGACTCGGAGTGGCGACCGTGATGGCCTGTGCCGGGTTCTCCGCGGTCTCTGGATCCTCCATCGGTACTGCTGCGACAGTCTCCCGCCTGGCGGTCAACCAAATGCGAGCATCAGGGTTCCCCTCCAGTCTGGCCACCGGTATCGTCGCCATCGCCGGAACCCTGGGCGTGATGATCCCGCCATCGACCTTCCTGGTCCTCTACGCGGTGCTGGCCCGCGAATCGGTGGCCGCCCTGCTGGCCGCCGGGATCATCCCCGGACTGCTCTCAGCACTGAGCTACATCATCTACATCATGATCGCCGGCCAGCGGCGGGTCCGCACCGAATTGGCCCGCCGGGAGACCAACCAGGACACCGACAGCGACGGCGAACCCCTCGGTGCCGCCGTGGAGGAGGCTCGCCGCGAACTGGAGCAGAAAGCGACCAACCTGCGGGAGTTGCCCTGGCGCGGACTGGTCCATGTGGTCATCATCTTCCTGGTGGTCATGGGTGGGATGTACTCCGGGATCTTCACCTCCACCGAAAGTGCCGCCGTCGGGGCGCTGACCGCCCTGGTGATTCTGATCATCGAGAAGCGCCGCAGCGGGCTGCGCCAGATCTTCACCGCATTCAAAGACTCCCTGCTGGATACCGCGCAGTCGACGTCGATGGTTTTCTTCATCATCATCGGTTCCGGGATCTTCTCCGCGTTCCTGGTCACCGCGGGGGTCACTCAATCGGTCACCGAATGGGTCACTGACCTACCGCTGAACCCCATGCTGATCATGGCCCTGCTGCTATTGGCGCTGATCCCCCTGGGCATGTTCCTGGAGTCGATGTCGATCCTGGTGCTGGCCGTGCCGCTGCTCTATCCGATCGCCACCGAGCTGGGTTTCGACGGGATCTGGCTGGGCATCATGATCGTCAAACTCATCGAAATCGGAATGGTCACCCCACCGGTGGGCATCATCACCTTCGTCATCGCAGGCACCTCCCGGGTGCGCTCGGAGACCGTGTTCAAAGGTGTGATGCCGCTGCTGGTCATGGATCTGTTGGTGACCGCCGTGCTGTTCCTGGTGCCCGGTATCACCCTGTTCTTGCCGTCGTTGATGAATTAGCTGCTCCACCAATGAGAGGAACCCCGCAATGTCTATATTTCCCAAAGGCTCCAAAGCCTTAGCCGCCACCGCCGCCGTCGGCGCCCTGGCCCTGCTCCCCGCCTGCTCCGAAGGTGTAGTCGGTGGGGGCGAGGGCAATGGGGCCGAAGGCGAGGTCACCCTGACCCTGGTGACCTCCGCCCTCGACGGAACCGCCAATGCCGCCGTTCAGGACTGGTACCTTGATGAACTCGAGGAACGCAGTGAAGGGCGCATCGAGATCGAACGCACTGAGGCCTATTCCCTCTGTGACGCCACCGAGATCGCTGACTGCGTCGGTGACGGACGGGCAGATCTGGGGGTGACCATCCCCGACTACACCCCGCAGTACTTCCCCTCCACCTCAGTGGTCTCCATCCCGTTCATCGGTCAGAATTGGCAGGGCATCACCCACGCCCTGCACGATCTGCACCGGGAGAACGATGACGCGGTGGCAGTGATGACCAATAACAACCTTCACCACCTGGCGACCTGGCCGGTGGGCCGGATGCTGATCGGCACCCATGAGCCGGTGGAGAGCCCCGAGGATCTCTCCGGTCTCTCCACCCGAGCCTCCGGGCCGCTGGCGATCCAGCTCTTCGAAGGGGAGGGGGTCAATGTGGTCTCCCTGCCGGCCAATGAGGCCTATGAGGGTGTTGAGCGTGGGGTCGTGGACTCAATCGCCGCCAGTATCGACTTCCCGGTCAACTACCAGCTCAATGAACTGCTGCCGTATTGGACCGATCCCGGATTCGGCGAATACTCCGCCTTTGGCATGTGGCTGAACCTGGAGACCTACGAGTCCATGCCGGAGGATCTGCAGGAAGTTGTGGACGAGGTTGCCGCTGAGCTGGCCGCCGGTGCCGGAGCCGAGGCCTTCTTCGACCAGGCTGCCGAGCAGTGCCCGCCCATGCTGGAGGCTGAGAATCTCGAAGGGTTCGACCGCTGGGACGAGGAGGTCACCGCAAACTGGGAGGCCGAAACTGAGGACAGCCTGCAGTCGGCCTGGGTTGAGATGGCTGAGGACCAGGGTCTCGAGAACGCCTACCAGGTGCTCGAGGACTACCTCGCCAGCCTCGAGGAACTGGCCGATCCCAGTGTTGAAGACGCTACGCTGAGCTGTATCGACCAATTCGCCGATCAGTGAGATCTGGTCGTGGGAGCTCAGGCTAGGCAGACTGGTTCAAATTTGAAATACTGGCTGTGATCTGAGTGCCGCGATGCAGCCAGGAGGTCTGCCATGAGCAACACCGAGACCCAGCCCAAAGAACAGGTCTGCATCAACGGGCCCTACACCCCCGATGAGGTCCCGGGGCCCAGCGCACCGAAGAATGGTGAGCTCAGCCCCGGGATCACCCGGACCGAATCCGGTGTTGAACTGCTCGAACCCCGCGAGGTTCCCCTCGGCGGACCCCGGGCCATGAACGTCCGGCGCACCCTGCCCCAGCGGGCCCGCTCCCTGGTCGGGGCCTGGTGCTTCCTGGACTTCTACGGGCCCGATGACCTCACCGAGGCCACCCCCATGCGTGTGCCCCGGCACCCCCATACCGGGCTGGCCACCTGCTCCTGGCTGTTCTCCGGGCGGATTGACCATATGGACTCAGCCGGCAATTGGGCCACCGTGCGTCCCGGTGAGGTCGCGATGATGAATGCCGGTCGCGGTATCAGTCACTCCGAGTTCTCCACCTTCGATACCAAGGTCCTGCACGGAGCCCAGCTCTGGTACGCCTTCCCCGATGAGCACCGGTTCGTCGAACCCAGTCTGGACACCCACCGGCCGGAGCCGGTGCGCGGTCAGGGTTGGGAGGCCAAAGTCTTCCTCGGCGAATTGCTTGGCTACCGCTCCCCGGTGAAGACTTATATCCCGCTGACCGGGGCGGAGCTGCGATTGGAGCCGGGGCAGGTCCTGGAGATCGATGTGCCCGCCGACCATGAGCATGCTCTGCTGCGCATCACCGGGGATGTCGGTCTCAACGGCTGCTGGCTGCCCCAGGATCACCTTGCGGTGGTGGACCCCGGGGCGCGGACTCTGAGGATTGAGGCCGGTGATGAACCAGTACTGGCCCTGCTCATCGGGGGTGAGCCCCTGGGTGAACAGATTGTGATGTGGTGGAACTTCGTGGGCCGCAGCCACGAGGAGATCGCCGGCTACCGGGCGAACTACCAGGCCGAAATGGGTTTCGAGGCCCCGGCTGAGGACTCGCCCCTGCAGAAGAAGATCGCCGGAGCCCCCGCTACACAGATCACCACGGAGACCGCCTCCCAGCCCGATGGCACCCAGGAGGAAGTCGACGTCGACGACGGCGCCCTCGGTGATCCCGTCCACGGTGACCTCCGCGATGCGCTCGCCGGGACGCAGTACCCCGATGGGACACCCTTCCCGCAGTTCGGTGACTTCCCGCCGGGGCAGTCGGCCCCGCTGCCAGCACCACCGCTGCCGAACACCAGGATGAAACCCCGCGGCTGATCAGGGCTGGATTTGATCGGGGCTGGGTTCGATCAGGGCCGGGTTTGATCAGGACAGCGCGACTGTGGTCTGTTGACCGGCTGGGGTGAAGCCGAGGCTGATCGCCATGCGCAGGGAGGCCGGTTCCTCAGCTGCTGCCCGCCACTGTGGGATCAACCCCTCGGTGAATGCCTCCTCCACGGCCACTGCTGCGGCGAACCGGCCCAGGCCCAGTCCGCGGCGTTCGGGGTGGGTGAGGATTCCGATATGACCCAGTACCTCCTGCCAGACCTCCCGGCTGGCGGCAGCCATTACCTCCCCGGTGGCCTCGCGCACCAGGGCGGCAGTCCACTCAGCCTCCTGCAGGCCCGAGCGGGCCACTTCATCGGCAGGGGAGCGGCTGGCCAGTTCCTGGGCATGCTTGGGGTCGAAGGAGACTGCCACTGAATCGGATCCCTGCACCTCAGGGGGATTCTCGCAGTAGAGCAGATGGGCCTCACCGAGCATTCGTGCCCCGGGATAGTGGGCCCGGGCTAGGGCCAGCAGCTGTGATTCCAGGGCCAGTTCTTCATCTTGGTAGCCACGCGCATCACGTAGGACAGTCGATGGTCCGTAGAGAACGGTGCGTCCGAAGAGCTGGACGAGGCTGACCGCTGCGGCGTCGTCGTTGGCTGCCTCGATTCGATCCTGTCCGGATGCAGACTCCAGCTCGCCATCGGCCAGCCCCAGAATCCGCGACCAGGCGAGCATAATGATCTGCTCCGTATGGGCATCAAGTCCCGTCATGAACCTAGCGTAGCGGCTGCGGCTGGATCCGAGTTTGAGTTAGCCTGTGATCGCCCGTTCGGTGGCAGGGGTCACAGTGAACCGGTCATCCACTAGCCGCGAGGTTGAGAGCTGACGACGCCGGAGTCGTCGAAAGAGGAGCATGCATGTTTAACCGTCCTGGCCGCGACAGCACTGAGAACGAGACCCGACGCCGGGTGCAGCGTCGAGTGCCCAAACCTGCCGATCTGGCACCGCTGATGCAGTTCAAGAAGTTCGACTTCAATGCTTCCCGACGTCGGCTCTCAGCGGCGCTGACCATCGAGGACCTTCGTAAGATCGCCAAACGGCGTACCCCCAAGGCGGCTTTCGACTACACCGAGGGTGCGGCCGAAGGTGAGTTCTCCCTGGCACGGGCGCGGCAGGCGTTTGAGGATGTGGAGTTCCATCCGGCGATTCTGCGGGATGTCTCAGAGGTGGACACCAGCTGCGAGATCTTCGGCGGGCCCTCATCGCTTCCCTTCGGCATCGCGCCGACAGGATTTACGCGCCTCATGCAGACCGAGGGTGAGATTGCCGGAGCCGGTGCCGCTGGTGCTGCCGGTATCCCCTTCAGCCTCTCCACCTTGGGCACCACGAGTATTGAGGATGTCCGGGACGCCAATCCCCGGGGCCGGAACTTCTTCCAGCTCTATGTGATGAAAGACCGGCAGATCTCCTATGACCTCACTGAACGAGCTGCTGCCGCCGGTTTCGACACTCTGCTTTTCACTGTGGATACTCCGGTGGCGGGTGCGCGGCTTCGGGATAAGCGCAATGGGTTCTCGATTCCGCCGGCGCTGACGCTGAAGACCATCGCCAATGCCATCCCCCGGCCCTGGTGGTGGTACGACTTCCTGACCACCCCGCCCCTGGAGTTCGCTTCGCTGAGCTCCACAGGTGGGACCGTGGGCGAGCTGCTGGATAAGGCCATGGACCCCTCGATCAACTTCGAGGACCTCAAAGTCATCCGGGAACTCTTCCCCGGGAAACTGGTGGTCAAGGGTGTGCAGACTGTGGGGGACGCCAAGAAGTTGGCCGATCTCGGCGTCGACGGCGTTGTGCTCTCCAACCACGGCGGCCGGCAGCTGGACCGGGCGCCAGTGCCCTTCCACCTGCTGCCGGAGGTGGTCCGCGAAGTCGGTCAGGACTTGGAAGTCGCCGTGGACACCGGGATTATGAACGGCGCCGATATTGTGGCTTCCATCGCCATGGGTGCGAAGTTCACCTTCGTCGGCCGGGCCTATCTCTATGGCCTGATGGCCGGTGGTCGCCCGGGCGTTGACCGCATGATCCAGATCCTCACCGACCAGATTGTGCGCACGATGAAACTCCTGGAAGTCCGCACTCTCGATGAGCTCGAACCCAAGCATGTCACCCAGCTGGCAAGGCTGACGCCAAGGCGTCACGACAGTTGAACACCCGTAATTCGTAGAGGCGGTCATCTGATGGAGTGACTCGTTTCCCTGTCAGGCTTGTGTGACTCAGGACACTCGCATACACTTCCCGCGATTCACCACTCTGACCCCAGGTTCACATATACGAACTTGAGTCCTTTGGGCTCAGTGTGGGACCCCGAGCAGCCAGCTGGCTGCCCCGAGTGCTTGCGAGGAGCTGACTGAATGAAGGCTGTACAGCTGCAGGACTACCACCGTATGGAAGTTGTCGAGGTGGCCGATCCCCCGGTCGATTCCGGGGAGGTACTCATCGAGGTAGTGGCCACCGGTATCTGTGGCTCGGACTTCCACGGCTTCACCGGAGAGAACGGTCGGCGGTTCCCCGGCCAGATCATGGGACATGAGTCAGTCGGACGGGTGGCTGCCGTAGGAGACGGCGTCGTCGACGTCAGTATCGGGCAAGTCGTGACCTTCAACCCGGTGGTTGTCCCCGAGGCTGACCTGGAGAAATACCGTGGCCAGGAGCAGATGAGCCCCGGGAAAAAAGTCATCGGTGTGACTCCGGAGATCACCGCCGCATTCGCACAGAAGATCACTGTTCCTGCCCGCAATGTGGTGGCCCTGCCGGAGTCAATGCCTATCGAATTGGGTGCGCTGATCGAACCTCTGGCAGTCGCGGTACATGCTGTACGCCGGGCCCAGGCAGAACCCGGGATGAACGTTCTGGTCCTGGGCGGCGGGCCCATCGGCCAGTCGGTTGTCCTGGCGCTGCAGATGGCGGGAGTGACCAATATTGCGGTCACCGAGATCATGGAGTCACGTCAGCAGCTGATCACCCAGCTGGGAGCCCATGCTGTCAACGCCTCGGCTGAGGATGCCGCCGAGCAGATCATCGAGCACTTCTCCGGCCCCGCGGATCTCGCCATTGACGCTGTGGGCATCGATCCCACCCTGCGACTGGCACTGAGTGCGACCCGGCTGGGGGCCAATATCTGCCTGGTCGGAATGGGCGCCCCCAAGATCAGTCTCGAAGCGTTCAAGATCAGCACCGAAGAACGCAGCCTCATCGGCTCCTTCACCTACACAGCCCAGGACTTCAGTGACGCTGCCGACTGGATGGGCCAAGCACCACCACAGGCAGCCCAACTCATCTCGAGAAAAGTGCCGATGAGTGCAGCCCAGGAGGAGTTCACCCACCTCGCCGAAGGCGGCGACACTCCCGGCAAAGTACTTGTCATGCTCAACGAAGATCAGCAGAACTGAAAAGGATTCCCTCGCTGTGAAACACAAGATTGCACAGGTGCGCGCCTACACCACCCGAGGCAAAGGCGCCGATTACCACGACCAATCCGGCTATCACTGGATCGATGACCATATTGCTACCCCGATGTCGGCCTACCCTGAATTCCGCCAGTCCAGGCAGAGCTTCGGTATCAACGTCCTCGGAACCCTCGTGGTCGAGATTGAGGCCGATGATGGGACAGTCGGCTTCTCGGTCACCACAGCGGGTGAAATCGGCGCATGGATCGTGGAGAAACATCTGGCCCGATTCCTCGAAGGCGCATATGTCACCGACCTCGAGCGCATCTGGGACCAGATGTACCGCTCCACCCTCTTCTACGGTCGGCGTGGAGTAGTTCTGAACACCATTAGTGGAGTGGACCTCGCCCTCTATGACCTCTTGGGAAAGCTCCGAGATGAACCCGTCTACGCGCTGCTCGGCGGGCCAGTGCGCGATGAGTTGACCTTCTATGCCACCGGGGCAAGGCCCGATATCGCTCAGCAGCTGGGTTTCATCGGCGGCAAAATGCCCCTGCAGCACGGACCAGCCGAAGGCGAAGAGGGAATGCGGAAGAACCTCGAGAAACTCGCCGATATGCGAGAACGTGTCGGTGAAGACTTCTGGCTGATGTACGACTGCTGGATGTCACTGGATGTGGACTATTCCGTTCGGCTGGCACACCGGGCAGCCGAGCATGGATTGAGGTGGATGGAAGAGGCTCTGATCCCCGATGACTATTGGGGATACGCCGAACTGAAGCGCCGGGCTCCGGAAGGCATGCTCATCACCACCGGAGAGCACGAGGCAACGCGATGGGGCTTCCGACAGCTGCTGGAGACCGAAGTCGACATCATCCAGCCCGATGTCGGATGGTGCGGGGGTATCACTGAGCTGCTGAAGATCTCCGCCATGGCCGATGCCCACGGCACCATGGTGGTCCCGCACGGATCCTCGGTGTATTCGTACCACTTCGTGGTCACCCGGACCAACAGTCCGTTCTCCGAATTTCTCATGATGCACGAAACCGCAGAAGAGATCGTGCCGATGTTCTCCCCTCTGCTGCTGAACGAACCCGTTCCCGAAAACGGAAAGCTGAAAGTTCCGGACACTCCAGGTTTTGGTGTCGAACTGAACCCCGATGTCGAACGTATCCGCCCCTATAGCCACTGACTTCACCCAAATACTGAAGAAAGGACCACATCCCTATGCGATTCATGCGACTGGGCCCCGTGGGAGAAGAAATCCCTGTTGCCAGCGTCGACGGTCTCTACTACGACCTCCGTCCACTCACCGAGGACATCAATGGAGACTTTCTCAGCGAAGGCTCCGCCGTGGCTGCTGGGCGGGTGGACAATGCCCTGGGCCAGGGCGAGCTTCCACTGCTGGAGAACGCGGACAGGCTCCGAGTCGGCGCACCCATCGCCCGGCCCACCGCAGTGATTTGTATCGGCCAGAACTATGCTGCCCACGCCGCCGAATCCGGATCCCCGCCACCTGAGGTTCCGATTATCTTCTTCAAACATCCCAACACCGTGGTGGGCCCCTACGATGAGGTCGTCATCCCACCAGGGGCTGAGACCGTTGACTGGGAGGTTGAGTTGGGCATCGTCATCGGCAAGCGCGCCCGGTACCTCTCCTCGCCGGATGCAGCAGCAGAGCACATCGCCGGGTATGTGATCAGCAACGACGTTTCCGAACGCAACTATCAGCTCAAACAGTCCGGTGGTCAGTGGTCAAAGGGCAAATGCGCGGAGACCTTCAACCCGGTCGGCCCGGAACTGGTAACCGCCGAGGAAGTTGAGGCCAATAACCTCCGTCTCTTCTCCCGTATCAACGGCGAAAGCCGCCAGGACTCCAACACCTCGGACATGATCTTCTCGGTCCCAGAGGTCGTTCACCACCTATCCCATTACATGGTTCTCGAACCCGGAGACCTCATCAACACCGGAACCCCCCAGGGCGTGGCCATCTCCGGCAAATACGACTACCTCAAACCAGACGATGTCATGGAAATCGGCATCGATGGCCTGGGCCAGCCCCAACGGCAGGAACTGGACGAGGCGGTGGTCCATGGCTGAGCGCATCTGACCACACCTACTAATCCTCATAGTCGAGAGAGGCCCCACGCCGCTCGGCGGGACCACTGCACCCATTTGCAGTGACCACCAGAGCAATGGAGCTCATAATGACTGATCTACTCTGGCTAGCCCTGAGCATTGCCGTCATCATTCTGCTCATAGTCAAGATCAAACTTCACCCCGCCATGTCGTTGATCATCGGCACCATCCTGCTGGGCCTGACCACCCAGGTCCCATTGCCAGAGCTGGCAGAGGCGACCACAGAAGGGTTCGGGGGCCTGATGGCCGGCATCGGCCTCTCCGTGGGCTTCGGTATCATCCTGGGCCAACTCCTCTCGGACTCCGGTGGCGCGAAGGTGATCGCGCGTACGGTGGTTGGACTGACCTCGCAGCGGTTCTCCATGTACGGGCTCGCCGTCGCCGCCTTCCTACTGTCCATTCCGGTCTTCTACGATGTCACCTTCGTCATCCTGGTGCCCTTGGCGATTCCCATCGCCAAGGAAGCCAACAAGCCTCTTCCACTGGCGATAGGTTCCGTGGCCCTGGGCGCAGGTGTGGCACACCCTGGTTCCGCCGACACCGAACCCCCTGGCTGCAGGCTCCATCATGGGTTTCGAAACGGGAACGATGATGCTCGCCGGAGCCCTGACCCTGGGCCATATCAACGACAGTGGTTTCTGGGTTACCGCCAAACTGCCAGGGCTCTCCCTGACCGGCGGGCTGAAAACATACACCTTGGCCCAGTCCATCACCGGGGTCTTTGTGCTGATCCTGGCACTGATCGGTGCCACGCTTCTGCCGATGGGTGCTTAACCTAAGAGCATGGTGAAATCAGCTGAACGTACTTTGGCGCTGCTGGACTACGTCGCCGAAATGGGTCAGGTGCGTTTCCAAGACGTCGTCGCCTTCGGTATACCCAAGGCCAGCGCCCACGGGCTGCTCCAGACCATGGTCGACTCTGGGTGGTTGGAGTACTCAGAAGCAGACCGACGCTACCAACTGGGCCTGCACGCATGGCAGATAGGCAATGCCTATGACGGCCACCGGGGGCTGGTTGAAGCTGCCTCGGATGCGATGGGAATGTTGGTCGCCCGGTTGGGGGAGACTGTTCAGCTGGCCAGGCTCGAAGGGATCGAGAATGTCTATATCGCCATCCGGGAGTCGCCACATCCGATGCGTATGGCCTCTTCAGTCGGTATGCGACTGCACGCCCATGCCACAGGCATTGGAAAGGCATTGCTGAGTACACTCTCCGATGCTGAGGTGGGCCGACGGCTCTCCGCCGTCGCTCTGCCCCGTCTGACTGACAACACAGTCACCGATGTTGATCAGATCCTGCGGATCGTCGACAGAGTGCGTCACCTCGGATTCGCGGTGGATGATGAGGAGTTCATCGCAGGTTGTCGCTGCGTGGCCGTGCCCCTGGTCAGTGAAACCGAAACCGGTGTGGCAGCAGCCCTCAGTGTGACCATGCCATCCCAACGAACGGATGAGTCGTGGCCTCACAGCTTTTACCCGGCGCTGCAAGAGGCGCGGTCAATGATTCGACGTGAGATGGGTCTCTAAAGGGGCACCCGGCCCGGGGTCGCGACCCGGGGCAGGCATACACTGCTGGGGTGGGTGGAGTCGTCCTCGGATTCAGTGTGGTGGCCGTCCTGGCGCTAGTCGGGGTGGCAATTGCTGCATTAGCCCGGGATATGTCCATCACCATCCAAAAAGGCATCACCCCCCTGGTCTACTACGTGACCAACCCCTGCCTGATGGTGGTGGTCGTCTCCACCACCGACGTCAAAGCAGTTGCCGGACTCTACACCCCCTTGGCGCTTGCGGTCGCCCTGCTGACTGCCGCCTGTTTCACCATCTACGCCCTGCTGGCCAGCCGAAAAGCCGAGGATGTCGCAGTAGGTGCGATGGCGTCCTCGTACGCGAATATCGGCAATATCGGTATACCGGTCGCCCTCTACGTGGTCGGCAATACCGAACCTGTGGTCGCCTTCCTCCTGGCCCAGCTGCTAGTCCAGGCCCCGATGTATCTGACCATCTTCGGGCTGATCTCCCGACGCCGCGCCAGCCAGGAACCCGGCGGTTCGCGGGCCAAGATGATCCTGGCCTCGGTTTTCAACCCCACCACTATCGGTGTGCTCATCGGGGCCACAATCTCCCTGGTCGGGATCACCCTGCCCACAGTCATCTGGGATCCACTGGAAATGATCGGTGAGACCTCGATTCCGCTGATGCTGTTGATCTTCGGCATGTCCCTCTACCGTCAGCGTCCCTTCACTAACCGGGACAAACTGCCCGACAGTCTGGTCGCCACCTTCTGCAAAGTCCTCGTGATGCCCGGTATTGCGCTGTTGCTGGGCGGTCTGGTCTTCGGGCTCCAAGGCAGCGACCTCCTGGGCGTGGTGGCCATGGCCGCCCTTCCCACCGCGCAGAACGTTCTGCTGTTCTCCCTGCACTACCGGATGCCGGTGATCGTCCCGCAGGATGTGATCGTCTCCACCTCGGTACTCGCCCTGCCGGTGACCCTGCTAGCCGCCTGGCTGATCGCAGTCTGAGCCCGGGCGCTCTAAGCTAGTGCCCGTGAAGGTTCTAGTCACCGGCGGCGCCGGATATATCGGGTCCGTAGTCACCGACCGTCTGCTGGCTGAAGGGCACACAGTAGAGGTCCTGGACAATCTCACCACTGGCCACCAGGACTCGGTGCTCTCCGGAGCAACCTGGCACCAGGGGGAGATCACCGAAGCCGGGGAAATCCTGGATTCAAGCTTCGACGCCGTCATCCACCTCGCTGCCAAATCCCTGGTCGGAGAATCCGTCACCCACCCCGAGCGCTACTGGCACGGCAATATCGTGGCCACCCTGGGGCTGATCGACGCAATGCGCAGCGCAGGGGTCAGGCGCATGGTTTTCTCCTCCACGGCCGCCGTCTATGGTGAACCCGGGGTAGGCCAGATCACCGAGGACACCCCGGCGATGCCCACTAACCCCTATGGGGCATCCAAACTGGCCATCGACCATATGCTCACCGCTGAGGCTGCTGCCCACGGCATGGCGGCAGTAAGCCTGCGCTACTTCAATGTCGCAGGAGCAAGTGGAAGCCTGCGTGAGCGTCACGACCCCGAAACCCACCTCATCCCGAATCTGCTCAAAGTGGCTCTCGGTGATGCCGGAGAGGCAAAGATCTTCGGTACCGATTACCCCACCCGGGATGGGACCGCCATCCGCGATTACATCCACGTGGTGGACCTCGCAGATGCCCACCTCCGAGCGCTCAAAGCTGCGGAACCGGGCAACCACGCCGTTTACAATCTCGGCACTGGCACGGGTACCACTGTCCGTGAGGTCATCACCGCAGTCCGCGAGGTCACCGGAATCGATATCCCCGCCGTGGAGCATCCCCGCCGCCCCGGAGATCCGGCAGTTCTGGTGGCCTCAGGTCAACGGGCTCTGCAGGAGTTGGGCTGGGCCCCGCAGCGCAGCATCACCGATATGGTGGCTGACGCCTGGGCCGCCCTGCGCTGACAGCCGCGACCGCTAACCTCCGGTAATGTGCATCACATAAGAATGTGAGCCGGGGCCCCGCGGCTCATCAAGTGAGTCATGGGAAGTGAGCCAATAGTGGATGAGCAGCCTCAGCGCAGAAAAGTCGCACGTCGGATCCCGAAACCTCAGGATCTCGCACCGCTGCTGCAGTTCAAGAAATTCGACTTCAACGCTTCCCGTCGGCGCCTCTCGGCGGCTCTGACCATCGAGGACCTCAGGCGAATCGCCAAACGCCGCACCCCTAAGGCCGCCTTCGACTACACGGACGGCGCGGCCGAGGGCGAGGTTTCTTTGGACCGCGCCCGCCAGGCCTTCGAGGATGTGGAGTTCCACCCGGCGATTCTGCGTGATGTCTCCGAGGTGGACACCTCCTGTGAGGTCTTCGGCGGTCCCTCCGCCCTGCCCTTCGGGATCGCCCCCACCGGCTTCACCCGGATGATGCACTCTCTCGGGGAGGTCGCCGGAGCCGGTGCCGCCGGGGCAGCCGGCATCCCCTTCAGTCTCTCCACCCTGGGCACCACCAGCATTGAGGACGTCAAGGCCGCTAATCCCGAGGGGCGGAACTTCTTCCAGCTCTATGTGATGAACGACCGCAGCATCTCCTATGGCTTGACTGAACGGGCGGCAGCCGCCGGATTCGACACCCTGCTGTTCACGGTGGACACCCCCATCGCCGGGGCCCGGCTGCGGGATAGGCGGAATGGTTTCTCGATCCCGCCTGCGTTGACCCTGAAGACCATCGCCAATGCGGTGCCACGCCCCTGGTGGTGGTTCGACTTCTTGACCACAGAACCCTTGGAGTTCGCCTCCTTCCGCTCGACTGATGGTCAGCTCTCCGAGCTCATTGCCAAAGTCTTCGACCCGTCCATCAACTTCGAGGACCTCCACGAAATTCGTGAACTTTTCCCCGGAAAACTCGTGGTCAAGGGTGTGCAGACCGTAGAGGATGCCAAAAAGCTCGCTGACCTCGGTGTCGACGGCATCGTGCTGTCGAATCACGGCGGCCGGCAGCTGGATCGCGCCCCGGTGCCCTTCCACCTGCTGCCGGAGGTGGTCCGGGAACTCGGCGATGACCTCGACATCGCCCTGGACACCGGCATCATGAACGGCGCCGATATCGTCGCCTCCATCGCGATGGGTGCGAAGTTCACCTTCATCGGCAGGGCATATCTCTACGGACTCATGGCTGGAGGACGCGCCGGAGTCGACCGCGCCATCGACATCCTCACCGACCAGATCGTGCGCACCATGAAACTGCTGGAAGTCAGCAGTATTGCCGAACTCGAACCCCGCCACGTCACCCAGCTGCAGCGGCTGGTTCCCCGTGGCCGCTGAGTCCTGAAGTCGCAGCTAACTAAAGGACGACTACAGCCTTCAGGGAGGCGGGTTCCCGGCGGGCCAGGGTCAGGGCGGCCTCAGTCTCCTCCAGGCCGAAGCGATGGGTCAGCACCGGGGCAGTCTGCACCGCGCCAGATCGCAGCAGTTCAAGGGCAGCGGCGTAGCAGTTCCGGTACCGGAAGACACCCTGGACGGTCAGCTCCTTACCCTGCAGGGCCGCAACCTCCAGCGGCAGTTCATCTGAACCCATCCCGATGACGACCGCACGCCCATTGGGACCCAGCGCTCGCATCCCAGAGCGGAACGCCGGGGCGGCACCCGAACACTCCAAGAGCACATCGAAGTTCTGTCCCGAGCCTGACTCATCAGCCCGACGGGTGGCGAAGCCCAGCTCGGCGGCCACCTCAAGCCGGTAGTCGCTGAGATCCGTCAGCGTCACCGAAGAAGCCCCGAAGGCCCGCGCCACCTGGGCAGCGAAGAGCCCCACAGGGCCAGCACCTGTGATCAGCACCGAATCTCCCACACTGACCTGCGCCTTCCGGGCAGCCCAAACACCGACAGCCACCGGCTCCGCCATTGCCGCCTGCTCAGCGCTCAGACCCTCACCGGCAGGATGGGCGAAACCAGCATCCACGGCCACAAAGGTCGCAATCGAACCATCCACCGGGGGAGTGGCGAAGAACCGCATATCCGGGCAGAGGTTATACCGCCCGGCCAGGCACTGGGCACAGCTCTTACACGGCACCCCCGGCTCCAAGGCCACCAATTCCCCCACCCGAGCTGGGTCGACGTTCTCGCCGGTTGCCACCACAGTCCCGGCCGACTCATGACCGATCACCATCGGCTCACGCAGCACGAAATCCCCGATCCTGCCGTGCTCGTAATAGTGCACATCCGAACCACAGATGCCCACCGCACCAATGGCCACCACGACCTGCCCGGGGCCAGGTTGCGGCACCTCCCGGTCCTCAATGACAACAACACCGGGTTCGCGCAGCACCGCGCAGCGGTTCACAGCCGCGGCCAGATCAACACCTTGATTCATACCGGCGATCCTACCGGGCTCCACTGCGCCGGTGATCTGCTTCACTCTGCCCCCGCTGGAGGCGGCAGTTACCCCCAATTCATGGGAACATGAGGGACAGCACTGACCACACGCCATCAGGCCTGCGAACTGTCGAAAACGGAAGGGATTCATGCCGGGTTCACTGCATATCCTCACCCTGGTCAAATGGGTGCCCGACGCCCAACTGGAACGCACCATCGGCGAGGACCGCCGCGTGGAGCGCACCGAGGGTGTCCTGGGAGAACTGGACGAATACCCCATCGAGGCGGCCCTGCAGATCCGTGAAGCCCTGGAGAAGTCAGCCCCGGAGACCACAGTCCGCGTCACCGCGCTGATCATGGGGCCCGACGGTGCCTCCACCGCCCTGAAAAAGGCTCTGCAGATCGGTGCCGATGAGGGTTTCCACCTCGACGACGAGCAACTGGCCGCAGCCGATATCTACGCGACCTCCGCCGCACTCGCCGGGGCCATCACTCATATCCACAAGAATCACGACGCCGACTCCCAACTGCTGGTGCTGACCGGTATGGCCAGTGAGGACGGCGAATCCGGTGCGGTCCCCGCCCAGCTGGCACAGCGGCTGGGCGGACTGGCCGCCCTCACCCAGGCGACAAGCCTCACCGTCGAAAGTGACCGCGTCGTCGTCGACCGGGTCTCGGGCAATACCCGGCAGAAGGTCGCCGCTGGCCTACCGGCAGTGGTCTCGGTGACCGATCAGGCCAATGAGCCCCGGTACCCGAACTTCAAAGCGATCATGAAGGCCCGGAAGAAACCGGTGACCACCCTGAGCCTGGCCGACCTCGGGCTGACTGCCATCGCCGTGCAGTCGAAGATCTCCCTGATCGCCGCAGAACCCCGCCCTGAGCGGGAGGCAGGCCAGATCATCCACGACGACGGCACCGCCGGCACCCAGCTGGCTGACTACCTGGAAAAGGAGGGTCTGCTGTGACCTCGGTACTTATCGTCTTCGACCGTGTCGACGAACAGCTCACCGGCGCCCAGGCCGAACTGCTGGCCCATGGCACAGCCCTGGGCAGCGAGGTCGTCATCGTCACCGGTCAACTGCCCGCCAACGGTGCCGAACCGCTGGCCGTCAGCGGCATCACCGGTGTGCTCACCGGCGAGACACCAATCCACGCCCCGGACCCCGCCCTGGCAGAGCTGGTCCAGACCGCCGCCGGGGAACTGCAGGCTGACCTCATCCTGGGACCTGACACCCCGGATACCGTCGACGCGCTGGCCCGGGCTGCAGCAGCCCTGGACACCGGACTCATCACCGGGGCAACTGGGGTGACCGGCTCCGGTGCGGCCACCAAGACCGTGTTGGCCGGCACCTGGCGGACTACCGCCCAGCTCAGTGAGGGCTCCCCACTGATCGCCACCCTGAAGTCCAATACGACCTCCGCCGACCTGCCTGCAGTAGCCCAGGCCCCCGAGGTGGTGGAGCTGCCGGTCAGTGCCTCTGGGCTGGTCGAGATTCTGGAGACCACCGAGGTGCCCAGCACCGGCCGGCCTGCACTGACCGAGGCCAGCACTGTGGTGGCCGCAGGCCGCGGTGTCGACGGCGACCTCAGCTTGGTCGAGGAACTCGCCGATGAGCTCGGTGCGGCACTGGGGGCCTCCCGTGAGGTGACCGATGCCGGCTGGATGGATCACTCCGCGCAGATCGGCCAGACCGGTGTTACGGTCTCCCCGCAGCTCTACATCTCGGTGGGCATCTCCGGGGCCGTGCAGCAGAAGGCGGGCATGCAGACCTCGGAGCGGATCGTGGCGATCAATAAGGATGAGGACGCCCCGGTCTTTGAGATTACCGACTTCGGCGTGGTGGGCGACCTCAACCATGTGCTCCCGCAACTGATCAGCGAAATCCGCAAGCGCCGGTAGCTGAGGCCTCCTGGCGGTCCGGGCTGTCACAGCTCGCAAACTTTACCGTACGAATAGTAAAGTTTGGCTGTGATCGTCAACCGCAGGCTGCACGGGGACCCCGAAAACACTGACACCGGCGCACTGCGTCTTGCTGGGGTCACTGCGGAGACCACCGCCCCCGATACCTCACTGTCCCGTTGGCAACGTTGGACAGTGCTGGGCATCGTCTCCTCCGCCCTGCTGCTGATTGCCCTGGACAACACCATCCTCTATACGGCCCTGCCGATCCTCAGCCAGGATCTCGGGGCCTCCAGCTCTCAGCAGCTCTGGATCATCAACGGCTACCCCCTGACCATGGCGGGTCTCCTGTTGGGCTCCGGTGCGCTGGGGGATCGGTTCGGGCATAAGCGCGTGTTTCAGGTGGGGCTGGTGATCTTCGGTGCAGCCTCCCTGACTGCGGCCTTCGCTCCGAGCCCGGAGGTGCTGATCATCGGCCGCCTCCTGCTCGGTGTGGGTGCTGCGGCGATGATGCCGGCGACTCTGGCGCTGATCCGCATCAGTTTCGCCGCCGAACGCGAACGCAATATCGCCATCGCCATCTGGGCCGCCACGGCCACAGTTGGTATGGCCGCCGGGCCGGTAGTCTCCGGGACACTGCTGGAATGGTTCTGGTGGGGATCAGTGTTCCTGGTCAATATCCCGATCGTGATCTTGGCGAGTGTGCTGATGATCCTCATCGGCCCGCGAAACCTCACCAACCCCAACCGGCGTTGGGACGCGGTCTCCTCCGCTCAGGCTCTGGTGGGCATGGCGGCCTCAGTGCTGGCCATCAAGACCTGGGCCGAGGCCCCGCTGAACCTCCCAGTTGCCCTGGTCGCAACTGTGGTGGGTGCGGCCACGGTAACGATCTTCGTGCGCCGCCAACTGCGCCTGATGCGCAGCGACCATGAACCCCTGGTGGACTTCGCCGTCTTCCGCAACCGCGGATTCAGCGGGGGAGTGGTTGCCGCAGGAGCCTCTATCTTCGCGATTATGGGCCTGCAACTGGTCATCACCCAGCGCTATCAGCTGGTGGAGGGTTTCACTCCCCTGGAGGCCGGGCTCTTGGTCACCGCACTGGCCCTGGCATCGATGCCCTTTGCGCTCTTCGGCGGGGCGGTGCTGCACCGAGTGGGTCTGCTGGTGCTGATCGCTGGCGGTATCGGTGCCGCGGCCATCGGCACCGGAATCAGCATTGCCGCGGCAGTACAGGACTCCCTGCCGCTGCTGATCACTGGGCTCATCGTGGCTGGTGTGGGTCTGGGTGCCTCGATGTCGGTGGCCTCCAGTGCGATTATGGGCAATGTTCCCCCGCACCGGGCCGGAATGGCGGCCTCCCTGGAGGAGGTCTCCTATGAATTCGGTGGCCTGGTGGCCGTGGCGACAATGGGCTCGCTGCTGACCTTCGCCTACTCCCGAGCGCTGACCCTGCCGGCGGAGTCCCAGGAATGGGTGGGACAGGCCCCGGCCGTGGCGCTGACCTCCGACGACGCCTCTGTGGTCGCCGCCGCCACCGAGGCCTTCGATACCGCTTACCTCTCAGTCCTGGTGGCCACCGGCGTCGTCGTTCTCTTTGGCGCCATCGGCTGCGCCTGGCTGCTGCGCCGCTACACCCCCGGCACCGAAAGCCAAGCCTTCCCGGATAACCATTAGGGTGGTGTGCTGATGCGGGAATCGAAGCGGGAGCAGGCCCTGGAGGCCGCCAAACGAGTAGTTCAACGCGATGGTGTCACGGCTGTCTCCTATGAGTCCGTGGCGGCCGAGGCGGGGCTGACCAAAGGCGGGCTGCTCTATCACTTCAGCTCCCGGGAGGAGCTGTTCCGCGCCCTGAATGAGTACGTGGCCTACCAATGGGAGGCGGCCATGGAGGCTGAGGCCGGAGCGCCGGCCGAGGAGCTCACCGAGGCGCAGCGTTTCGCCGCCTATACCCATACCTCGCAGAACCCCGAGCGTGCTGAGCTCATCCTCCAGCTTGAGGCATCAGAGGATCCAGAGCTCTACGCCTACTGGGAGGCAGTCTCGGACCGGTGGGCGCCCAAAGCCCCCCAAACCACCGACGACGACGCCATCCGTGGTTTCCTGGCAAAACTGGCCGCCGACGGTATGTGGTTCTACGAGGCGATGACCGCCAATCACCTCACCCCCGAGGTCCGGGCCAGGCTGGTGGAGCAGATCATGCAGCTAGGGCCTACAGAGGAAAACCCCTAGCCCACTCAAGCTCAGCTGTTGTACCAGATAATGAGAGCTCGCTGATTATCGAAGTTTGGGTTCATAGCGGCTTGGAGCTCGGACCTCGTATACCCATAGATCCCCAGGTCCGGCTGGTCTGGGTCCGAGGTGGCAATATAGCCTCCGGAGGCGGTGCCCTTAGCCACCAGGTAGTGGCCATAGGCACCAGTGATCCCTGGGAGAGCACCATGCCAGATATGCAGGATCACTGTGGTGCCATCGCTGGCGCGGGTAAGTGCATCGTCAAAGCGTAGGTATCCAGTCCCGTGGTTCGGTCGTTCGCGGAGGCTGGAGCTGCCATGCTGATCCCGCCCAGTAGGGCGGCTGTGGTTCCGGCGGCAGTGAGGCCAAGTGCGTGACGGCGGCTGAGTTTCTCAGACATCAGTGGGTCATCCCCTTCAGTGTGCGAGGGAATTTCATAGACACCGCGAACGTAAGAATCAACACTGGGCATTGCCCGTGCGCAGGCTCACAGTTCACCCGCTGTTCACACCTGTCCTGAGGTGCTCGGTACCCCTGGATCCCCGTCAAGATGCTGAAGCACCAGCCTCAGGTTTTCAGGGTCCGCGGCCAGGATTTTTCACTCAGCTTTTGCATGGGGATCCACGTGACTTCAGTTGGTGGAAGTGATGTCGATGGCCTGAACCTTCTGGGCAATATGCCCCGCCCAGACATGGTCATGGGTGGTCAGGAGCACCGCCCCGCCGGCACCGGTAAAGCTGTCCACCATCCGGTTCAACTGATCCATCGCAGACGCATCCCTGCCCAGGGTCGGCTCATCCAGGAGCAGTACAGCCGGTTGCAGCAGCAGGGCGGTAGCGATCACCAGGTCCTTTCGCTGCGAGGGGGAGAGGTCATAGGGATGCTCGGTCTCCAGTCCGGTAAGTCCCGTGATCGCCAAGACCTCCTCCACCTGCTTGGGGCTAGGCTCTTCCACCAGCGCACGCTGAAGCTCTTTGACCACAGTTGGCGCCGAGAGCTGAACCCCGGGATCCTGCCCGACCCAGGCAAGTTGGGGAACCCGATGATGAGCCGGCAGCTCCGAGATCTCCTGGCCGGTCAGGCGGATACTTCCGGAGACTTCAAGTGCCGAACCACTACTGCGCCCGCGCCGGGATCGGAACCAGCCTCGGGCATTGGGAGCCCTGTGCAGACCAGCAATCGTGCGCAGCAGCGTGGACTTCCCTGAACCATTCGGACCCAGCACAGCCATGGTCTCCCCGGGACTGAGACTCAGCTGCGCTGCGTCCAGCACCCTCCTCCCAGAGAAGGAGACAGTGAGATCAGCGACTTCCAGCACCGGGGAACCAGCGGCAGCACCAGGGAACGCCCCGGAGCCCTCCGAGGATTCCGGGTCGGCAGTGCTTGGAGTTCCCGCCACCCCGGCTCTGGGCTGCCATACGCCATGCTGGGGGAGACTTTCCACGGGGAAATTCGCCGAGGTGACCCCCTGATCAATGGTGAGGAACTCATCAGCAGCGGCCGCGACGTCGTCGTATTGGTGGGAGGTGACCAGAACCGCCCCACCCGCAGCACAATGCTCCTGAAGTGCCTGCACCAGGCGGGACCGGGCCGGGGCGTCCAGGGCAAGGGCAGGCTGGTCCAGGATCAGAAGATCCGGCTGCAGGGCCATCAGGGAAGCCAGGGCAGTCAGCTGTCGCTCACCCCCGGAGAGCGTCTCCAGGCGCCGAGCTCCCAGGTGGGTAATCCCCAGCGCCCGAGCGGCCTGCTCGGCCCGCCCGTCGGCCTCCTGCAGTTCGATGCCGTGTAGGCGCGCAGGAAGGCGAATCTCATCGGCGGCGAAGCTGGTCATACCGCTCAGCTGCGCCTCGGGGTCATCACCGAGCATCGCCACCGAACCACCGCGGGTGATCTGGCCGGTGGTCTGCCCCTCAACGGTGAGCAGACCGGCGGCCAGCCGACAGAGCGTTGATGCTCCCGCCGACTGGGGACCTAAGACGGCCAGGAAATCCCCCCGACGCAGGAGAAGATCCACCCCTGCCAACACGGGGTGGCTGGCGCCGGTGAAGTCTTGGTCGTCAAAGGAGAAGCCGACCTCGTCGAACTCCAGCAAAACTTCCCTCTGAGGATCAGACACCGAGCACCTCCAGAATCTCCCTGGCGCTGGGCAGCGGCAGCATATCCACCAGCGCCGCGGCCACCAGGAGCACAACAAGCATAGGTGCCACCCAGCGAGCCACTCGCTGTAATGTCCCATTGGGATAGGACCGGGCGGGGGTCGGCCGGCGACTGCTGCCGAATCCACGCTGGGCCAGAGCATCATGGCGCTGATCCAATTGCGTCAGGGAGGTGATGATCACCGAGGTGAGAATCCCCGGCAGTAACCGCATACGCGTGATCAACCGGTCAGTGGGCCAGCCCCGGGCCGCCCGAGCCTGCAGCCCCTGGTGAATCTGAGCCCCCAGCAGCGGAATCAGACTCATCGCCGTCGAACAGATATAGGCCAAGGTCAGGGGCGCTCGCAGGGCGATCATCCCGTCAAAAACCCGGGAAGCATCGGTGGCGAAACCGAAGAGCGCGCAGAGCCCGATCATTGCCGCTACTCGCAGCCACAGCTGGGCTGCGACGGAGAGACCCTCCACGGTCACGGCCGCCGGTCCCCATTCCCAGAGCACGGTCACATCCGCACCGGGGTAGAACAGCCCCTGGATGATGCCGACCATCACCAGCATGGGACCGGCCAGAAAGGTCAGTGTCAGCAGCCAGCGGCCGAACCCCACTCTTGGTGAGAAGGCAGCGGCCAGCCCGGCGATGACCAACAGCGCAGCCGGAACCACCGGGGACGGCACCCCGTAGACCAGTAGCAGCCCACAGCCCAGCAGCACGAGTTCAGTGGCTGGGTGCAGACCGCCGGTCAACTGGTTCGGCTGCTGCCAGGTGACCCGAGCAGGTTCAGCGCCGGACAATGCGGATAAACCTCTGCTCAGTGCCGGAGGACGGAATGCCGGGTGAAGGGATAGCGCCGCAGCAGCCGTTTGGGCAGCGCCCATAGGATCACAAAGGCCAGGGCGAAGATGATGGCTTTATCGCCGATATCCGACAGCAGCGATTGGACTGTGGTGGCGTAGAACATCTCCAGTCCCGCTGCCTGGAGGGTGGCCACGACACCACCGGTGCCGACGCCGAGGCCGCCGCCGAAGACGAAGGCTGCCACCGGCGCTCCCAGTGCACCGGCGGGAATACCGGCTACTGCTCCGGCCAGAACTGCCCACCAGATGGCCCGGAAGGCTTTCAGCTGGGCTGCCCAACCGGCTGCGGCACCGATGAACGCGGCCCCGGCGGTGAATGCGATAACGGTGGGGTTGATGGTCACACCCCACACAACATTGGTCAGCACACCGGTCAGTGCCCCGGCGGCGGGCCCCGCGAGAATGCCGATCACCACTGAGCCCAGGGCGTCGAGATAGAGGGGGATGGCCGTCATCGTGCCCACGATCTGACCGGTGGTGATGTTGATGGCGATGGCCAGCGGGATCAGGCCCAGAATGCTGCGCGGAATCCGCGGCAGGGTGCCGATCAGGATCAGGATGCCGCCAGCGAGGTATCCCAGCATCACCCATAGGGTCGTGAAGCCGAAGTCTTCGCCCAGGGTGGCCGGTTGGGTCATCAGCACCACGATGTAGGTGGCGATGATGACGAGGGCGCCGGCGGCAATGACTGCATTGGTCCACCACGGGGCGGGAATCTTATTGGGGGTTTTTCCGGGGGCCGCGGCTGCCGCGGACCCCTGCCCAGAGGCGTGTTCAGGGGTTGTCATCAGGGGGTGTTCTCCTTCTTGGGGTGGTTTCCGAGCGGGTGATTCAGTGCCGGTAGCTGGGTTCGCGCTTCTTCAGCATCCGCACCACGGTGTAGGTGACGGGGAAGAGGGCGAACTCTACGAGACATTTGTAGAGCACGCCGAAGAGGAAGTAGCTGGCGAATGCTGACCAGGTCATCATCGGGAACAGATCCACCCCCGGTACTGCGTTGAGAAACATCGGGAAGGTGGTGAAGGCGATGAGCCCGAAGATGAAGGTATCGACCACCTGGCCGAAGACTGTCGATGACATGATCCGCGCCCAGAGATTGGATTCACCGAAGCGGCGCTTGATCTGCACGATCACCACAGAGTTCAGCAGTTGGCCCAGCAGAAAACCGATCAGGGAGGCCACCAGGATCCGGATATAGACCCCGTCCCAGCCGAAGAGCACCTCGAAGGCCTCCTGGTTATGGGAGTCGCTGACTGCCGGGGAGATGGTCACCAGGCCGAAGACGATGGCGCCGATAACCATGACCGCGAATCCGATGAGCACCGCGCGCATGGCGGCTTTGAATCCGTAGACCTCTGAAATGATCCCGCCGATGAGATAGGTCAGCGGGAAGAGGAAGACACCGCCGTCGACCACCCAACCGCCGAAGTCCATCTGTTTGGTGGCGGCGATATTGGAGATCAGGTAGAAGGCGGCAAGAAGGGAGACCAGCACTGCGAAGTACTGGCTGCCGGTACTGGCAAAACGAACTTTCGGGGTTTCTCCGGGGGCCGCGGCTGGCGCGGACCCCTGCCCAGATCCGTTATCGGGTTCGGACATACTCGGGTCCTCTCATCAAGGTGGTCTCTAGGTGATTCAGGAAGCTCTCGGCGTCGATCCGCCGGATGAGCTCGGCATTGGGTTGGCGTCCCCAACGGCCAAGCCAGTCTGCCACAGTCTCCCCGCGCGTCAGAGTTCCGGTGGTCTCCACATCCACTGCGGTGACGGCCGTCTCACACCAGGGCAGGCTCCCGGGGCGCCTCCCTCGGGCCCATTCCAGGGCCACCGCGAGCACAAAGGGATCGTGGATCTGGGCGAGGTAGCCGTGACCGTCGAACTCGTGGAACTCGAAGTAGAACCGCAGGGCCTCACCCAGCTGCTCCAGAAGCTGGTGCCACTGGTCCCGGGGCGCCCCGCTGAGGGTCCGGCTCAGTCGATCTGGTGTCATGACCACGGCCTCGGTGGCCTCAATGGGGCCGATCAGCGGCAGGTGCTCGGCCACACCGAAGGCCGCGAAGACCTCCCGGGCAGCCTCGGGATCGTGGTCGATATTCCACTCTGTGGTGGGTTTTGTATTCCCCCGGTAGTTGAAGGCCCCACCCATGACGAAGAGTCGTTTGATCAGCCGCGGCAGCTCCGGCTCCTGTTGCAGGGCCAGGGCGAGGTTGGTGGAGGGGCCGGTCAGGACCCCGATCAGTTCCCCGGGGTGGGCCTTTGCGGCCTGGACCCATGCCTCAGCTGAGGGGATCGGGGAGGCTGCGGTTTGGGGCTCGGGCAGTTGGGCGTGCCCGGCGCCCTGGGGCCCGTGCGTGTCATCGGCGTAGAGCGGCAGCCCACCCTCCTGGAGCTGTTTGAGCGGAACCTCGGCCCCGGGATGTACGGGGATATCCCTGCGCCCTGCCAGTTCCAGCCAGCCCAGGGCATTGCGCACTGTCTGACCGGTGGGCACATTCCCACCGGTGGCAGCAATACCGACGACGTCGACATCCTCCTGACACAGCAGATAGCTGATGGCGACGGCGTCGTCGATACCGGGATCACAGTCCAGAAAAAGCGGAATCATCACCCACTATTCTGCCTGGTCCCCGCAGAAGGCCTCCGGCTGGGGCTGACCAGGGGCTGGGTGTTCACACTTCGCTTGGAACTGGTTCATATCCGGTTCATACAACTGGACCAGGATCAATGCTCATGACCTCAACTAAGCGCCTTTCGACACAGATCCCGACTCTGATCACCCTGCCGACCCTGCTTCTGCTGTTGACAGCCTGCGATGACGGGGCTGATCAGACCACCGAGGAGGAGAACACTGCGGAGGCCTCAACGGAGGAGACCGCTGATTCTGATGAGGCTGCTGAGGATGAGGGTAGCGACGACGAGGTTGACGAGGGTGATGAGGGGGAAGGGCTCCGGGTTGCCGTGGCCACCAATGAGCCCTGGGGTGCTTATCACGTAGAGCATGTGGCCGATGATGTTGAGGCACGCGGCGGAACTATTGAGCTCATCGTGCCGGATATGTCTGAAGTGGATGAGGAGGCCTCGGTCCCTTCCGTCCCACTGAATGAGGCTGACCCTGAGGACTATGACCTCTTGGTGGTTAACGGCGCTGAGGAGTGGCCGGCAGAGGTCGCCGAGGCCTTCGAGGATCTCCCGCTGATGGCCAGCAGCACCGCCTATCTCCGTCCGGAGGAGGCCCCACATGCTGAGGAGATCCGTGACCGGCTCATTGGGGTGACGGCCAGTTCCTATGCCGAACAGGAGACCTTCGCCGTCTACCTCGGTGTGGAGGAGGAAGAAATCGAGGTGGTGGGGGTTCCTGAAATGGATGAGACCCCTGAGTGGGAGCCTGAGGCGGACACCGTGCTGATCCTGACCAGTGTCACCCACCCCGATGAGACCGGCGGCGCCGCACCGGGGGCAGAACTGCTGCTGGATGCAGCCCATGCCCTGGATGAGGAGGGCTACGAGATCCTGGTGGGCCTGCACCCCCGTGAGGACGAATCCCTCTGGGATGAGTTCGAGATCGCCGAGGAAGGTTCGGTAGAGGCATCAGCCCGGGCTGAGGTGGCCGTGGGAATCCCCGGCAGCGTGTTCCCGAGGATCGCCGCGGTGGGCACCCCGCTGGTGGGGACAGTGGACCCCGAATTGGATATCCCGGACTACCTCACCACCACCGGGGATATGGCTTCCACCGTGGATGAGGTGCTGACCGCAGTGGAGGACGCTGAGCCGCTCTCCGATGAACAGTTGGAGTATGTGGTGGGTCCACTCGGTGAGGCGGGGCCCGCTTTGGTGGATGCCTGGGCTGAAGCCGTAGGTGTTGAGGACTGAGGTGTGAGCCTGCCCGGCCCTGACCTACGGGACGGCTGGGCTCAGTCGTGGTAGCTGCCGGTGAGAAGTACGCCGCCGCCGTCGACGCCTTTGGCGCCCTGGACGAAGTCCTGCCCGGCCTCGGCGACATCCTCCGGTGTGTATTCGCTGACCTCACCCATGATCCACGCTTTCTGCCCGGCGCTGTTGAGGTGAGCCACCGCGGCATCGGCCTTCTCCGGGGCGACCACGGCGATCATGCCGACACCGAGGTTGAGGGTGCGTTCGAGGTCAGCCTGCGGGACGCGGCCGAGGTCTGCCATGACCTTGAATACTGACGGCCAGGACCAGGTGGACCGGTCGACTGTGGCCATGAGGCCCGCGGGCAGCACTCGGGCGAGGTTCGCGGCCATGCCACCGCCGGTGACGTGGCTGAACCCGCGGATGGGCGCATCGGGGGAGATCTCGGTCTCTGCAGGATCCCCGTTGAAGCTCTGCACCAGATCCAGGCAGGGGGCGGTGTAGAGCTTGGTGGGCTCCAACAGTTCCTCCCCGAGGGTCCGGCCGAATTCGGGGACTTCCCGACTGAAGGCCCAGCCTGCTTCCCGAACAATCCGGCGGACCAGTGAGTAGCCGTTGGAGTGGATGCCGGAGGAGGCCATACCGATGATCACGTCACCGGCTTTGACCCGCTCGGGGCCCAGAACTGCGCTGGCGTCGACCACACCGGTTGCGGCACCTGCGACGTCGTACTCATGCTCACCCAGCAGTCCCGGGTGTTCTGCGGTTTCCCCGCCGACTAGGGCGGTCTGCGCCTCGGCGGTGGCCTTGGCGATTCCGGAGACGATGGCGGCGATACGTGCCGGTTCCACCTTCCCGCAGGCGATGTAGTCGGTCATGAAAAGGGGCTTGGCGCCGGCGACCACAATGTCGTCGACGACCATGCCGACCAGGTCGTATCCGATGGTGTCGTGGATATCCATCGCCTGAGCGATGGCCACTTTGGTGCCGACACCGTCGGTGGAGGTGGCCAGCAGGGGCCGGGGCAGCCGCTTCAGCTCGGAGGCGTCGTAGAGTCCGGCGAACCCGCCGAAGCCGCCTACTACCTGTGGGGTGTGGGTGGCCTCGATATGAGCCTTCATCAGCTCCACGGCGCGGTCACCGGCCTCGGTGTCCACACCGGAGGAGGCGTAGGTGATCGGAGCGGAGTTTTCCGCGGTCTGGTTCTCCGGGGCTCCGGCACCGGCCTTGCTCACTGGAGGACCTCCTCGCGCAGTGGGGTTTCTTCATCCCAATCGGAGTCCAGCTCGAACTCGGCATCGGGGCCGGGCTCGCAGCCGGTCTGGGGGCGTCGCTGCGGCATCCCCGGCAGGGAGGGCTGCTCGAGCAGCAGTTTGCCGCGCTTATCCGCCGGGGGCAGTTCAATGGGGTATTCCCCGGAGAAGCAGGCGGTGCACAGGCTGGAGCGGGGCTGTCCGGTGGCGGCGATCATGCCCTCTTCGGAGATATAGGCCAGGGAGTCAGCCCCCACAGCTTGGGTGATCTCATCGATGGTCGCTCCGTTGGCGATGAGCTCGGCACGGGTGGCGAAGTCGATGCCATAGAAGCAGGGCCATTTGATCGGCGGGGAGGAGATCTTCACGTGGACCTCCGCGGCACCGGCCTCCTTGAGCATCCGCACAATGGCTCGCTGGGTGTTACCGCGGACGATGGAGTCATCGACGACGACGACTTTCTTCCCGGCAACCACATGCTCCTGGACGTTGAGCTTCAGCCGGATGCCCAGCTGACGCAGCGTCTGGCTGGGCTGGATGAAGGTTCGTCCCACATAGGCGTTCTTGATGAATCCTTGGGCGAAGGGCAGTCCGGAGGCTTCTGCGTAGCCGACTGCTGCTGGGGTGCCGGATTCGGGAACGGGGATGACGATATCGGCGTCGTGGGTGTCTTCCCGGGCCAGCTGCCGGCCCATCTCCACGCGGGATTCGTAGACGCTTCGGCCGTTGATATTGGCATCAGGCCGGGCGAGGTAGACGTATTCGAAGACGCAGCGGGCCGGTGCCGATTCAGCGAACTGGTGGGAGCGGACGCCGTCGGCGTCGATAGCGATGAACTCTCCGGGTTCGACTTCCCGAATGATGGAGGCACCCACGGTGGCCAGTGCGGACTGTTCGGAGGCGACTACCCATCCGCTGTTGAGCCGGCCCAGGACCAGGGGGCGTACGCCCTGGGGGTCGCGGGCGGCGTAGAGGGTGTTCTCGTCCATGAACACCAGGCAGAACGCGCCTTTGAGGGTGGGCAGCAGGGCCAGGGCCTGTTCTTCCAGGGAGTTTCCGGGCTGGTCCTTCAGCAGTGCGGTGACAAGCGCGGTGTCGGTGGTGTTGCCCTGGGCGAGTTCGCCGAATTTGGCTGCACCGTGGCGGGCGACGATCTGCTCGTGGAGGTCCGCGGAATTGGTGAGGTTGCCGTTATGGCCCAGTGCGACGGTCCCATGCGGGGTGTCACCGAGGGTGGGCTGGGCATTGGACCACTGGTTGCCACCGGTGGTTGAGTACCGGCAGTGGCCGACGGCAATATGTCCGCGCAGCGCGTTGAGTGTGGCTTCGTCGAAGACCTGGGAGACGAGCCCCACGTCCTTGTAGACCTGGATGTGGTTGCCGTCGCTTGCGGCGATACCGGCGGATTCCTGTCCGCGGTGCTGGAGGGCGAAGAGCCCGTAGAAGCTGAGCTTGGCGACCTCCTCGCCGGGCGCCCAAACTCCGAATACGCCGCATTCATCCTGCGGGAGTGGATCCTCATCCAGGAGGTTATGGTTCAGGCGTCCGTCACCACGGGCCATACTCAGCGCTCTCCTAGCGGTTCGATGTCATAGGTGGTGCGCCGTTTGCGCAGAACCTTTTCCAGTATCAACCATGCGGTGGCGGCCAGGGCCAGTGCCGGCATGGTGAAGATGAAAGTCATGTAACCGATCGAGGCACCGGTGCCGTAATTGGGGTCCTGTGGAGTCGTATAGACCACGATGACGGCCACAGTGAAGGCAAGTGCGAGGGCACCTACCAAGAACGGAACGAGTTTGGGGGTGGTGCGAACGCTCACCTGACGGCGCTGCGTCGAAGAAGGCATATCACCAGTCTACTGGGTGAACGCCAGGTGAATCACACCGGCCCATTTCGGGGTCACTATGGAATTTTCAAGCTACAGCGGCCAGTCCGTTTCCGGGGCCAGGTAGTGAAGTTCTTGTGGCACGTCCGGCCACCACTGCCTTCCTCCATCCCCGGCTCCGTTGAGGGGGGAGCCGAGCGGTGGAGGGTGGGCAAGCAGGGGTTAGGCGGCATCGTCTACTGCCCAGTCAGGTGGTGGGCCAACGTCCCAGCCGGTGGCGACCCCGTCGTAGGCACCTGGTTCGTCGAGTTCGTGGAACCAGACTTCGTCTTCCACCCCGCTGGG
>NZ_JABAHY010000012.1 GCF_012641515.1 Nesterenkonia sedimenti | reverse complement strand
ATCAAAAGCCATAAACACCACCCACCAGACGAAGAAACCTCAGGCTGGGATGTTGGCCCACCACCTGACTGGGCAGTAGACGATGCAGCCCAACCCCAACCTGCCCGACACCTGACCTGGACCCGGAAATGGACTGGCCGTGGCTGTTTGGTAACTCAATAGTGACCCCGGGTCCACGAGGCTGGGGGAGTGGGTGCGAGGTGTAGTGGAGGTGCCCTGAGCCTTTCCACTCTGCGAATGGCTCTGAGTAGGGTTCGCACCTTATGTGTTCTCAATAGTTGGGGCTTATTGTGAACGCATGGGTTTCGGGCACAACCACTCACATGCCGGCGGAAATGACGCCGGAGCTTCCCACCGGGGGAGGCTCGCGCTGGCCTGCGCCATCACCTTCGGCATCGTCATTGCCCAGGCCCTCGGAGCATGGATCACCGGATCTTTGGCGCTGCTCACCGATGCCGTGCATTCCCTGACCGACAGTATTGGACTGCTGGTGGCAGTTATCGCTGCCGGGTTGATGTTCAAAGCCGCGACCACACAGCGGACCTGGGGATACCGCCGAGTGGAGATCCTGGCCGGTCTGATCCAAGCCGCGCTCCTGCTGGGCGTCGGGACCTACGCCGCCATCGAAGGTGTTCAGAGGCTCAGCAACCCCCATGAGGTCCTCCACGTCGAACTGCTGATCTTCGGTGCCGTCGGACTGATCGGAAATCTCATCTCCCTCTGGGTGCTCTCCTCAGGTCGGCAGGCCAACTTCAATATGCGAGCCGCATTCCTGGAAGTTCTGGCAGACGCCCTGGGATCCATCGGTGTGATGGTCGCAGCCGTGGTGATCTGGACCACCGGATGGCAGCAGGCCGACGCCGTGGCAGCCCTGGTCATCGCAGCGGTGATCCTCCCGCGGGCGATCATCCTGCTCCGCGAGACTGGAAGGATCCTCCTGGAGTTCGCCCCGCGCGGACTAGACCTCCAAGAGGTCCGGGCGCATCTGCTGGAAGTGGAGCACGTCAAAGAGGTACACGATCTCCACGCCTCCACAGTAGCCACCGGGCTCCCAGTCCTTTCCGCCCATGTGGTGGTGGACGAGGCCTGTTTCACCAGCGGATGTGCCCCGGAGAAGCTGGCAGAACTGCGGTCCTGTGTGGCCGAACATTTCGATGTTCCGGTGGAACATTCCACCTTCCAACTCGAGACCGAAGCCCAGGCCCGTGCTGAAACGCACGTCCACTGAATGCAATAGCACTGGTAAGGTGTCTTCACGGTGTGCCGGGAAGTCGGGTCGGCGGATACTGCAACGCAGTGTTCATCTGAGTATCTGTAAGATGCTCTGAGCGCTTTGTGCACTTGCACCACCGACCGTACGCATCCGAGCACCGAGGAGGACACCTGCATTGAGCTTGCTGGTTCTCCTCTTCCTCACCCTGATTCTGGTGCCCGCCGCAGCGGCAGTCCATAAGCTTCTCGGCCGCGATACCGGCTGGTTCGCCGCCGCAGTTCTGCTGGTACTGGGCTGTCTGACACTGCCCTGGCTGGCCGGAATCATTGAGGGGGAGACTACCGAAGAGTTCCTGCCCTGGATCCCCACCGCAGTCGAAGTGGGAATCAGCCTGAGGCTGGACGGACTTGGAATGGTCTTCCTCCTGCTCGTCCTATTCATCGGTGCACTGGTGATGGCCTACTCGGCCCGCTACTTCGCCCCCGAGAAGAAGACATCCGACTACTACGTCTGGATGCTGCTGTTCGTCTTCGCCATGTCCGGCATGGTCCTGGCAGACGATATGATCCTGCTCTTCGTCTTCTGGGAATTCACCACCCTGTGCTCCTTCTTCCTGATCAACCGTTCAGGTGATAAAGCACCGGCACCGGCCCAGCGGACCTTGCTGATCACCATGGCCGGCGGACTCGGCCTGCTCACCGCAGTGCTGATGATCATCGTCCGCGCTGGCACCACCAGCCTCTCTGAGGCCCTGGCAAATGAGCAGGTCTGGAACGACCCCGTCTTCACCGGTGTGGTCGCCGTGCTGATCGCCTTCGCGGCCTTTACTAAATCAGCACAGTTCCCCTTCCATCTCTGGCTCCCCGACGCCATGGTGGCCCCGGCCCCAGTCTCGGCCTATCTGCACGCCGCGGCCATGGTTAAGGCCGGTATCTACCTGCTGCTGCGGTTCTCCCCGGCCTTCGAAGGCGTTGCCATCTGGCAGTCCCTGCTGATCATCTGCGGTCTGATCACAGCCGTGATCGGTGCGCTCTTCGCCCTGCAACGTCACGACATCAAAGAGATCATGGCTTACTCCACGGTCTCCCAGCTGGGCTTCCTAGTAGCCGTGATCGGTATCGGCACCCCGACCGCGATTGCCGCAGCAACTATCCACGTCATCGCCCACGCGCTGTTCAAATCCAGCCTGTTCATGATGGTCGGCATTATCGAGCACGAGGCGCACTCCAGGGATATCCGGGTGCTCAACGGACTGCGCAAGACAATGCCGGTCAGCTTCGTGATCACAGTGCTGGGCTGTCTGTCCATGGCCGGTATCCCGCCGCTGTTCGGCTTCGTCTCCAAGGAGAACCTCCTCAAAGGCTTCCTCTCGGCGGAAAGCGAGCCCGCACTCTTCGGCCCAGGACTGACCTGGACCATCACCATCCTTGGTGTCGCCGCATCAGTGGGAACCTTCGCCTACTGCGGCCGGATCGTGCTCGGTGTTTTCACCACCTACCGCGGCACCGGCAAGAACGACGCCGGCCACACCGTCGATGCCACAAATGGTGACGACGCCTACGCACCCATGGACGAAAAGGGCGCCCATGAGGCACCCTTCAGCTTCTACCTCCCGGCCCTGCTGCCGGCCATCGGTGGTCTGCTGGGCTTCGCCCCCTTCATCTTCGACGGACTGGTCACCGCCTCCACCCAGGCATCGACCACCTCCAGCTACGAGCCCTACTTCTACCTCTACGGTGGGCTGAGCACCGACCTCATGCTCTCGGTGATCATCATGGGCGTGGGACTAGTGGCCGTACTGGGCCGGACCCGGCTGGACAACATCATCCCGCGCAAGATCCTGCCCTTCACCGGTGTAGGCGTGGCCGAGAGCATGCGCACCGGCTCCATCGCCTTCGGCCGGAAGGTCGGCGACCTCACCCGCACCGATATGCACGGCCTGCACCTGGCAGTGCCCGGCCTCTTCCTGATCGGTATCTTCGTGGCTGGACTGCTGCACGTCGGCGATGTCGGCTCCTTCACCGAGGGCCACACCCGGATGACCGACTGGGTGCTCATCGGCCTGCTGGCCATCTTCCTGCTCGGCACAGTCCTGGCCGAATCCCGGACCGCGGCCGTGGTCCTGGCCGGCGGTGCCGGCTTCGTGGTCGGCGCCTGGTACTTCGCACTCGGGGCAGTCGATGTGGGTATGACCCAGCTGCTGGTCGAGATCCTGACCGTGGTGGTCCTAGTTCTGGTTCTGCGGAAGCTGCCACGGAAGTTCCACAAGGTCTCCAAGACGCGAACCACTGTCGCAATCGTGGTGGCACTGGTCTTCGGAGCCATGGCATTCATCGCCACCTACGCCCTGACCGGACGGCGCGGCCAGTCCCCGGCAGCCGAGTGGTACCTCGAGGAGACCTACGAGACCGTCGGGGCACTGAACACCGTCAACTCCATCCTGGTCGACTTCCGAGCCCTGGACACCTTCGGTGAGCTCACCGTGCTGGGTGTGGCCGGCTTCGCGATCCTCGCGGTGCTGAACTCCGCGTTCTCCACCTCGGATAACGAGCCAGCCGAATCCCGCCACTGGATCGGCACCCCGCTGGACAATGCCGCGGATAACACCACCGCAATGCGCAGCGTCTTCAACTGGATGGCACCATTTATCGTGCTGCTGTCGCTGATCCTGCTGCTGCGCGGACACTACGACTCCGGAGGCGGCTTCATCTCCGCACTGGTGCTCGGCGGCTTCTTCGCCCTGCGGTACCTCGTGGCACCCTCGGACTCCACGGTGAAGCTCCGCTTCGACTACGCCCTGGTGATCGTCGGCGGCATCATCGTTGGCGCGGTCATCGGATTGGCCGGCTTCCTCGATGGTGCCGAAGGCTCCTACCTGCGGCCCATTGTGATCGCAGAAGGCCTGCCGCTGCCCTGGGGCACCGAGGCCGGGTTCACCCTGACCACCGCGCTGATCTTCGATGTGGGCATCTACCTCGCAGTCATCGGCGCAGTCCTGGTCGCTCTGGACCGCCTTGGCCAGGCCCAGCGCTACCCCGCGGAGCTGCTCAAGGAGCATATGAAGGCCCAGGGTCAGCAGACCGGGGAGATCAACCAGATCGAAATGCACGCCGGGGCAGACCCCGGGGATGTGCCGCTGGAAGCCGAAGGCGAAGGCTGGCACCCCAAACCCACCGGGCGTCGTCGTCGGTTCTCCACCCGTAACCGGGGAGGTGAGGGTCAGTGAGTATCGCAATCGCCGTAGGCATGCTGACCGCTGCAGCCGTCTACCTATTCATGCAGCGCGGTATGGTCCGCATCGTGCTGGGCTTCGTCCTGGCATCCCACGCGGCCAACCTGCTGCTCTTCGCCGCCGGCAACACCGCCTACCGCGGAGTGCCCTATATCTTCACCTCCGAATACGGTGAAGGCGGAGACCCACTGCCGCAGGCCTTCGTGCTCACAGCCATTGTGATTGCCTTCTCCATCACCATGTTCATGGTGACCCTGGCCATCACCACCACCGGCGACGACGACACAGAGGACGAGGAAGAATCCCCCGCCAAGGTGCTCACCGCCGCCGACACCAATGACGTCACCTCCGCGAAGGTGGACACCAGCTCCACCGGTGCTGTGGCCGCTGGAACCGGGGGAGCGGATGCCTCCCCGGAGTCCCCGGTCCACGATTTCGAACCAACTGAGTCAGATGTGGCAGGACTCGACGACGACGTCGCCGAGGCACCTAACGCTGATTCCTTCGGTGATGAGACACCCACCGCCGAAACCGAAAACGAGACACCGAAAGATGGGGGTGAGAAGTGATGGAGGAGATTCTCCCACCGCTGCTGCCCCTGCTGGTCGGCATCCCACTGCTGATGGGTGCACTGGGTGCGGCCCTGCGGAAATCGAAACGGGCCCGGCACATCATCAGCCTCGGCACGCTCAGCGCCCTGCTGGCGTTTTCGATCCTGCTGGTGATCGCCACCCATGACGGAACAGTGCTGGCCCATAGGGTCGGTTTCTGGGACTTCGCCCCGCAGATCGCCATTCCCTTTGTGGTTGATGCGCTGAACTCCCTGGTGCTGATGATCATCTGCATCCTCGGCATCACCTCGGTGATGTTCGCGATGGCCACCCACGAGGCGCGAGCCAGGTTCTACCACCCCTTCGTGCTGATCCTGATGGCCGGTGTTGCCGGGGCCCTGATGACCGGAGATATCTTCAACCTCTTCGTGTTCATCGAGGTCATGCTGCTGCCCAGCTACGGGCTGCTGGCCATGATGGGCGCGAAACTCGGCGCCCATGGTGCCCGGATCTATGTCTCGGTGAACCTCCTGGCCTCCACGCTGCTGCTCTTCGGCATCGGCCTGGTCTACGCCACCGCCGGTACGGTGAACCTCGCAGAACTGCACGGCAGGGCCGCAGAGGACCCGGCCATCGCCGTGGGTGCCGCCGTGGTGCTGACCGCGATCAGCATCAAGGCCGCAGTGGTGCCCGTGCACGGCTGGCTGACGCGCACCTACCCGATGACCTCCCCGGCAGTGACTGCACTGTTCTCCGGTATCCACACCAAGGTCTCCATCTACGCCATCTACCGCATCTACTCGGTGATGTTCGACGGCGACGACCGGTTCCTGTGGATCGCCCTGCTGGTCACCAGCCTCACCATGCTTATCGGTGTCCTCGGCGCAATCGGTGAGAAGACCACACGCTCCATCCTGGTCTTCCACATGATCAGCCAGATCGGCTACATCCTCATCGGCGTCGGGCTCTTCACCGGGCTGGGTCTGACCGCGGGTATCTTCTACCTGCTGCATCACATGATCGTGAAGGCCAGTCTCTTCCTCTCCACCGGAGCGATTGAGGAGACCTACGGAACCGGTGAGATAGACAAACTCGGCGGTATGGCCAAACGCGAACCGCTGATTGCAGCGACCTTTATGATCGCCGCGCTCTCCCTGGCCGGACTGCCGCCCTTCTCCGGATTCGTGGCGAAGTTCAGCATCATCCAGGCCACCCTGGAGCAGGCCCATTACTGGGTGGCCGCAGTGGCCGTGCTGGTCTCGGTGTTCACGCTGCTCTCGATGCTCAAGATCTGGGTGGGTGTGTTCATGGGCAAGCCGCCTGAGGACCTCGAGGACCGCGCCCTGAGCTATCAGGAACGGATGCACGGCAAACGGTACCTGCGGGTCCAGGCACAGGCAGAGAACCCCACGCTGACTATCGGACCGCCGACGGCGACGATGTCGGCAGTGCTCTCCGGTGAGCGGGCCGTGAAGGTGCCTATGAAACTGATCATCCCCGGCGCTATTCTGGCCGCAATCACCGTATTCTTCGGGCTCGGCGCTGAACTGCTGATGATGCTCTCCGAGACCGCGGCCGAAAACCTCCTGAACCCCCAGGACTATGTGGAGGCGGTGATCAACTCATGAGTGCAGACACATTCCACCCACGCGGGCCCTGGATCTGGCGGATCATCACCTTCCTGTTCTGGTACGCCAAGGAGTTCATCCTGGCCAACACCAGGGTCAGTCTCGATGTGCTGCGACCTAAGGGACGCCAGAAGATGAGCCCGGCGATCATCGCCGTGCCGGCAGCCAGTGAATCCGATGCCGAGTGGACGATGATCTCCAACTTCATCACCCTGACCCCAGGGACTCTGACCCTGACCATCTCCCGGGAGCATAAGATCCTCTACGTCCACGGCATGTTCGTGGACTCCCGGGAAGCCCTGGTCGCAGAGATCCAGGAAATGGAGAACCGGATGCTGGGCGCAATGCGCCGGAAGCCCGGAGACCTCAGCCGCCCAGTGGAAGCACCCGTGGTGGAACCAGTGGACGACCCTGAGGCAGGTGATATCCAGTGATCTCCGAACTGACCCTGGAAATCGCCCTGATCCTCTTGGGGCTGGGCATGCTGCTGGCAGGTGTGCGGGCCTATCTGGGCCCCAAGATCACCGACCGCGCGGTGGCCGCTGACCTCATCTTCTTCGCGATCATTGGGTTCATCGCCCTGATCGGACTGCGCACCAATATTGAGGCGCTATTCGACATCATCCTGATCGCGACCCTATTGGGCTTCATGGCTGCCATCTCAATGGCACGACTCGGATCGGGAGGTCGGCGCTGATGGAAATCTACGAAATCGCTCATGCTGCCGGTCTGGTCCTGGTCTTCGTCGGGATCCTGACCATCATCATCGCCGGCATCGGGCTGTTCCGACTCCCGGACCTCTACCTGCGAGCATCTGCGGTGGGTACCTCTGCCGGACTCGGTGTGGCCGCCATCGTCGCCGGTGTGCTGCTGATGGACTTCAGCTGGCTGAACCTCATCAAAGCGATTGTCGCGATCATCGCCCAGCTGCTGACCTCAGCGGTGGGTTCGATGGCCATCGCCCGGTCCGGATATCTGAATTATTCCCTGCCGGCAGAGATTACCCATACCGATGATCTGATGAAGACACGTAGGGATAATTTCAGCAAATAGTGGTTAGTCTGGTGGTATGAGCCACCAGAATCCTGCGGATCAGACCGGACTCACCCCTCATCAGATCGAGGAGGACCCCGAGACTCACGATGTCTTCGATGAGGAGGCGACCTACGAGGATTCCACTCATCCAGGCACGGTCTCCGCAGCGGCGGACCAGCCGTATCTGGTCAAGGCTCGTCAGCGTGAGGAATATGCCGAAACTGTCCGCTCCGAGCAGGACAAAGGCAAAGCTGACTCACCGCTGAAACTCAGCGGTGCCACCTGGAAGTACAGCATCAAACGCAGTATCGCGGAGTTCAGCCGCGATCAGTGCACGGATCTCGCCGCGGGGCTGACCTACTACACTGTGCTGTCGATCTTCCCGGCACTGATAGCCCTGGTCTCGATCCTCGGTCTTGTCGGTGAGGCAGACCGGGTCACCGGGTTCTTCGTAGACATGGTCGCCGATATGACCGATGACAACCAGGACGTCATGGGTGCGGTGGAGCTCGTCGTCGGAAATATCACCACCACCGGGGGAGCAGGCCTCGGACTGATCATCGGTATCCTGCTGGCTATCTGGACGGCCTCCAATTACGTCAATGCCTTCTCCCGGGCCATGAATCGAATCTGGGAGGTTGAGGAGGGCCGGTCCTTCCTGCAGCTGCGGCCGGTGCTCTATGCGGTCACCGTGGCCCTTATTGTGCTGGTCGCTATGGCAGGTCTCACGCTTGTGGTCACCGGGCCGATCGCTGAGTCTATCGGCAATGTGATCGGCATGGGGGAGACCGCGGTGGCGGTCTGGAACTGGGCCACTCCCTTTGTCATGATCCTCATTGCGGCTCTGGGCATTGGGCTTCTGTACTCGACCACCCCGAATATCAAACAGCCCGGACCGAAATGGACCTCCGTGGGTGCGCTGATCACCATCGTGGTCATGATCATCACCACCGTGGGCATCGGAATCTACGTGATGAACTTCGCCAACTATGGCGCCACCTATGGGTCCCTGGCCAGTGTCATCATCTTCCTGTTCTGGGTGTACATCATGAACATTGTCCTGCTGCTCGGCGCAGAACTTAATTCCGAGCTGGAACGCGGACGCCAGTTGCAGGCCGGCATTGAAGCGGAGCGCACCGTTATGCGGCCCCCGCGAGAGACCAAGGGTCTGGAGAAGAAGAACGAAAAATACGAGAAGCTGATCTCAGCAGCACATGCCCTGCGCCTCTCCGAGGGGAAGACCTCAGACCCCGAGGATCTCTGGCGCCGCTAGCTGACTAAGCATCTGCGTAACTCGCAGTCCTGACCAGTGTTATGGACGTAACACTTTGTCATATTTCGAATTGTGGAATTTTACTGGAATGTTCAGATGGCGGTCATGCTGCGTTACAGCTGTGTTTCAAGGGCGGCCTCATAGCGTGTGACGCCTAACGCAACCTTGGGTTCTTCTGGAATTTTCCTGGACGCCGAGATCCTTGAAATGGCGGGCCTCCGCTGTGACGAGCGCCATGAAAACTGTACTGCACGGATTGTTTCATGAATATTGATCCGCGCGACTTGACTTCTTCCTCGCAGGCGTTCCGCCGATGATGCTAAGTAAACCCGCCAGTAACGATTCGATTACGGGCTCACAGCGGGTTCACAGGAGGCCGTCGAGGGGTCGTAACCTAGGTGGCACCTTAGTGCTGGTGTGAGTTGTACAACTCCACCGGTTCATTCGCACCTATGAATGAGGAGCAACATGGAACTGCGCAAGCTATCCGCCGCGACGGCCATTCTGGCCTCCGGCGCACTGGTTCTGTCAGCATGCACCCCCGGTGATGACACCGGCGGGGACAACGGCGATACCAATGGTGACAATGGTGCCGCCAACGGTGACGCCGATCCCGGCGATGCTGAAGGCCAGGAATTCACCGTTGAGCCTGAGGACGGCGGCAAGGCTGACCTCGGCGACGACTTCGAGACCGCTGAGGACGAAATCAGTGTCTCGCTGGGTCCGCAGCCTTTCAACAGCTACAACGGCCTGACTCCGAGCAACTACAACGTCTACAACTCCACCATCGTGGACCGGCTGTTCGACGGCTTCTCCTATGTCGGCACCGACCTCGAGATCTACACGAACGAGGAGTTCGGCTCCTACGAGGTGATCAGCGAGGATCCCTTCACTGTGGAATACACCATCAACGATGAGGTCGAATGGTCCGACGGCACTCCGGTGACTGTTGCTGACTACGTGCTGGACTGGGGTACCTCCCGTTACATCGGTGAGGGAATGTTCGACGGGATCTCCCCGAACTTCGGTACCTACGTTCCCGATGGTCCTCAGGCTGAGTCCTATGACTCCAAGACCTTCACTGTGGAATACCCCGACGGCGCCTACGCTGACTGGGAACTGATGGTTCAGTACGCCCATCCCTCCCACATCGTGGCCCAGGAGACCGGCATCGAGCAGGAAGAGCTGGTCGATGCGATTCTCGAGGGCGATGAGGACATGATCGAGGACATCGCCGAGACCTGGAACACCCTCTGGGAGACCGATCCCGGCACGCTGCCCGATGAGGACCTCATTCCCTCCTCCGGCCCCTACATCCTGTCCGATTGGCAGGACGGGGAGTATGTAACCCTCGAGGCCAATGAGAACTACTGGGGCACCCCTCCCGGTGTCTCCACCCTGGTCTTCCAGTTCGTGGACAACGCAGCGCATGTCCAGGCGCTGCAGAACGGTGACCTCAACGCCATCGTTCCCACTGAGACTGTGGACACCCGTACCGAGCTGGAGAACCTCGTGGAGCAGGGCCAGCACGCCATGCATGTCGGCGATAAGGCAACCTGGGAGCACCTGGATATCCAGTACGGCGAGGGCAGCCCCTTTGCTGAGACTCCGGAGCTGGCCGAGGCCTTCGCCCTCTGCGTCCCCCGCGACCAGATCCTGGAGAACCTCATCCACCCGGTGAACCCGGATGCTGAGCTGCAGAACGCCCGTGAGGTGCTGTCCTTCCAGCCCAACTACGATGAAATCGTTGCTGAGACCTATGACGGTCAGTACGACACCGCCGATGTTGAGGCAGCTGCTGAGATCATCGAGGAGCACGGTGCAGAAGGTACCGAGATCCTGATCGGTCACAACGGCCAGGAGCGCCGTCACGACACTGTCGAGCTCATTCAGGCCTCCTGCGGTGAAGCAGGCTTCGAGATCGAGGACGGCGGCGATGTCGATATCGATATCGCAGCCGGTGAATGGGATGTCGCCCTCTTCGCCTGGGCCGGATCCGGCCAGATCGCATCCGGTCTGAACATCTACGGCTGGGACCGCGAGAACGATGAGCCCCGCCCGCAGAACTGGACTAACTACAACAACGATGACGTCTCCGATGCCTTCGAGACCATCGCCACCAGCGATGACGAGGATGAGATCCAGGAGCAGATCATCGCCCTGGAGCAGGCAATGTGGGAGGACCTGCACGGCATCCCGCTGTACGTCCACCCGGGTATTACCGCTTGGGATTCCTCCATCGCCAATGTGCGCCCGACCCCGGCTCAGAGCCAGCTGGTCTGGAACGTTGAGCAGTGGCAGCGAGTCGCTGAGTAATAACCATGGCGTCCTGACGCACACATGATGGGATACCCTCCCAGAGACGGTGGGGTCCGGCTGATGAACCGTCAGCCCGGACCCCACCGGTGCGTCCAGCGTTCGATACGGAAGGCGACCCCTTAGACCGTGCTGAAATACCTACTCAAGCGCCTGGGCAGTACCGTGCTCATCCTCTTCGGCGCGACCCTGCTGTCCTTTGTCATCATGATCAACACCGGTGATCCCCTGGCGGATCTCCGTGAGATGCAGAGCGACAATGTCGAATACCTCATGCAGGAGCGCATCGAGCGGATGGGTCTGGACCAGCCCTGGTACATCCGTTACTGGGACTGGCTCTCCGGCATCCTCGGCTGCTTCGGCGGCAGCTGCGACTTCGGAACCACCATGACCGGCGCCCAGGTCACACCCGTGATCATGGCCGCGGCCGAGCAGTCACTGCGACTGGTCTTCGTGGCCACCATCGCAGCCATCGTCATCGGTGTCCTCACCGGTATCGTCACCGCAATGCGCCAGTACTCTCTGCTGGACTACCTGGTGACCTTCTTCATCTTCCTCTTCTGGTCCCTGCCGGTCTTCTGGGCTGCCGTGCTAGCCAAGGAGTGGCTGGCCATCCGCTATAACGACTGGATGATGGAGCCCCACTTCACCTGGACTAATATTCTGGTCCTAGCCACCATCCTGGCTATCTTCGTGCCGATGGTCCTCGGCGGCAACGCCAAGCGCCGGCTGATCACAGGCGGCATTATGTTCGCCTTCGTCTGTGCAGTCCTGCCCTGGATGAACGCCGTGAACTTCATGACCCACCCCCGATTGGGTCCGGTCATCATCCTCATCGGCTCCCTGATGCTGGCCGCAGGCTTCACCGCGCTGATCGCCGGGATCCGGAACCGGCGGGTCCTCTACTCCGGGCTGACTGTCGTGGCATTGGGCATGGTCGCCTACTACGCCACCTGGAACCTTCTGCAGGACCCCCCGGGAGGCTGGCTCTTCCTGGGTGCGATGTTCGTGCTGACCATCGCCATCTGTGTGGTCATCGGCCGCAGTATGGGCGGCCACGCACGGGGACAGGCCACTGCAGTCTCGGTGCTGACCGGTGCGCTGATGTCCGGCATGATCCTGCTGGACCACTTCATGTATCACTGGCCCGGCCTGCTCTCTGCCAAGCCGAGGCCCGTGAGCACCATCGGCTCGCATACTCCGACCCTGGATGAGAATTTCTGGGTCACCGCTCTGGATCAGATGACCCAGCTCTGGCTGCCCTCGGTTTTGATGGCCCTGCTCTCGCTGGCCACCTACACCCGATACACCCGAAGCTCCATGCTGGAGGTCCAGAAGCAGGACTTCGTGCGCACCGCACGGGCAAAGGGCGTCACTGAGCGCACAGTGATCCTCAAACATGCCTTCCGCAACGCCATGATCCCGCTGGTCACCATCGTGGCCTTCGACTTCGCCGCATTGATCAGTGGATCCATCGTGGTGGAGCAGGTCTTCGGCTGGAATGCCATGGGCAATGTCTTCATCACGGGCATGCAGACCAATGATCCGGCGCCGGTTATGGCATTCATTCTTGTGACAGGTTCAGTGGCCGTACTGTTCAACCTGTTGGCAGATATTCTTTACGCCGTTCTCGACCCAAGGATCCGAGTATGAGCAACGACCAGACTCCAGAGCAGCAGAACACTGACCAGGACCAGCAGATGGTCGACCTCGCCGAGGTCGAGGACACCAAACTTGAGGAGAAGAGCAAACACTCCTACTCCCAGGGCCAGCTGATCCGGCGTCGGTTCTTCCACCACAAGCCGGCGATCATCTCGCTGATCATGCTGGGTGCGGTGATCATCCTGGCCTTCTCCTCCATCGGATTCGGAGCAGTGCCCGGCTGGTGGGATAAGCACTACCAGGCAACCGGCTCCATCGTTGACGGTGGTCGGCCGATGATGTTCCAGGACGGGAACTTCCTGGGCGAGCATCCCTTCGGCCAGGAGAACGTGGGACGTGACTACTTCGCGATGGTTATGCGCGGAGCCCAGCAGTCCCTGATCGTCGCCTTCGTGACTGCGGTGGTCTCGAGCATCATCGGGATCGCACTGGGCGCCATCGCCGGCTACTTCCGCGGTTGGACTGAGTCGATCATCATGCGACTGACCGACTTCGTCATCGTGGTCCCGACCCTGGTCTTTGCGGCCATGCTGGGACATATCGCTGGCGGAAGTGTGGTCATGCTCGGTGTCCTGCTGGGCTGTGCCACCTGGACGGGTATGTGCCGTCTGGTGCGTGCCGAGGTGCTCAGCATCCGGGAGAAGGAGTACGTCTCCGCCGCAGTGGCCATGGGCGCCTCCCCGGCCCGGATCATCACCAAGCACATGATCCCCAACAGCATCGGTGTCATCATCGTCAACGCCACCTTTGCCTTCGTGACCGCGATCCTCCTGGAGACCACGCTCTCCTATCTGGGGATGGGTGTTCAGCGTCCAGAGGTATCCCTGGGCCTGCTGATCGAGCAGTACCAGAACGCGTTCTCTACCCGACCCTGGCTGTTCTGGTTCCCGGGTCTGTTCATCATCATCATCGCCCTGGCCGGTAACTTCATCGGCGACGGACTCCGGGATGCCTTCGATCCGCGGCAGCGCCGCAGTGGTGACTCCCGGCCCTCAATCGCGGGTGTGCTTGGACTGCGCGGTGTTCAGCGCGCATTCCGTCCCAAGAGCGATGTCGGAATGCCGGCTGCCGGAGGCTCCGGAGGAGCCCAGCTGCCGGCCGGACAGAATGACCCCCACGGCGATGCCAAACGCTTTGGGAGGAAGAAATGAGCCTCATGAATATTCTCGCGATGCAGCCCGATATTGAGGATATTGCCGAAGAAGCAGAGGGTACCGGCGAAGGCTTCTCCACAGCCCCGCTGGTGGTTCTGGGCATCGCCCTGGCGATCCTCCTCAGCTATGCCCTGGTGAAGTTCTTCATCAACCGTGCCCGCGGCGGGCTGCCGGAGGTGGACACCTCGGCTGTGGTTCATCCCGCGGAGTTCGAGACGGATACGGCCCTGCGCTTCGAGGACGTCAAAGTCAGCTTCGCCACCGAATTCGGCACCGTGGATGCGGTCAAGGGTGTCAGCTTCGACATCAAACCGGGTGAAGTTGTCGCCGTCGTCGGTGAATCTGGTTCCGGTAAATCAGTGACCAGCTCCACTGCCATGGGGCTCATGGCCGATAACGCCAAGGTCTCCGGCAGGGTCTTCCTGGACGGCAAAGAGGTCACCAATATCTCCCCGGCCAAACTGCGCAGCCTGCGTGGTGACGAGATCGCCATGGTCTTCCAGGAGCCGATGACCGCGCTCAACCCCGTCCTGAAGGTCTCCGACCAGCTGGTCGAGGCCTTGCAGGTGCATAACAAGGCCTTCGGCCGAGAGGCACTGGCCCAGGCGGTGCGACTGCTGGCAGAGGTGGGCATTCCCGATCCCGAGAAGCGGATCCACGAATACCCCCACCAGTTCTCCGGTGGTCAGCGCCAGCGCATCGTGATTGCAATGGCTATCGCCTGCAACCCCAAGATGATCATCGCCGATGAGCCCACCACCGCCCTGGATGTCACCGTTCAGGCCGAGATCCTGGACCTCATGCGCCGGCTGAAGGATGACCTCAACACCGGCATCCTGCTGATCACTCACAACATGGGGGTGGTCGCCGATATGGCCGACCGCGTCGTCGTGATGTTCCAGGGCGAGGTGGTCGAATCCGGTCCGGTGAACAAGATCCTTCTGGAGCCGGAGCACGCCTACACTAAGCGCCTGCTGGAGGCCATGCCGACCCTCGGTGAGGCCAATATCGAGGTCAATGAGCCCACCCCAGCAGAGGGTGAGGACTCGGCGATGCCCAGTGTGGACCCCGAAGCGGAGCTGCACCTGGAGGCCAAGGACCTCGCCCTGGCCTATAAGAACAAGGGCCGCTCCACCCGGGTGGTCGAAGGCGTGAACTTCGCCGTGGCCCGGGGCGAGATCCTGGGTCTGGTCGGTGAGTCCGGCTCCGGTAAGTCGACTGTGGCCAAGGCCGTGCTCGGACTGCTGGAGGTCGAGGAGGGCGAGCTGCTGGTCCGTGGCCAGAACCTGCCCAAACTGCCCCGGGCGCAGCAGAAGGCTCTGCGGCGTGAGATCGGTGTGGTCTTCCAGGATCCGGCGGCGTCACTGGACCCGCGCTTCCCGATCGGTGAGATCATCACTGAACCGATGGTGGTCCACAAGGTGGGCACACCCAAGGAGCGCACTGCCCGTGCTGAGGAGCTACTGGATGCGGTGAAACTGCCCCGCACCGTGATCAACCGGTACCCGCATGAGCTCTCCGGTGGTCAGCGTCAGCGCATCTCCATCGCTCGGGCGATGGCGTTGAGTCCCTCGATCCTCATCGCCGATGAGCCCACCTCTGCGCTGGATGTCTCCGTGCAGGCCCGTGTTCTGGATATGTTCGCCGAACTCCAGGAGCAGTACGATTTCGCCTGCCTCTTCGTTACCCATGACCTCGCCGTGGTCGACCAGCTGGCCGATCAGATCATGGTCATGGAGAAGGGCCGAGTCGTGGAGCAGGGGCGCAAGGAGCAGATCCTGCGCAGCCCCCGTGAGGACTACACCAAGCGCCTGCTGGCTGCCGCGCCGGTTCCGCACCCCGAGGAACAGCGGATCCGCCGTGAGGCCCGCCGTGAACTGCTGGCATCTCAGGGATTGAGGAGGGACTGACCGGCAGCCCGAGATGACGACGCCGCCCGGTCACAGATATGGGACAGAATCCTGAGGAAGGCATCCATGATGTCGTCCACCGTGGTCGGAATCGGGACTGGCTCGAGGAGGCCCAGGAGAGCAGACGCCGCCGCAGGCGTCGCATCCTGGGCCTCAGCGCTGCCGGACTGGTGGGGCTGACCATTGCGACTTTCCTGGTCCAAGACGGTCCCCGGCGCAGTGGCATGCTGGATGCCCTCGGAGTCACCTGCGGGGAGTTCGTCACTGAATACGGTGAATCCCAGCAGGAAATCTTTGAGCCCTGGCCGGAACATCTGGACACCCTCCGCGAGGCCGCCGAGGAACGGCCCTCCGAGGATGGCAACTTCCACGTCGATCTCTTCACCGAGGAGGTCGAAGACATCGCTCTGCAGTTGGAGGCTGAACCTTCCCGGGCACTGTTCCGTGGCTGGTCGCCGCCGGATCGGACGCTCTCGGCGGAGCCGGTGGGGGATAAGCTGTTCATCGGCCATCACGAGGATATTTGGGTCTTCTCCGAAGCGGTCTCCATCGCTGACCCCGCCACGGGGCAGACCCAGTGGAGTGTGGAATTGGAACACCCCACCCGAGATGACTGGCGGGAACCCACTCGCGTGCTCAACGGTGTCGGTTCTGCCGGGGATTACCTCCTCCTGCAGACACCGGCGGTCAACGGGGACACCGATGTAGTGGCCTTCGATACTGCCTCTGACACTATGGACTGTCTACGACTCGAGGGTGCGGTGGACACGGTGGAGGTTCTGGACAGTCAGCAGCGGGCCTGGCCCAATACGATGAACCTCAACCATGGGCGGACCGGGGAGAGCGAATTCCTCCTGGTACACGGTCTTGATGAGGAGGAAGAGGACCCCTACGACGGGATGGATCCGGTTTTAGAGGTCAGCCGGGTGACTGTGGACCCCCTCGAGGATGAGCTGGAGGGGCCGATGGATGAGGTCTACCCTCCGGAGAACGAGTACACCCAGGCCGAGGCCGAAACAGTCGAGGTCAGCGGAGACTTCCAGACCCTGGACCTCGAGAGCATCCAGCCGCTGGGGGAGCAGCACTATTTCCTCACCTGGGAGAACGGCTACATCATCTTCGAATAACCCCATTTGGTCCGTGGGCGTACACTGGTGTAGTTGAGCGTGTAGAGGCACGCTACGTTTCGCATGCGATTCTCGGAAGGCCCCTTCAGTTTCTATGACTCTTGTATCCCGCCATGACCTGCGCAATGTGGCCATCGTTGCCCACGTTGACCACGGAAAGACCACCCTGGTCGACGCCATGCTCACCCAGACCAAGGCCTATGGCGGCCACGGTGAAAACGAAGAACGAGTCATGGACTCCGGGGAGCTCGAAAAGGAAAAGGGCATCACCATCCTGGCCAAGAACACCACCGTGTTCTACTCCGGGCCCGCCGCTGCCGAGATCGCCAAGGCCGATGCGGTCACCATGAACATCATCGACACCCCCGGCCACGCCGACTTCGGCGGTGAGGTCGAGCGCGGCCTCTCCATGGTCGACGGCGTCGTCCTGCTGGTGGATGCCTCCGAGGGCCCGCTGCCGCAGACCCGGTTCGTGCTTCGCAAGGCACTGGCCGCCTCGCTGCCGGTGATCCTGGTGGTCAACAAAACTGACCGGCCCGATGCCCGGATCGACGGCGTCGTCTCCGACACGATGGATCTGCTGCTGGGCCTGGCCTCCGATGTGGCCGAGGAGAACCCCGAGCTCGACGTCGACGCCGTGCTGGATCTGCCCATCGTCTACGCTTCCGGCAAAGCCGGCCGGGCCTCCAAAGATCAGCCCGCAGACGGCGGACTGCCCGAGAACGAGGACCTCGAACCGCTGTTCGAGACCATCCTGGAGCACGTCCCCGCTCCCACCTACGATGACGAAGAGGTCCTGCAGGCCCACGTCACCAACCTCGACGCCTCGCCCTTCCTGGGCCGTCTGGCGCTGCTGCGCATCCACAATGGCACCCTGCGGAAGAACCAGCAGGTCGCCTGGGCCCGGAAGGACGGCTCCACCAAGACGGTGAAGATCACCGAACTGCTGGCCACCAAGGGCCTGGAGCGGGTCCCTGCTGAATCCGCCGGACCCGGCGATATCGTCGCCGTCGCCGGTATTGAGGACATCATGATCGGTGAGACCCTCACCGATCTGGAGAACCCCAAGCCGCTGCCGAATATTGTGGTCGACGATCCCGCGATCTCGATGACCATCGGTATCAACACCTCCCCGATGGCCGGCCGGGTCAAGGGCGCCAAGGTCACTGCTCGCCAGGTCAAGGACCGCCTCGACGCCGAGCTGATCGGTAACGTCTCCATCAAAGTCCTGCCTACCGACCGCCCCGATATGTGGGAGGTTCAGGGCCGAGGCGAACTCGCCCTGGCCATCCTGGTCGAGCAGATGCGCCGCGAGGGCTTCGAGCTCACCGTGGGCAAACCCCAGGTGGTCACCCAGGAGATCGACGGTGCGATCCATGAGCCCATGGAAGCCATGACCATCGACGCACCCGAGGAGTACATGGGTGCCATCACCCAGCTGATGGCTGCCCGCAAGGGCACCATGAACACCATGTCCAACTCCGGCTCCGGCTGGATCCGGATGGAGTTCAATGTCCCCGCCCGCGGACTCATCGCCTTCCGCACCACCTTCCTGACCATCACCCGCGGTGCCGGTATCGCCTCCAGCTACGCGGCCGGCTTCGAGCCCTGGAAGGGCGCGATCGAATACCGCACCTCCGGCTCCCTGGTCGCCGACCGGGCCGGCAGTGCTACCCCCTTCGCGATGATCAACCTCCAGGAGCGCGGCACCTTCTTCGTCGAGCCCCAGTCCGAGGTGTACGAGGGCCAGGTTGTCGGCGAGAACTCCCGCGCCGACGATATGGAAGTCAACATCACCAAGGAGAAGAAGCTCACCAATATGCGAGCCGCCTCCGCCGACAGCTTCGAGGGGCTGACCCCGCCCACCAAGCTGACCCTGGAGGAGTCCCTGGAGTTCGCCAACGACGACGAATGCGTGGAGGTCACCCCGGAGGCCATCCGCATCCGCAAGGTCATCCTGGACGCCTCCGAGCGGCTGAAGGCCTCCCGCAAGAAGAAGCAGGGCGCTGCGGTCTAGAGGTCTGCGCTGATGCCTCGCTCGGTCCTGCTGGGAATCTGTTTTGCCTCCGGGGCGATGCTGGGAATCCTCGGCACCGCCCTGCACGGCAGCATCTGGATGCTGGGCAGCGATCCCACCTCCGCTGCCATGCTGCCCTGGGGAGCCGCCCTAGCCCTGCTGATCCAACTGCTGGCCCTGCTCTGGGCCGGTACCACCGGACGCAGTCTCGTGGAGCCCATGCTGCTGGGCAGCACCACTTTCACTGTGGCCACTATCGCCTACCTCTGGCCGGGCCCCGACCAGCTGGTGGTGCCCTTTGCCTCCCAGACCTGGGAGGCATTGCCTGGTTCCGTGCTGGCCTCGCTGATCTGGTGGCTCGGTACGGCAGTGATCACCCTGATCGGCATGTTGGTGGTCAAATGGGTGCTGGTGGCCGACGTCGCCGAGGAGGCAACTGAGCAGCCGCTGAGACAGGTAGACTGGGAGGCACTATGACCTATGTGATCGCCCTGCCCTGCGTAGACCTCAAGGACAAGGCCTGCATTGATGAATGCCCGGTCGACTGCATCTACGAAGGCGAACGCTCCCTCTACATCCACCCTGACGAATGCGTGGACTGCGGCGCCTGTGAGCCGGTCTGCCCAGTGGAGGCCATCTATTACGAAGATGACCTCCCCGAGGAGTGGAATGAGTACTACCGAGCCAATGTCGAGTTCTTCGACGACATCGGGTCCCCCGGTGGTGCCGCCAAGATGGGCATGATCGAAAAGGACCACGAGGTCATCGAGGCCCTGCCGCCCCAGGAACACGACGAGCACTGACCACTAAGCACTAGGGCAGGAGGCCGCACCCGTGCTGAACCTTCCGGAATACCCCTGGGAGGCCATGGCCCCCTACCGGCAGCTGGCCGCAGAACACCCTGATGGGACCGTGGACCTCTCCATCGGTACTCCGGTGGACCCCACCCCCCAGGTGATCCAGCAGGCCCTGGCTGCCGCCGCCGACGCCCCCGGGTACCCCACCACCTACGGCACTCTCGCGCTGCGCGAGGCAATCAGTGACTGGTTCGCCCGGCGCAGGGGAGTGCAGGGCCTGGATCCCGCCGCCGTGCTGCCGACGATCGGCTCCAAGGAGTTCGTCGCCTGGCTGCCGACCCTGCTGGGGCTGGGCAGCGATGATGTGGTGCTGCGCCCCGAGATCGCCTATCCGACCTATGACATGGGCGCAATCATCGCAGGGGCGAAACCGGTGGCCACAGCCGACCCCCTGGCACTCGATGAGGAAACCCTCAGCCGGGTGAAACTGATCTGGCTGAACTCACCGGGCAACCCCACCGGAAGTGTGGACTCCGCCGAATGGATGGCGCAGGTTGTTGCCCTGGCACGCCGGATCGGGGCCGTGGTGGCCTCTGATGAGTGCTATGCGGAACTGCCCTGGGAGATCGACCGGGTGCCCTCCATCCTGGACCCCGAGGTCTGCGCCGGCAGCCACGAGAACCTGCTTGCCGTCTACTCAGTGTCCAAACAGTCCAATCTGGCCGGCTACCGGGCCGCCTTCGCCGCCGGTGACCCCGAGCTGGTGAAGAACCTCGTCAACGCGCGCAAGCATGCCGGAATGATCATGCCCGCACCGATCCAGGCCGCCCTGCAGGCAGCAGTCAGCGATGACGCCCATGTCGATGAGCAGCGGGAACTGTACCGGCATCGTCGTCGTACCCTGATCACCGCTGTGGAGGCCGCAGGCTTCCGGATCGAGCACTCCAAGGCGGGCCTCTATCTTTGGGTCACCGATGGGTCCTCGGACACCTGGTCACAGGTTCAGCGGATGGCGGAAAAAGGCATCGTCGTCGGGCCTGGAATTTTCTACGGAGAAGCCGGCGAAGGCTATATCCGCCTGGGCCTGACTGCAGCCCAGGAGCGCATCGAAGCCGCAGCCCAGCGGCTGCAAAAGGGCTGACCACAGCCGCCATCAGGCGCAGCATATTTCCGTGTGTGCGCGCCGACACGGTAGGTTACATGGTGTTGTCACCTTCGTGTGTCTAAAAGAGCTAAGGAGAGCCAGTGAGCGAGCAGACCCCAGCGCGCCTGGAATACCAGGGCCAGGAACTTGAGCTACCGGTGGAGGCCGCCGTCGAAGGAAACGACGGGCTGAGCATCGCTCCGCTGCTGAAGAATACCGGCGCAGTCACCTACGACCCCGGTTTCATGAACACCGCCAACACCAAATCGGCGATCACCTACATCGATGGCGCCGAGGGGATCCTGCGTTACCGCGGCTACCCCATTGAGCAGCTGGCGGAGAAGTCCAACTTCCTGGAAGTCAGCTACCTGCTGATCTACGGCGAGCTGCCCACTGCCGAGCAGCTCTCCGACTTCGATAATCTGACCCGGCGGCACACCCTGCTGCATGAGGAGCTGAAGAACTTCTTCTCCGGCTTCCCCCGGGATGCCCACCCGATGCCTGTGCTGTCCTCGGCAGTATCGGCCCTGTCCACCTACTACCCGGACTCCCTGGATCCCTTCGATCCGGCCCAGGTGGAGCGTTCGACCTACCGGCTGCTGGCCAAGCTGCCGACAATCGCCGCCTACGCCTTTAAGAAGTCCGTTGGCCAGCCGATGCTCTACCCGGACAACAGCCTGAACCTGGTGGAGAACTTCCTGCGTGGCTGCTTCGGCGTTCCCGCCGAGCCCTATGAGGTTGACCCCGATGTGGCCAAGGCCCTGGACGTCCTGCTGATCCTGCACGCAGATCACGAGCAGAACTGCTCCACCTCCACCGTGCGGCTGGTCGGCTCCTCGCAGGCCAATATGTTCGCCTCGGTCTCCGCCGGCGTCAACGCTCTCTACGGTCCCGCCCACGGCGGCGCCAACGAGGCCGTGCTGAAGATGCTCAATGAGCTCAAGGAATCGGATATGAGCCCCGAAGAGTTCATGACCAAGGTCAAGAACAAGGAAGCCGGCATCCGCCTGATGGGCTTCGGTCACCGCGTGTACAAGAACTACGACCCGCGTGCCCGGATCGTCAAGGGCCTGGCCGACGACCTGCTGGCCAAGCTCGGCGGCGACGACGAACTCTTCGACATCGCCCAGCGCCTGGAGGCTGTGGCCCTGGAAGACGACTACTTCGTCGAGCGCAAGCTCTACCCGAATGTGGACTTCTACACCGGGCTGATCTACAAGGCCATGGGCTTCCCGGAGAAGATGTTCACCGTCCTCTTCGCTCTGGGCCGCCTGCCCGGCTGGATCGCCCAGTGGCGGGAGATGATGGAGGACCGCGGCACCAAGATCGGCCGTCCCCGTCAGATCTACACCGGCTACGGCGAGCGGAACTACCCCGCCTGATCGTCGGTCAGCTTAACGGACTGTGCCCCCGGACCATCCGGACCGGGGGCACAGCTGTATCCGCCTGGATCGGCGGTGGGGTCTAATCCTGCTCGAAGCCGATGGTGACTGTACCGGACTCGGCGGTGATCTCATCATCCACCGTTTCCCAGTCTCCTGAGCTGCGGTCCCACTGATAGGGATCTGAGGTCACGGTCTGGATGCCGTAGGTATCGGCCACCGCTACTGCCCAGTGGGCCACCATCCACTGATAATCGGTGGCATCCTCGCCCTCGGGCACACTGATCAGGATCTCTGATTCCTCACCGGAGCCGGAGAGCTCCACGATCCCGTCGAGAATCGGTTCTGGCTCCGACTCAGCTTCCTCGGAGTCGGCATCCTCCGCCTCGGCGTCCTCCTCCGCTTCAGGGAAGGGGATCTCCAATGCATTGGGCATAACCGCGGCCAGCTCCTCGACAACCCCTTCGGGGTCAGGGCCAGGGGCCTCCAACTGGGAGAGGTGACAGGTGAGATCCGCCGGCTGCTGACCGGTCAGCGCCTCAGCATATGCTTCAGCCATCGTCCCGTGCTGCGGGTAGAACTGAGGGTTATGCGGCCGCTCCAGGATCTCAGCGACCTCATCGAGCTCCAGACCAGGCTCCCAGTTGCGCTGCTCGTCCTCCTCAGAGTCCTCCCCGTCGCCCTCGGCCTCGCCGTCATCGTCCTCTTGGCCGGCCTCCAGGCTGTCCTCCAACACTGAGTAGAAGCCCTCAATGGAGGTCTCCACGGGTTCACCATCAGAGCCTTCGGACCAGTCCGGCACCCCGCGGGCGAAGAGCACCCGGGAGTCCCGGTCATCCTCCGTCTCGCGGATCTGCAGCTCGGACTCCTGCATGGAGATGGCCAGGGCGTCCACGGCAGCTCCCGCTGGCAGCCCGCGGTCGATAGCGGTGACCGCCAGGGTTGCAGCATTATGGGTCTGCTCCGGGGAGAGCTCCACCGTCTGATCATCGACGCCCACTTCGCAGCGAACCTCGAGGAGATACTCGTTCTCTTCGATATACCGCCAGGTGCCATAAGCAGTCCCGGCGATCAGTGCGCTGGTGACACCGAGGGCAACAATTGCCCGACGGCGGCGCTTCCGCCGAGCCATCGGTCGGGTGGTCACCGTGCTACGAGGTGTGCGGAGAGGACTCATCAGTTTTCCCTGGGCTCCTGCCGGGGTCAGTTCTTATGCAGTGCGGCGTTGAGCTCGGTCTTCTGGCCCTTCCTTGGGCGGGCCTGGACCTGGCCTGTCACCGAGTCCCGAAGCAGCAGCAGACCGGTGGAGCCGGAGAGCTCGCTGCCCTTGGCGGTGCCAGCAATATTGCCCTCATCATCCAGAACGGTCACCTTGGTCCCGGCGGTGACATAGAGGCCGGCCTCGACCACGCAGTCATCACCGAGGCTGATACCCACACCGGAGTTCGCACCCAGCAGCACGCGCTCACCCAGGGTGATCTTCTCCTTACCTCCGCCGGAGAGAGTGCCCATGATGGAGGCGCCACCGCCGACATCGGTGCCGTCGCCGACGACGACCCCGGCCGAGATCCGGCCCTCAACCATGGAGGTGCCCAGGGTGCCGGCGTTGAAGTTCACGAAGCCCTCGTGCATCACAGTGGTGCCCTCGGCCAGATGCGCACCCAGGCGGACCCGGTCGGCGTCGCCGACCCGAACACCCTTCGGGGTCACATAGTCCACCAGGCGGGGGAACTTATCGATGGAGTGGACGGTGACATGGCCGCGGGCGCGCAGCTTCAGCCGGGTGGTCTCGAAGTCCTCGACCGCACAGGGGCCGAAATTGGTCCACACCACATTGGTGAGGTGACCGAAGATGCCGTCGAGATTGATGGTGTTGGGCTGGACCAGCCGGTGGGAGAGCAGATGCAGGCGCAGCCACACATCGGCGGTGCTGGCGGCCTCCTGGTCCAGGTTCGCCTCCACGGAGGTGACCTTGACGGTGACGCCACGTTCGGCGTCCTCGAGCTCCCCGGCCTTGAGGTCCCCGGCGCTGGGGCCGGTGTACTGGTCGAGGGGGCCCAGCTGAGGGGCGGGGAACCATGCATCCAGCACGGTTCCGTCATGGGTAACAGTGGTCAGTGCATAACCGGAAGCGATGCGATCGGTAGAAGTCATGAACTCCATCCTACGTACCCCACTGCAGTGCTGGTGAGCATCAGTTTCAGGCCGCGACACGAAGATTACGGTTGTGTTTCAGGCCACGGTTAAGCTGGTCGCGGGGCGCTGAGCTCAATTAGGGTAAGCACCACGCACCTGAATCATTCCACTGAGGAGGAATTATGAATATCCGCCGAACAGCTGCTGCCGTCACGGCAGTAGCAGCGATGACTGCCCTGGCCGCCTGCGGCAATGGCGACGACAACGGTGGCGAAGACGCCGACGACGATGCCAATGGCGAAGCCGGCGGTCCCGTCGAGCTGCGGATTGGCGAGGAGGGGGACTTCACTGAGGAACTCGAAATGGCCACCGGTGGTACCGGCGGTGTCTACTACCCCCTGGGTGGCGGTATCGCTGACATCATCGAGAACAACACCGACGCCTTGGTGAATTACCAGGAGTCCGGCGGTTCAGTGGATAACCTCGGCCAGCTCTTCGGCGGCGATGCCCAGCTGGGTCTGACCCAGAACGACACCGCCAATGACGCGGTCCACGGTCAGCTTGAGGGCCTGGAGGACATTCCGCTGGACAATATCGGCTGGATCGCCCACCTCTACCCGGAGGCCATGCATATCGTGGTCCGGGCTGACTCCGGTATTGAGTCCATCGAAGATCTCGAGGGCCAGACCATCGCTGTCGGTGACACCGGATCCGGAACCCGTGCGATCTCCGATGCCATCCTGGAGGCCCACGGTCTGGAGGAAGGCGATTACGACGCGGAGATCGCAGAGTTCGCCGACACCACCGACATGCTCTCCGACGGCACGATCGATGCCTCCATGTTCGTGGTCGGCGTCCCGGTGGCCTCCCTGACTCAGCTGGCTGCCAGCACTGATGTCACCCTGCTGTCCATTGAGGACGACGTCGCCGCCGAGATCGCCGAGGGCGGTTACTACGAGGCCTATGACATCGACGCCGACTCCTATGACTTCCTGGATGAGGATGTCACCACGATCTCGGTCTTCGCTGCCCTGGCAGCCTCCAGCACCGAGGTCAGCGAGGATCTGGCCTATGACATCACCGCAGCCTTCTGGGAGAACAAGGACTCCATCACCGTGGATGTGGATCTCGTCGACATCGACGAGGCTCTGCTGGGCATCGGTGACATCCCGATCCACCCGGGTGCCGAGCGGTACTACGAAGAAGAAGGCATTGACATTCCGTGACCCACAGGAGTGACAACGGCCAGTCCCCGGCTGCTGAAGACCTTCAGCAGCCGGGGACTGTTGCTGAGGACAAGGCCGAGGAGATCCTCCGCGAACACGACACCTCCAGTCGGTTCCGCACCGACCTCGGGTGGTGGGCCTGGATCGTCGGGGGCATCTCGGTGGTCTTCACCCTCTACCACCTCTGGTACGCCCTGGGTCGCCCGGCCAGTGAGACCATCCTCTTCGCCTATGAGGGGCCCTGGACTGTCTGGATGCACCTGGCCCTGCACCTCGGCGGGGCCACTACCCTGGTCTTCCTGCTGTATCCGGCCAGCCGTCGCCTGCTGCAGACACCGGCCACCTCCAATCGCGTACTGGACCTCGCCCTGGGACGGGGCAGGGGAGTGGCCTGGTACGACGTCGTGCTGGCGGGTCTTGCGCTGTACTGCAACCTCTATGTCTTCTACCAGTACGAATGGCTGACCTCGAACCAGTTCCGTGTGCTCAGCGGACACCCCGACTTCGGTCTGGAGGGACAGGACCAGTTCGTTGCCCTGGTCGGTGTCTTCCTGGTCCTGGAGGCCACCCGCCGATGTGTGGGACTGCCGATTGTGGTCATCGCCGGATTGGCGATCTGCTACGGCATCTGGGGCAATCACCTCCCGGCCTTCTCGCATTCCGGAAACACTGTCGACGGTTTTGCCGCCGATATCTACCTCAGCCGCGAGGGCATCTTCGGCACCCCGATCTTCGTCTCGGGAACCTTCATCTTCCTGTTCCTGTTCTTCGCCGTGGTTCTGCTGCGGACGAATATCGGACAGTTCTTCAACGATCTCGCCTTCCGGGCAGCCGGGCGCTACAGCGGCGGTCCCGCCAAGGCAGCGGTGGCCGCCTCGGGTCTGCAGGGTATGGTCTCCGGTTCCTCTGTGGCCAATACTGTGGCCTCGGGTTCCTTCACCATCCCGATTATGAAGAAGGCCGGCTTCAAACCGCATACTGCTGCGGCCACCGAAGCCACCGCCTCCACCGGTGGTCAGCTGATGCCGCCAATTATGGGCGCGGCCGCTTTCATCATGGCCCAGAACGTCGAGGGCCTGGAGTACAACGAGCTGATCGTCATCGCTGTCATCCCAGCACTGCTGTACTTCCTGGGGGCTTTCCTCTCCATTCACTTCGAGGCCAAACGGCGTGAGATCCGGGGCCTGCCCCCGGAGGAGCTGCCCAGCTGGAAATCGCTGTTGACCCGGGCTGACCTCCTGCTGCCCCTGGTGGTCATCATCGGCACACTGCTCTCCGGGATGACCCCGCACCGAGCAGCCCTGATGGGTATTGCCACGGCCTTCCTGCTGAGCTTCCTGCGCGCCTCGACCCGCTTGGGATTCCGGGGAATCATTGAGCTCTTCGTCGCTGGTGCCCGGACTGCACTGCCGGTGATCATGGCCTGTGCCTCCGCCGGAATCGTGGCCGGCACTGTGACCACCACCGGTCTGGGCGGCCAGCTCGGCCGGCGTCTGGTCGACGTCGCCGGCGGCAGCTTCCTGCTGGTGCTGGTGATGGTGATGATTGCCTGCATCATCCTCGGAATGGGGCTGCCCACCACAGCGAACTACGTGGTCACCGCGACAGTGGCGGCACCGATTCTCTACGAGAACTTCGATGTTCCGCTGATCGCAGCCCACCTGTTCGTGTTCTTCTTCGGCATCCTGGCCGATATCACGCCACCAGTGTGTCTGGCTGCCTATGCCGGTGCCGGTATCGCCAATGCGAACCCCATGCGGGCCGGTGCCACAGCGCTGAAGATTGCCTTCGCAGGCTTCCTCATACCCTATGCCTTCATCCTGGAGCCAGCACTGCTGCTGCAGGGCACGGCGGGAGAGCTGCTGTTGGCGCTGAGCACGGTGATCCTCGGTCTGGTGGCGGTGGCTGCCGGCTTCGCCGGCTACCTCATCGCCCGCGGCCAGATTCCTGACCGGATCGCGCTGGTGGCCGGCGGTGCACTGCTGATCTACCCGGATCTGATGGTCTCGGGTATCGGTCTGGCCATTGTGGCCGCCGGAGTGGCCCGTCAGGCGATGCTGCGGGCCTCCGGCCGGAAGACGGCCGCCGAGGCGACCGCCTGATCACATCGAGACGATCAGCAGGGTGCCGGCGAAGACCAGCCCGGAGGCGATCAGCACGATCGTGGTGTAGCTGAGGATGTCCCGCATCTTCAGCCCGGCGATCGCCAACAGTGGCAGGGCCCAGAACGGCTGGATCATATTGGTCCACTGGTCACCATAGGCCACTGCCATCACGGCGATCGCCGGATCGGTGCCCAGGGCTTCGGCAGCATCGAGCAGGATCGGGGCCTGGACCGCGATCTGGCCACCACCGGAGGGCACGAAGAAGTTCACCAGGCCCGCCGAGAGGAAGGCGAAGAGCGCGAAGGTCTCGGTGGTGGAGATGGCCACGAAGGCCTCGGAGATCACTGTCATCAGCCCGGTGCCGGCCATCATGCCCAGGATCCCTGCGTAGAGCGGGAACTGCAGCAGGATCTCACCGACATTCGAGGCCGCCTGCTTGGTCAGAGCGATCAGCTCGAAGGGGCTGCGCACCAGCAGCATGATCAGCGCCAGGAAGCTCCAGTTGACAATATCCAGGGTCAGGCTCCCGCCGCCGGCGAAGTGGATGACCAGATAGGTCACCAGCATCAGCCCGATCAGCAGGGTCGGAATACGGGAGGCATCTACCCGGTCGGCGGGGGTGACGACCTCGTCGTCGACCTCCACATCGGACTCCCGGGCATCGACGGTCAGCGGGATCAGGGCATCCTCATTCCGCGGGGCGATCAGATACAGCGCACCCAGGACCACCACGACGGTCACCACCGCGGCGATGATGTTCCAGGTGGAGAAGATGGTCTCCGAGATCGGAATGGTCTCACCCAGCTGGGCGTCGATGAAGGAATCCGGGGTGGCAGCGGTCAGCGGACCAGAGGCGGAGTAGCCCATATGCCAGACCACGAAGCCGGAGAACCCGGCGGCCACCAGCATCGGGAAGTGCACCACGATTCCGCGTTCCCGCAAGACATGGGCCACCTCCCGGGCCAGCAGGCCACCGACCACCAGACCCAGACCCCAGGTGATCAGTGAGGCGCAGGCCGCCACGAAGAACACAAAGAGATAGGCCTGCATGGCGGTCTTGGGCACTTTCGCCAGGAACCGCAGCAGCCGGCGTACCGGCCGGGTATTGGCCAGAATGTAGCCCAGGAACAGGATCAGGGCCATCTGGGTGATGAACTCCAAGAGGCCGGCCAGCCCGATGCCCCACTCCTCAACCACCTCGAGAGGACCGGCGTCAGTGAAGATCAGGGCTAGACCGGCGACGATGAAGGTCAGCACAATGGCGAAGACCAGGGCCGAGGGAATGAGCTTCTCGACCAGGGTGTTCAGCGGGCGCATCACTGCCCCCAGCAGAGCCCCGGAGGACTTATTGGGCGCGGCAGGCTCACCAGAGGTGGACATGGAAACTCCTTGGGTTCACAAAATGACCTGTGTTTTGACTCACAGGAACATTACCCCACCTGAAGGAGGTTTAGGCGGTGAACTCCTGAGTCTGGGTGGCGTGCTGGGCGATCAGCCCGGTGCGCACCTCTGCGCCCAGCCCAGGGGAGGAGGGCACGACGACGACTCCGGCATCGGCGGTCACCGCAGGTTCGATGATGTCCTCGGCGTAGTACTTCTGGCTGGCCGAGACATCTGAGGGCAGGGTGAACCCGGGCAGGGAGCTGATCGCCACATTGGCCAGCCGTCCGATGCCGAACTCATGCATTCCGCCGCACCAGACCGGCCAGCCGGCCTCCTGGGCGAGGTCATGGGCCTTCCTGGCCGCAGTCAGCCCACCCATCCGGGAGACCTTGATATTAAGCACCCCGCCGGCCTTCAGCTCAAGGGCGGTGGCCAGATCATCGAGGGTCTCCACCGACTCATCGAGGCAGACCGGGGTCTGAAGCTGCTGCTGCAGCCGCGCGGAGTCCAGGAAGTTCCGTGGTGCGAAGGGCTGCTCGATCATCGTCAGCCCGTAGGGGTCCAGGGCCCGTAAGATCTCGAAGGCCTCGGCATCCCCGGGGTAGGCGCCATTGGCGTCCACATGCACATCCAGCTCGGGATAGGCCTCACGGACAGCCTTCACCGGCTCCACATCCCAGCCCGGGGCGATCTTCAACTTCACCCGGGGGTAGCCGGAGGACACATGCTTCTCCACCTGGGTCAGCAGTTCATCAATACTGGGTTCGATGCCTAGGGAGACACCGGCGATCACACTCTGCCGGGTACCGCCCAGGGCCTTACCCAGAGCCTGGGCGGTGCTGGCGGCATAGAGCGTCCAGGCAGCCATCTCCACACCCGCCTTGGCGAACCAGTGGCCGCGGATCTTGCCGAAGAGGTCCGAGACCTCATCGGGGTGCTCCCATTCGGCGCCCAGCACCGCGGGGATGAGGTATTCAGAGGCGCTGTGCCAGGCGATGGTGGTGGTCTCAGATGCGTAATAGGGCCCGGCCGGAGAAGCGATCTCACCCCAGCCGGTGGTCCCGTCCTCACCGGTGACCTCCACCAGCAGATGCCGCAGGCTGGACTTGCGGTGGCTGGAGGTCTCGAAGGAATGAACCAGGGGCAGTTCAACATCATGGAGAGTGGCTCGGACAATACGCATCGTGGAGAATCAGCCCTTCAGATAGGTGTAGACAGCGGTATGGGGGTCAGTGCGAAGGCAGGAGGTGGCCACATAGCCGGCCTCGAAAAGTTCACGGATCTGCTGGCGTAGAGAGGCAGCCAGATCGGGGTCCACAGGTTTGGCCGCCGGCAGACCGAGATAGGCGATCTCACCCTCCTGCTGCAGCTGGGAGACCGCAAGCTGCGGGGATTGCTGCACCGGTTCGGCCTGCGGATCAGCGAAGTTCCAGTCCACAGTGATCCGGTCGGTGCCGGGCAGCCCCTGGGCATCGGGGGTGTACCACCGGCCGGTGGCACCGAGAACATCGAGGTTGAAATGCCCATTGCGGGCCAGCAGGGGGTCATAGGTCCAGCGCATGCGCTGACTGCCTGCCCGGGCGGCAACTGCGGCCTGGACCTGCTTCAGTGACCGGCCCACCCCCTGGCCCTGCAGTGTCGAGGAGACCACTGCCGCCTGCGAGAAGTGGTAGATATGGGCGTCATCGGGCTCTGTGCTCACCGCAGTCCAGCCATAGGCGAAGGCCAGGACGGTCCCCGAGGTGTCCACCGCGCCCACCACGGAACCGGAGTGGGTCAGCAGAGAGGAGAGCAGCCGGGGGTTCAGCGACTCGTCCTCACCGGTGTAGCCGAAGACCCCGCGGTAGAGCTGGCAGGCCTGTTTCAGCTCCCCGTAATTGGTCAGCTCACGGACGGTCAGGCCGCTGCTGAGGGTCAGCTTCTCCACAGGGGCGTTGGGTGCATCAGGCATATATCAACCCTATCGGCTCGTTCCCAGCAGCCTGGGTCCGGCCCGTGGAAGGGCGTTGCTTCATGCAATATGACACGGAACTCTTGGTGTGGGTGCCGGGGGAGATGGCTCAGCGGTATGGAATATTAGAACTCATGGAGAAAACTGCACTGATCACAGGCGCCTCCCGGGGTATCGGGCGGGCGATCGCTGAGGAGCTCGGCCGCGACCACCATGTGCTGGTCGGCGGCACCAATCCGGACCGGGTGCAGGAGGTGGTCTCCGCGCTGCCGAGTGCCGAACCGTTCCTGGCGGATCTGGGAGATGCCGATGCGGTGGCCGCAGCCTGGGAGAACACCGGGCTGAAGACTCTTGAAGTGCTGGTGCACTCTGCGGGACTTGCCTGGATGCGCCCAGTTGCCGAGGCGCCGCTGCAGGAATGGCGCGAAATGTTCGAGATCAATGTCTTTGCGGTGGCGGAACTGACCCGACTGACCCTGCCGGCCCTGCGTGCCGGTAGTGGTCATGTGCTGGCGATCAACTCCGGTTCCGGCTACCGGTCCCGCGGCGGCAGCGCCCTGTACTCAGGCACCAAATTCGCCCTGCGTGCTTTCACCGATGCGCTGCGTGAGGAGGAGCGCGGCACAGTCCGGGTGACCTCTCTGCATCCGGGTCAGGTGGATACGGATATGCAGGTGGCCCTGCAGGCCTCCTATGGCAATACCGACTACCAGGGCTCGCGATACATCTCACCGGAGGCAGTGGCCAAAACCGCGCGGCTGGCGGTGGACAATGAGGCCGCCTCCAGTCTTGATGAGCTGAGTATCCGGCCTGTGAACCCGTGAGCTTCAGCGAACCCCGTGTGCTGAGTGCCTCCGCTGCGAATGAGGCTGTCGCCCTCTGGGAGCAGGCGGGCCTGACCAGGCCCTGGAATGACCCCCATGCAGACTTCCGGCGGGCTTTGGAGTCACCGGCTGCTGAGGTTCTGGGAATCCACGACGACGCCGGGGCACTGGCTGCCACTGTCATGGTCGGCGTCGATGGTCACCGCGGCTGGATCTATTACCTTGCCGCCGCTGAAGAGCACCGTGGCCAGGGTCTGGGCCAGCGGCTGATCAGCGCGGCTGAGGACTGGGTGAGGTCTCAGGGGATCGCGAAACTGATGCTGATGGTGCGGACAGAGAATTCCGGGCTGGCTGAATACTATGAGCAGCTTGGCTATCAGCGGCAGGAGACCACGGTCTACGGCCGCCGGCTGATCCAGGACAGCCCGAGCACATAGTCGCTGCGGGGCTCAGAAGACGATAGTGGTGTTCCCGTGCCGGATGACCCGGTCCTCGCAGTGCCATTTGACCGCCCGGGAGAGTACGGCGCGTTCAACATCTGCGCCATAGCGGGTCAGCTGGGCGACGTCATCGGCATGGGAGACCCGGATGACGTCCTGTTCGATAATCGGGCCCTCATCGAGGTCTTCGGTGACATAGTGCGCGGTGGCACCGATGAGCTTGACCCCACGGTCCTTGGCCTTCTGGTAAGGGCCGGCGCCGATGAATGCCGGCAGGAAGCTGTGGTGGATATTGATGATCGGTACCCCAGCTGAGGTCAGGAACTCGGGGGAGAGGATCTGCATGTAGCGGGCCAGGACCACGAGGTCCACCTTGCCCTCCAGCAGTCGGAGGTGCTCAGCCTCAGCGGCTGTCTTATCGGTTTTGTCCACCGGCACATGGTGGAACTCGATGCCGAAACGTTCGACATCCGCGGCCAGATCCGGGTGATTGGAAATCACCATCGGAATCTCCACCGGCAGTTCCCCGCGGCGGTGGCGCCAGAGCAGATCCAACAGGCAGTGATCGGTTTTCGATGCGAAGATCGCCACCCGTTTGGGCACCGAAGCGTCGGTGAGCTGGAAATCCATGGAGAAGGGCCCAGCCAGCCGGTGGGCCACAGCTTCCTCGATCTCGGTGCGGCGATGAGCGAAACCGGGCAGGTGGAAGACCGTGCGCTGGAAGAACTGTCCGTCCTCGACTCCGGTGGAGTACTGATCCAGGGCGATGATATTGCCGCCGAGCTCGGCGATGAGATCAGAGACCGCAGCCACAATCCCGTGCTGATCGGGACAGGAGATGATCAAGCGGGCGATATCGGGGCGCTGCTCAGTGTTCAATGTGGATCCTTGGATTCATGCCCACTCGGTATGTTTCTGCGAGAAAGACTAAGGCCCCTGCCAGGGGCAGGGGCCGCCGTCTTTCGAGCTCCCCCGGCTGGACTCGAACCAGCAACCACTCGATTAACAGTCGAGTGCTCTGCCATTGAGCTACGGAGGAATGGACCTAGAAATTCTAGCAGGCGGATGGCTCAGGTCAAAAATCGTGCCCAGTGCCCCCTCATTCTAGGATATTCAGCGTGACTGAACTGACTCGCCTGACCATCTACACGGGCTCGGCAACCGGCCATGATCTGACCTACCAGCAGGAGGTTCGCAGCCTCGGGGTGACCCTGGCAGAGGAAGGGATCGGAGTGGTCTTCGGTGGCGGAAAAGTGGGGCTCATGGGCCAACTCGCCGATGCCACCCTCGAAGCTGGTGGGGAGGTCACCGGCATCATTCCCGAGGTCCTCGTGGAGCGGGAGGCCGCTCACCTGGGGTTGACCTCTTTGGAGGTGGTGGCCGATATGCACCAGCGCAAAGCTCGCATGGGTGAGCTCGGTGACGCCTTCCTGGCCCTGCCCGGAGGTATGGGGACCCTCGAGGAACTCTTCGAGGTCTGGACCTGGCAGTACCTGGGGATCCACAGCAAGCCTGTGGCGCTCTACAACACCAAGGGATTCTGGGACCCCCTGCTGGCGATGATCGACCACCAGGTGGCTGAAGGATTCATCGCTGGCTGGCGCCGTGATGCCCTCGTAGTCGCTGACACGCCTGACTCCCTGGTCGTTCAGCTGCGTGACTGGCAGCTTGACCACTACGAGAAGGCCTGACTCAGGAAATGAACTTAGGTCCACCTTTCTAGTACGGTGAAGCTATGTCATCAGAGACCCCCGCTCCGGCGCAGAAGCCCGCAAAACCCCGCCAGCCCCGAGTGCAGCGGATGCTCACCGTGGTCGAAACTCACCGCATCACCCCACATATGGTCCGGGTGATCCTGGGCGGGGAACAGTTCGATGACATCGAATTCAAAACGGATACCGACCAGTACATCAAGCTGCTCTTCGCGGATCCGGACCTTGGACTTCAGCGCCCCTATGACCTCGAGGCCCTCCGCGAGCAGCTCCCAGCTGAGCAGATGCCGGTGACCAGGACCTACACCATCCGTTATATCGACTGGAAGAAGAAGCAGATCTGGGTGGACTTTGTCGTCCACGGGGACGAAGGAATCGCCGGCCCTTGGGCCGCCAATGCCCAGCCGGGAGACCTCCTGAGCTTCTTCGGCCCCGGATCCGGCTACTCACCGCGGGAAGAGGCGGACTTCCATCTCATCGCCGGAGACGAGTCCGCGCTTCCTGCCATCGCCGCAGGGCTGGAAGGAATGTCCCCGACAGCCAAGGGCATCGCCCTGGTGGAGGTCAGGGATGCCGACGAGGAGCAGCAGTTCGATGTGCCTGCCGGTATTGAACTGCGCTGGCTGCACCGCGGTGCTGATTTCAGCCCCGACACCACGCAGCTGGCCGAAGAGCTGAAATCCGTGGACCTGCCCAAAGGAGATGTGCAGGTCTTCATCCACGGAGAGCGTGAACAGATGAAGGCAATCCGCCGTGACCTGGTCCAGGAGCGTGGACTCGAGCGCCGCGGAATGTCCCTATCGGCCTACTGGGCCCACGGCCGGCGCGAAGACGCATTCCAGGCAGAGAAGAAACTCCCCATCGGGAAAATAGATTGAGTTAGCCCAGGGAGACGCCGGTGCTGGTGCCGATGACCAGGGCGGCCACCATCATGCCCACCAGTACCAGGACAGTGAGCCCCGCGCAGATCCCAGCGAAACGGGTGAAACCTGAGAGTCGGTGATCATGCTTATCCTGCATCGTGCCCGAGAGCAGCAGGAAGAGGTCAATGATTGTCCAGGCGCCCACCACACCAATCAGCGCCAGACCCAGATTCGCGAGGTCAAAGACCACCAGTAGGACCACACCAGCGATGAACAGGCAGGTCTTCAGGAGAGCAGTGGGGTAATAGCCCAGGTAATACCGCTGGGCGCCGATCGGCCCCAGGAACAGCGCCAGGGCCCAGGCTAAGAGAAACTTCTTCTGCGAGATCGGCTGCGTCTCGAAGGCCTCACGGTCTTCCTCGGTGAAGGTATTGGCGTAGAAGTCGTCGTCGACGTCGAAGCTGTGGGTGGACACCTCACTATGCTACGCCTGATCACCCAGGGCCTGTGACGTTATGTGACAACCTGGGCATTGGCGCCCAGACTGCGGCCGTACCATGCTGGGGTCCAAATTTTCTCCCCTGCTTTTCCTTGCGGAACCTGCTCCGAAGGAGCCGCTGAACTATGGCGACACACCGTACAAAAATCGACTCATCAGTCTTCGCGCCAGCACCGACCTGTGTAGCCCCGCCGGTACCCGATGCGGCCGGGCCGGTGCAGCGCAATAAGATCAGCATCTTCCTGCTGCTGGCAGCAGGGCTGCTGACCCTGATTTTCTTCTTCAACTCCCTCAGCGCAGGTGCGGAGCAGGGACTCTACTTCGGCCTGCTCTTCGTCATCGGCTTGGGCCTGGGCCTGGCCCTGTTCCACTCCCGGTTCGGATTTACCTCCGCCTGGCGCCAACTGGTGGCTGTGGGCAACGGCAAAGGCCTGCGTAACCACGCCCTGCTGCTGGGTACTACCGCCACTATCTTCATGCTGCTCTTCACCACCGGGTGGGGCGGCTTCGGCAATGAGCCCACTCCCTCCTCCGGGACGATCGGAGTCGGGCTTTTCCTCGGTGCCTTCATCTTCGGCATCGGCATGCAGTTGGGCGGCGGCTGCGCCTCCGGGACCCTCTTCGCCGTCGGCTCCGGACAGTCCACGGTGATCCCCACCCTGATCGGTTTCATCGCCGGTTCGGTCATCTACACCTCCCCACTGTTCTTCCCCCTGGTCTCAGACCTCCCCGGCATCGAACCGGTGCTGCTCTCCGATCACTTCGGTTATGTGGGCGGCTGGGGTGTGACCATCACCGCACTTCTTGTCATCGTGGCCATCTCCCGGGTGATCCAGGCCCGCCGCAACCCGCCACCAACCGGTGTTCCACCGACAGCTCGCGGTCTGGCACGGGCCTTCCGCGGATCCTGGCCGATGTGGGCCGGGGCGCTGGTGCTGGCCCTGCTCGGCGGGGCCGTGATGTGGGTTTCCGGTGGCATCTGGGGTGTGACCAATGCCTTCGCACTCTGGGGGGTGAAGTTCCTGGAGCTCTTCGGCTTCCAGCCTGAGACCTGGGAGTTCTGGCAGCAGGAGAACTGGGCCCAGATGCTGGAAGGCTCGGTGCTCTCCCACCAGAACTCGCTGACGAACTTCGGCATCATCATCGGCGCGGCCATCGCCGCTGCGGCCGGTGGAACCTGGGCCTTCGCCCGCAATATCAACTGGAAACAGGCCGGTATCGCCGTCTTCGGCGGCATCCTCATGGGTATCGGTGCCCGCCTTGCCGAGGGCTGCAATATTGGTGCCTACCTCGGCGGCATCGCCTCAGGCTCCGTCTCCGGCTGGCTGTGGGCCGTGGCCGCATTGGCCGGCACCTGGGCCGGTCTGAAAGCCAGGGCACTGTTCGGGATGGCCAACCCCAAGCCCACCGACTCCGTCTGCTGAGCAGTGGCTACAGCGGCGGGGGTGATAGTTTGGACATGATAGTCCGCTTCACAACCTAAGGATGGAGGCGCTGTCTTGGCGCAGCAGCACACCAAGAGCACGGCACCGAAGCCTTCCCTCTTCAAGATCCTGAAGGTCTTGATCCGCTTGGGGCCCAAACAGATCAATGATGAGATCGCCCTGGCCATCGGCCAGCTGAAGGCCAAAGGGATCGCCGCCGCCGTCGCGGCTGCCCTGATGGTGGTCGGACTGGTGTTCATCAGCTTCCTGGTGGTCGCCCTGATCGTGGCCGCCGTCGCCGCCTTCTACGCCATGGGCTTTCAGCTGTGGGCCGCAGCCCTGATTGTGGCTGGCATTTTCCTGCTGATCGCCCTGATCTTTGCGCTGATCGGACTCTCCAAACTCAAGAAGGCCATGCCGCTGAGTCCCGAGGACGCCATCCGCGGACTGCGCCTGGACCTCGGGGTGGCCAAGGAAGGCTCCAGCTTCGATCCGAAGTCCCTGGACCGCGCCGATGAAGCTAAACGCAAGGCCAAGGCCGAGGCCAAGCGTCAGGCCGCCGAGGAGAAGAAGCGTGCGGCCAAGACCCCCGGCGAGGGCCAGCCGAAGAAACCCACCTATTCGGAACTGCTCCGCCGCACCGCCCTGCGCCGCGATCACATCGCCGGCCTGCAGGACCAGGTCAGCTCCAAGTTCAAGAAGAAGAAAAAGGCCGACGACGAACTCGCCAGCTCACCCATCGCACAGGAGGCGCCGGCCACTCAGCCCGCCCCTGAGACTGCTGATGGTGAGCAGGCCGCGGGCGCCAAGGGCTTCATGGCCAAGCGCTGGAAGCCGCTGAGCGTTGCTGCCGGATCCACCGCTGCGGCTGGAGTGTTCCTGCGCGAACTCATCAAGAAATAGACTGGCACCTGTGAAGATCATTGGTGCCGGGGCCCGTCCAGGTTTCGAGTACACCGTCCATGAAACGTTCTGGACTGTGCCGAACGTCATCACGACCCTGCGTTTTCTACTCGTTCCGGTATTCCTGCTGTTCCTCCACCAGGAGGAATTCCTCCGCGCCTTCTGGGTCCTGGCGGTCCTGGGTGCCACCGACTGGGTCGATGGATTCATCGCCCGCTATTTCAACCAGCTCTCCACGGTGGGCCGCTGGCTGGATCCGCTGGCCGACCGCTTGGCCATGCTCATCGTCACCGTGGCGCTGGTCTACTACGAGATCGCACCGGGCTGGCTGGTATGGCTGATTTTGGTTCCCGACGTCGTACTGTTCGTCAACTCCGCAGTACTGTTCCTGGGCACCCCGCATCTGCCGGTCTCCGGGATGGGCAAGGTGCGCACCGCATGTCTGATGATCAGCCTGCCGATGCTGCTGCTGGCCCAGCTGGAGCAGTTCGCCGATATGTGGGGCGGGCTCTTCCCGCTGGTGGCAGAATCACTTTTGGTGGCCGGAGCAGTCATGCACCTGATCGCCTCGTTAGACTATCTACTGCAAGCATGGGGGAAGTTCCACCGGCTGCGCGGTCAGGGCATCAGGTCCTGGGACCGCAAAGCATGGGCCGGCAGAGCTTCATGGGACGCACCGAAGACACCGCCGCGGCAGAAACAAGGAACGGGAACGGGTGACTGAACGACCGCTACGCATCCTCATCGCAGCCGATACCTACCCGCCTGACGTCAACGGCGCATCGGTGTTCGGCTATCGCCTTGCGCAGCATATGACCGCCCGGGGCCATGATGTGCATATCGCCGCCGCCCGGCCCGGGCCCGGTCCCAATACTGTGGAGTACCAGGATGAGGCCACCATCCACCGGTTCCGCTCTTTCAAAGCACCCACCCATGAGTACTACCGGCTGTGCCTGCCCTGGATGATCGAACCCGGAATGCGCCGCCTGGTGGAGGAGCTGAAACCGGATGTGGTGCATGTGCAGTGCCACTACATGGTCGGCAAGGCCGCAATCCTGGCGGCCGAGGCAGCCCGTGTGCGGCTGATTGCCACCAACCACTTCATGCCCGAGAACCTCGATCCCTTCCTGCCTTTCCCCCGATGGTTCAAGAACGTCCTCTCCCGGAACTCCTGGCGGGATATGGGCCGGCTGATGGGTAAGGCCTCGGTGGTCACCACCCCGACCCCGCTGGCGGCGGCGACAATGAAGTCCAAGGGCGGTTTCGACCATGTGCTGCCGCTGTCCAACGGCATCGATATCGACTACTACAGCCCCCGCCCCGGCGAAAACGTGCCCACCCGGCAGAACCCCACAGTCCTCTTCGTGGGGCGGCTGGCCGTGGAGAAAAACGTCGAAGTGCTTATCGACGCGGTGGCCAAAACCAACCCCGATCTGCAGATCAGCGCAGAGATCGTCGGCGATGGTGAACAGCGTGACCGGCTCCGGGACCAAGTGGCAGAACTGGGGATTGAGGACCGGATCACTTTCCGCGGACATATCGACGACGACGATCTCCGCGAGGCCTATCTCGCCGCAGATGTCTTCTGCCAGCCCGGTACCGCCGAACTGCAGTCCCTGGTCTCCCTTGAGGCAATGAGTGCTGGTAAACCGGTGGTTCTCGCCGATGCCCTGGCCCTGCCGCATCTGGTGACCCAAGGGGAGAACGGTTACCTCTTTGAACCCAATAACAGTGACGATCTCGCTGAACAGCTGAATACGATCTTCACTCAGTCACATCAGGAGCGGACACGGATGGGCCAGGCCAGCCGGGCCAAGGCAGCCCAGCACGCCATCGACCAGACGATGTCCGCCTTCGAGGAGCTCTACCAGGGCTCTGACTGGGTGCATACCGGTCAATTCGACAACTGGTGAGCCAGGGCCAGCAGACGGTCGGCGGAATCGCCCCAGGAATAAGCCGCACTGCGGTCCCGGGCGGATTCCGAGGCCTGAGCGAAACGGGAGGGTTCCTCCAGCCGGTGCACTGCTGAGGCGAGAGCTTCAGAGTCCTCCGATCCAATCAGCTGCGCACCGCCGGCTGCGGCCGCCTCCCCGGTGACCTCGGCGAAGATCGGCAGCTGTGAGGTGATCACCGGGGTGCCATGACTCATCGCCTCCACCACCGGAAGACAGAACCCCTCAGCGCGGGAAAGCGTGACCAGGGCAGTGGCCCGGTGCAGCAGTCGGTGGTAGTCGGTCTCAGAGATCCCATTGTGGAAGACCAGCTGACCGGGGCGCTGGGCCAGTCCACTCAGCTGGGCTCTGCGCCCGGGGTCGATGGGCGAACACAGATGCAGTCGGTACTCAGGGAGCCGGTTCAGCCCGGCAATCACGGCCTCCACATTCTTGTACTGCATGAAGGAGCCCATATAGACCAGCTCCTTGGTCGGGGCAGCATACGGGTCCCGGGGCTGCTCGGCCTGCTGGGCAGCATTGGGGATCAGATGCACCGGTCGCTTAGTCAACCGGTGATCGGCCATCAGGGAGGCGGTGGTCTGTGAAACTGTGGCCACCGCATCGGCCCGGTTCAGAGCAAACCGCTGCGGGGCATAGCTGAGGTGGTAGAGCCGCCAGCCCAACCGGACCGGGGCCGGCAGATTCTGCGGGGGCCTCCGGTGCTGGTAGTAGATCAGATCATGCAGGGTCAGGATCAGTGGATACCGCCTGCCGGCACTGCCCATGGTCTGCATAGGGGAGAAGACCACATCTGGCTTATGCGGGTTCAGCTGCTGGGCCACGAAGGGCTCCCGTGGCCCGGTGGGGGAGGAGATCCGCACCGTCGGCAGACTGGGAAGCAGATTCAACTGCTCAGGGTCGTGGATGATCATGGTGACATCGCTTCTCTCCGCCGCAGCCTCCACCAATGAGGCGGTGTACCTGCTGATCCCGTCGTGAACCCGGGTGCGCACATAGCGGCAGTCAATGAAGAGCCTCATAGACCCCAGTCTGTCATTACCCTGGCCTAACCGGCGCTGACCTGGGATGATGACAGGGATGGCGAATCAATCACACCAGTTCTGGATCGAGGCGCCGTATACCGGGCGCCTGCGTGAGGTCCCGGTGCCCGAACCCGGCCCGGACCAGGTGCTGATCCGCTCGGAGTTCTCCGGCATCTCCGCGGGCACCGAGACACTGGTCTACCGCGGGGAGATCCCACCGGCGGTTGCCGCTCTGATGGCTGCACCTCAGCAATTGGGCGAGCTTCCCTATCCGGTCTCCCACGGCTACCTCAACGTCGGCACAGTCGAAGAAGGGCCTGAGGAACTGCTCGGCCGCCGCGTCTTCACCCTCTCCGGACACCGCAGCCATCTGGTGGTGCCCACTGCCGACTGTCATCTGCTCGATGAGCAGATGCCCAGCAGCCGGGCATTGCTGGGCGGTATCGCCGAGGTGGGGCTCAATGCGACCTGGGAGTCAGAGGTCAGCCTCGGCGACCGGGTCGCGGTCATCGGGGCAGGCCTGGTGGGGCTTGTCACTGGACTGCTGCTGCAGAAACTCAGCCCCGCCAGGCTCGAACTGGTGGAACTGGATCCGGTTCGGCGTCGTCGTGCCGCAGACCTCGGGCTCAAAGCGGTCACCCCCGAGGAGGCATCCGGGGATAACGACGCCGTCCTGCACACCTCGGCCACCGCCGGCGGACTGAACCGGGCACTGGAGCTGACCGGGGACGATGGCGTCGTCGTCGAAATGTCCTGGTACGGCACCGCCGAACCGCAGATCGCCTTAGGCGCGGATTTCCACGCCCGCCGACTGCGTCTGGCCTCTACCCAGGTCGGTGAGGTTGCCGCCCCGAAACGGCTTCGCCGGAGCCGAAGGCAGCGCCTGGCCACCGCTCTTGAACTGCTCGATGAGCGGTTCGACGCTCTGATCACCGGCTCCAGCCCCTTGGTAGAACTGCCGCGGGTGATGGATGACTTCGCCCGCAGGGCAGACTGGACCAACAATGAGATCCTGCACATAGTGACCTACGACCACTGAGCCGACGCTGCGAGGAGCCCGATATGTTGACCGAACACACCGCCATCTTCCGACTGAGGGTGGACGACCACGTGATGATCGCCCACTCCCTAGCAGGGGAGTTCTTCGGCCCCGCCCAGAACCTGCATGGGGCCACCCTGGCGATCACTGCCACCTTCGAACGTCAGGGACTGGATGAGCATGGGGTCGTGATGGATATCGGTGTGGCCACCCAGCTGCTCTCCGAGGTGCTGGAGCCGCTGCGCTACCAGAACCTGGATGAGCATCCGGACTTCGCTGAGAAGATCTCCACCACTGAGGTGATCTGTCAGCACATCGCGCTGCAGCTGGCCTCTGCGCTGCCGGAGGGCCACGGGCTGCAGGCCCTGGAGGTCGCCGCCGAGGAACACCCCCGGGCCCGCGGCATGGTGCGGATCGAACTCAGCCCGGCCTGAACCGATCCCCGCCCATGACTCGGATTCTCTGGGCTGAGCCCCAGCTGCCCGCGGTCAGCGGGGGTCTGCGCTATAACCAACAGCTGCGCAGTGCACTCACTGCTGCCGGTGCCCAGGTGGAGGTCTTAGCCCTGCCCGAGGAGGTATTCGCCCAGCCGACGGGCACCCAAGCTCTGACTGAAGCCCGGGCGAAGATGGCCACGGATCTGGTGGTCATCGACGGGCTCATCGGCTCGGCAAACCTCCAACTGTTCACCACCCCCACTCCAGATGACGACGACGCCGCCACTGTTCTGCTGGTCCACCTTCCCGCTGCTGCAGCCCTGGCTGCCCAGGGTGAGATGGACCCCGAGGTGGTCCGCCTGGAGAAATGGGCAGTCCTCGAGGCTGACCACGTGGTCACCGCCAGCCACTGGGCCGCAGGTGAGCTGCGCCGCCGCTACCGCCGCCAGGACATCGAGGTCGCACAGCCGGGGGTCGAACAGCCGCAGGATCTCCTCACCCCAGCCGGGAGCGAATCAGCGGACGGAGTTCTCACCTTGGCCGCAGTGGCAGCGTTGAACCCGCTGAAGAACCATCTGCTGCTGGGACAGGCGCTGCAGCCGCTGATGGACATGCCGCATTGGCAGTTAGTACTTGCAGGACCCGGGGCGGAGACCGAGTACGGGCAGGAAGTCCTGGCAATACTGAACCGGCAGCTGCCGGACCGCGTGGAGTACCTCGGGGTGCTCTCACCCCTGGAGGTCTCCCAGCTGTGGTCCCGCACCGATCTGTTGCTGCTTCCTTCCCTGGTGGAGACCTACGGGATGGTCGTCGCCGAGGCCTGCGCCCACGGGGTGCCCGCTCTGGTCGCCTCCGGCACTGGAGCCGAGGAGGCTGCCGGCGGGGCTGGTCTGATCGCCGATACTGGCCATCCCGAGACCTGGACCCAGCAGCTGCGGGCCTTCCTCACAGACGCCGATCACCGCCGAGATCTGGGCGCCCGCGCGATGCAGCGGCGCTCGCAACTGCCGACCTGGGGCCAGGCTGCCGATCAGTTCCTGAACCTCCGATAGGATGGATCAGGCGCGCTCAGCCGCCCTCAACCGGGGTTAGCTCAGTTGGTCAGAGCAGACGACTCATAATCGTTTGGTCGCGGGTTCAAGTCCCGCACCCCGGACTCTTCGACTCAGTCATAGGATGGTCATGTGAGTCATGCACAGAAACTCCTGATTGCCGCCCGTATCACCGCCGTCTTGAGTGTGGCTGCCGTCGTCGTGCTCTTCGCCACCGGAGGCCAGCTGGTTCAGAACTACTCCGGCATCGACATCCACGGCGCCGCAGCCATCGGACTGCATATCACCACCGGCCTGCTGGCACTGACTCTGGTGCTGCGCGCAGTACTGACCCGCACCGGTATCTGGGCCGCTGCAGCTGCCATGGTGCTCTTCGGCATCAGCTTCGTCCAGGCCGAGCTCGGGGACTACTCCACCCTGGCCAATCATGTGCTCGGCTCGGTGATCACCACCGTGCTGTGCACCTGGCTGACCGCGTGGAGCTTTGCTCGGCGCAACAGCCCAGCCATAGACTCATGACCGGAGAACTCCCGCACCCGATCCGTACAGGAGAGACCATCGCCATGACCGCCATTGCTGAATCCACCCGCCTGCGCCGCCTGCTGATCGCACCCCTGGCAGTGGCTGGCCTCCTGGCCGTCTCCGCCTGCGGGGATGACGAGGCCGATACTGATAACGGTGAGGAGACCGACCAGGCCGAAACTGACGGCGGCGACGAGGCCAATGGCGAGGAGGGCGCCGAGGATGAGGCCCTGACCATGGACGAGGTCAGCGCCAATGACTCCGCAGAATCCTGCTGGGCCGTGATCGACGATACCGTCTACGACCTCACCGGCTGGATCGAGGAGCACCCCGGTGGCGAGGGCGCTATTGAACAGCTCTGCGGCACCGATGCCACCGAGGCCTTCGAGGGTCAGCACGCCGGCTCTGACGGTCCCGAGCAGCAGCTGGCTGAGATGGAGCTCGGTGATCTCGAAGGGTGACCGACCCCAGTAGACGGGTACAGCGGCGCACCCTCGCCGTCGTCGTCATCTCCCAAACCCTTGGGGGAGCAGGACTTGCAGCGGGGGTGGCCGTCGGGGCCCTATTGGCCCAGCAGATGCTGGGCTCGGAGGGGCTCGCCGGTCTCCCCACCGCCCTCTTCACCCTCGGCTCGGCCGTAGCCGCCTTCCTGGTCGGCAGATTCACCCAACGCTGGGGTCGTCGAACAGGTCTCGCCCTGGGCTTCGGCGCCGGTGGGCTCGGCGCCCTCGGTGTGGTCGCAGCCGCTGTGGCCGATTCCCCACTGCTGCTGTTCCTCTCCCTGTTCATCTACGGCTCGGGTGCCGCCACCAATCTCCAAGCCCGCTACGCCGGCACCGACCTCGCCCCGGAGGCCCGCCGCGGCACCGCGATCTCGGTGGCCATGGTCGCCACCACCGCCGGGGCAGTGGCTGGCCCCAATCTCGTCGATCCCCTGGGGAGGCTCGCTCTCTGGCTGGGTATCCCCGAATTGGCCGGCCCTTTCCTGCTGGCAGCAGTGGCCTATTCTGCGGCGGGACTCGTGCTCTTCCTCCTGCTTCGGCCTGATCCCTATCTGCTGGCCAGGGAACTCAGAGCCCAGGGGCAGCCCACCCCGGATGAGCAGGCTGAGCAGGCCCCAACTGCCACTGAGCCCAGGGTCGGACCCAGCGCCTATATCGGTGCCAGCATCATGGTCCTGGTGCAGATCTCCATGGTCGCGATTATGACCATGACCCCGGTCCATATGCGCGCCCACGACCACGAGATGGCCGCGGTCGGACTGGTCATCGGCCTGCATCTGGGAGCGATGTGGCTGCCCTCGCTGATCACCGGATACCTGGTCGATCTCCTGGGCCGGATCCCCATGGCTCTTGCCGCCGGGGCAACACTTCTGGCCTCGGGAGTGCTGGCCGCATTGGCCCCCGGAGATTCCTTGGGCCTGCTGATCCTGGCCCTGGTGCTGCTGGGAGTGGGCTGGAACTTCGGCCTCATCGCCGGCACCGCCCTGGTGGTGGATGGAACCGTGCCGGAGAACCGCCCCCGAACCCAGGGCAGTATCGATGTCCTGGTGGCCTTGGCCGGGGCAGGCGGAGGCGCGATGTCCGGAATTGTCATGCACCATACAAGCTTCGCGGTGCTCTCCCTGGCCGGGGGACTGCTGGCTCTGCTGTTCATCCCCGCGGTGTTCCTGGCGCGCAGGTCACGTAACAGTGGAGTAGATCACTAAACCGTTCTTGTAGTTGTAACTACTGGTGAGAGTGTCCGCCAATCCCAGACTGTCGACTCCCGGTCATGCAGTATTTCCAGCTGGTTCACCTCAGTTCTATGAGCTGGGACATGGCGCCGTCTGCCTCGGCGCCATCTGACGGTTAGAACCTGGAAGGACCAGACGTGACCAGCAAATATGAATCCACGCGGCGAGGCTGCGCGGCATTGGCGGGAGCAGCGTTGCTCGTCTCTGCCCTGCAGCCGGTAGCCGCATCTGCTGAGGGGGATGAGACGCCGGCGTCTCCTGAGCCCACGCAGACCACTACGGAGTCTGCCAGTCCCACAGCGGAGAGCACCGAGAACGAGGGAAATGACGAGGGGACCGAGGAAGACGCGGAGGCCGGTGATCCCGAAGACGATCCCGAGGCTGACGCACAAAACGACGACGACGCCGTCGATGACTCCCTCAGCAGCGAGCAGCTGAACGAGGAAGAGGACGAGGCCGGTACTGAGGACGAGGCCGGTACTGAGGAAGAGGCCGAGCAGGCCGAAACCCAGAACGAGATCGATGTCCCGGAGGACGCCCTGTTCTTCGAGGACTTCAGCGAGATCGCCGACGGCGAGCTCCCCGAGGGCTGGAACGCCGTCGAGGGTGAATGGCATGTTGAGGACGGCCGCCTGCTGGGCACCTCCGAGGACACCAATCAGCAGTCGCGGATTGTCTTCGGCGAGCACCACGAGCATTACCGCATGGAAACCATCCTGCGGTTTGACCAGGCGAATAACGATGCCCGCTGGACTGCCCTGGGCCTGGATATGACCCCTGACGGTTCCGTGCCCTGGTGGCATGCCGCCATGCGGGTGAACTCCTCGGCCCATAACGGCATCGAGTTCGCCGAGCGGACTGCCGCAGACGGCTGGAATGTCACCAACACGGCATCGGCACCCCGTGATGCCGGAACCGGCGAAGATGTCCATATCGCCGTCGAGGTCAGCGGAAACCGCGCCCACTGGTATTTCGACGGTGAGCGGGTCCTGGAGACCAACAGCCTCCGGCGCAGCCCCGAGGGCATCCTCGGACTTGTGGTCAACGGCTCTACGGTCTCCTTCGACCACGTGCTGGTCACCGAGATCGCGCCATTCCCCACCTTTGAGCTCAACGAACCTGGCGACCCCGCTGCAGTGGTCGGCCACCGCGGCGACTCCGCAGTGGCGCCGGAGAACACGATGCCGGCCATCGTCTCCTCTGTTGAGGGTGGAGCCGAGTTCTTCGAGATCGATATTGACTTCACCGCCGATGGTGAGATTGTGGCGATCCACGATGACACAGTCGACCGCACCACCGACGGTACAGGTGCGATCCGGGAGCTGACCTACGCCGAGGTCAGCGAGCTGGATGCCGGTTCCTGGTTCGATCCCGCCTACTCCTACGCCGGAGTGCCGACCCTGGATGAGGTGCTGGAGTACATGGCTGACTCCGGTGCCCATCTGCTCCTGGAGTACAAGAGCGAATGGGATGCTGAGATGGTCGCCGCCAGTGCCCAGCTGATCGAAGAGCACGGTGTTGAGGACCAGATCATCACCCAGAGCTTCGATCTGACCACTATGGCGAACCTTCAGCAGGAGCTGCCCGAGGTTCCCCGAATGGTGCTGGGCGGAATCAACGATGACGCCATCTCCACCGCTCATGACCTCGAGGCCGTGGGCTACAACCCGCCGGTCAGCCACGTGCTGGAGAACCCCGAGTGGGTTCAGGAGGCCAATGAGGCAGGCCTGGCCACCTTTGTCTGGACCGTCAATGAGGCCGACGATTGGGCGACCCTGACCAACCTGGGTGTCGAAGGCATCATCACCGACCACCCCGGCCAGCTGATGGGCTGGAACGATCGGTACACCGCAGGTGATCCCGAGGACGGTGTGGTCCCGGCGATCGTGGCCCACCGCGGAAACTCGGGTGTGGCGCCGGAGAACACCATGCCGGCTGTGGCCTCCGCGGCTTATACCGGGGTGGAGTACTTCGAGATCGACATCTTCATGACCCGGGACAATGTCCCAGTGGCCCTGCACGACACCACCCTGAGCCGGACAACTGATGGCTTCGGATTCATCTCCTCCCACACCTATGAGGAGATTCAGGATCTCGATGCGGGTTCCTGGTTCGCCGGCGGCTACGGCTATGGCGGAACCCATATCCCGACCCTGGATGAGGTCCTCGAGCATATGGGTGACACCGGTGCCCATATGCTCCTGGAGTACAAGGGTGACTGGAACGCCGAGGAAGCTGCCATCACAGGAGACCTCATCGAGGAACATGGGATGAGCGACCAGGTTGTGGTGCAGAGCTTCAGCATGACGACCATGCGCAGCCTCCAGCAGGAGCTGCCGGATATCGACCGCATGCTGCTGGGTGGGTCCACCACCCTGCACCGGGATCGTGCCCTGGAGGTCGAAGCCATCGGCTGGAACCCCAGCGCCAGCACCGTGCTGGGCAATCCGCGTCTCCTGGAGGCAGCACATGAGGCTGATCTCTATATGTTCGTCTACACCGTCAACAGCGCCGGCCAGTGGGCAGAGCTCACCGATCTCGGCGTCGACGGCATCATCACCGACTACCCCGATCGGCTGAAGGGCTGGCGGGCCCGCTACGACCAGGTCGTCGAGCAGCCCGACCCCACCTTCCCCCTCAATCCGGTGGAAGATGACGACGACGAGGACGACAACGGCACCGAGCCGGATCCAACGGAGACACCGGACCCAACCGGAACCCCGGATCCCACAGAGACTCCCGATCCCACGGGGTCCCCGGAGCCGACCGAGGAGCCGACCGGTACTACTGACCCGACGGAGACCCCGGAACCCACAGGTACCCCGGAGCCGACGGAGGATCCCACCACGGATCCCACTGAATCACCAGATCCGAGCGAAACTCAGGAGCCAACTGCGGATCCTGATGAGACGGAGCAGCCGACGGACTCGCCGAGTCCCACGGACCCCACCGATTCTCCGGACCCCACGTCGGACCCCACCGAGACTGAATCACCCTCTCCCTCTCCTGAAGAGGACGAGGAAGGCACTGACGAGGACCAGCTAGAGACTGTCGGCACTGTCACCCTGACCCCCGGAACTGTTGAGGCTGGAGGCACAGTCACCGTTGAGGCCGACGGCTTCGAGCCCGGTGAGGACGTCGAGATTGCCATCAACCCAGTTCTGGCCACTGTCGAGGCCGATGAGGACGGCGCACTGAGCGTTGAGGTCACCATTCCGGAGGATCTCGAGCCCGGTGAGTACGACCTCACAGTCACCGGTCTGACCAGCGAGAACTTCGGTTCCGCTGCGCTGACGGTGCTGCCTGCGGCAGCTGAGGCCGGCCAGGAGGACGAGGGCACTGAGGAGGAACCGGCAACGGATGACTCCACAGATGAGCCTGAGGTCTCCACCGGTGAGGTCAAGGGCGAACTGGCGCAGACCGGCGCTGGTACTATCGCCATCCTGGCAGCGGGATCCATCCTGCTGCTGGCCCTGGGCGCCCTGCTGCTGCTCGGTATGCGCCGTCGCAGCTCCGCAGTCCAGAGCTGATTTCCGCAGATAACTGAATAAGCGTATTGGCGGCGCTTTCTCGTTGAGGGGGAGTGCCGCCAACGCTTTTAACCAGCAGAGCAGACTCCGGTTGCCGGCAGGTTGAGATCGCGTGGGCTGGCATCAGCCCCAGCCAGATACGCAGCCACTGAACGGACCTGCTCGTAGCCGGTGGCCATCAGGAATGTCGGCGCCCGACCATAGGACTTCATACCGACGATGAAGAAACCCTCCTCAGGGTGGGCCAACTCCGCAGCCCCATGAGCCCGAACAGTGCCGCAGGAGTGCACTGCGGGATCAATCAGCGGAGCCAGCCGAACTGGCGCTTCCACTGTGGGATCCAGCTCCAGGCGCAGCCCACGAAGTATTTCGAGATCGGGCCGGAACCCCGTGGCCGCAGCCAGCGCATCCACCCGGAGACCCCGACCGTCTTGGAAGCTGGCCTCCAAATCCCCGTCGACTGACTCAAGAGCCTGGACCTCGGCCGAGGTCAGCAGCTCGATCTGCCCAGCCTCCACGCTCTGTCGCAGCTGCGTCCCCAGGGCCCCTCGCTCAGGGAGCCCATCGCGGTCCTCACCCCCATAGCTGCGCTGGGGGTCGGCGCTGCGGATCGCCCACTGAATGCTGGTGCTGGGAACTTCGCGCCGCAGGGCCACGAGGTTCAGCAGAGTATTGACCGCCGAATGCCCGGATCCGACCACCAAGGCTCGGCGTCCGGCCACCCGATGGCGATCGGCGCCCAGCACATCAGGCAATGGTCCCAACAGATGAGGGGCGAGAGCGTCGTCGTTCTCTCCTGCTGCGGGAAGCCCACCCGCGCCGAGGGGATTCGGTGTGTGCCAGGTTCCGGAGGCATCAATCACCGCACTGGCTTGGAAATCGAGTACCTCACCGTCAGTCTCGGTACGAACCAGGAACGAATCCTGCCGCCGGAGAACACTCACCACCCGCGTCCGGTACCTGATGCGCGGGTCCAAGGTGTTCGCAGCGGCAATCGGCTTCAGATACTCCTCCACCAATTGCGCACCGGTGGGTAGGATGCCCGGGTTCGGTTCCTGCCAGTCGGTCTCCTCCAGCAGCCGCCGGCAGGCAGCATCAATGTTGTACCGCCAGGGGGAGAACAGCTGGATATGCCCCCACTGGCTGATTGCGGCTCCAGCATGCTCCCCGGATTCCAGAACCAGAGGCTCCAGCCCGTATTCGAGCATATGCGCTGCAGCGGCGAGGCCGATCGGCCCGGCGCCGATGACGATAACGGGCTGCTGGCTGGTCATATCGACTCCTAGGTGTGGGGAACTGAAGGGGTGAAGAATTTGCGGGCCCACAGCGCCACGTAGACGAGACCGACCAGTACCGGCACCTCGATCAACGGTCCGACGACGCCGGCCAGGGCCTGGCCGCTGGTGGCACCGAAGGTAGCGATGGCCACGGCGATAGCCAGTTCGAAGTTATTGCCGGCCGCAGTGAAGGACAGGGTGGTGGTGCGCTCATAGTCCATACCCAGCAACCGGCCGATGACCATTGAGGCGCAGAAGGTGACCACAAAGTAGATCAGCAGTGGCACTGCAATTCGGGCGACATCCAGGGGTTGGCTCATGACCTGCTCGCCCTGCAGGGCAAAGAGCACCACGATGGTGAACAGCAGCCCGTAGAGGGCCCAGGGGCCGAGTTTGGGCAGCAGTCGCTCCTCATACCAGGTGCGGCCGCGAGTGCGCTCGCCGATGAGCCGGGTCAGGAACCCGGCAGCCAGTGGGATCCCGAGGAAGACCAGGACTGAGAAGGTGATCGCCCAGAAGGAGAACTCTGCGGTGGTGGTCTCCAGGCCCAGCCAGCCGGGCAGAACTTGGAGGTAGAACCAGCCCAGGATGCCGAACATGAAGACCTGGAAGACGGAATTGATCGCCACCAGCACCGCAGCGGCCTCCCGGTGGCCGCAGGCGAGATCATTCCAGATCAGCACCATGGCGATGCAGCGGGCCAGCCCCACGATGATCAGCCCGGTGCGGTATTCGGGAAGATCCGGCAGGAAGATCCAGGCCAGTGCGAACATGAATGCCGGTGCCAACAGCCAGTTGATGGCCAATGAGGTGATCAGCAGTTTCTTGTCCCGCATCACCAAGTGGGTCTCGGCGTAGCGGACCTTTGCCAGCACGGGGTACATCATCAGCAGTAGGCCAAGGGCGATCGGCACCGAGACTCCGGCAACTTCCACAGCGTGCAGCAGCTGGCCCACTCCGGGAGCGAGGAGAGCGATCAGCAGGCCCAGCCCCATGGCGGCCAGAATCCACACCGGCAGGAACTTATCCAAGAGGGAGAGTCGGGATGTGACTGCGGCGGTGTCCGGGGTGAGAGTTGGCGAGGACATGAAACCCTTCGGCAGAATATTGACGTCTATCGATGTATGAGTATGCTCGTTTATATCGACAAACGTCAATGGAGGGTTTCTGTGAACGCAATCGACCCTGAGCACGCATCGGACCTCGCGGTTCGGTTCAAAGCCCTCGGCGACCCCAACCGGATCGCCCTGCTCTCGCTGATCGCCGCCGGTGAGAATGCCGAGGCCTGCGTCTGTGACCTCACTGAGCCGCTGGGCCTGGGGCAGCCGACGGTCTCCCATCACCTGCGGATTCTGACTGACGCGGGTTTCCTCAACCGGCAGAAGCGGGGAACCTGGTCGTATTACTCGATAGTTCCCGGAGCCCTGCAGTCGCTGTGCTCTGACCTCTGTGATGAATCCGGCCTGGGCGCGATGCTGCAGGTCGGATCGGTGTCCCCACGAAATGGAGGAGATTGCTGCTGATGACCGAAACCAAACCCGGAGTGCTGTTCGTCTGCGTGAAGAACGGCGGAAAGTCTCAGATGGCAGCGGGGCTCATGCAGAAGGCACTCGCCGACCGAGGGAAGCCCGCAGCGGTGCGCATCAGCTCTGCCGGGACCAAGGCGGGGGAGAAGGTCAACGCGCTTTCTGCTGAGGTGCTTCAGGACGTGGGAGTCGACATCACGGACCAGAAGCCGACCCAGCTGACCGAGGAGGCCATGCGAGAAGCAGGCCGGGTCATCGTCCTAGGTGCTGAGGCTGAGGTGCCCGAGGTCGAGGGCGTCACCATTGAGCGTTGGGAGACCGACGAGCCCTCCCAGCGCGGCATCGAAGGCCGCGAACGCATGGAGCTGGTCCGCGATGACATCCGACGTCGAGTCGTAGAACTCACCGAGAAACTGGTCTGACCTGCTATTTTTATTCTGAACTGAGGGGGTTCAGATGAAAATTCAGGCAGTAAGTGCTGCGCTTGGGGTCACCGTTCTGGTGGTCGGATGTTCCAATGAGCCGGAGATGGCTCCGCTGGCGGCAGATATGGTTATCTACCCGGTACTCGCGGTTGAGAACCCGGAATGCCCTCCGGGCGAGACCCAGGAGGATTACGAAGAGGCTGTTGAAGAGATCTTCGTCGAGAAAGAGTTGACCTGCTATGTGGTCGCCACAGATCGCCGGATTGAGGTCACCGATGCTGAAGTCGGCATCACCGAAGTGGAGAACAGCACTCAAGATGCTCTGCTCCTGCACTTGGGGGAGGAAGAAGCTGAGGCGTACTCGGACCTCTCGGCGGAGCTCTCAGAGGTGCCGTACCCCGATAATCTGACGCTGGTGACTGTCGACGGACAGTTTTTCCTTGCACCTACCGTCAATGCGCATATCACTGACGGTCAGATGGAGATCACTGGCAATGACGACCCCGAAGATCTCCACCGCACCCTCACGGAGTAGCGGATTCACATGAGCGTTCGAGTAGCAGGCTCATGACCACTCCAAGGAGCAGGAAGCTTCCTGCTTGAGCGATGACATCAAACGTTAGTCCCTCGGTTGCCAGGGCGAGCGTCATCCAGGTGAGCACGCTGACAATGAAGATCCCGTAGACGGCTTTCTCAAACATCGCAGCTACTAGCAGCTCAAACCCGGTCGCGGTACTTCTGACTGACTGCCTGGGGTGTAACACCGAGGGCAAGGGCGATCTCCAGCCAGGTGACTCCGCGGCGTCGAGCGTCGACGATGTTCTCTTCGAGAAGGCTCTCTGCGTAATCGAGCATCTTTGCAGCAGCGCGGATATCAGCGGTGGCTTCTGGGCCCCGACGAGTTGCGGGGTCCGGCTCGATGCCTTCCTCGAACCGCTGAACCGCATCCTCCACGCTGAGCTTCTTATGAGACTTGGTTGCCATGGGACGGGTCTCCTTACTGGGGCCAGTACTTTCGACGGGCTTTCATGGCGTGCACTATGAGGTGTTCGTCATCGGTGGTGAGGACTCCGACTTCCAGCATGGTGCCGTTGAACGCGGGCCCGATGAGAATTGTCAGTCGGTGATCTCCCTGCTCCTTGAAGTGACCGATATGATTGCGCAAGGCGTGAAGGATGTCATCGTCGCTAAACCCATGTTTCCTTGCTGGAGTCACCACTCGGAGGTTTTTCCTATATTCCAGGCTAGATGAGGCCAAGGCTGAGAACAAGAGTTCTTTTCTTGTCACTGCCCCTCCTCGGAGCTCAACGGCAGCAGGATTGAGGGTTCGAGCTCGCCGATGAGGAGCATGGGGTTGATGTATTCCCCGTGCAGGCGCACGCCCCAGTGCAGGCAGGGTTGTCCCTCGCAGTGAGTGCTGCCGTCCTCGTAGCTTCCCAGACTGGCAACGACCTCGCCCTCGCTGACCCCATCGCCTTCGGCCAGTTCTGACTCCACTGGTTCGAAGGAGCTCACGTAGCCGCCTCCATGATCGATGCTGAGCACCTCGCGGTTGACCACTACCCCGGAGAAGCTGACCACCCCGTCTGCCGGAGCGTGGATCTCACCACCAGAAGACACAGCAAGATCCACACCCCGGTGGCCGGCCGCCCACGGGGCCGGGGGAGCGGCGAACTCCTCCACCACTTCACCGGAAACAGGTGCCTGCCAGCGCGGATGGCCATCCCCGGCCGTGGCCGGTGGCATGCCCACCAGAATCAGCACACAGAAGACCACCGCCACGACCTGATGCGGCCGGGGCGCGAAAAACAACGGCCGTCCGCTAGCAGGAAACGGAAGCGGCGTCGTCGCCGATGCCTGTGTGCCCATGGCACCAGAGTGGGTTCTGCCTGCCGCACAATGCGGAGAAAGCCGCCATACTGTGGAGAGCCCGGTGTGTCCTGAAAGGCCCGCGACAGTTGGGGAAAACGCCGCCGACAGGCTAGACTAGGCTTCCGCAGTTGACTGTGCGCGCCCGCGGTGTGCCCAATCAGCTGACTACGCGCGTGAACTGCCGCCTGGATCACTCCAGGCGGGGCGATCCCTTCGGTCCATATAATCCGCTCCTGACCAGGAGCTTTTTGTGTGTTCAGGGAACGGGTGGGCAACAGCCTCAGCTCACGCTAGGAACCGGGGAGAACCCGGAACTACCAAGTAACCGATAAACAAAAAGCCGGTGCTGCATGGTCCGCCATGTTCTAAGCCCGGCACCGAAAGGAATGACAATGCCTGTCGTCACTATGCGCCAGCTGCTCGACTCCGGTGTCCACTTCGGCCACCAGACCCGCCGCTGGAACCCCAAGATGAAGCGCTACATCTTCACCGAGCGCAACGGCATCTACATCGTCGACCTCCAGCAGTCGCTGAGCTACATCGACCGGGCCTACGAGTTCATCAAGCAGACCGTCGCCCACGGTGGCTCCATCCTCTTCGTCGGCACCAAGAAGCAGGCCCAGGAGGCCATTGCCGAGCAGGCCACCCGCGTTGGCCAGCCCTACGTCAACCACCGTTGGCTCGGCGGTATGCTCACCAACTTCCAGACCGTCTCCAAGCGTGTGCAGCGGATGAAGGAACTCGAAGAGATCGACTTCGACGACGTCGCCGGCTCCCAGTACACCAAGAAGGAACTGCTGCTGCTCTCCCGCGAGCTGGAGAAGCTGCAGTCCAACCTCGGCGGTATCCGCAACATGAACAAGACCCCCTCCGCCATCTGGGTTGTGGACACCAACAAGGAGCACCTGGCCGTGGACGAGGCCCGCAAGCTGGGCATCCCGGTCATCGCCATCCTGGACACCAACTGCGATCCCGATGAGGTCAACTACCCGATCCCGGGCAACGACGACGCCATCCGCTCCGTGGACCTGCTCACCCGCGTGGTGGCAGACGCCGCAGCAGAGGGCCTGATCGCCCGCGACGAGAAGCGCGGCGGCGGTTCCGCCCCGGCTGAGCCGATGGCTGAGTGGGAGCGCGAGCTGCTCGAGCAGCACGCTGCAGAGCAGCAGGCAGCTGAGTCCACCGAGGCTAAGGCCGAGGAGACCCCCGAGCAGGCTGCTGCCGAGGCTGAGGAGACCCCCAACGCTGAGGCCGCTGAAGCTGCTGAGAAGACCGAAGGCTGATCACTTTCCTTAACTGAGAGGACACCCGAAACTCATGGCGAACTACACTGCTGCCGACATCAAGGCCCTGCGCGAGCGGACCGGCGCCGGCATGATGGACGTCAAGAAGGCCCTGGACGAGGCCGACGGCGACATCGACAAGGCCATCGAAGCCATCCGCATCAAGGGCCTGAAGGGCGCGGCGAAGCGTGAAGGCCGCTCCGCTGCAGAGGGCATCGTGCTGGCCAAGGTTGTAGACGGCACCGCCGGCTACCTCCTCGAGGTCAACGCCGAGACCGACTTCGTGGCGAAGTCCGATAAGTTCGTCGGCCTCGCCGAGAAGGTCCTGGACACTGCAGTGGCCAACGGCCTGGACAGCGTCGAGGCCCTGCTCGAGGCCGAGATCGAGGGCAAGAAGGTCTCCGACTACGTCACCGAAGAGGGCGGCGCCGTCCTCGGTGAGAAGATCGTGGTCCGCCGTCTGGCCAAGGTCACCGGCTCCTACGTCGATGCATACCTGCACAAGACCTCCAAGGATCTCCCCGCTCAGGTGGGTGTGCTGGTGGCTGTTGACGCCGACAGCGATGACGCCAAGACTGCCGCACACGATGTGGCCGTCCACGGCGCTGCACTGGCTCCGAGCTACCTCACCCGCGATGAGGTCCCCGAGGAGACTGTGGCCAATGAGCGCCGCATCGCCGAGGAGACCGCTCGGGCAGAGAACAAGCCCGAGCAGGCTATGCCGAAGATCATCGAAGGCCGCACCAACGCATACTTCAAGGAGCATGTGCTGGTGGACCAGCCCTTCGCCAAAGACCCCAAGGTCTCCGTGGCCAAGGTTCTGGAGCAGGCTGGCACCCAGGCAACCGGCTTCGCCCGGTTCCGCGTCGGCTCCTGACCGCTCGCGGTAAGATAGCCGAAAACGCGGGGACACCCCGCGACCCGAACTAACGCTGAGGGGGTGACCACCACATTCGGTGGTCACCCCTTTTGTGTGCCCGAACCGATGCTGAGGAGCCAGATGTCTGAGAACCCACCCAGCCGACGTCGAGTACTGCTGAAACTCTCCGGGGAGGTCTTCGGCGGCGGAGCCGTGGGCGTTGACCCCGCCACCGTGCGAGGGATCGCCGAACAGATTGCTGCCGTCCGAGACAAAGTCGAGGTCGCCGTCGTCGTCGGAGGTGGCAACTTCTTCCGCGGCGCTGAGCTCTCCGCAGCCGGAATGGACCGAGCCCGGGCCGATTACATCGGCATGCTCGGCACCGTGATGAACGCCCTGGCCCTGCAGGACTTCCTCGAACAGTCCGGGCAGCCCACCCGCGTGCAGACCGCCATCGGCATGGCCCAGGTGGCCGAACCCTATATCCCGCTGCGCGCTATCCGGCATATGGAGAAGGGCCGAGTTGTAGTCTTCGGTGCCGGCGCAGGTATGCCCTACTTCTCCACCGACACCGTATGCGCCCAGCGGGCTCTGGAAGTCGGTGCGCAGATGGTTCTGATGGGTAAATCAGGGGTCGATGGCGTCTACACCGCCGATCCCCGGAAGGACCCCACTGCTGAGAAGCTCGACCGCCTGACCTACACCGAGGCGCTGCGCCGTGACATCCGGGTGATGGACCAGACCGCGATGACCATGTGCAATGACAACGGCCTGGACATGCGAGTCTTCGGCATGGAGGGCGAAGGCGATGTCACCCGCGCCCTGCTGGGCGAGGAAATCGGCACCCTCGTCACCCCCTGAGGACCCTGCATCGTCTCCGACGATAGACTGTGACCCAGCACCCGTACCCACAAGGAGAGACCAGTGACTGACGAAACCCTGCTCGAGGCTGATGAGCAGATGCAACGGACCCTAGAGGCCACCAGTGAGGACTTCGCGACTGTGCGCACAGGCCGGGCCAACCCCGCTCTGTACTCCAAGGTCCTGGTGGACTACTACGGCGCCCCCACCCCGCTGCAGCAGCTGGCATCCTTCAACACACCGGACGCCCGGACCATCCTGATCACCCCTTACGATGCCGGCGCCATGCGCGATATCGAGAAGGCGCTCTCGGATTCCGAGATCGGCGCCAACCCCTCCAATGACGGCAAGCAGATCCGGATCACGATGCCGGAGCTGACCGAGGAACGCCGCAAGGAGTACGTGAAGCTGGTGAAGTCCAAGGCGGAGGATCACAAAGTCTCGGTCCGCAACGCCCGCCGCAAGGCCAAGGACACCATCGACAAGGCCGTCAAAGACGGTGACATCGGTGAAGACGACGGCGAGCGGGCTCTGAAGGAGCTCGACGGTCTGACCAAGCAGTACACCGAGCGCATCGACGATATGGCCAAGCGCAAAGAGGCCGAGCTCCTCGAGGTGTGAGCCCCCAGTGAGCCAAGCCGGCACGGTGGCTGAAAAGCCAAAACGTCAGATCAAAGCCGGACGGAACCTCCCGGCGGCGATCGCAACCGGTGCGGCACTGCTGATCCCAGGGGTTTTTGGAATCTTCTGGTTCCAACCCCTGCTGATCGCCATCTGGATCGTGGTGCTCTGCCTGGGCGTCTGGGAGGTGGCCCGGGCACTGGAGCACCACACCGCGGAAACCACCCAGCCCCTTCGCATCCCCAAGGCGCCGCTGTATTTGGGAGCCGCAGCCATGCCTGTGGCCGCCTATTGGGGTAGAGTCGAAGCCCTCACCCTGGGACTGATGATCACCGGGGTCGCCATTATGGTCGGAGCAGTACTCTGGCGAGTCACCGACCCCGGCCGCAGTATTGTGGCCTCACTGTTCGTCGCCTGCTGGGTGCCCTACCTCATCTCCTTCGCCCTGCTGCTGATTCAGATCCCGCAGGGGGAGTGGCGGCTGGTCGTCGTCGTGCTTCTTGTAGTCTCCAATGACACCTTCGGCTATATCGCTGGGGTCCTCTTCGGCAAACACCCCATGGCACCGAAGGTCTCACCGAAGAAGTCCTGGGAAGGGTTCGCCGGATCCCTGATCGGGGCAATGCTGGTCGGTGTGCTGGCCTCCTGGCTGATCTTCGATGAGCCTCTGCATATTGGCGCAGCCCTGGCAGTGGCAGTGGTCATCGCAGCAACTGCAGGGGACTTCAGCGAGTCAATGGTCAAACGAGAACTCGGGGTCAAGGATATGTCCCAGGCCCTGCCGGGGCACGGCGGAGTCATGGATCGGCTCGATTCCCTGGTCTTCGCGATGCCCACCGCCTACTTCGTGATCGTGGCGTTGACCCAGGATACGGCCGGTCTGCCGTTAGGCTTATAGCTATGGCTACCACTTCCGCACCGCTGTTCACGCTGCTGGACGATAACGAGCAGGGTTATGACCGCGCTGAGGTTGACCACTTCATGGCCCTGGCGCGTGACGCCTACGACTCCGGCCGTGGCATGCCGCTCTCCGAAATCCGGAAAGCCAGCTTCACCCTGGGGCCCGGCGGATACAACCCCGCCGAGGTCGACTCCGCCCTGGACCGGCTTGAGGACGCCTTTGCCGGTGCCGAGCGCGACCGCTACATCGAACAGTACGGCGAGGACGCCTGGTACGAACAGCTCCACCTGCGCTCCCAGCCCCTGCGGGCCCGAATGGAACGCCCCGATGGTCAGCGTTTCCGTGAGCCCACCGAGGAGAACAATGTGGGTTACCGCAAGGACGAGGTCGATCAGCTGTGCAAACAGCTCGAGGCATACCTCGACGGCGAGAACCCCATGAGCGTGGACGAGATCCGCACCATCACCTTCAAAACCGCCGCAGGCAACCAGGGTTACGACGAGGCGCAGGTCGACGCCTTCCTGGACCGGATGACCGAAATCATGGCCTCCGTGGGCTGATCCCAGGGTGTTCCCCACTACCGCCTGGCCCGAACTCGAAGTCATCCGGGAACTGCCAGGGGGTGCTCGCAACGAGGTCCACGGCCTCACCACCGGATGGCAACAGCGGCCGGGGTCCATCTCCGCTGCGGACCTCCTTGCCGGATATCGGCGCGGTGGTGATATCGATCTTGATGCGATGCCCGAGCAGGTCGTGGACTACATTCTTGAAGCCCTGGCCCAGGCGGAGCCGAGCAATGGCTGTGCGGTCCATGGGGACGCGGGAGTCGGAAACGGATGACGCCTTCTTCGATCTCACCCAGGTAGGTGATGGAACTCCGGCGCAAGGCCTGGCAGCCCATGCCTGGGAGATCGCCGTCTGCTGGCATGCCGAACCGGATTATGCCCGGTCCCTGCTGCCTGCCGGAGACCTCCTCAACTCCTGAGCAGGTACGGCCGAAGGGCCTCCTCGCGCTGGCGCTCGGCATGGGCGGCGCAGCCGGCCCGATCCCAGATCCAGCGCAGTAGAGTCTTCAACATTGTGATCACTCCTGAATCTCCAGCGCGTCAACATGGTGTTGGCGTACAACCAGTAAGGGGTAGGTCAGAGCAGCTGCCAGAACCCCGGCCACGGCCAGGTGCAGAATGGTGAATCCATAGACTTCGGCCACGAATCCGCCCAGCAGGGCGCCGGCCGGGGCGAGCCCCGAAGTGGCCGTCTGGGCGGTGCCGTTGAAGCGTCCCAGCATCCGGCCCGGCACGAGCTTCTGGGCCAGGGTCATGAAGATGACATTGCCGACAGTCAGCGAATAGCCCAGCAGCAGCATGGTGCCGACCATCACCCAAGGGGTTGGCCAGATGACCTGAATGATCAGCAGAACCGGCATCACCCAGAATCCAGCCATCATCAGCGGGAACTCATCGATCACCTTCAGTATCCGGCTGGTGGTCAAAGTCGCGGCCACCGCGCCCACGGCCATGATCGTGATGTAGAGCGGGAAGATCTCCGCCGGTACACCCACCGGGGCTTGGGGACCGACCATCCAGAGCACAAAGACCGCCATATAGGCCGCCGAGGCGAAGTTCGCCGCCAGGGCCATGGTGAAGATCGGTCGCAGCACCCGGTGTTGGAGGATGAAACGCAAACCTTCGCGGATATCGCGCAGTGCACCGGCCACCACCGGGGGAGTGGGCTCATCTGCAGGAGCCTCCTCCTGCGGTGCCCGGAAGCTGCGTCCGCGCAGCCCCCACCACAGCACCACGACGGCGAGCACGCCGAGCAGTCCCGGCACACCGAAGATCCATGAAGCACCAACCAGCACGAGCAGGGCGGCAATAGGTGCTCCGATAATGTCCTCAAAGATGAACATCGCGCCCTGGATCCGGCTGTTGGCCGCGGCCAGCTGGGACCGCGGCGCGACCTGCGGCACCATCGCTCCATTGGCCGATGCGATGAAGACCCCACCCAGGGCGTAGAGAAGCATGAGGCCTGCCAGTGCCCAGAGGGTGAGATTCCCAGTGAGGATGACGGCGACCATGCCGAAGACCAGGCCCACACGGGCGCCCATGGCGACCAGGCGGAGGCGGCGTCGGTCCGTGCGATCGACAATCAGCCCCACCAGAATCCCCAGCAGAGCAGGCAGTTGGATTGCCGCAGAGATGATCGAGATCTCCTGCGGGGACTGGGTGAGAGTGGCAGCCACCAGGGGTACTCCGGCGAAGAGAATGCCCCCAGCCAGCGCATTGAGCGCGACCGTGCCTAGGTGGACATTGAAATCCCGACCGAGTTTTTCGGTAGTTGCGGTGTCGGTGGTCTGTGACATCGTGACTGACTCCGTAGACTAGTACCAAGAAACAATTGCAGAGGTTTCTCTGCAAGATTATGTCTGCAACTATACGACTGCAAAGGTTTTTCTGCAATATGTCTGAGAAGCGCACCGCTGCCGAACGTTGGCCTGAGAACGCCCAAATCAAGGACGCCCAGTCCCTGAAGGCGTTCACACATCCCCTGCGGCGACGCATTCTGGACTATCTGAGTGAGGTCGAAGAGGCGACTTCAACTACCCTCGCCAAACACTTGGGGGAGTCCACGGGGCAGACCTCCTACCATCTGAGGCAGTTGGCCAAATACGGCTTCGTCCAGGAGGTCGAAGACAAGGGCACAGCCAGAGAGCGCTGGTGGAAATCCGGTGGGCTGAATATGGAAGCCGATGATCTGCAGTCCCTGACCCAAGAGAACCCGCAGCTGATGCAGACCCTCGCCGAACAGCAGGTCTCCTATAACGCCCGTAAGCTCTTGGAATACTTCCGCGGGATAGGGGATGAGGATCCCACCTGGGCGGAGGTGGGTCTGACCAGCACAACCACTACCACCATGACCAGTGATGAGCTTTTGGCGCTCCGGGAGGAGCTGTGGGATGTCATGGACCGGCACACTGATGCCGCCAAGGACCGCCGCGAGGATGAGGGGCAGGAGGGCGCCCGTCGCGTCCGCATCAATATGGCGGTGTTCCCCCTGCCCCCAGGGGATACAGAGGATGGCTGACCCACTAAGCGATTAACCACTGAGCTGAGTAGGGGAGAGAATCACGTGACCGCATCGCAGGCTGCCGACGACGACGTCGTCGTGTATCAGAGCATTCGGGAGCGGCCCAAGCCCACCCAATCGCTGGATGCACTGCACAGAATTCTGCGTTTCGCTGCGCTGATGGGCAGCCTGCTGCTGTGCGCCCTGACGGCGCTGCTGCAGCTGGCGATCATCTCAGGGGCTCATGAATGGCCCCTGTGGTGGCTGACCGGTGTGCCTTTGGTGGGGATTGTGATTGCCGCCGTGGCCGGGGCTATCCGAGTCTTCAGCGCAGCTCGAAGAGTTTCTCCGTAACCACTTCGGCCCGGGCGTTGGAGAAGACCTGCTCCTCGCCGATCTCCTCGAAGCCTCGAGAAGTCAGGATCTTCAGGGATCCGTGATTATCCACGACCACTCGTGCCCGCAGCGGTCGGGCGGAGAACTCCTCAAGGAAGAGGTCGATAGCTGTTGTGGTGACGCCTTTGCCCCAGAACTGCTTATCGGTCCAGAACATCACCTCGTGGCAGTCCTCATCGCGGAAGACGGCGATAGATCCCGCTGGTGCCCCATCCACGTCGATGGTGCGGACCAGGGAATTCTCATCTCCCAGCAGTTCACCCCAATGGTGGTCGAAGATCCCCCGGTCCTTGGGGTTGGTGGGGGCGAAGCCAGCCATATGGGCGGCGTCGGCATCCTGCTGAAAACGGAAGAATTCGTCCAGATCGCCCGACGCCACATCGCGCAGGGTGATCTTCATATTGGGCGTGCTCATGGCCCCAGCCTACCTGTTCTCATTGACCCCTGAATTCGCCGCCGTCGGCCCTTGCCGGGATAATGGGGCCCATGTCCGAACACCCCCGCCGCGTTGCCGTCCTGGGCTCCACCGGTTCCATCGGCACTCAGGCTCTCGAGGTGATCGCCGCCCACCCGCAGCGCTTTGAACTCGTGGCCCTCTGTGCAGGGGGCTCCAATACTGCCCTGTTGGCTCAACAGGCCCAACAGTTCCAGCCACGGCTGCTGGGTGTTTATAACGACGACGCCGCCAAGACCCTGTCCGATCAGCTCGGCGAGAGCTGCCCCAACACTCAGATCCTGGCGGGTCCAGAGGCAGCCGAGCAGATCGCAGCGGAGTCCGGGGCCGACGTCGTACTCAATGCCATCACCGGATCCATCGGACTGAAACCGACTCTCGCTGCTCTGAAGACGGGCGCGACCCTCGCACTGGCGAATAAGGAGTCCCTGGTTGTCGGCGGTGCCCTGGTGCAGCAGGCAGCCCAGCGCCCCGGCCAGGTGGTGCCGGTGGATTCGGAGCATTCCGCGCTGGCCCAGGCCCTGGCCTCCGGCCGCCATCAGAAGGGGCTCTGCGCGGTCCCCGAGGCCGGCCGCAGCGAGCTGAGCGGACACAGTGAGGTCAGCAAACTGGTGCTGACCGCATCCGGCGGCCCCTTCCGCGGGTGGGAGGCTCAGGCCCTGGCCTCGGTGACACCTCAGCAGGCGCTGAAACACCCCAATTTCGCCATGGGACTGATGGTCACCACGAATTCCGCGACCATGGTCAATAAGGCACTGGAGGTCATCGAGGCGCATCTGCTCTTCGACGTCCCGCTGCCGCAGGTGGAGACCGTTATCCACCCCCAGCAGTACATCCACTCCCTGGTGGAGTTTCAGGACGGCTCCACTATTGCGCAGGCCGGCCCACCGCGGATGCTGGTGCCCATCGCCCTGGGGCTCTCCTGGCCTGACCGGCTGGAGCGGGTGGATACCCCCATCGATTGGACCCACCCCATGAACTGGGAGTTCGAACCCCTGGACCACAATGCTTTCCCCGCCGTGCAGCTTGCCAAACAGGCAGCGGCCAGTTCGGCGACCCATATGGCGGTCTATAACGCGGCCAATGAGCAGGCGGTCACCGCTTTCCACGCCGGTCGGCTCAGCTTCACAGGGATCCTCGCCACCGTGGAGGAGGTCTTGGCCGCCCATACCGGTGTGCCGCAGGCAGATGCCGATCTCGAGGCTGTCCTGGGCGCTGAGACCTGGGCGCGTGCCCGGGCCGAGGAGCGCATCACGGAGGTGGGTGCGTGACTGGCCTCATGGCCCTGATCGGGATCCTGATCATTGTGGTGGGCATCATCCTGTCCATCGCCCTGCATGAGATCGGGCATCTGGTCCCGGCCAAACTGTTCAAGGTCAGGGTCACCCAGTACATGGTCGGATTCGGCCCCACCCTGTGGTCGAAGACCAAGGGGGAGACCGAGTACGGGGTCAAGGCCGTACCCCTGGGCGGATATGTCGCGATGATCGGCATGTACCCCCCACCTGAAGAGACCACAAAGAAAGACGACGCCGCCGAGGCCCCCGACTCCGAGGACTCTGGGCCTAAAGACCCATATCTGCAACACGTCGGCGCCCAGTACGCCGCGCCCCCCGTTGAACGCAGTGCGGCGGCCGAACATGTCCCCGATGAGCAGAAGCAGACGGTCACCTCGCATTCCACGGGGCTTTTTCAGCAGATGTCTCAGGACGCCCGGGAGGTCGCCGCCGAGGAGCTGAAACCGGGGGATGAGGACCGGATGTTCTACCGGCTCTCCACCTGGAAGAAGATCATCATCATGCTGGGTGGTCCCGCCATGAACGGGATTCTGGCCCTGCTGCTGACCGCCGGGACTATCTCAACCCATGGGATGAACACCACGACTACCCAGGTGGCCGACACCTTTGAGTGCATCACCACAGTTGAGGTTGAGGACGCCGCCGAGGGGGCCACACAGCGGGAGTGCGGTCCCGATGACCCACCGGGGCCAGCCCATGAGGCCGGCCTCGAACCCGGTGATGAGATCACATCCTTCGGCGGCCAGGAGGTTGAGGACTGGGAGCAGCTCACCGAGCTGATTCGCGACTCCGCCGGTGAGAGCTCCCAGCTGCAGTACCTGCGCGAGGGCGAGGAACACACCACTGAGATCACCCCGATTCTCACCGAACGGCCCGTTGAGGCGGCCCTGGGGCGTCCGGAGCGTGACAGCGATGGCAACCTCGTCACTGAGCCGGCGGGATTCATCGGTGTGGTCTCCCAGACTGAGGTCCAGCAGCAGCCCCCATGGGAGGCAGGTCCCATGGTGGTCGAACAGACCCAGGCCATCGGTGGGGTCATCCTGAATCTGCCCCAGCATGTCTATTCGGTGGCAGTCTCCACATTCACAGCCGAGGAGCGGGACCCCGATGGGCCGATGTCTGTGGTCGGAGTCGGCCGGATCGCCGGTGAGATTTCCGTTCAGGAGGACATCGCCTGGGAGACCCGGTTCGCCACGCTGATGTCGATGCTTGCTGCGGTGAACCTCGCGCTGATGGTGTTCAATCTCATCCCGCTGCTGCCGCTGGACGGCGGTCATGTCGCCGGTGCCCTCTATGAGTCTCTGCGCCGGATGCTGGCCAAACTCTTCCGCCGGCCTGATCCCGGTCCTTTCGATATCTCCAAGCTGCTGCCGTTGACCTATGTGGTGGCGATTCTGATCTTTGGCATGGGCGGCCTTTTCATATTGGCCGATATCGTCAACCCGATCAGACTCTTCGAATAGCGGGGCTCGACTCTGCACTCTGAGCAATCCGCCGTACCATGGAGTACATGACCGCTATCAATCTCGGTATGCCCACGGTCAAGGAGCCGCCGCCAGTTTTGGCACCGCGGCGCAAGACCCGCAACTTCCAGGTGGGCGACGTCGGCGTGGGCAGCGACCACCCCATTTCGGTGCAGTCCATGACCACCACCAAGACCCATGACATCAACGCGACCCTGCAGCAGATCGCGGAGCTGACAGCTTCCGGCTGTGACATCGTCCGGGTGGCCTGCCCCACCGATAAGGACGCCCAGGCGCTGCCGATCATCGCGCAGAAGTCGCAGATCCCGGTGATCGCCGATATCCACTTCCAGCCGAAGTATGTCTATGCCGCCATTGAGGCCGGCTGCGGTGCGGTTCGGGTCAATCCCGGCAATATCCGTAAATTCGACGACCAGGTCGGCGAGATCTCCAAGATGGCTAAGGACCACGGGGTCTCCCTGCGGATCGGCGTCAACGCCGGGTCCCTGGATAAGCGGCTGATGGACAAATACGGCAAGGCTACCCCGGAGGCCCTGGTGGAGTCCGCGGTCTGGGAGGCCAGCCTCTTTGAGGAGCATGACTTCCACGACTTCAAGATCTCGGTGAAGCACTCCGATCCGGTGATCATGGTCGAGGCCTATAAGCAGCTGGCGGAAGCTGGTGACTGGCCCCTGCATCTCGGTGTCACCGAGGCAGGTCCTGCCTTCCAGGGCACCATTAAGTCGGCTACTGCCTTCGGTGCGCTGCTGAGCGAGGGAATCGGAGACACCATCCGGGTCTCGCTCTCCGCTCCGCCGGCTGAGGAGGTCAAGGTCGGCAACCAGATCTTGGAGTCGCTGAACCTGCGGCCGCGCAAACTGGAGATTGTCTCCTGCCCCTCCTGCGGTCGTGCTCAGGTGGATGTCTACACTCTGGCCGATGAGGTCACCGCTGGCCTGGAGGGCATGGAAGTGCCTCTGCGTGTGGCAGTTATGGGCTGTGTGGTCAATGGTCCCGGTGAGGCTCGCGATGCGGACCTCGGTGTGGCCAGTGGCAACGGCAAGGGCCAGATTTTCGTCAAGGGCGAGGTCATCAAGACTGTGCCCGAGGACCAGATCGTCGAGACCCTGATCGAAGAGGCCAACCGGATCGCAGAGGAGATGGGCCTGGAGTCCGAATCAGAGGGAGCCGGCGCAGGTGCCCCTGTGGTCTCCGTCGGCTAGTGCCGATTCTCGTCTAGCCCGGGCCACTGACGGCGCCGTCCGGGTACTGACCGGTGCTGATACCCACGCCCTGCACCAGCTGCTGGAGAAGGATCTCGCTGCGAATGTCACCGTGACTGCTGCAGTCCGCCAGCGGGGCACGGCTGAGCGTGGCAAAGGCCGTGACGGTGCTCTGCTATTGGGTATAGATAACGACGGCGCCTCCACGGGTGGTCAGCTGGCCTCCGCTTGCTGGGTGGGTTCCAATATCATCCCGGTGGGTGCGGATGCCGAGTCCGCTGAGCTTTATGGGGCGGCTGCCAGAGCATTGCGCCGCCGGGTTTCGTCCATCTATGGCCGGGCTGATGCTGTACTGAGTCTCTTTGAGGCCACCGGCTGGGGGAATCACCGTGAGGTGCGGGCTGAGCAGCCTTTGATGACGATCACCGGGGGGCCGCAGATCACCCCGCTGCAGGGGGTCCGTCGTTCCCGGATCGAGGAGTTCCCCGCTGTGGAGCGGGCCTGTGCGGCGATGTTCGCTGAGGAGCTGGGATTCTCTCCCTATGATCACGGGGCGAGTCAGTATCGAGCGCGCATCCGCGGTCTGATCAAAGCAGGGCATTCGCTGGTTGCTGTGGATCCCGAGACCCGGCAGATCACGTTCAAGGCCGAGTTCGGGGCGGTCACCGATGAGGTCATCCAGATTCAGGGTGTGTGGGTGAACCCGGACTGGCGTGGCCAGGGGCTGGCGGCCCCGGGGATGGCCGCTGTTGTTGAACGGGGGCTCCAGCTGGCACCTATGGTCAGCCTCTACGTCAACAGTTGGAATACGGCAGCCATCCGCGCCTACGAACGTGTGGGCTTCCAGCGCGATGGCACCTACGCCACCGTGCTGTTCTGAACTTTCCTGAGTCTTTCTGCGACTAATGAGCACCAGTACACATTCGCGTCACCCTGGCGCTGCATATGAAGGGGATATTCGTGATCATCAATCAGGCCATCACTCGTTCCACGGGAGTAGCTACCCTTGCCATCCTGGCTTGACGAGAGTGCCTCAGAGGTCGAACTCGTCCTGGAGCTCAATGTAGTGCCGACCGGGAGGGACATCCGAGGCCGTGACTGGCAGTTCGAGGGTGACCAAACAGCTGCATTCGAGGGCTCCCTCGTTGTTGAGTTGTCACAGTGAGCCAAGCATTAATCAAGAGGGGGAGTAATGAACGCAGGTACTAGGTTATTCCGTGCAGCGGGGATTGTAACCGTCTCAGCCCTCACGCTGACCGCTTGTGGCGACGGGGGTGCCGATGATGAGTCTGCTGATAACGGGAATACCCCAGCGGAGAGGAAGGCGAAGGTTCAACGTCGGAGGACATCGCTGACCTGATTCTGCTGCAGGATAAGCTTCCTGAGGATTTGCTATCGGGGCAACCATCCAGCAGGTCCGGCGCAGGAACTTGTGTCCAACGATATGGCCATCACTCTCTACACCGGAAAGGATGAGGCCGCCGCGTTCGAGGATGTAGACGCTGAGGTTTCAGAGGCTGTCCTTGATGAAATGGCGGACAAAGTCCTCACCTACCGGGGTGAATGAGTGCCGCTATGGCGAATAACAACGACTACTACCGCAGCGCAAAGCAGAACGCTGACGGACGCAGCGACCGGCATTGGGCAGTAGCCAACGCGCCCGGATCAACAATCTCTATGGGGATGCTGAGCAGTGGTTCCATGAGAACCCGGACAAAACAGGGCGAAGTGGGCCCCTGCGGTCACCAGAACCCGAGGGATGGCCGAAGCTTATCCTTATCGGCCTCGTCGGGCTGATCTTCTTCGGTGGACTGTCCTGGCTCTTTATGGATGGCCTTTCCAACATGTTTGGCCTTGAAGCATGGTGGACCGTGTTGATTGCCATAGTGTTCTTTGTCGGAGCATTAGCTGCTGGTGGCACTGTCTTGGTGGGGTTGGTGATGACGCTGATCTGGTCGCCTACTTCCTGGGTCGGGGTCTGACGCGCCTTATCTCATTGCCGTTCCGGAGCGAGGCGGAGAAGCAGAAGGCTCGGGAGAAACGGCAGGCACGGCAGGAGCGGAAAGAGCGACTCAAGAAGCAGGATCAGGCTAGGCGGGACGCGAAGCGGCAGAAGCGTCGCAGCTTTAGGTGAGGCAGACTCAGGCAGCCCGGGGTCGGGAACCACAGGCGCGGCTGTCTTCAAGTGGTCCCCCATGAGGTGGGGGTAGGTAGCCGTGGGATTTGAGCCGGTGGTGCCGTCGGCAGAGTGCCCAGAGGTTTGATCCTGTGGTGGGGCCGGCTCGTTCGTAGGGGATCTGATGGTCCAGATCAGATCGTTCGGCAGGGATGGTGCAGCCAGTGGCTTGGCAGATTCCGTCGCGGAAAATGACCGCGTCACGTAGTCGTTCAGGGGCGAATCGGCCGTTGTAGACCACCGTGAGGATGTCCCGGTCGGCACGCCGCTGGTTTGTGCGGGTGCCGGCGGTGTACCACTCATGATCGGCCTCGGGGTCAGCTGCCATCTTCCGGATGTCTGCCGCCGGGATGACGCTAGCCCGGTCGGCACTGATGGCCGGCTCGTCTGATTCCCCGGTGAGTGTTTCTTCGGGGACCATCACGCAGATCTTGGCGGAGATGGGTGTGCTGTAGCAGTGGCCATCCCGGAGCCAGGCGCTGAGGAGGTCGGCCTCCCTCTGGCGGATGGTGCGGTCATCAACGACGTCAGTGGCCCCTTCGTCACCGGGGCATTCGGAGTCCGGGTGATGGGCGTGGTGACCCACACGGCCGGGATGAGGCCCCTCGATGCGTTGATGAGGCGCGACGGAGTCACTCTGCAGACCTGCAGCATCGATGGCAGGCGGCTGGTCGGCATCTTTCGGCTGCGCCCGGTTCATGCCTCGTGTGGCGGCGTTGACCTTCTTCTCGATGGCCTTGGCCTCAATAGTGGGGATGAACAGTTCGACGAGGCTCATGCCGTCTTCACCGTGGTGGAAGCTGACGTGGCGGCCTTCCTTGGCTTCTTCGGCAGCCTCATTGAACAGCTCAATGTCTAGGTTCGGGATCCTACGGATAATCCAAGACCGTAATTCGGTGGGCGTCTTCCCCGGTGCTACTTCAACGAGTTCTTCGTCGATGATCTCCAGGAGGTCCTCACGGTGAATGAGCGGTGTAGTCTCCACGGCGGTTTTGCGCAGTTTGGCGAGGTCGATGGCTCCGGATCGGAAGGTTTTCCAGAACTTCGGCAGATGCTCACGCACGTATTCAGCGGAATTGAGGATGGCGGTAGCGGTCTGCTCCGTGGTCTCCAGTAAGAGGGCTGCGTGCCGGTTGGCGTCTCGTGTGGTGGCTCCCCGGAAGTGGATGTGGTCCCCGGCCACCTCGCGCTCACGCTGATTCCTGTACTCCAGCAGCAGAGCGATCTGCTCAGCGGTATTCCTACGGGCGGTTACACCGCGGTGATGGGCAGCAGCCAGCCGCGGCTCATCCATCAGATGAGCCACACGCTCCGGTACCTCCGGGCGGGGGTAGCGCTGCTGATCGTTCATATCATCGACACTACTTCCGACCCCGGACATGCCGAGATACCGGGCAAATCCTCTGTCTGGGACCCAATTTCTTCTCCATAAAACCACTGTACGAGGGAGTCCGGACACGGCGAGGTGCCTGCCGCGCTACCCGTGCAAAGGAGCAGATCAGAGCCCTGAACTGCCATTTTTGACTCTATGCATTAACGCTATAAGGCACCCCGGACACGTCCTCATTCCAGGGGTGCCTATCCACATTACGGACGGCAATGTCATGCACGCTCTGAAGTGCGCTTTCTGGCATAGACTTTCAACCATGACACTGGGGCAGGCGCTGGAAACAGGGGACATCTCCGCAGCTCGGCGCAGTCTGCGTGCCCTGACAACCACCGAGGAACATGACGAGGCCCTGGCAGCCCTTGCCCAGCATGCATCGGGGTCCTCTGAGGTCACCGAGCTCTTCATCGAGACCCTCGACGGCACCGGGGTAGTCCACCGCTTCGCCTCTGCGGCACTGCTGGACAAAGCCTCTGTGGACGACGTCGTCCAGGACTCCCTGATCTCCATTGCCGAGTCCATCGGCTCCTATAACGGTCGCGGCAAAGTCACCACATGGGTGCACAGCATTGTCCGCCGCCGGGTGGTCGATCACCTGCGCAGGCAGCGGGAGACCGCGCCGCTGCGCGAGGACAACGCCCCGGCTGCTCGGATGAGCTCCATGATCGCCACCCGCCGCACGGTGCAGGACGCGCTGGCCGCACTGCCGGAGATCTACCGGGTCCCGGTGACCATGCGCGATATTGACGGGGTGCCCTACGCGGAGATCGCCGAACAGCTCGACCGCTCAATAGGAACAGTGAAGTCCCAGGTCAGCCGTGGTCGCGCCATGGTGGCCGCGAGTCTTCAGGAGAACAACCCTGCTAATTGGGGCAAGGACACCTGATGGCCCAACAGCTCGACCACTACCGACTTGAAGAGATCATCGGGGTCGGTTCCTTCGCCTCGGTCTACCGTGCAGTGGATGAGCGTCTGGACTCCACAGTGGTGGTCAAGATGCTGGCCGAGAACCACAGCTTCAACCCTGAAATCCGGGAACGGTTCATCGCCGAAGGCCGCAGCCTGCGCCGGGTGGAGGGCTCCCATGTGGTCGCCATCCACGACATCGGCCAATCTGAACGCCAGCAGCCCTACCTCGTACTGGAATACGCCGACCGCGGGACCCTGCAGCAGCGAGTGGCTGACCTCTGGCGCACCGGTTGGCGGGCCACCCGGGAGGACATCCTCGCCTTTGCCCGTTCCCTGGCCGCGGCAGTGGACTCCGTGCACCGGGCCCAGTTGGTCCACCGTGATCTCAGCCCCGGCAATATCTTGCTGACCTCAAAGCCCTCCGAGCTGATCGGCAATGAGGCAAGCGGCCTGGAGGATGTGCAGATCCTGCGTGAGGATGAACGGCTGGTCATCGCCGATCTCGGCATGTGCAAGGACCTCGCCATGAACTCCGGACTCACCGTCTCAGGCGGCACCGCCGGATTCCGACCCCCGGAACAGGACGGCCCCGGCGTCGTCGATATCCGTGCCGATATCTGGGCGATCTCCGGTGTGGTGAAGTGGCTCGCCCAGGAAGCCGACCTCCCGAAGGAGTTCCATAAGGTCATCAAGCGCGGTATGGAGCCGAAACCCGCGCGCCGTCAGCGTGATGCAGCCGCCTGGCTGGCCGAAATCGAAGAGGCCCTGCCCCTGCCGGAGCCCGAACCTCAGGCGGTCACTTCCGCTGAGGTCGCACCGGCGCCTCAGCGGCGCTCCCTGGGAGTGATGGGCAAGGCCGTGATCGGGGTGCTGCTGATCGCAGCTCTAGCCCTCGGAGCAGGCCTGGGTTATCTGTTCAGTCCCGATGACGAGGAACAATGGCCGGCGACCTCCGAAGAAGGGGCCTCCCTGAGCATCTCCGGACCCGAGGAAGTTGAAGTCGGTGAAGAGGCAGTCTTCACCGCCGATGTGGAGGACCTCGAGTCCTGGGTCTGGTGGCTTCCAACCGGGGAACATGTGGCCGAGGAAGACGAGGTCTCCATGGTGCCCACCAGCCCTGGATCAGCCGAAGTCATCCTGCGGGCACGTCTGACCAACGGTGAAGAACTCGAGACCCGACATACCGTCCGCGTCACCGAATAAATAAGTTTTGAAATCGCCTGCAACCAATCGCCACCGGTCTGCGACTCATGGGCAGCACATCACCACGCAATGAAGGGGAAATCTCATGACACGCACAGTTAGCACTCCACTCCGCACTACACTCAGCGTCGCCGCTCTGGCTGCCCTGACACTGACCGCATGCGGGGATGACAACGACGACGCCGCTGAGTTCGAGGCTGCCGGCGGCGACGCCAGCGCAGGTCCCCAGGCCGAAGGCACAGAGGAAGAGGTCGACGAAGGGCCCGAGCTGCCGCAGGTGGATTCCGGGTTCACCTACGAGGATCTCTCCCAGAACGTCACCGTCACCGATACCCAGCGGCCGGAGAGGGATGAGGTCATCACCCCCACCGGCACCCTGAGCATCGATGAGGTCGAGACCATTGAATTCGTGGCCCCTGAGGAGGTCGGCCTCGACCCCCAGTATGAAGATGAGGACGAGGATGACTTCGACGCTGAGCCGCTGGACTATGCCCCTGCCGAGGGTGAAGAGTTCCGGGTCCTGAACCTCAGTTTCAGCCCCGATGACGAGGCCGATCACGGCACATCGACGTCAGTGGCCATCTCGGACGGTGGCGCCCAGGATCACCTCTTTGACCTCGGAAGCGAACAGCAGCACCGGGTGCTGGTTTCTGCCAGTGATGATGCCCAACTGGTGATCTCTTCGGACGGTCACGACCAGTACGTCGATATCTACACCGGCGAACGTGAAGAAGAAGAGATTGCCGCGGGATATTACCGGGAGATCACCCAGCAGGACCCCAGCCACACCTTCCCCATCGAAGACGGCTCTCTGCCCCTGCTCGACCGGAATGATGAGGCCGCTGATCCCTTTGAGGCTGAATACGACTTCCACATCTCTTCCGTTCGGCTGGTCGGCTGGGATGAAGAGAACGGTTGGGCGAGTGAGGGAGAGGCCTGGCTTCAGGTGGACTACGTCTTTGAGGTCGATGCCCGGGGTCCCAACTGGGGATCGGGGATCGAGGAAATCGACTGGACACTCCGAGCTGAGTCCGAGGGCGAAGAATTTACCTATGACTACGGTGAGCGAATCGGAGGCCCTCGCGACAGTTATGGAGATGAGGGCACCGCGAGCTTTGCTGTGCCCATCGAGACAGTCGACCTCGACCTCAGCTTTGACGGCACCGTGGGTGTCACCACCACCGACAGCTATACGCTGAGCGAAGGTAGCGCCTTCTCCTTCGAAAGTGAGCTCCTGGAGGTCTCCTTCCCCGATGAGCGTTTCGGCAGCGATGCCAGCGAGGTCGATGAAGCTGACGAGGAGAACGACGAGGACTCCGAAGACGATGCAGAAGACGCCGACGGCGCCGAGGATATCGACGAGGACGACTCCGATGAGGACTAAGAAACTCGCTCAGCCTCTGGGCTGAAGCATCTGTGAGTCTGAAGGTGGCTGGTCTGGGACTGGCTGGTCAGGATGGATGTCGGTCGTACCGAC
>NZ_JABAHY010000011.1 GCF_012641515.1 Nesterenkonia sedimenti | reverse complement strand
CAGACACGCCGACGCCGCAGGATCCCCCACCAACAAGGGCTCCACGCTCAACGGTGAATAGCCATCAATCCTCGCTGAGCAGCACCAAGCGCCGCGAGAGCGAGGAATCCGGTGCCGTGGTCGATGCCCATATGAGCTTCTCCCGGTCCCAATACCTCTCCCCCGAGCAGCTGCACCAACGCCTCAGCGAACTCAACGGCGTCCTAGAGGTCCGTTCCCTGGACACCGACCACGACTAAATGGGCCCCGCGCCAGGCTGATGCCGGCACGGGGCCCATTCAAAGGGGGGTGGTTGTGGAACTTACTCCATCTCGGCCAGCTCCACGTTGCTGATCTCGATCTCCTGGGTGGTCTCACCTTCGGTAACCAGCTCAAGGACCCGGGCCTTGGTGGCTGCCTGCAGATCAGAGAGCGCGGACTCAATGTAGCCCACCTCCTGCTGCGGTCCGGACACCCGAGCGCTGATGATCTCGGTGCGCTGCTTGACCTTGGCCTCAGCCTTGGCCCGGCGCAGACCGGTCAGCGCCTCGGAGACAGCATCCAGCACAGCCGCCGAACCGGCGACGGCGTCCAGGTCCTGGGCCTTGGGCCAGCTGGCTGCATGCACTGAATCCTGCCGCCACCAGCGCCAGACCTCATCAGTGGCGAAGGGCAGCACCGGTGCGAACAGTCGCAGCAGCGTATCCAGGGTGGTGGCCAGGGTCGCCCGCACCGAGGCCTGGGCCTGCTCTCCCTGAGATCCATAGGCGCGGTCCTTGACCAGTTCCACGTAGTCATCGGTGAAGGACCAGAAGAAGCTCTCCGTGATCTGCAGGGCCCGTGCGTAGTCGTAGTTCTCGAACTGTTCGGTGGCCTGGTCGACCACAGTGCGCAGCTTCGCCAGCAGCGCGCGGTCGATCGGCTCGGTGATCACCGCGGCGTCGTCGGCGTTTCCGACGATGTGCTGTTCGGTGACGCCCATCCCGAAGGCGAATTTGGAGGCGTTGAGCAGTTTGATGGCCAGTCGGCGGCCGATCTTCATCTGGCCGACCTCATAGGCGGTGTCGGCACCGAGTTTGGCCGAGGCCGCCCAGTAACGCACCGCATCTGAGCCGAACTGCTCCAGAGGCTCGGTGGGCACCACCACATTGCCCTTGGACTTCGACATCTTCTTCCGGTCCGGATCCAGGATCCAGCCGGAGATGGCGGTATTGGTCCACGGCACAGTGTCATGCAGGGAATTAGCCCGTACCACTGTCGAGAACAGCCAGGTGCGGATGATGTCATGGCCCTGCGGGCGCAGATCGAAGGGGAAGACCTTCTCGAACAGCTGCGGATCCCGCTCCCATTTGCCCGCGATCTGCGGGGTCAGCGAGGAGGTCGCCCAGGTGTCGAGCACATCGGGCTCGCCGATGAACCCACCGGGCACACCGCGCTGGGACTCCTCGAAACCGGGGGCCGGCTGACCGGCAGGATCCACCGGCAGCTGATCCTCCGACGGCAGGATCGGGTTGTCGTAATCGGGCTCGCCCTCATCGTTGAGCGGGTACCAGACCGGGATCGGCACACCGAAGAAGCGCTGGCGGGAGATCAGCCAGTCGCCGTTGAGGCCCTCCACCCAGTTCTCATAGCGCGAGCGCATGAAGCCGGGATGCCAGTCGATCTTGCGGCCGCGCTCGATCAGCTGATCCCGGCGCTCGGCGTCACGGCCGCCATTGCGGATGTACCACTGGCGGGAGGTGACCACCTCAAGGGGCTTATCGCCCTTCTCGTAGAAGTGCACCGCATGGGTGATCTTCTCCGGTTCAGCCCGCAGCAGCTCATGGGACTCCAGGAGCTGAACCACGGCCTCCTTGGCGGAGTGGACGGTCTTACCAGCCAGTTGCTCGTAGTTGGCCTGGCCTTCCTCCGTGGTGATCCATTCGGGGTTCTCCCGGGAGAAGCGACCATCGCGGCCGATCAGTGCCCGGGTGGGAAGCTGCAGTTCACGCCACCAGGTCACATCGGTCATATCGCCGAAAGTACAGATCATCGCGATACCCGAACCCTTTTCGGGATCGGCCAGCCGGTGAGCCTTGACCGGCACCTCCACGCCGAACAGCGGAGAGGTCACCGTCTTGTCGAAGAGGTGCTTATACCGCTCATCCTCGGGGTGGGCCACCAGGGCAACACAGGCCGGCAGCAGTTCCGGACGGGTGGTGGCGATGACGACTTCGGAGCCGTCCTCAGTGGTGAAGGGGTAGCGGTAGTAGGCCCCGGGGCGCTCCTTGGCCTCGAGTTCGGCCTGGGCCACCGCAGTGCGGAAGCTGACATCCCATAGGGTCGGGGCCTCAGCGGTGTAGGCGTTGCCGGAGGTGACATCGCGCAGGAAGGCCCGCTGGCTGGCGGCCCGGGAGTCGTCATCGATGGTCCGGTAGGTCTGACGCCAGTCCACGGAGAGCCCCAGGGTGGTGAAGAGGTCCTCGAAGACCTTCTCGTCCTCCACGGTGAGCTTCTCGCAGAGTTCGATGAAGTTCTGTCGGGAGATCACATCCCAGTCCCGCTGGTTCTTCGCCGGTTTCTCCGGCGGGGTGTAGTCAGGATCGTAGGGGCGGGAGGGATCGCAGCGAACCCCGTAATAGTTCTGCACCCGGCGCTCGGTGGGAAGCCCATTGTCATCCCAGCCCAGGGGGTAGAAGACTTTCTTGCCCCGCATCCGCTTGAAACGGGCGACGACGTCGGTCTGGGTGTAGGAGAACATATGGCCGACGTGCAGTGACCCCGAGGCGGTCGGCGGCGGGGTGTCGATGGAGTACACCTCATCGCGGGTGGCGTCCTCGTCGAAATGGTAGATCCGCTCGGCCTGCCATGCCTCATTGAGTTTGGCTTCCAGGCCCTCCAGTGCGGGCTTCTCGGGAACTTCCGGGGTCTTGTATGCGGGCGTGTCTGTGCCCTTTATGTCATCGGCCATACCTCCCATTGTGGCACGTACTAGTGTTGAAACATGATTGCTGAATCACAGGTTTCTGATGCAAGCACCCGCAGCGCTCTGGTCACCGGGGCCTCCTCCGGAATCGGGGCCGCCACCGCGCTTCGTCTGACCGCCGAGGGTTGGCGGGTCTTCGCAGTGGCCCGCCGGGCGGAGAAGCTCGAGCATCTGGCCGAGCAGGAGGGCATCATCCCGATCGTCTGCGACGTCACCGATGCCGATCAGGTCGCCGCCGCAGTCCAAGAAGTCACCGAGGCCGGCGGGATCGACACCCTGATCAACAACGCCGGAGGCGCTCTGGGCGTGGACCCGGTGGCATCTGGAAAAGTCGATGACTGGCGCTGGATGTACGAGGTCAATGTCCTGGGCACGCTCAATGTCACCCAGGCCTTTCTGCCCATGCTGCGCGCCCACGGTGAGGGAACCATCCTGAACCTGACCTCCACCGCCGGACTGGTCTCCTATGAAGGCGGAGCAGGCTACAACGCAGCGAAATTCGGCCAGCACGGGCTCACCGGTGCACTGCGGCTGGAAGAGGCCGAGCATAACGTGCGGGTCATCGAGGTTCTGCCCGGAATGGTCAAAACCGAGGAGTTCTCCGCCAAACGGCTCCGCGGGGATGCCTCAGCAGCCGAGAAGGTCTACGCCGGTGTCGATAAGCCCCTGGTGGCCGAGGACATCGCCGAGGTCATCACCCATGCGGTGACCCTGCCTCACCACGTGAACCTCGATCAGATCGTGATCCGACCGGTGGCCCAGGCAGCCCAGCACAAGGTCATCCGCAAGGGCTGAAACGCTACTAGTCCACCTGGGGACGCTCAGTGCGGGTGCGCTTGAGCTCGAAGAAGTAGGGGTAGCCGGCCAGGGCGACGGCGCCGTCAAAGATCTTGCCGGCCTCCTCACCGGTGGGCACCCGGGTGACCACCGGACCGAAGAACGCGGTGTCGCCGAAGGACACGATGGGTGTGCCCACATCCTGGCCCACCTTGGAGATGCCCTCATGGTGTGAGGCCCGCATGACCTCATCATGCTTATCGGTCTTGGCCTCCTCCACCAGTGCCTCATCCAGTCCGATGGCGGCCAGGGCGGTCCGGGATGCTGCCTCGAAGTCGCGCTGCCCCTTGGCGTGGATCTCGGTGCCGATGGCGGTGTAGAAATCGCCGATCTTCTCCGGGGCGCTCTGGGCGACGATGGTGGAGGTCCGGGCCGGAATCCACCGGGCCAGGATGTCCTCGTCCTCGGTGGGTGCGGGGTTGCCCTTCTCATTGAGCACCCCGAGGCTCATCACATGCCACTGAACCTCAACATCGCGAACCTTCTCGACCTCCAGCATCCAGCGGGAGGTGACATAGGCGAAGGGGCAGATGGGATCGAACCAGAAATCAACGCGCTCAGCCATGGGGTGGTTCCTTTCATTCGGTTGAGGTTCCGACCGTGACAACCACCGGCCGGTCCTGCTCATTCCTTCGGTCGTTGACACCGGAACAGTTCAGACGCTCGCCGGAGGTGGGACATCCAGTCCCAGCAGGGCGTTCTCGGTGACCTCCATCAGGGCGGGGTGGATCCAGTACTGTCCTCGTGCAACGGTCTGCGCATCCTGGCCGAAGCTCATGGCATGAACCACCGGTTGGATGAGGTTGGATGCCTGGTACCCCATGGCGTGGGCGCCCAGGAGTTGGCCATTGCGCTTATCGGCGATGACTTTGAAGACCCCGTAGGTGTCCTCCATCGCCCAGCCATAGGCGGTGTCGCCGTAGCGCTGGGTCTTAGTGGTCACATTCTCTGAGCCGATGCTCGCTGCGGCCTGATGCTCAGTCATCCCCACCTGCGCGATCTCAGGGTGGGAGAACACTGCGGAGGGGATCGGAAGATTCTGGATCGGCTGCAGCTGCTGGGGGTTCTCCAGATTATGGGCAACCACCCGGGCCTCGTAGTTGGCGACGTGTTTGAGCATCGGCTCGGAGCTGATGTCACCGAGGGCATAGAGCCCTTCAACGGGGGTCCCGCCGCTAAGTACCCGCTGGTACTCATCGACGACGATCCGGCCATCAGGGTGCAGGTCGAGTCCGGCCTCCTCGGCGCCAACGAGGTCACTGTTGGGCCGGCGGCCGATGGCCACCAGCACGATGTCGACCTCACATTCCTCGGCCCGGCCATCGGAGGTCACCAGGTGGGCGGTGACCTTCTCGCCGCTGGGTTCGACTGCCCCGAGGGTGCGCTCATAGCGCACGGTCCAGTTCGTCTGCGCCTCGGCGGAGTAGGCGGCTGAGATCTCGTGGTCGAGCTGGTTCATCAGCCCTTCGCTGCGGTTGATCTGGATGACCTCGGAGCCGAGTCCGGAGAAGATACCGGCGAATTCGCAGGCGATATAGCCACCGCCGACTATCAGGATGCGCTGCGGCAGGGTCTCCAGCCGCATGACAGTCTCAGAGGTGTGCACCTGGGGTAGTTCAATGCCGGGGACCTCAGGCAGTTCCGGGCGGGAGCCGGCGGCGATGACCAACTGTTCGGCCTCGATGTCCTGACCGGATTCAGTGCGGAAGGACTTCGGTGAGGTCAAGGTGACCTTCTCTGAGATGAGGTCGACGTTCTCCAGCTCTTGGCGGTATTCCTTCCCGCGCTCGGAGATCGCATCCACCCGGGCGAAGACCCGGTCGCGGATGGCCGGCCAGTCGGCTGCCAGGGTCTGCTGGGTGACGCCGACGCGTGCGGCTTCCTCTGGGATGCGGGCCAGTGCAGAGGGGCGGACGAACATTTTGGTGGGGATGCACCCCACGTTGAGGCAGGTTCCGCCGAAGGCTCCGGTGGCGTCGATCCCTTTATCCGCCAGGGCAACGCGTTTATTATCCCAATGAGGTGTGATCAGGGAGTTTCCGGATCCGGAGCCGATGATTGCGAGGTCATATGAGGCCATAGTGCCAGCATACGTTTCGCCGGGCTCAGGCGCCCAGTAAGAACGCGATGAGCACTGTGGTGGGGATGGCGGTGAAGGTGGTCAGCAGGATGGTGTTGCGGGCGAGGTCCTCCCCCGCCTCATACCGGGTGGCGGTGACCAGCACATTCTGTCCGCTGGGCAGGGCTGCCATGAGCACCGCGCCGATGAGCTGGCTGCCCTCGAGCCCGAAGACGAAGACCGCCAAGAGGTAGGCCAACGCGGGGTGGATGGCCAGTTTGATGATTGATGCCGCCGCAATATCCTTCCAGTCCTCGGCACTGGCCCGCAGGAACCCCTGTCCCACCAGGGAGAGCCCGAAGGAGAGCAGGGTCATCGGAATCGCTGCTCCGGCCATCAGGGTCACAGACTCATCCAGCACCAGCGGCAGCGACCAGCCCTGCCAGGCGAAGAGCATCCCCAGCAGGGAACCGACCACAATCGGATTGAAGGCCACTTTGAGATAGCGCAGCGCCTCTGAACCCCGGCGCCCAGGCCGGGAGGCCCGACGACGACGCCGGCTGACCAGCACTTCAATGCAGATCACACCGCCAGGGATCAGAAAACCCAACTGGAAGAGCACCACGGGGACGACCAGGGAGGCGTCGTCGAGCACGTAGACCAGCAGCGGCAGTCCGAGGTTGACCGAGTTGGAGAAGCTGGCCACCAGTCCCCCGACCATCCGCTCCTCGGCCGGGCGCCGGGAGAAGATCGCTCCGAAGAGCAGGTAGAGCAGGAAGGCTCCGATTGCCCCGGCGGCGGCGATGACGAAATGTGGCCCCAGTGCCGACTCCAGATCGGAGTCGGCGACTGTGACGAACAGCAGACAGGGTGAGGCCACAAAGAACACGGTCTTTGAGAGCACCACCCGTGCGGAGCGGTCGATGACCCGGGACTTCCCGAGGGCATAGCCGACGACGATGATCGTCCAGATCACCACGAAGCCGGTCAGGACCGCTGCCACAGGCTCAGACCTGCTTGGTCGGTTTGATCTCTACCGAACGCTCCAAGTTGGTCATTTCGTAGTTCTTCTCCTGGACTGCCCGCTTCGGCGGGAACAGCAGCGATCCGATCACACAGATCGCGAAGTTCAGCAGCAGGCCGTAGGTTCCGCCGTGGATACCCAGGATAGTGCTGTTTCCGGTCAAGGTCATTGCACCAGCCACGGTGGCGCCGACGAGCATACCGATGAACACCGGCCAGGCCGCCAGGCGTTTCCAGTAGAGCCCCAGCACAAAGGCAGGTGCCACCTGGACCAGGATCTCGAACTTCAGCACGAAGATCTGGTAGAGGGTGCCCGGTGGGTTCCAGGCCACCCAGAGCAGCACGGCGACCATGATCAGTCCCACGATCTTGCCCACGCGCACCTTGCGCTGGTCATCGGCCTTGGGGTTGATGTATTTGCCGTAGATGTCGTGGGAGACCATCGAGGAGAAGCTCAGCAGCACCGAGTCTGCGGTGGAGACGATGGCTCCGACCACCGCGCCGAAGAGGATCACCATTGCCCAGTAGAAGAACGGGTTGAGCCCGGCCACATCATTGGCCAGCATGCCCACCAGTTCCTCGGAGGCGGAGACATCCAGTCCCGGGTAGAGGTCGATGCAGATGATGCCGACGATGAAGACGAACCCTGAGGTGATGAACGGCATCCAGGCCATCCGGCCCATGGACCGTTTCAGGATTCGTTCGGAGCGGGAGGAGTAGACCCGCTGGATGGCATGGGGGTACATCGCTGCACCGAAGCCGACCAGGACAAGCATGGAGACCCAGTTGATCGAGGTCAGGGTGTCTGGGACTCCGATCCGGTCTGGGTGGTCCTGGGCCATGGACTGCATGAGGTCGGGGACATTTGCCCCGCTGAGCACGAAGGCACCGGTGATCATGATCACGATGCCGACCATCAGGATGATGCCTTGGAGCATGTCGGTGATGGCCACCGCGCGCATCCCGCCGAGCCATTCATAGGTCAGCATGACCACGATGAAGCCCAGCACTGCCCAGTGGTATGGGATGGTCCCGGCGGTCAGCCCGGAGACGGCGTGGCCGATGGCCACCAGCTGCTCCAAGAGGTAGTTGGCCAGGCCCCAGAGCATCAGGATGATGGCGAGGATGGTCACTGATCTGGACTGGAAGCGTTTGGTGATCCAGTCGGTGGGGGTCACGAAGTTCTCCCGCTTGCCCACTGCATACAGTCGGGGGGCGAACAGGAGGTAGACACCGATGATCAGGGTGAAGAAGGGGATGGACTGCAGCCAGGAGAACCCTTCTCGGTAGGCCTGTGGGGCGTAGCCGACCACAGTGTTGCCCGAGTATTGAGTGGCGTAGAGGGTGAAGAACAGGGTGATGATGCCCAGGTTCCGGCTGGCCAGGTAGTAGTCGGAGACGCTTTTGCCCAGGGCTTTGCCGCGTCCGGACATATAGCCGATGAGGATCATCGCTGCCGCGTAGAGGCAGAGGATAATGATGGCGTCGGCGCCGGCGAAGCTCAGCTGCTCGTCCATAGTTTCGTCATCCATGGCGAGGATGAGCTGACTCATAGTCGCTGTTGCGCTCATCGGCCTGCCTCCTCTGCTTTGCGCCGGCGTTCTTCGGCGAAGGCGGCCTCTTCCTCATCTTCGAGGATGTCCCATTGGCTGCGTGCTACCCAGTGCAGGAAGGCGCTGAGCAGGACGGAGAGGAACAGGACCAGAAGCACCCATGCGGGAATGCCGAAGATATAGGGCTCGATCATTCCTTCTGGGAGGTACCAGGGCGCGTTGAACACCACTAGTGCAGCCAGTACCCACCAGATCCAGGCCTTCTGTACGGGCTCTTTCATCCTTTTCTTGCCCGGAGCTTCGTCCACTCATTCCTCCTCGGATCGTGCGAGCGCTCACCTGCGGCTGCGAACTTGCAGTTTTTGGCACACGTCGGACCTGTGAGCCAGTTCACAGGGTAATAGCCGCATAGGTAGGATCTCGCGGGATCCCGGGCATTTCTCAAATTGTGAGACAGTGAATATTTATTAACTGTGCTCCTAGATCTGTTGGGTCTTCAGCTGATCGGCGATGTATTCAGCCTGCCGGATAGCCAGGGCCACGATGGTCAGAGTGGGGTTGGCGGCAGCCCCAGTGGTGAAGACGGATCCATCGGAGATGAACAGATTCGGCACGTCATGGGTTCGGCCCCATTTGTCGACGACGCCGTCTTCCGGACGTTCGCTCATCCGCGCAGTGCCCAGGTTATGGGTGGAGGGATAGGGCGCTGTGCGGTGCGTGCCCTGCGCCCCGACCGCTTGGTAGACCTTCTCCCCTGCTGCATAGGCATGCTCTCGCATAGCAATGTCATTGGGGTGGTCGTCATAATGAACATTGGGCACAGGCAGCCCGTTCTCATCCTTGGCGTTGGTGTTGAGGGTGACCCGGTTGGTCTCCTGGGGCATATCCTCGCCTACGATCCACATGCCGGCACTGTTGGTATATGAATCCAGCAGGCTGGTGAAGTCTGGGCCCCACGCCCCCGGTTCGACGAAGGCCGCCATGAAGGCCGGGCCCAGGGAAATGGTCTCCATGTAGTAGCCACCTGCGAACCCTCGGTCGGGATCATGGGTAGATTCATCGGAGATCACCCCGGCCATTGTCTCGCCGCGGTACATCCGCACAGGTTTGTCGAAGTACCCCCAGACTGTGCCAGTGAGGTGACGCATGTAGTTTCGGCCCACTTGCCCAGAGGAGTTGGCGAGCCCATCGGGGAACCGGGGCGTGCCCGAAAGCAGCAGCAGCCGAGGCGTCTCGATGGAGTTGCCGGCCAGGCAGACCAGCTTAGCGGCCTGGCGGTGCAGGTTACCGTCCTTGTCCAGGTACAGCACCGCATCGGCTCGCCCTTCGGCATCGTGGGTGACCTGCACCGCCTGTGAGCGGGGACGAAGATCCAGCAGCCCAGTCTTCTCCGCCCGGGGCATCTCCCGGACCAGGATGGACCATTTTGACTTGTTCTTATCTCCTTGGAAGTTGAACCCGTCCTGAATGGAGGCCGGGCGCCCGTCATATTCCTCGGCATTGGTGGCATAGGGGCCGGTGGCGTAGAACTTATAGCCGACTTTCTCCGCTCCGTTGGCGAAGACTTTGTAGTTGTTATTCGCCGGCAGCGGTGGCCGTCCGTGCACATGGGTGGAGCCCATGGCCTTCTCTGCGCGGTCGTAATAGGGTGCGAGGTCTTCGATGCCGATGGGCCAGTCGAGCAGATTCGCGCCCTCGACCCGGCCGTAGACGCTGCGGGTCTTGAACTCGTGCGCCTTGAACCGCGGGGTGGCCCCGGACCAGTGTGTGGTGGTTCCACCGACTGCCTTTACCAGCCAGGCCGGCAGGTTTGGGAAGTCGCGGGCGATCCTCCAGGACCCAGAGGTGGTCCTGGGGTCCAGCCAGGCCATCTGGTTGAAGGATTCCCATTCGTTGTTCACGTAGTCGTCATGGGCCAGATAAGGCCCGGCTTCCAGAACGACGACAGGGATTCCTTTGCTGGTGAGTTCATGGGCGAGTGTGCCGCCACCGGCTCCCGAGCCGATGATGACGATTGCTTCCTCGTCTTGGTCGATGCTGCATCCGGTCACGCTGGCGGTCATCACTTCTTCACCTCTTCCATATCCGAGCTGGTGGCACCGGGCTGGTTTGTGGAGTCCTCTCCCCCGCCGGATTCCACTGCCGGGCTCGGAACATCCAGCGCACCGGGGGCAATCTCGGGGAGCTGCTCACCCTCGGGATAGTCGATACGGGGATCGGGCAGCCAGTCGAGGTCATTGAAACCGCGGTTGATATACCCGCCCTGGTCAAAGGAAGCTCCCTCGTAGCCGAGTGCAGCCCAGACTTCGTCATCGTCGTAAAGGTTCAGCACCGTCGTGCGGCGGACGAATCCGAAGAATTCAGTTCCTTCCACTCGGCGCAGCACTCGGAGTGCAGCCTCGTCGTCGAGGTCTTGGAAATCCCCGCCAGCCAGTTGGTTCAGGGAGAGCAGTCCTTGGGTCAGGGCCACTCGGAACCACGTCTCGTTCTGGGCCTCGGTGAGGATCTTGTCCGCGGTGCGCTCATATGGCCCATCGGGGACACACTCATGGGGGAAGGCCACGCGGACGACTCGAATCAGTGTCTGACGAGCCTCCTCCGTCATCTCCATGGCGTTGAGCGAGGGGTATTTGGCGGGAAAAACCATGCTGCTTCCTAACTGCTGATCTCACGCACTGTGCCGGTTCCCTGAAGTTATGTGATCTGCAACACTTACCACCAGAGATGTTCTCGCCACATGAGAAACCAGAAGAGGAGCTGAGGCTTGTGTCCTCGATTGCAGTGATTCAGCGGACATTTTCGGTGCTGGAGGCCGTTGCTGCCTCGGGCAGCGCCAGCGCGAAAGAGGTGGCACATCGGCTGGAGATTCCCTTAGCCAGTGTCTATCGATTGCTGCAGGAACTGGTGGAGCACGGATATCTGGTGCACCTGAAGGAAGAGCGCCGCTTCGAACTGGGTCCGAAATGTTTTGATCTGGGCCTATCCTTCCGCCAGCGTTTGGTGGCTCCCTCAGCAATCCGCCAGGCCACCGATCAGGTGCATAAAAAACTGCAGGCGGCGGCTTATTTCGCTGTCTACCGGGGCTCGGATATCGTGCTCACTCACCTCTCGGACTGCCTGGCACACCCTCGGCTGCAGCCGCTGCGATTCGGCTTCCATGAGGCCGCCCATGCCACTGCCTTCGGCAAGATCCTGCTGGCAGGAATGCTTCCGGATCAGCGTTCTGCCTATCTTGGGGCCCGAGGGATGCCCATGCTGACTCCGAATACTGTGGTGGATCCTGTTCAGTTGGATACACACCTGCAGGAAGTAGCCACCTGTGGGATCGCTTGGGAGCATGAGGAATTCCTCCCTGAGAAGACCTGCGCGGCAGTTCCGGTCCGCAACGGCAGCGGAGTCCAGATCGGGTCGATCGCGGTGAGCCTTCCCACATCTGAGGCTGCAGGGCGCCAACGGCAGGTCGAGACGGTGCTGCGCGAATATGCTGGTCAGTGTTCCCGCTACCTGCGTTCCGGACACACGGTAGCGGTGGCCTGAATCGTTCATTCTCGCCGGATGAGAAGCCCCGTAGAGTGGCAGTGTCCTCATCAGCAAGACTGGATGGTGCAGCCCCCAACTCTCCAACCGCATGGAAAGGACCCAGAACATGATTTTGATTGTGGTGAAGTTCAATGTGAAGCCAGAGCTGGCCGATCAGTGGCCCGAGATCACCCGGGAGTTCACCGAGGCCACCCGGGCTGAACCCAAGAACAAGTGGTTCGAGTGGTCCCGCAGCGTGGAGAACCCCAACGAGTACGTGCTCGTCGAGGCCTTCGACGACGACGGCGCCGAGCCCCATGTGAACTCCGATCACTTCAAGAAGGCCACCTCTGCTGATGGCCCGATGGCTCAGGCCCTGGTCTCGACTCCGAAGATCATCTCCCGCCAGATCGAGGGTGATGATTGGGAAGAGATGGGCGAGATGAAGATCTCCTGATTTCAGCTGAGGATTAATCACCAGCGACGTGCCCTCACAGGTCATCCTGTGGGGGCCGTTTCCGTCATAGGATGGAGAGGTGCAAATTCTCAGCGTGTCCAGCTTGAAAGGCGGGGTCGGGAAGACCTCGGTCACCATGGGTCTGGCCTCCGCGGCTCTGAACAGCGGCGTCAAGACCTTGGTGATCGACCTGGACCCGCATGCCGATGCCACCACTGGCCTCAATGTGTCCCGAGGGGCAGGCCGGGAGGCTGGCCAGCTGTTGAAGGAAGCCCGCAAGGCGAATGTCGCTGAGCATGCGGTGCCCTCCGGCTGGCTGGATCTGTTGGATGATGAGCAGAAGAAAACTGCAACGCTCGACGTCGTCGTCGGCTCTGCACTCTCTGCTGCATTCGACCGCCCGGATATCCGGCCGCGGGATATGAAACGACTCAAGACTCTTCTGGAGGGCCTCAGCGGCTACGAGCTGGTGCTGGTGGACTGCCCGCCCTCCCTGTCCGGGCTGACACGTATCGCCTGGGCTGCCTCGCATCAGGTACTGCTGGTTGCCGAGCCGAGCCTCTTCTCCGTTGCCGGCACCGAGCGGACCATGCGTGCGATCCGGATGTTCTCCAATGAATTCGCCCCTCAGCTGACTCAGGCTGGTGTTGTGGTCAACCGCGCCCGTGCTGATTCTGCTGAGCATGAGTACCGTCTGCTGGAGATGGAGCGCCTCTACCAGGACAAGCTGATGCTTCCTGTACTGGAGGAAAACCCGCATTGGCAGCAGATTCAGGGCGCGGCATACCCGGTCCACCAGTGGCCTGGTGATCCGGTCAAGGATATGGCCAAGAGCTTCGATGAGCTGCTCAAGCAGCTGGTGCCGGCCAAGAAGCTGAAGAAATAGAAACCTAACCTGATCCCCCTGCCCCTCTGGGGCGGGGGTTTTTCAGTCTTAGGAGGCCTGCTGGCGGCGTGCCCGCATCTGGGCCAGTTCGTCCATCTCTGCGAATTCGGCGATCTCGGGCTGGCTGGACTCGGCCTTCTGACCGGTGGCCGGCTCGGTGCTTCGCTCCCGAGGAAGCTCTGCGAGGCTTCCTTCGACTTCGCGCCAGACACGACCCACGGCAATACCGAAGACGCCCTGCCCGCCCTGGACGAGGTCAATGACCTCATCATGGGAGGTGCACTCATAGACGGATGCGCCATCAGACATCAGCGTGATCTCGGCCAGGTCCTGCACACCACGTTCGCGGAGGTGTTCGATCGCACTGCGGATCTGCTGCAGGGAGACTCCTGTGTCCAGGAGCCGTTTGACGACTTTGAGCACCAGGATGTCGCGGAAAGAGTAAAGCCGGGCGGAGCCGGAGCCTGAGGCATTGCGCAGGGAGGGCTCCACGAGCTTTGTGCGCGCCCAGTAGTCGAGCTGTCGGTAGGTGATCCCCGCTGCCGAGCAGGCGGTGGGGCCGCGGTAGCCGAGCTCCTCGTTGAGGTCTGACATCCCGTCGGTGAACAGGGGCTCCTGAGCGGCTGTGCGCAGATGAGTACGCGGGGCCGAGTCGGCGCGTTGGTCCTTCACTCAGGTCACCTTTCCTGGGCGGTCATCGAGCAATTCTGCGCTCCAGTCTAGCGGCGTCGGCCGCTGCTGGTGTGGTAGGCCCGCTGCGCGTCGCATGTTCCGGGTGCCAATTGGGGGTTGGATCATGAACGGTCGAAGTCCTCCGGACCGGCATCGGAGAGGAATTTTTGGAACTCACGGATCTCATCCTCGGAGATCGGCCCCTTCTGCGTAACGGTAGCTGCCTCTGGACTGGCTCCCGGGGTCGATTCGGAGCGCCCCTCCCCCGCTGATTCGGTGGATCGATAGCGAGGAGTCACCGAGACTGCACGGAGAGTTTCGGCTTTCATAGTGACTTCGCAGTGGGCTCGCACTGCCACTGCGATGGCATCCGAGGCCCGGGCGTCAATCTGTTTGCCGTTGTTCAGATGAATGGTGCCGGCATAGGTGCTGGCATCTAGGAGCCGGACTTCTACGGCTTCTACTCCTTGACCCAGAGTTTCCAACACGCTGGTGAGCAGATCATGGGTCATCGGCCGGGGCGGGACTTCCCCCTGAAGCGCCCTGGCGACTGCTGCGGCCTCTGCTGGTCCTACCACCACGGCCACATGGAGACCTTCGGTTTCAGCATCCACGCCGCGGAGAATGAGCACAGGCTGGTTGCTGGGCAGTTCGACTCTGACGCCGACTACCTCGAGTGGAACCTGCGCATCGTCCATGCCACCAGTGTATGCCCCGGGCGGCAATGCTGCCTATGCAAGGTTTTACCGCTTGTCGATCTTTTCGACCGCGGAGTCCATGATGGATGCCCGCAGATCCTTCAGGCACTGGAGCATCTCTTTGGAAGATTCTGCGACCCGGGCGCGGGCTGCGGCGTCCTTGCGTGCAGCATGCGGGGCCATCGCCCGGGCGATGAGATCGAGTTCGGCATCAGCCGAGCGACGCAGTGTTGCCAGGTGCTTCGGTTCCAGTCCATAGCGGGCCAGAACGCGCACAGCTTTAACCGCTTTGAGATCGTGGTGGCTGTAATTGCCTTGGGCATCGGCAGAGATGATGCGGAACTTCTCGAGCGTGTCGAGCATCCCGCGGGTGGCCCCTGAGAGCGCTCGAAGCTCCTTGCGGCTCATCGGCCGGCTTCGTCCGGTGATCTGGGCGGCGAGCTCATTGGTCACCTCCCGGGGACCCACTGGTGCTGACTCCGGCAGCGACTCAGGCTTCTCTCCGGCGTCAATGGCGTCCATGGTCTGTTTGATGACATCCAGCGGCATGTACCGGTCACGCTGGAGAGCCAGGATGAAGCGGAGCCGCTCGACATCGGCCGCAGAGTATTTGCGGTAGCCCGACTGGGTACGGGCGGGTTTGACGAGGTCGCGCTCTTCGAGGAACCGCAGCTTGGAGGCCGAGAGATCCGGGAATTCGTTCTGAAGTTCACGCAGAACTTCAGAGATCGTGAAGACATGGGAATTGGCGGAACTGGCTGATGAGTTGTCACCCTCTTTGGGCTGACGGGCTGGTGTTGCACTCACGGGCGCATCCTCTTTCAGGTTTCAGGGGAAGGAAAGAAGTCAGCCCCAGGATAGCGTGCTGGGTCCGGACGTGCGGTGATTTGGCCTTCGGCGGTGTTATTTGCTACCGGTGTAGAAGGTCAGCCGGAATTTGCCGATCTGCAGTTCGTCCCCGGTGTTGAGCATCAGCTTGTCCACCCGGTCATGGTTGACATAGGTGCCATTGAGGCTGCCGAGGTCCACCAGTTCGAAGCTGTCCTCACCGGCCCGGTTGATCGTGACATGCCGGCGGGAGACGGTGACATCGTCGAGGAAGATATCTGCCTCGGGGTGTCGGCCCACTGTGGTGTGGTCCTTGTCGATCAGGAAGCGGGCTCCCTGATTGGCTCCGGTATGGGCAATCAGCAGAGCGGAGTTCTTCGGCAGTGCACTGATAGCGGCAGTGTCCTGCTCCGAGAGAATTGTCTCGTTGGGGCCGGTCTGCGCCGGGGGCAGGGCAATGGAGGTAGTCTCCTCAGCACTCTCGGGCGCGGGATCATTGTCCTGGTCGTTTTGCTGCGACATCACTGCCTCCTCTCGGCACATAGGCCTACGGTCATAGGATAACAACCCTATAACAAAACCTGGCTTTCAGCCCACCTGTTTGGTGTAATCCTCTGCACTGAGCAGTGCGTCGAGCCCGGAGTCCTCGGCCAGTTTGACCTCAAAGAGCCAGCCCGCGCCGTAGGGATCGGAGTTGATCGTCTGAGGCTCATCGTCCAGGGCCTCGTTGACCTTGACGATCTCACCGGAGACCGGGGCGTAGATATCAGAGACAGATTTGGTCGACTCCACCTCACCGACGACATCGCCGGCGGAGACTGTAGCGCCCACCTCGGGGTGCTCTACGTAGACCACTTCGCCGAGCGCGTCCTGAGCGAAATCGGTGATACCGATGCGCACCACGGAGTCACTGTCTGCGGTGGCGATCCATTCGTGCTCGGCGCTGTACTTCAGCTCGGCGGGAACGTTGCTCATGCTACGGGCTCCTCGTGTCTCTACGCAGAAGAAATTATTACCGCAAGCCAACTTAGCATCCGTAGGCCCCCGATGTGGTCTTCTAACCCAGCATTCCTTCGCGAATCGCCCGTAGAACCGCATTTGTGCGGTCCCTGGCGCCGAGTTTCACCAGGATTGTTGAGATGTGGTTCTTCACCGTGCCCTCGGCGAGGTGAACCAGTTCGGCGATCTGTCGATTGGAGTAACCCTCGGCAACCAGCCGGAGCACCTCGGTTTCGCGTTCGCTGAGGGGTTCCACCGCAGCTCCGGCTGCTCCCGCCGGTGGCGGAGCAGTTTTGATGGCTCTGACCAACCGGTCTGTGATCGATGGGGCGATCAAGGTTCCTCCAGCTGCGAGCGCGTGAACCGCCTCGGCAAGCTGTTCGACTGTGACATCTTTGAGGAGGTACCCCCTGGCCCCGGCCCTGAGTGCATCGAGGACGAGGGTGTCGTCGTCGAAAGTTGTCAGCACCAGCACCGGAATCTCGATCTCTGCTTCCTGCGCCTGTTTCAGGAACCACAGCCCGTCATACCGGGGCATCCGCAGGTCAAGGAGGACGACCTCGGGTCTGGTTTCTGGCTCTGAGAGCTGTTTGAGCACTTCAAGAGCTTCGGCGCCGTCGCCGGCTTCAGCTGCCACGGTGATCCCGCCCAGTTCCAAGAGGGTCCGAATGCCGTGGCGTACCAGGGTCTGGTCGTCGACGACCATCACCCGTACTGTCGGCTGCTGCTCTTGGCTCATGCCCGCTCCCCCACCGGCAGCTTCACTTCGACGGTGAATATGGGATGACTGGTGACTTTCAACTCTCCACCCAGCAGTTCTACGCGTTCGCGAAGGCCGGTCAGCCCATGGCCGAGGGTGATGGATTTCGGTGCCAACCCGTCATTAGTGCCGGTGAGGACGGCGGCCTCCTCCTGGCGGTTCAGGGTCAGCGAAACCTCCTGGGCCTCGGAGTGTTTGACTGCATTGGTGATGATCTCCTGGGCGGCTCTGACCAGCGCTGCTGCCTGTTGCTCATCCACGGTGACCTCGGGGTCGACCTCAATGTGGATCTCCAGGGAGGGCACAGCCGCACCGAGTCGCTCGAGGCTTGCCTGAATGTCGCCGGGGTCAGATTCGCGCAGCTCTCCCACAGTTGTGCGCACATCGGCCAACAGTCCTTTGGCCACTGCCGCGGCCCGTTCCACATGGGGCTCGGCCTGATCGCCCTTGACCCGGTGCTTAGCCGCTTCCAGCTCGAGATTGAGCACGGTGAGCTGATGGCCCACCGCATCATGTAACTCCCGGGAGATTCGCAGCCGCTCAGCCGTGGCCGCAGAGTTCTCCAGCAGCACTCCGGCTGCCTCCAGTTCGAGGTTCTTCTCCTCCAACTCAGCCCGCAGCAGCGACTCCCGGTACAGGGCGTAGGTGCTCAGAACCCCGGCGATATGGATGATCGTGTAGAAGACCACCCAGACGCTCGTATCCGCCAGCGGGGCACCGTGGACCAGGAAAATGCTCAGCACCACGGCCATATTCAAGGCGACCACTACCCAAGCAGCCCATAACGGCACGACGTAACTGCCTACTGCAGCGATGACCACCAGCAGTACCACCATCATGCCGAAGTTCTGTGGTGGGAGGCTGGCGATCAAGACCCAGGAGGAGGCCACTGAGGTCCAGTAGGCAGCCAAGGCCCACGGGCGGGGCCTGCTGGAGTCTCCGGCGATCAGGAGGCCGCCCACGCTGACCACCAGCAGGGTAAGCCACACAGGCCCCGGGATAAGGGTCTCAGTGCCGGCGAAGAAGAGCACGGCTCCCAATCCCAGGCAGAGGACCAGGATCGCAACGCCTGCATACTGCTCGGCGAACCGGCGTTGTCCGATTCCCTTCTGCTTCCCCGCTGGTGGGGCTTGGTGCTGCTCCATAGATGTTCAGCCTACTGAAGGTCCCGCGACTGCAGGGGTGCCGAAAGTCATGGCCGAGGTGATGACCGCAGGCAGGGGTGCGCGCCCGCCTTAGCCGGAAAGCTAAATGACATGACAGAACAGTTAGAACAGAACACGCCTCTGGCCATCGATGCCCAGCATCTGGTCAAGCGGTATAAGCATAAAACAGCAGTCGACGGAATCAGCCTGCAGATCGGCCGAGGTGAGACTTTCGGCATCCTGGGCACCAATGGCGCTGGTAAGACCACTACAGTCGAGATGATCGCCGGACTTCGCCAACCCTCAGAGGGATCAGTGCGGATCCTAGGCCTTGATCCTTTCACCGACCGGGCCAAGGTCCGGCAGATTCTGGGGGTGCAGCTGCAGCAGGCCTACCTGCATGGTTCTCTGACCGTGCGGGAACTGGTGAATCTCTACCGCAGTTTCTACCCCAACCCCCTGGAGACCGATCGCGCCCTGTCCATGGTGCAGCTGACCGATAAGGCCAGAACAAAATTTGACAATCTCTCCGGCGGCCAGATGCAGCGGCTGTCCATTGCGTTGGCCCTTATCGGCCAACCCAGGGTGGTGATTCTCGATGAACTCACTACCGGGCTGGACCCCAAAGCCCGGCGGCGGGTGTGGTCAACTATTGAGTCGCTCAGTGACCAGACCGTGATCCTGGTCAGTCACGCCATGGATGAGGTCGAACGGCTCTGCAACCGGGTCGCACTGATCGACGAGGGTCGGGTCATTGCTCAGGGCAGTCCGCATCAGCTCAAGGAACAGACTCAGTCGGCGACTCTGGAGGATGCTTTCGTCGCGCTGACCGGCAAAGACGTTCACGACGACGAAGAGGAGGACGCCTAATCATGTCCGCTGTAACAGTTAAAGTCCGTAAACCCGGTCTCAAGGCCTGGCTCCGGCTGATTCAGGCTGAGGCCAAGATGGTGATCCGGGACTATGCCGGCCTCATTGTTCCCCTCGGTCTGCCGCTGCTGATTCTGGTGATGCAGGGAATATCTATCGATGAGATGGACCAGGAGCTGGCAGAAGGCGTTACGGTTTTCTCCTATTACGCACTGCCGGTGGTGATTTCCATGGTGGTGGCCACCATTGCTGTGATCAATATGCCCAGTTTCCTGGCCACCTACCGCAAGACGAAACTTCTGCGGCGACTGGCTGTTACCCCAGCCTCTCCAGCCATGGTACTGATTGCCCAGATGGTGGTCAGTTTCATCCAGGTCATTCTGGGCATTGGTCTGGCTTTCGCGGTGGCTCTGCTCTTCTTTGGCGCTGACCTGCCGCTGTCTTTATGGGTTGCACTTGCTGTGCTGCTGGCTACCTGCGCAGCGATGTACGGGCTAGGCATGATCGTGGCTTCAGTTGCCCCCACGCCGAACTCTTCGGTAGCCATCGGGCTGGTCGCGTTCTTCGGCATCGCCGCCCTGGGCGGCATGTTCGGTCCAGCCGACAATCTTCCGGATACATTGCAGACTATTGGCGCCTGGCTGCCGTTCGGCGCTGCGGTGGAGGCTTTCCAAGCCGCGTGGGTCGGCGAGACAGTGGAGGCGCAGAACTGGGTGGTGCTCGGCGGCTCAGCGGTTGTGGGCGCAGGAGTAGCTGCTGTCCTCTTCCGCTGGGAGTAGAGGAGGGGCAAGGCTGCCAGCCCGCCCTCAGCCTAGTCTCGGCTCGCCTGGCGTTCGCGGTCGCGTTTGCGATCCTCGGCCGCCAGGCGGGTCAGCTCTGCACCGGCTTCTGCGTCTCGGGTGAGGTTCTCACCAGTGGCGGGGTCGAAGAGGTGGATCCGTCGAGTCTCTACCCATAGGTCGATAGTGTCGCCACCGCGGACCCGGGACATCGCATCCAATGCGACGACCAGCTGTGTGCGCAGGTCATCGGAGTCCATATCCTCGGCCAGCCGCTGCAGGGTCTCGACCACTCGGGGGTCGTTCTCGTAGCCGATGTAGCCGTACTGCTCGTTACCCAACCATTCGACATGCGAGAGCTCGGCGCTGATGACCGATCCGTGACCGCGCCGGCGCTCCTCCACCTGAGAGGCCTCCTCGAAAAACTCAGGCCGGATTCCGGCCAGCACGATCTCTTTGTCCTTGCCGGCAGCTGCCAGATGCTCAGGCAGTTCGATCTCACCCAGCGGGGTGCTCAGGCAGGGGTTTCCAGCACTGTTGGTCTCCACAGTCCCGGGCAGGAAGTTCATCGAGGGTGCACCGATGAATCCTGCCACGAAGAGATTCGCCGGCTGCTCATAGAGCTCCCGGGGTGAGGCGATCTGCTGCAGCACGCCCTTCTTCAGCACCGCCACCCGGTCACCGAGGGTCATCGCCTCGGTCTGATCATGGGTGACATAGACGCTGGTGGTGTTGAGGCTGCGCTGCAGCCGGGAGATCTCGGCGCGCATCTGACCACGGAGTTTGGCATCGAGGTTGGACAGCGGCTCGTCGAAGAGGAACGCATTGGCGTCTCGCACGATCGCCCGACCCATGGCCACACGCTGACGCTGACCACCGGAGAGGTTGCCTGGTTTCCGCTCGAGATGCTCGGTCAGTTCCAGCAACTTCGCTGCCTGGTTGACCTTCTCCTTGACCTCATCCTCGCTGAACTGGCCCTTGGCCAGACGCATCGGGAAGGCGATGTTCTCGAAGACCGTCAGATGCGGGTAGAGGGCGTAGTTCTGGAAGACCATGGCGAGGTTGCGGTCCCGGGGTGCTTTCTCGTTGACCCGTTCCCCGCCGATGAGCAGTTCACCGTCGGTGATGTCCTCAAGCCCCACGATCATCCGCAACAGGGTGGACTTACCGCAGCCGGAGGGCCCGACGAGGATGACGAATTCGCCGTCGTCGATATCGATGGAAACGTCATTGACCGCTGGGTAGCCGTCTCCGTACTTCTTGACGATGTTCTTCAGCGTGATGGACGCCATGAGGATCTCCTTCTCTACCCGAGGATGAAGTCTGCCATTGTTTCCTAGCCCTTGACCGCGCCCTGGGTCAGGCCGGAGACGATCTGACGCTGGAAGAGCAGCACCAGCAGCACTACCGGAATGGTCACCACGATCGCCGCAGCTGAGATGGCGCCGGTGGGTTCTTCGAACTGACTGGCGCCGGTGAAGAACGCCAAAGCCGCCGGAACTGGACGCGCTGCTTCGGTGGAGGTCAGCGAAATGCCGTAGACGAAGTCATTCCAGGCGATGAAGAAGGCGATGATCGCGGTGGTGAACACTCCAGGGGCCGCCAGCGGCACGATCGCTTTGCGGAAGGCCTGCCACTGGGTGGCTCCGTCGACCTGGGCCGCCTGCTCCAGCTCCCAAGGGATCTGCCGGAAGAACGCCGAGAGCGTCCAGATCGAGATCGGCAGCGTCAGGGACAGGTACGGGATGATCAGACCCAGCCAGGTGTCGTAGAGACCGATGGTGCGCCAGAGATTGAACAGCGGGGTGACCACCGAGATGACCGGGAAGATAGAGACGGCCAGCGCAGTGCCGAGAACGAACCGTTTGCCGGGGAAGTCCATTCGGGCGATCGCGTAGGCACACAGGGTCGCCAGCACCACGGCGATGAATGTAGCGATCAGTGTGATGCCGATGGAATTTCGCAGCGCAGTCAGGAAGAGCTCCTGGGCGCCTCCGACGAAAATTTCCTGGTAGTTGCCCCAGGTCCAATTGGAGGGCCAAAACGTGGGGTTGCCCAGGTCCGCTTGGGTCTTGAAGCTGTTGGCGAAGATCGCTGCGACGGGGAAGAGCGCATAGACCAGAATTACGACTGACACCGCAGCCCAGCCAAGTTTCTGCCGGCCGGTCAGGCCGCTGGAGCCAGCCATCAGCTCTGCCCTTCCTTCCTAGTAGCCTTCTTCTTTTTCCCGCCGCCGGATGCATCGGTGCCGGAGGCCAGGTCCACCTTGAAGAGCTTGATGGCGACAAAGACCATCAGCAGCACCGAGATGAACAGCACCACCGACACCGCCGAGCCCAGGCCGATCTCCAGCCGCGAGATGGACTGGCGGTAGGCCAGCAGTGCAAGCACTTCGGTGTTGGCATCGCCGCCGGTCATGATGAACACGTTGTCGAAGATGCGGAAGGCATCCAGCGCGCGGAAGAGCAGCGCCACCATGATGGCGGCCTTCATATTGGGGATGATCACTCGGCTGTACTGCTGCCAGCGGGTCGCACCGTCAACCCTGGCGGCCTCGACCAGCTCGTCGGGCACCTGAGCGAGTCCGGCCAGCAGCAGCAGTGCGATGAACGGTGTGGTCTTCCAGATTTCGGAGGCCATGATCACCGTGATCGCAGTCCAGAAGTTCGCGAACCAGTCCAGGTCACTGTCAATCCCCGGGACCCAGCTGAACCATTGGTTCACAAACCCGGAGTTGATATGGAACATGTAGTACCAGGCGAAGGCGGAGACCACGGTGATGATGCCGTAGGGCACCAGGATCGAGGTGCGCAGCAGCCCGCGCAGCGACTTCAGAGCTTTGTGCATCACAATGGCTAACCCGAAGCCCAAGACCAGCTCAACCGCGACGGTGATGACGGTGATCAGCAGTGTGACTCCGAAGATGCGCCAGAACGTACCGTCGGTGAAGAGCAGCAGATAATTGTCTAGGAAGATGAAGGAGCGTTCATCCGGAGCGGTCAGGCGGTAGGAGAAGAGCGAGTCGAAGATCGCCTGGGCGATCGGATAGGCGGTGACCGCCAGCATGACCACGAAGGCCGGACCGGCCAGCATCCATCCCAACCGCGCCTCGGCCTTCGCGCGGTCGGACTTCTTCGGACGGGCGGGCCTGCGGTCCCGGCGGCGGCGGTCCTCGGCGTTGGCGGGGTTTTCAGCAGTGGTGGTCACAGCAGGCGCTCCCCTCGCAGGACTTCCATGATGTACGAATCGGTCTGAGCCGGTGTGGTCTCTGGGTCGACGCCGGAGAGCGGGGTGAAGTTCTCTTGAACTGATTCGGAGATTTCGTTGTAGTAGGGCGTCTGCGGGCGCGGCGCGGAACTGTCCAGGGCCTCACGGATGGTGTCGGCCATGGGGAACTCGTCGACCACACGGTCATCGTCGAAAGCGGACTCCGATGACGGCGGGTTTCCGTTGGTGACGAAGTATTCGGCCTGATTCTCCGGGGTGACGATGCATTCTATGGCTTCATACGCCAAGTCGGGATAGTCAGATTCGGCCCCGACCGCCAGGTTGATCCCGCCCAGCGGCGCGGAGGCTTCTGTGCCTTCAGCCACTTGGGGATACAGTGCCCACCCGATGTCATCGGGCAGGTCAGCATCGACGGTTCCCTCTTCGGCTGCCGCGAGGGTGGCAGGCCAGATGAAGGGCCAATTGACCATGAAGGACCCGTTGTCGCCCTGGAACAACAGCATGGCCTGGTTCTCGTCCATCGATGCGATGCCGGGGCCGGCCAGGCCTTCCTCTCCGATGCGGGACAGAATCTCCGCTGACGCTTCGCCAGCCTGCGAGTCGAAATTCGTTTCGAGGTCCTCAGCGTCTGCTGAAGGGTCAACCAGCACCGGCTCATCCTGGGATTCCATCAGTGCATTGACCCAGACGGTCATGGATTCTGCACGAATTCCCTGGATTCCGAGATACTTGTCCTGTTCGGCAGCGACGTCCATGATCTCCTCCCAGGTCACCGGCTGATCCATATCGAGTCCGGCTTCCTCGGCCACGGATTCCCGGTACCAGAGGATCTGCGTATTGGCCCAGAAGGGCACAGTGACCAATTCGTCATCCCACATGGCTCCTGCCAGGGCGCCTTCCAAGGTGTCCGCGGTGGTGCGCTCGGCGACATCATCGGGGACTGGTGCGAGGAATCCTGGTTCGGAGAGTTCCGGGATGAAGGGCGGGTCCAGGCTCATGATGTCCAGGGAGGAGTCTCCAGCTGCCAGCCGGCGGGCCAGCTGTTCCCGCTGGTCCGGGGCATCATTGGGCAGCAGAGAGGTCTGAATCTGATAGGCCCCGTCAGCCTCTTCGGTGCACTGCTGCGCCAAAGCCGCCTGGCCGCCATCGTCTGGGTTGATGTACCAGGTGAGCACCGGGGTGTCATCATCCTGCCCGCAGCCGGTGAGCAGCAGCGCCGCTGCTGTAACGGCCGCGCCTGCCACACGCGCTTTCACCACCTTGCCTCCTCAATGCTGCGATGTGAATCACATATGTTGCTTGAGGTCTGTAATACTACATGGCGAAAGCGCTGTGGCGGTCCTCAGGCGGACTTCTTACGCAGCTTCTTCGCCTCTGCGCGGGTGGTCAGCAGCGGTTCGGCACCTTCACGGACCACGTCACCGGTGATGGTCACGATGGCGATGTCATCACGGCCAGGCAGGTCGAACATCACACCGTTGAGCACGCTCTCCAGGATGGAGCGCAGACCACGGGCACCGGTTCCCCGAGCCTGGGCCTGTTCGACCACAGCATCGACGGCGTCGTCTTCGAAGAAGAGCTCCACATCATCGAGGCTGAAGATCTTCTGGTACTGCTTCAGCAGCGCGTTCTTAGGCTTGGTGAGGATCTCCCGCAGGGCGTCGTCGTCGAGCTCCTCAACGGTGGCGACCACGGGCAGGCGTCCGATGAACTCGGGGATGAGTCCGAATTTGTGGAGGTCCTCAGGTTCGACATCGGCGTAGCTGGCCTCATTGCGGGTGATGCTGCTCAGTGGAGCACCGAAGCCGAGGCCCTTCTTACCGGCGCGGGATTCGATGATCTCCTCGAGTCCGGCGAAGGCACCGGCGACGATGAACAGCACATTGGAGGTATCGATCTGGATGAACTCCTGCTGCGGGTGCTTGCGCCCGCCCTGGGGTGCCACCGATGCGGTAGTGCCCTCCAGGATCTTCAGCAGGGCCTGCTGGACACCTTCACCGGAGACATCCCGAGTGATGGAGGGGTTCTCCGATTTCCGGGAGATCTTGTCGATCTCGTCGATGTAGACGATGCCCTGTTCGGCCTTCTTCACATCCCCATCGGCGGCCTGGATGAGTTTGAGCAGGATGTTCTCGACGTCTTCACCCACATAGCCGGCCTCAGTGAGACTGGTGGCATCGGCGACGATGAACGGCACCTGCAGCTTCCGGGCCAGAGACTGGGCGAGGTAGGTTTTACCCGAGCCGGTGGGACCGACCATGAGGATATTCGACTTGCCGATTTCGACGTCGTCGTAGGGGCCCTTCTCCAGGGAGGCGGTTTTGGCCGCCGAACCGGTGGCCTGGATCCGCTTGTAGTGGTTGTGCACCGCCACCGAGAGGGCGCGCTTGGCCTGATCCTGCCCGACGACGTATTCCTCGAGGTACTGGTAGATCTCCCGCGGGGTGGGCAGCTCTACCTCGGAGGTCTCCTGGACCTCGTTGAGATACTCGTCGATGATCTCGTTGCACAGCTCGATGCACTCGTCACAGATGTAGACACCTGGGCCGGCGATGAGCTTATAACGGACCTGCTTTTGACTCTTACCGCAGAAGGAACACTTCAGCAGGTCTGTGCTCTCACCAATACGGGCCATAGTCGGGCACCCCTCGTGCTGTGGAGATCTTTCTTTAGGACTTATCCAAGGCTACGCCACCCGGGGGACACGGCCAGGTACCAACTCACACCGGAAGCTTGCGGGAGGAGAGGACCTCGTCGACGAGGCCGTATTCCTTCGACTGCTCGGCGGAGAGGAACTTGTCCCGGTCGATGTCCTCGCTGACCTGGGAGGCGGACTTATCGGTGTGCTGGGCCAGCACCTCTTCCATCCAAGTACGGATCCGGCGGATCTCGTCTGCCTGAATGGCCAGATCGGTGGCAGTACCACGGGAGCCGCCCATTGCCGGCTGGTGGATCAGCACACGGGCGTTGGGCAGGGCGAAGCGCTTACCGGGTGTGCCGGCAGCCAGCAGGACCGCGGCTGCGGAGGCAGCCTGACCCAGGCAGACAGTCTGCACATGCGGGCGGATGTACTGCATGGTGTCGTAGATGGCGGTCATCGCGGTGAAGGAACCACCCGGGGAGTTGATGTAGAGGGTGATGTCCCGCTCGGAGTCCATGGACTCAAGCACCAGCAGCTGGGCCATGATGTCATCGGCGGAGGCGTCATCAACCTGGGAGCCCAGGAAGACGATCCGCTCCTCGAACAGCTTCGCGTAGGGGTCCTGACGCTTGAAGCCGTAGGGGGTGCGCTCCTCGAACTGGGGCAGGATGTAGCGGGACTCCACACCACCGGCGGCCGGGACGGCCTGCGGGGTCTTATTGAGGTCGAAGTTCATAAAAGCTCCTAAAGTCTGCTGAATCTAAGCCGTCGTCGTCGTTTCCTCAGACTCCGCCGCCACCGGAGACGGTCGAGGAGCGCTGGGCGATCTTGTCGAAGAAGCCGTACTCCAGGCCCTCTTCTGCGGTGAACCACTTATCGCGGGCGTTGTCCTCCAGGATGGTCTCCACCGACTGCCCGGTCTGTTCGGCGGTCAGCTCAGCCATGACCTTCTTCATCTGCTGGATGAGGTCGGCCTGGATGCGCACATCGGACTCAGTACCGCCGATGCCGCCGGAGGGCTGGTGCATCAGGATGCGGGCGTGCGGGGTGGCGAAACGCTTACCCGGGGTGCCGGAGGAGAGCAAGAACTGCCCCATGGAAGCGGCCAAGCCGGTGGCCACGGTGACCACGTCATTGGGGATGAACTGCATGGTGTCGTAGATCGCCATGCCGGCGGTGACCGAACCGCCCGGGGAGTTGATGTACAGGTAGATATCGCGCTCGGGGTCCTCGGCGGAGAGCAGCAGCATCTGGGAGCAGATGGTGTTGGCGTTATCGTCACGCACCTCAGAGCCCAGCCAGATGATCCGCTCCTTGAGGAGCCGGTTGTAGATGTAGTTCTCCTGGGATGCCGGGTCCACGCTTGAGGCCGTGGGCAGCTGCTCAGACATCAGTTCCTCCATACGTCTATGACGGGTTCGTCTGCTACGACATTACTGGAGACAGCCGACATCGGGGCGCCGGCTGGCCCACTGTTCGCGGGGGGCAGAGTCCTCCCGCGGCCGCGCACATGTCGCGGCCGCTCTCGCTCGGCAAGGCTTTGCCGAGCTTCACACCTGAAGTCGCCACCTCGCTTCGCTCATGGCTCATGACTCTGTTAATGCCAGAACCCCGTCCATCAGGGATGAACGGGGTTCTCTGCGCTAAGACCTGCTTACTTGGTCTCGGAGTTTTCCTCGGCCTCATCGGCAGTCTCCTCGGCCTCTGCCGGGAGGTCAGCGGACTCAGGAGCCTCGGCGTCGCCGTCTTCCTCACCCTCGGAGGGCGGGGTGACGAAATCGGTGAGGTCAACCTCGTTGCCCTCGGTGTCCTTGACGGTGGCCAGCTCCAGAACCTTGGCCAGAGCCTTGCGACGGCGGACCTCGCCCATGATCATGGGCACCTGGCCGGCCTGGTCCAGCATCTGGGCGAACTGGTTGGGCTCCATGCCGTACTGCTGGGCAGTGGCGACGATGTACTCGATGATCTCGGCCTGCTCAACGCTGACTTCTTCCTTCTCAGCGATGAGGTCCAGGACGATCTCGTTGCGGAAGGCCTCTTTGGTCTGCTCGCGGATCTCGGCGCGGTGTTCCTCAGTGTCGTGGGAGTCGCCGGCCTGGTGGCCCTGGGAGGTGAAGTGCTGCTCGATCTGCTCTTCGACCACGGACTCAGGAACCGGGACCTCGACCAGACCCATCAGCTTCTCCAGGACCTTGTCGCGGGCCTCAACGCCCTGCTTCTCCAGGAGGCCGGCCTCAGCCTTCTCCCGGAGGTCATCCTTGAGCTCCTCGATGGTGTCGAACTCGGAGGCCATCTGAGCGAAGTCATCGTCTGCCTCGGGCAGCTCGCGCTCCTTCACCGCGGTGAGGGTGACCTTTACCGTGGCCTCTTCGCCGGAGTGCTCGCCGCCGGCCAGGGTGGTGTTGAAGGTGGCGTCCTCACCTGCGGAGAGGCCTTCAAGTGCCTCGTCCAGACCGTCGAGCATGGTGCCTGCGCCGACCTGGTAGCTCAGGCCGGTGGCGTTGTCGACCTCGTCCTCGTCAATGGTGGCGACGAGGTCAATGGTGACGAAGTCATCGTTGGCGGCGGGGCGCTCGACCTCCTTGAGGGTGCCGAAGCGGGAGCGCAGGGCGTCCAGCTCCTCCTGCACGGCGGCGTCGTCGGCCTCGTGCACACCGATCTCGACCTCAAGGCCGGAGTAGTCGGGCAGCTCAACGGTGGGCTTGATGTCCAGCTCGCCGGAGAACTTCAGGACACCTTCGTTGGTCTTGGTGTCGGGGATCTCCTCGACCTCAACCTCGGGGCGGGACAGCGGGCTGATCTCAGCCTCTGCCAGACCCAGCTGGTAGAACTCCTGGAGTCCGTCGTTGATGGCCTGCTGGATCACGGCTTCGCGGCCGAACCGCTGGTCGATGATCGGCGCGGGGACCTTGCCCTTACGGAAGCCGGGGATCTGAACCTGGTTGGCGATGGACTTATATGCCGCCTTGATCTTGGGCTCGAGTTCCTCGCTGGACACCTCGACAGTGAGCTTTACTCGAGTCGGGTTCAGTTCTTCGACGGTGCTCTTGACCACGTATGGGCTCCTGATACTGCTCGTTTTTGAATACGGCCATCTGACACTGTCGGGGCGACAGGATTTGAACCTGCGACCTCCTGCTCCCAAAGCAGGCGCTCTACCAAACTGAACTACACCCCGGAGGTATCTGATCCTGCTAACACCTGCGGGCAGGCGTACGCATGAACCGGTACACAATACCGTGCCGAAGCCGATGATCGCGAATCCCACCTATTATCCGCTAAACACTCCCCCAGCAGGAACCCCTGCCGACTGAGTATTTTCGGGCTTTTCGGCACCCTGCGCGGTGGTCTTTAATAGAGAACGACGACGCCCTCGCCCCAGTAGGGCGAAGGTCACAGTCATTTCGATTTGGCAGCTAGGCAGAAGTGCTGTTAGGCTTTTCTGTCGTTGCCCTGAGAGTTCTGAGGGCACAGATCGCAGTGATTTACCAAGGGCCGCTAGCTCAACTGGCAGAGCATCAGACTCTTAATCTGCAGGTTCCGGGTTCGAGTCCCGGGCGGCCCACTTTCAACTGCTTTATCGTTCTACAGTATCCATGAAGTGATCTAAGAAACTGTAGAAATCTTCCACATCCAGCCCCTGATGCAACGGGGTCTGGGGTGTCTGCTCAAACACCACCTCCGGCTGGATATCCAGCTTCACCCGGCGGCCGGTGGACAGCGCAATCTCAACTGATGACCCCTGAGCGGCCATGCCGGCCAGATTGGTCATATTCACCAGCACCGGAACCTTGGGCGCGACTGCGTCGTCGTCGTTGTTTGGCGGCAGCACAGTATTGAGGTCCACCGGGCAGAGGACCATTTCGGCAGGTTCCCGGCGATATCCCACCAACAGATGAGTGGCCTGTTGAACTTCTTCCTGTGCGGAGGGGCCCTCTGACAGGCTGCCCTCCCCCACTGTTTCACCCGGCTGGGCGCCGGGTTCATTGGTGGCAAAGAGCAGGTTGTATGAGCCGAAGTTCATCACGGAGGCGTCGAAGACGGCACGCAGGGCAGCAACGATCTGCTCCTCGGCCTGACCGCGCTCTGTTTGGATGACCACGGTCACAGTCTAGGGGTCATAGATCACGCGCAGATAAAGTGGCGGGGTACCGAATTTACTCTCGCGATACTTCAGGAGTCTTCACTATGACCAACCGTCTGGAACCAGGTCAGACAGCCCCCGATTTCACCCTCACCGCTCATGACGGCAGCACTGTCTCGCTGGCTGATTTCCGGGGCAAGTCCAAGGTGATCGTCTACTTCTACCCCAAGGCCTCAACTCCCGGCTGCACCACTCAGGCCTGCGATTTCCGCGATTCGCTGGATTCGCTGCAGGCTGCCGGCTACCAGGTTCTGGGCATCTCCCCTGATCCGGTCTCGGCCCTGGAGAAGTTCACCGATAATCAGGGCCTGACTTTCCCGCTGCTCTCGGATGAGGATCATGCAGTGGCTGAGAGCTACGGCGCCTGGGGCGAGAAGAAGAACTACGGCAAGGTCTACGAGGGGCTGATTCGCTCCACCGTTGTGGTCGGCGAGGACGGCACTGTGGAGCTGGCCCAGTACAACGTGAAGGCCACCGGGCATGTGGCCCGGCTGCGGGACAAGCTGGGCGCATAACCCCCTCTCCCGCAGCTCGGACCAGGGCTTAGCCGTTGTTGATGTCGTCAATAATGGCGTCGACGGCCTCATCGGAGTTCTCCAGGACCTCATCGAGGTGTTCGCCTGGGGTCTCCGGTGAGTCGTCGCAGGCAGTCAGTGCCACCAGTCCGACAATGGACAGGGCGGCCATCAGTTTCGGGGCGGGGCGTGTGGTGATTGCGCTCATCACGGTCTCCGATTCATAACTCGATGCCGATGCCGCCTGTGTGGCCACATCGTGTGGACAGCCATGAGTCGCAGCCCGGGCCCGATAAGTTGCATCGAATTTTCTAGTGCCTGGAGACCTCGGAATCACGGGCACCTGGTGAGCGCTGTAGAATAGTGCGCTGGCACTGCCGGGGCGAGGCCCCGCAGAGGGCCAGTTCGCGCGAGTGGCGGAATTGGTAGACGCGCTGGATTTAGGTTCCAGTGTCTTTGACGTGCGGGTTCAAGTCCCGCCTCGCGCACCAGATGGTACGTGTTCGAACTAACACGAACCAATAGGTCTGCATTAGCAGGCGAGTTGGCTGAGAGCAGTTGAACGAAGAGGGAGCCTGCCCGGTTGGAGGCTCCCTTTTCTGTTTCGTGCTGGAGGTAGATCTTCGGCTGTGGCCGGTTGTCTTGGTGTTGGGTCTTGGCCTGAGTGCCGCGCCAGCTGTTGTAGGCGCTCTGAGCAGCGAGTAGGTCCTTGAACGGCTCGGCGATCTCGACGTCGACTACTTCGTCTTCTCGGATGAAGATGCGGGTGAAGATGGCTTGGTTGAGGCGGCGTCGGACTTCGTCTTGGGCGTGCATGTAGAGGTCCTGGATGTCGCGGAGGAATTCCATGGTTACGCGGATGAAGTGTTTGGATCATCTCGTCGTGGGACGGTCGAGCTCCTTGGCGAAAAACGCTGAAGCAGACTTCAGAATCTCGTTAGCACGCTTGAGTTCCTTGTTTTCTCTGCGCAACCGGCGCAGCTCCTCGATCTCATCGGTGCTCATCCCAGCTGCCTCACCGGCATCACGACGGGCTTGTTTGAACCAGTTATTCAGCGTGTGGGCAGAGACGCCAAGCTTCTCACCGACCGCCTGGGCAGCACCCCAAATTGATGAATTCTCGATGCGGCGGTGGTCTTCCATCATCCGCAGCGCCCGGTCCCGGAACTCAGCAGGGTAAGGCTTCTGGTGGGTGGTCATAGTTCAATCCTCCTTGAACGGGTAGGACGGAACAACACCCAGTACGGTTCAATCCTTGTATCCGACGCTTGCGGACTGACCACCTTCACCAAAGACCTCTTCGCAAGCCGCGGCCTACCGATGCGAATGTATCCCGGACAGGCCATGAGCTATCAATTGCTGGAAGAATGGTCCACGCTCGGACTCGGGGCCGCCTTGCTGCCCGCATCCCGTGTCAGCAATGCAACGCCGCGCCGCGTGACCGACGCCGGATTGGACGTAGAAATCTTCTACGAAGCGGTGTGGGACCCTGCCTCAGGACTCTCAGCTGCTATCAGCACTATCATTGAGCGGTTTCAATGAAATGCGTTCCCTTCAAGGCTTGGACCGGTTTGTGTCATGAGAGGGTGAGGAAGAGTTTCTCGAGTTCCTCCACGGTGAGGCCGTCTTCGTCTTCGGCTGCCGATTTTGGGTCTGTGATGCAGTACTGCATGGCGCCGGAGATGATCATGAAGCCAGCACGATCAAGAGCTGTGGAGACCGCGGCCAACTGGGTGACGACCTCGCGGCATGAGCCGTTGTTCTCCACCGAATTGATGACCGAGTCCAGCTGACCTCGGGCACGTTTGAGCCTGTTAAGGATCTTGCGCTGAGTCTCCGCGTCTGCGTTACGCATGTGGGTCCTTCCGGTGCCTTGGATCAGAGAATGAGGATACGACGAATGATAGTCCCATGATTCTGCAGGGCGGGGTCAGCCGGAAGCGAGCTGGGTCCGGACTTCGTTCATATCGAGGGCTTTGATGGACTCGATAAGTTCGTGGAGACCAGCCGGGGCCAGAGCGCCGGGCCGTGAGTACACCAACACGCCGTCGCGGAACGCCATCAGTGTAGGTACTGAGGTGATCTTCGCAGCTGAGGCCAGGGCAGGTTCGGCCTCGGTGTCCACCGAGGCGAACATGATCTCAGGATGTTCGGCAGCGGCACCTTCGAAGACCGGGGCGAAGGCGCGGCACGGGCGGCACCACTCGGCCCAAAAGTCCACCAGGACGACGCCGTCCTGGTGGATGCTGCTGGCGAAGGTGTGCTGGTTCAGGGCATGGACAGCCGTCATGATGAAGTTCCTTCTGTTTAGGTGAGTTCCAGGGTGAGTACAAGCCCGCCCATGATCAGGACAAAGACCCCGAAGGCTTTGCGCAAAGCAGTCTCCGGAATGTGGTTGGTGAACCGTGATCCCAGCAGTGCTCCGATGACTGCTGCGCCAGTGACCAGTAGGATGAGCGGCCAATCCAGGGTGACGGCAGTCAGGTAGCCCCCTAGGCCGGCCACTGACTTCATGGTGATCACCACCAGGGAGGTGCCCACTGCTGCGGACATGGGCAGGCCGGCGAGCAAGGCCAAGGCGGGAACTACAAGGAAACCGCCGCCTGCACCCACCATGCCCGTCACCAGGCCGACGATCAGCCCGTCGGCCAGGATGCGCCACCTGCGCAGGGAGGAGTGCTCCCCACCCGGAGAGGATGTAGGGACGGCCTTCCGGCGGCGCAGCATGGCCGCTGCGGTGACAAGCATCATGAGCGCGAAGGCGATCATCAGCACCGTTCCAGGGATCCGGCTGCCGATCAGTCCTCCGGCGAAGGCGCCGAACATGCTGGCGGTTCCGAACAGCGCGCCGATCCTCCACCGGACGTTGCCGCGGCGTGCATGGCTGATCAGACTCACTGCTGAGGTGACAGCGACTACGAACAGTGAGCCCGCGACTGCTTCCCGCGGCTCCATCCCGGCCACATAAGTCAACAGCGGGACCGCCAGGATGGAGCCGCCGCCACCCAGCAGGCCCAATGAGACACCGATGAGCACTGCTAGGCCGACGATAACTACAGTCACAGGCTCCATGGAGGTCTCACAGTGTGCCGGTGATGTCAGGAATATCCCGAAGCGCGGACTCCAGGGTGGGGTCTGCTGCGGTTCTGTTCCAGGGCATCCGGCTCAGCGCGTAGGACATGCCGCAGGTGTTGGTCGCTGCGGCGAAGATCAGCCCAGAGCCGACGCCGAAGGAGAGCCACTTCAACTTCGGGCTGACGAAGTGGCTGGCGAGGATGCCCGTAGCCACCAGGACCCCGGCTCCCATGCGGACTTGTCGTTCCATCTCCCATCGTTGGGTTCCCCGCATCAGCTCTCCGCCTGCCTGCACATAGGCGTTGATGCCGCCGTTGAGCATGTGGAGGCGGTCAGTCCCCGCTTGGGACAGGGCCTGTGCGGCCTGCTGGCTGCGCGCACCAGATTGGCAGAGCAGCATGACCTCCTCTGGCAGCGAGGAGGCCACAGCGGAGGGGTTCTTCTGGAGCAGATTCAGCGGCAGGTTTCGTGAGCCCTTGATATGAGCAGCTTCGAATTCCGCTGGTGTGCGGACATCGATGAGCACTTGAGGTGCAGAAGGGTCGCCCTGAAGCAGATCCTCAGGAGCACAATATGTGACAGTCATAGTCAGCCTTTCGTCAGTGGAGTAGGAGATCAGCGGTCCGTGTGCTCAAGCCAAGCGTTGTAGCTGCCTTCCAACTCGAGGACCCGGTAGCCCTCTCGACGAAGGGCGCTGGCTGCGACGGAGTTGCGCCTCCCGGATTGGCAGTAAGAGATGATCGTGGCGTCCTTCGGCAGCTCGTCCAGGTGCCAGAGCACCTTGCCGGCGCTGAGGTTCTGCGCCTTGGGGATATGGCCGCTTGCGTATTCGGCGGCACTGCGAACATCGAGCAGCACATCCGCCTCGACTGCGGCGAGCTCCTCCGGGGGGACGGTTGCCGGGGTGAGCCTCGGAAGGCCTTCGAGACTGCTGATGTAACCGGCATGGTGATCAATCCCGACTCGGATCAGGTGGGCCCGCAGTCGGTGCGCCTCATCCTGGTCGGCGGCCAGCAGCACCAAGGGGCGGCTCTCCCGCTCTGGGTCATAGGCCCATGCGCCGAAGCTGGCAGGCTTATCACTGGGGATATTCAGAGCCCCGAGCGCGGTGCCGGTATGCACCTGCTGGTGGGGGCGGGTGTCGACCACGATGAGCTCATCGGTCTCGACTCCGGCCGCCACCTGATGGGTCGGAAGTTCCTCGAGGTCTGATAGCTGGCCCAGAATCGCCGGGCCTGTCTTGTTCTGCCGCTTCATCCGCCCGAAATAGGCGTGGGCATCCGGTTGGCCTTCCAGCAGCTGCTGGACGAATCCAGCCTCGTCATCGTTGTCAAGATAAGGTGACCACCAGGCATTGGCCCGTTCATAGCCCACTGTCGTGGCCGGCAGGGCACCCAGCGATTTTCCGCAGGCGCTACCGGCACCATGACCGGGGTAGACCAATACGTGGTCTTCCATCCCAGCAAAAACGTTCTTCAGGCTGTTGAAGAGCTGCTTCGCTCCCGCATATCGAGTATCGACACCGCCGGCAGCCTCATCCAGCAGATCCGGCCGCCCGAGTTCCCCGGCGAACACGAAGTCGCCCGAGAGGACGTAACCCGGCTGATCACTGAACGCACCATCAGTGATCTCGAAGACCAGGTGTTCCGGAGTATGGCCAGGGGTATGCCGAGCCCTGATCGTGATGTTTCCGATAGTGATCGCATCACCGTCATAAAGGCGATGGGCGTCGAATCCGTATTGCCAATCATCGTCCCCCTCACCGGAGACATAGAGCTCAGCACCCGTCGCCGAAGCCAGCTCTCGACTTCCCGAGAGATAGTCGGCATGGATATGGGTCTCGGTGACGCCCACGATCTTCATCTCGTGGCGCCGAGCAAGATCCAGGTACTCGGCGATGTCACGGCGTGGGTCGACCACCACCGCCTCATTCTCAGCCTGACAGCCGATCAAGTAGCTGGCCTGTGCCAGGTCTTCGTCATAGATGCGTTCCAGTAGCATTGCGCCTCCCATGATTAGCTCCTATATACCCCGTAGGGTATGTAGAACATCCTGCCATATACCCCCCGGGGTATGCAAAAAAGGTTTTTCATCCCCGAGGATTCGGCCGGTGCTCAGCGGCCACTGTGAAGGCCCCTAGCCTCTCCAATGCGGCGATAGCGGTGAGCATGCAGGTCAGGGCCACAATGGTCCGGTAGTCGATATAACCCAGGTAGTGCTCATCCGGGGTGACGAGGAAGCAGCTGAGCACTGCCAGCAGCACCGCGAAGCAGGCGAATGCATTACTGGTGATCCATCGGCGGGCTGCCACGGGATTTATCGTTGCACACACCACGGTCTCACTTGGACCTGACCCCGGTGGCGACAGTTATACTGGATCGCCGTGACCCACCTCAGCCGACGGGGCTTCCTCGGCGCCTCCTCCGCAGCCACTACCGCAGCTGCCTATCTCTTCACCGGCGCCACCCCTGGACCTCAGGAGGGCGCTGAAGGCAGTACCGAGGACGAGGCCGCAGCCCAGGAATCCACTGATGCCTCCGGCGCTATCACCATCGCCTCTACCTCAGCACCGGCATCTCTCGACCCGGGCCTGGCCACCGACACTGAGACCGAACGCATCTGTCGGCAGATCTTCGAGCCCCTGGTCGGCATCGATAAGGACACCGGCAATGTCTCCCCGCTGCTGGCCTCAGACTGGGAGGTCAGCTCCAATGGCCAGGTCTACACCTTCGCCCTGCGCCGCGGTGTGACCTTCCATGACGGCAGCGAGCTCGATGCCGAAGTCGTGGTGCAAAACTTCCAGCGCTGGGGACGGTTGGACTACCTCTACGGCACCAATGCCATGCACCGTTCCACTCCCCTGGCCTTCCCCTCGGTCTTCGGCGGGTTCATGGGCTCAGCCGACTGTGTACTGGAATCAGTCGAAGCCCTTGATGAGCGCACTGTGGAGCTGCGCCTGTCCGAACCGGTGGTCTACCTCCTGCAGGCACTGACCCTGCCTGCCTTCGGGATCATCTCCGGTGAGCTGCTCACCGATATCGACCCCACCCGGGTGGACCGCGCACCTGCCGGCACTGGCCCCTACGAGCTGGCCGAGCGTGAGAACGGCGCCGTGGCTCTGGAGGCATTCGGCGGCTACTGGGGCAGTAACAGCGGGCCCGAACGTGTTGTGGTGCAACCGCTGCCGAAGTCCTTCGACCGGCTGCGCGAGCTGCAGCGCGGGGCGGTGGATGTCTATGACTACATCACCGCCGATAACCTCCGCTCCCTAGTCCAGGCCGGTCGGCTCTACCTGCAGCGTGATCCCTTCTCTGTGATCTATATGGGGATCAACACGACCCACCCGATCCTCTCCGACTTCGACATCCGCCGGGCGGCTGCCCGCGCCATCGACCGCCAGTCGCTGGTGAACCAGCTGTTCCTGGACGGCTCCCGTGCCGCATTCCAGTTCACCCCTGCAGCATTGGCAGTGCATTCCGACGACGCCGTGCGCCACAGTTACAACCCCCAGTTGGCTCAGGAGCTACTGGAGGAATCCGATTACGACGGCGAACCCCTGGACTTCTACTACCCGATCACCACCACTCGCAGTTACCTGCCCCGCCCCGAGGCGGTCTTCGCCTCCGTGGCCGCGGATCTGACTGCCGCCGGGTTCAATATCCGGCCCCGGCCAGTGCCCTGGGATGAGGGATATGTGGATCAGATGCTCAATGATTCCGACCGCGCCTTCCACCTGCTGGGCCGCAATGGCGGGTTCCGCTCCCCGCATTCCTTCTTCGCACCTCTTTTCCGCCAGCCCAACCGCGAGTTCAACTTCACCAATGAGACTGTCAATGATCTCTTGGACTCCGCTCGCGCCGAGGATGACGAGGAGCAGCGCACCACCTACTACCAGCAGGTCGCCGATGAGCTGCAGGAGCAGCTGCCGGCAGTACCGCTGGCGTACCCCATCTCAGCCCTGGCCCTGGGATCCTCAGTGCGGGATTACCCAATGTCCCCGGTGCTCAACGAACGGTTCGCCGACATTGAGCTCACCGAGACCTGAGGTCAGCTGCGGCGTCGTCTTGAATTTCTTCACCGGTGACCCGCGGCGGTAGAGTCAAAGCCGAATCCTTGCCCGTAGTCAAAACTCTTGAGGAGCCCTGCAGTGAGCGAGTCACCGTCGACTGATGCATCCCAGCGATTCGATGTGATCCTGATTGGGGCCGGCATCATGTCGGCCACCCTTGGTGCATTGTTGAAGGAGCTACAGCCGGACTGGGAGATCGGGCTCTTTGAGAAGCTCGACAGCGCCGGACAGGAATCCTCCGACCCTTGGAACAACGCCGGTACCGGCCACACCGCCTACTGCGAGCTGAACTACACTCCCCGCGGTGCCGATGGCTCCATCTCCACAGCCAAGGCCGCCGGTATCGCCGAGCAGTTCCATGTCTCCCGTCAGCTGTGGTCGCACTGGGTGGATGAGGGCACACTGGGCAGCCCCCGAACCTTCATCAACGCCCTGCCGCATGTCAGCTTCGTCTGGGGGGATAAGAACTCCCAGTACCTGCGCGACCGCTATGAGGCCATGAAGGCTGAACCGCTGTTCTCGCATATTGAGCACACTGAGGATCTCGACGAGATCGGCAAATGGGCTCCGCTGCTCACCGGGGGACGCGATCCTCAGCAGAAGGTTGCCGCCTCTCAGTTCAGCGATGGCACCGATGTCGATTTCGGGGCGATCACCCGTCAGCTGGTCGGCCAGCTGGAGTCCCAGGGTGTGGACCTGCGCTACAGCAGCGAGGTCACCAATATCAACCGTGGCACTGACGGCCGCTGGGAGCTGAAGGTCAAGAACAAGGCAGGTGGCCAGAAGTACACCGCCAGCGCGCGGTTCGTCTTCGTCGGCGCCGGCGGCGGTGCCCTGAGCCTCCTGCAGGCCTCCGGCATCGACGAGATCAAGGGCTTCGGCGGCTTCCCGGTCTCCGGACAGTTCCTGCGCGCCACCGACTCCGCAGTTGCCGAACAGCATCACGCGAAGGTCTACGGCCTGGCCTCGGTGGGTGCCCCGCCGATGTCGGTACCGCATCTGGACACTCGTTTCGTCGAGGGACGCCGCTCCCTGATGTTCGGCCCCTTCGCCGGTTTCTCCACCAATTTCCTGAAGTCCGGTTCCTACTTCGATCTGCCCTCCTCGGTCCGGCCGCATAACCTGCTGCCGATGATGCAGGTCGGCGCCGCCAACACCTCCCTGGTGACTTACCTCGTCAAAGAGGTCACCAAGTCCCACAAGAAGAAGGTCGGCGCCCTGCAGGACTTCTACCCTGAGGCTGTCGGTGACCAGTGGGAGCTCATCACCGCTGGTCAGCGTGTTCAGGTGATGAAGAAGAACGAAAAGGGCAAGGGCGTTCTGCAGTTCGGCACCGAGCTGGTCACCGGCTCCGGCGGTTCCATCGCTGGGCTGCTGGGCGCCTCCCCCGGTGCCTCCACTGCGCCCTCGATCATGCTGAAGCTGCTTGAACGCTGCTTCCCCTCCCAGCTGGAGGGCTGGCGGCCGAAGCTGGAGCAGATGGTGCCCTCCTATGGCCGGCTGCTCAACGAGGACCCCAAGCTGCTCGAAGAGGTCGTGGCCTCCACCAGCCGCACCCTGCAGCTGGACGACTGATCCCGCAGAAAAGCAACTCCATGGCCTCACTGCGCTACCCGGCACCGGAGTCTTACCGGACCTCGCATGGGCTGACCGTTCACCTCTGGCGGCATGAGCAGCCGGTGAACAACCCCGTGCTGCTGGTTCATGGATTCGCCTCCAACACCCTCTACAACTGGGTCAAGACCGGATGGCTGGATCCTTTGGCCGGTACTGGGCGCAGTGTGATCGCGGTGGATCTGCCCGGCCACGGCGCTTCTCGCGATGTTGATGCCGGCGCCGCCGGGCTGCGGGCTGCCGATGTGCTGGCGGATCTCGCTGAGGTAGCCACTGATACCGGCGGAGCAGTGGATCTGCACGGCTATTCCATGGGGTCTCGGCTCAGCTGGGAGTTCGCACACCGCTACCCACAGCTGGTCTCCTCTCTGGTCATGGGCGGCTCCCCGGTCTCCGATGAGGTGTATCAGGTCGACGCCGACCAGGCCCGCAGCTGGGCTGCCGGTGGTTCTGAACCGGCCGATGAGGCCACCCGGAAGTTCATCACCGTGGCCTCAGCCCTCCCGGATCAGCATCTTCCCCATGTGGTGGAGTTCCGGCTGGCCCTGGCTCATGACACCTATCGTCCCGAGGAGATGGTCCCGGCCGTACCTACTCTGGTGGTCGCCGGATCTAAGGACGGCATCGCCGCCGGAGCCGAGAAGCTCGCCGAGCTGGTCCAGAAGACCGGTCAGCCGGCTCAGTTCGTGGAGATCCCGGGACGCAATCACGTCAATGTGCTCACCGCTCGGGACTATAAGTCTGCTGTTACAGGCTTTCTGGCTCGCTGAGCTCACCTGCGCGCAGCATCACCAGGATCGGCACCGCCACAGCGGCTGCGACGCCTGAGGCCACCAGTGCGGTCTGCCATACCTCGAGCATCCCGCAGGTGAGGGCGATCAGGAAGGCCAGACCGAGTGCACTGCGGTCCAGGCGTGGATTGGGCTCCCATACCCGTTCCGCCGGGGCGATCAGCCCGCCCAAAAAACTCAGCAGAGCCGGAGTCCAGACAGCCTGTTGCTCGGCTGCTGCGATCAGCAGCACCACCAGCACCACATAGCCGACGGTGCTCATCAGCATCAGGTTCCGCCAGCGGACCCACCGAGTGAGCAGGCGGGTAAATCCGATCGAGAGGAAGAACCCGGCAAGCGCAAGACTCGCGGCAGCCAGTGCCGGCCAAATTCCTGAGGTCACTGTGGCCAGTGCTACGGCAAAGGGCAGCAGTGCTCCTGGGAGTCGGGCCACCAGTGAGAGCAGTCGCATCAGGGGTGCACCAGCATCTTCAGATGGGATCCGCTGCGAGTCTTGGTCACGCGCAGCTGCACTGGGATCTGCTGGTGCATCTCGCTGACATGGCTGACCACTCCGACTTGCCGGCCCTCCCCCTGGAGGGTGTGGAGGGCCGACATCACGGCCTCGAGAGTCTCTTCATCCAGGGAGCCGAAGCCCTCATCGATGAATAGGCTCTCCAGTTCGATTCCGCCGGCCTCAGACTGGACGATCTCTGCCAGCCCCAGGGCCAGGGCCAGGGCGGTCATAAAGGTCTCACCGCCGGAGAGAGATTCGGCGGGTCGTTCCTCCCCGGAGTATTCGTCGAAGACCTTCAGATCCAGTCCGCGCAGGCCTCGCTGTTGCCTATCGGGGTCCAAAAGCAGTTGGTAGCGCCCGCTGGACATGGTGCTCAGGTGTCGGGTTGCGGCCTGGGTAACCCTCTCCAGACGGGCCGCCAGCACAAAAGTGGACAGGCGCATCCGGAGGTCGTTCTCCCCCTGACCGGCCACAGTCTTGGCCAGTTCTGTAGTGCGCAGCTGTTCCCCGGCCTGGGTCTCCCGTTGGGTCAGTGCCGTCTGCAGCTGCTCAGCGGTTCGGTCCAGGCTCTCCATACGCGCCGTATAGGCAGTGTATTCGCGGTGCTGCTGAGCCAGTGACTCCTCCGCCTCCTGGGCTGAGGTGAGCACCTGATCGACCTCCTCGGATGCGGGAATCTGCTCCCCCGCCTCAGTTCGGTCTCGCCCCTGTTGGAATTCCTCCTGCTCGGCCTCGTAACGCAGCCTCTCGGCTGCCGCATCATAGGCCTCTACCTTCTCGGTGAGTTCAGTCAGGATCTCAGGTGTGCACAGGGAATCGTCGACTTCTGCTGCGCTGCTGAAGGGCGATTCGGCCAGTTGTTTATCGGCAGCCTCACGGGCGCTGACTGCCTCTTTGGCTGCAGCCGCGGCCTCCTGTTCCTGCTGGGTGGCCGCAGACAGGTGTTTATGCAGACTCTCCAGGGCGCTGATCCGCTGACTGATGCTGGGGTGTTCGGCTCTGAGCTCGTTGATCCTCTCCTGGAGGGTTTGAGCTTCTTCACCGAGCCGGTGGGCCTCGGCCTGTTGGGTCTCGGCGCGGTGCAGGGCCTGGGTGTGCTGATTGCGCAATTCGGTCAGCTTCTGCCCGGCCTGCTCTGCCTCACGCCGCAGTCTGTGCTGCTGGGTCCGAGTAGCTTCCGCAGTTTCGACGGCAGTGCTGCTGGTCTCTGCGGCGGCAGTCAGCTGCTCCAGGAGTGTCTCTGCGTCCTCCTCGAGACTCTGCTGAATCTCCTGCAGCCGGGTGACGGTTTTGGTCTTCTCGGCCTGCAGGCTCTGCAGCTGTCCCCTGCGTTGGTTGAGGACTTCAGCTGCCTCCTCCACCTGGTCCCTGCTGACGGTCTCCGGTGAGGTTTCCAAGGGCTGGGGGTGCTCAGTGGACCCGCAGACCAGGCAGGGGGATCCTGGTTCCAATTGGGCGGCCAGTTCAGAGGCCAGGGACTGCAGGTGTCCTTCAGACAGTCTCCGGTACTCCGCCTCGGCCTCGTGGACTTCCTGTTCGGCGGTGGTGATCCGGTCGCTGAGGTCGGTCAGTTCCTGCTGGGTCTTCTGGCGTTGGCCGCCCAGTTGGACTTTCTGCTCCGCACCGCTGAGGCTGCTGCGGGCGCTGTCGAGTGTCTGATCCAGCTCCTCGGGGTCCAGCAGCTGTTCTTGAAGTTCTTGCTGGGTTTTCTGCAGTCCGGTGACCTCAGCGGCGATCTCTTCGGCCCGGGTGGTTGCCTCATCAGCTGCCTTCTTCGCCGTCTGTGCCTGCTGCAGAAGCCGGCTGTGCTCAGTTTCGGCCCCGGTGGCCTCCGGACTGGTCAGCCGGGCGTGGAGGACATTGAGTTCCTCGATAGCAGTGCTGATCTCGGTGCTGGCGATGTCACTCTGCTCGGTGAGCACCTGGTGGGCACGTTGGGCAGCTTCCTCTGCACCTGCGAGCAGACTCCGGTGGCGGGTCTCGGCCTTCTCAGCAGCACTCAGCCAGTCGCGGACACTTTGACCGGCGCGGTGTTCGGCCAGTTGCCGACGGGCCTGGTCCACAGCACCTCGTTGATTCTGGTGGTCTTCAAGCCTGCGGAGATGTTCAGCCCACAGCTGCATCTGCCGCCGCCGGCTCTTGAGGTCCTCAGCCTGCTGCCGGGCCTGCTGCGCGGCTTTCTTCGCTGTACTCTCAGCCTCGGCCAGCTGTTGCTGTCTGCTGTGCGCTGCTTCGGTCACCGTAGTGATCAGCTCTTCCTCAGTGAGCTCATCAGTCTGCGGCGCCTGGTCAGCCAATAGGGCAGCAGCCGAATCCCGAAGCGTGCTGGTGTGGATGCTGATGGTCTTCTCCAGCTGGTTCAGGAGGTCCTCAGCATCACGTTTCTGTTCCCAGAGGTGGGCCTCGAGCCGGTTGTAGATCCAAATGTCGAAGAGCTGCTCCAGGATTTCGCGACGGGTCTCATTATTGGCATGCAGCAGTTGGGCGAAGGCGCCCTGGGGCAGCAGGATCACTTTGGTGAACTCATGGACCTTCAAACCGATGATCTGTTCCAGCTCGGCATCGGCCTCGGCGATCTTATGCACCGGCAGGGTCTTCCAGTCGCCGTCGGTCCGACGTTGGATGCTCAGTTCGGCCCCCACGCGCTGGGGTTTGGCTCCACGACGTTTGGGCGGGCGCCAGTAGACCGCCTGGCGCCGGATTCGGTACCGGTCTTCTCCCCTGCTGAACTCCAGTTCGACATAGGGCACCCTGTCTGCCGGGGCATGCTGGGATTTCAACTGGTCAGGGCGGCGCTCCCCGGGAACTGTGCCATAGAGGGCGAAGGTCAGCGCATCCAGGACCGAGGTTTTCCCGGAGCCGGTTTCGCCGCGCAGCAGGAACAGCCCGTCGGCGCCCAGGGCATCGAAATCGACAGTCTCCGTACCGGGGAAGGGACCGAAGGCGCAGAGTTTCAGGGTGTGGAATCTCATGCGGTGCGCGCCTCCTGCAGTGCCTGCTCCACCAGGGCGAGTTCCTCATCATCGGCGCTGCGGTGTCTGACATGGTCCAGGAAGCTGGCCACGAGGTCCAGCTCGGTGGCAGCTTCGGCGAACTTCTTCGAGTAGGTGGTGGCCTCCCGCTGGGTAGCCGCTCCGGCGTAGCTGTACTGCATGAGGTGTGGATAGACCTCGCGCAAGCGCTGATAGGCCCTTTCAGGCCGTTCGTCATCGGTGAGGGTGATCTGCACGAAGGCCTCGGACCACCTCTGAACGGTTGCCGGGTCCAGGATGCTGTCCAATTCGCCTTTGAGCCTTTTGACCTCTCGGCCGATCTGCCAGTCCAGCCCAGTGATGGCTGAGCCCGGATCTGCTAATTCGGTGGATTCGATCAGCCAGGCCCCTTTGCCCTGGGACTCCTCTGAGAAGGAGTAGCGCAGCGGGGAGCCTGAGTACCGGATGCGCTCGGCCAACCGCTGCCGGCCATGCAGATGACCCAGGGCCACATAGTCGAATCCCTCGAAGAGCTCCAGGGGCACCACGGCCAGTCCCCCGACAGTCTCCTCGTGGTGATCCAGGGACTCCTCCGGAACTGCCGGGGCACCGATATTGCGTTCGGATTCGCTGGCGATTCCCCGGGCCGCAAAGAGATGGGCCATCACCACTGTGGTGGCAGATTCGCCCCGGTCTGCGGCGTCCTGACGTATCCGGTTCAGCACCTCGGTCATCACTGAGGTGTGGTGGGCCTTCTGGAGACCGAGCTCCTCTGCACACAGCTGTGGTTCCAGATAGGGCACACCGTAGACCAGCAGCTGGCTGCCGTCCTCCTGGGTGAAGGACACCGGGGTCCAGGCATCGGCTAATTGGGTGCGCAGATGCACACCGGCGGCAGTGGTCAGCCGGGAGGTGAATCCCAGCCGCTGGGCGGAGTCATGGTTGCCTGGTGTCACCACCACCTGGGCTCCTGCCTGGATGAGGCTGTAGAGGGTGTCATCGAGCAGTTTCACCGCCCATTCCGGTGGCAGCGCCCGGTCATAGACATCCCCGGCGACCAGGACGAGATCAATCTGCTGTTCTTCCACCTCAGCGCAGAGTCTGCTGAGCATCTCGGTCTGTTCCTCGCGCAGCGAGGTCCCGTGGAAGCCTCGGCCCAGATGCCAGTCTGAAGTGTGCAGAATCTTCATGTTCTCCACGATATGCCCCGCAGAGGACACGGCCAGGTTCCCACGTCTACTCTTATGGGGTGAATTCGAGACTCCACCGTAGAGATGAAGGGGCTTTGGTGTGACAGATGAGGAGCTGATCGCCGCATTCGAACCGGCGATGCTGGGGCTGCTGCCGGCTGAGGGCCAGCCGGTGCATGCGGAGTCGCTGCTGGCCCTGTGCCTGGCCGACGGGCTCCTGGAAGTTATGCAGTGGGCCAAGGAGGGCACCGGTGCCGATCCTGCTGCGAGCATGTGGCTGGGAGCGCTGCGCTGGCACCGGCTGATCACCGGGGCTTTCCCCGCCGGCGCACCTGAACCGGTGGCTCGGCCCACGGACCACGCCCTGGGGCTGATCCTGAGCTCCGGTGGCGCTGAGATCGTTCCCGGATCCGCTGAGTCGTCGCTAGCCGGACTGGCCAGTGGCGCCATGGGCACTCGGGCTGAACCCGCCCAGCCGGAGGCTCAGGAAGATGCGGCCCTCACCCGGGTGCTGCCGATCAGCCTGGCCCCCTATGTAGATGACCAGCTGCGGCAGGACTGGGCTGAGGAAGCCATCTGCCTCACTCATGGCCACCCCCAGCTGCGGGAAGAGGCCCGACGACGGGCCACGCTGAGGCCTGCTCCGGAGGAGGCGGGGCCCCGGCACCAGCTCTTGGGCGTCGTCGTCGAGGATCTCGTCAAGCGCTGGAAGGCCGCTACGACTTAATCGGCCAGGCCTCGCCGAGCAGCTGCTGAAAATCCTGTTCGGTGATGATCCGCAGGGTTTGGCCCCGCTCGATCCGGGTGCGGGCCTCGCGGACTTTGCGGGCCTGCAGCGGCGGCACCGGATCGGCTGCCTGGAGGTCCTCGGCGCTGACCCCGTCTCCGATGACCAGCAGACTGGTGGATCCGGTGACCTTCGAGGAGGTGTTTCCGCCGTGGTCTGCCACCAGGCCCTTGGCATCGGCTCGCGGGATCGCGAGATTGCCGCTGAAGACCACATGCTCTCCGTGCAAGGGGTGCTCGGGGTCGGCATCGGGATTCGGCGCGAGGTTCTTGCCCTCATCCTGCCAACGCATGAGATCAGGCAGCATATCGTCACTGATATCCGGGGTTCGGGCGTCGAAGAGTTTCTCATACTGCCGGACCTGCCGGGTGGCCCGGGACTCGTAGGCACGCGGCGGGGTCCAGGCTTCCAGTTCCTCGGCCTCGATAAAGTGCCGGCCGAAGAGATCCTCGAGCCGGTTAGCCTTCTGCCGCTCAGCGATATCGACGACGATGGCTGCAGCAGCCCGGGCGTCCCAGAGCGCGTGGTGGTGATGTTTGAGGTGGAATCCGGCCTCCTCAGCCGCTGCCGGCAGAGCATGGGATTCCAGCTGGTAGACCGCGCGGGCCAACCGGACCGAGCACAGCGCCCGCAGCCCCGGGGAGCTCAACCCGGAGACCTCCAGTGCTGATTCGAAGACCTCGAGGTCGAAGGTCGCGTTATGAGCCACCAGGGTGTCACCACCGATGAACTCCCGAATCTGGGCGAAGAGATCGGCGAACCGAGGCTCGGCGGCGACTCGCTCTGCCGTGATGCCGTGGATGTCCACATTGCGCGGATCGAATCGGTCAAACCCCTGTGGGGGACGCATCCGCTTGAAGAAGAGCTCATCCACATTGCCGTCACGGACCCTGACCATGCCGATCGCGCAGGGGGATCCGCGGAAGCCGTTTGCCGTTTCGAAGTCCACGGCGGTGAAGTTCAGGCCGCTGACCCGAGGGGGGCGCAGTCCGGCCAGGGAACCAGGTGCTGAGACCGACATTACGCGCCCAGCACCTCCACCAAATGAGGCGCCAGGGCGGCGAAGGCTTTGCCGCGGTGGGAGATGGCGTTCTTCTCGGCCATGCTCAGCTCGGCAGTTGATCGGGTCTCCCCGGCCGGTTGCAGGATGGGGTCATAGCCGAAGCCGCCCTCGCCACGCGGGGTGGCCAGCAGGGTTCCCTCGAGTTTGCCGTAGGCGGTGTACTCAGCCCCCTCAGGGGTCACCAGGGAGGCTACGCAGACGAAGGCCGCGCTGCGGTGTTCTTCCGAGATATCGGCCAGCTGCTGCAGCAGGAGGTCGCGGTTGTTCTCATCGGAGGCCTGGGCTCCGGCCCAGCGGGCGGAGAAGATTCCCGGGGCTCCGCCGAGGACATCTACGGCAAGCCCGGAGTCATCGGCCACAGCGGGCAGCCCGGTCTGCTGGGCCACTGCACGAGCCTTGATCAGGGAGTTCTCCTCGAAGGTGACACCGGTTTCGGGGATGTCACCCACTCCGGCGGTGGCAGAGTCGATGACGGCGTCCTCGGTGTTGAGGTCCTGCAGCTGGGGCTGGGTGGCCAGCAGGGCACGGAACTCGCGGACCTTGCCCTGGTTGCCGGTGGCGAGAACGATTCTGGCTTCGGCTGGGATGCTCACCGGGAGAGTGCCTCCCGCTGGAGATTGTCCAGCTGCGCGCAGCCGGTGACCGCGAGGTCGAGCAGTTCGTTGAGCTGGTCGCGGGAGAAGGGCGCACCCTCGGCAGTGCCCTGAACCTCGACGAAGTCCCCGGAGCCGGTGACCACAACGTTCATATCGGTTCCGGCCGTGGAGTCCTCGGGATAGGGCAGATCCAGCACTGCGGTGCCATCGGGGAGCACACCCACCGAGACTGCGGATACAGAGTCCCTGAGCACCTCGGCATTCTTGCGGATATGGCCTTCGGCCCGGGCCCATTCCACCGCATCAGCCATGGCCACGAAGGCTCCGGTGATGGCTGCGGTGCGGGTGCCGCCATCGGCCTGCAGGACATCGCAGTCCAGGGTGATCATGTTCTCGCCCATGGATTCGAGGTCAACCACTGCGCGCAGGGACCGGCCGATCAGCCGGGAGATTTCGTGGGTGCGGCCGCCGATCTTTCCTTTGACCGATTCCCGGGAGCTGCGGGTGTTAGTTGCTCGTGGGAGCATCGCGTATTCGGCGGTGACCCAGCCGCGGCCCGCGCCTCGGAGCCAGCGGGGGACATCGGATTCGAAGCTTGCGGTGCACAGCACCTTGGTGCGGCCGAATTCGATCAATACGCTGCCCTCGGCGTGTTCGGACCACCCCCGAGTGATGGTCACCTCCCGCAGCTGGTCAATGGCGCGGCCGTCTGCTCGTAGGTAATTCTGGGTCATTGATGCTCCTGCTTCAGTGCTCGCGGGGTGCTGGTGCTAGTGACGGATCAGTTCTCAGATGTCGTAGGTGACCCCGTGCGAGGCCACGGCGATATTGCCGGTGTACCGGCGCGAGGCGTGTTCGTGGACGATCTGGGCGTTGGTCCAGGCCGGGATATGGGTCAGCAGCAGCCGGCCCACTTCTGCCTCGGCGGCCGCGGCACCGGCCCGGTCACCATTGAGGTGGATCCCGTCAAGGTGATCGTCCCGGCCGTCCTCGAAGGCAGCCTCGCAGAGGAAGACATCGGCGCCCTTGGCAGCCTCGATGAGTCCCTCACAGCTGTCGGTGTCGCCCGAGTAGGTCAGGGTGCGCACACTGCCGTCCTCCTGGCGTGCTTCGATCCGCAGCGCATAGGGCTCCTCGATGGGGTGCCGCACTGGGACCGGGGTGATGGTGAAGGGACCGATCTCGGTGGGCTGCCGAGGGGTCCACCCCCGAAAGTCGAACTCCGAGTGCATCCCCGGATCGGGGTTAATGCCATGGGCGATAGCGATCCGCTCATCGGTTCCGGCCGGGCCGTGCACCGGGATTCGATCAGCTGTCCACCCTCCGGGCATCCATTTGACCACAATATGCAGGCCCGTGAGGTCCATGTAGTGGTCAGGGTGCAGATGGCTCAGGCATACCGCGTCGAGCTCGTCCAGTGAGATGTGCTGCTGCAGCGACCCCAGTGCCCCACTGCCGAGGTCCAGGGCCACCCGCCAGGTGCGTCCCTCATATTCTTGGCTGATCAGGTAGCAGGATGCCGGCGATTGCGGTCCGGGGAAGGACCCGCTGCAGCCGATGATGGTCAGTCTCATTGCCGCCAGCTTAGCGGTCCTGCTCTTCGGGCATCACATCGAGCATCGCTGAGAACAGGGTCTCCTGCAGCCAGGTGGTGAAGGCGTAGAGCTCGGCCATGAACTCGTCAGTGGTCGCGGCCTTGCCCTGACCTGCGATGTTATGCACTTTCTCGGCGTCGTCCTCGGTTTCGATACCGAGCCGGGCAGCCAGTGTCAGCCGAACGTCATTGATCGCCCGCCCGAAGACCGGGGCCTGCTCCTCGGTGAGTATGACCGGATCGGATTCAAGGGCCATCCGGGCGGTCTGCAGATCGGAGATCTTCGACTCCCGCAGCGAGGATTCGGAGAGCCTGCGCAATTGGGCAGCTTCATCAGCGTCCTCGGCGGCATCTGGCAGCAGCCGGGCGAGCACCTCGTCAGTGGGCGGTTCCAAACCCGGCTGGGCGTCGTCGTCGTTCTCTGCCTGTTCCTGCTCGTTCTCCAGGTACTGGGCGCCGAGGCCTGCCAGTTCACGGCGGAAGTGGTCGAACTCATCCTGCTGGTCAGTTGCGGCGGTGTCTCCGTCGACCTCTTTGCCACGCTGCTGCAGCAGGGTGATCACATCGGCGCAGAGCTGGGAGATCAGCCGCCGTTCGTGGGTTTCTAGGTCAGCCTTATATCCCCGGGTGGTTGCCCGGAATGCTCGCGCCATCAGTTATTCCGCCTCTTCCACTGTGGCCTGTAGGCCGTAGTTGTGCATGGCGGTGACATCGCGCTCGGCCTGCTCCCGCGGACCGGTGGCGACCACCGCCCGGCCTTCATGGTGGACCTGCAGCATCAGCTTCTTGGCCTTCTCCTTGGAGTGACCGAAGTAGCTGCGGAACACCCAGGCCACATAGGACATGAGGTTCACCGGGTCATTCCAGACCACCACCTGGTAGGGCCGGTTGGCGGCAGCACGCTGCTGTTCGCTGAGGTCGGCCTCCTCGCGGGTCAGCGTTGATCCGGCAGTGGAACTCATAGACCCCATTTTAGGGCCGTAGGATAGCGACCGTGGAATCCACCGCCTTGCTGACCGACCAGTACGAACTGACTATGGTGCAGGCAGCCCTGCGATCTGGGGCCGCCCACCGCCGCTGCACCTTTGAGGTGTTCAGCCGCAAGCTGCCCGCCGGGCGCCGCTATGGAGTGGTCGCCGGGACCGGGCGAATGCTGGAGGGGTTGGAGCAATTCCGGTTCGGTCAGGCCGAGTTGGACTATCTGGATTCGCAGAAAATCGTCGACGACGACACCCTGCAGTTCCTGGCTAACTACCGGTTCTCCGGGGAGATCACCGGCTATGCCGAGGGCGAGGTCTACCTCCCGCATTCCCCAGTGCTGCAGGTCACCGCGAGCTTCGCCGAGGCCTGCCTCTTGGAGACCTTCGTGCTCTCGGTGATGAATCATGACTCCGCGGTGGCGGCTGCGGGATCTCGGATGACCATGGCCGCTGATGGGCGTCCCTGTGTGGAGATGGGCTCCCGGCGCACCCAGGAGTATGCGGCAACTGCTGCTGCCCGCACCGCCGCGGTGGTGGGTTTCGCGGCAACCTCCAATCTTGAGGCCGGCCGCCGCTGGGGCATCCCGACCCTGGGCACTGCCGCCCATGCCTTCACCCTGCTGCATGACAGTGAGGAGGAGGCCTTCGCCGCCCAGGTTGAGGCTTTCGGTCCGGGCACGACCCTGCTGGTGGACACCTATGAGGTGGAACCTGCAGTGCGAAAAGCGGTGGAGATCGCCGGCCCCGAACTGGGTGCGGTGCGCCTGGACTCCGGGGACCTGGTGGAGCAGGCCCATGAGGTCCGTAAGCTGCTGGATTCCCTGGGCAATAACAACACCAAAATCATTGTCTCCTCGGATCTGGATGAGCATGCCATCGCCCGGTTGGCTGCTGCCCCGGTGGATTCCTATGGTGTGGGGACCCGGCTGGTCATCGGCTCCGGCTCCCCGACTGCCTCCATGGTCTACAAATTGGTGGAGCGTGCTGAGGCCGGTGCTGAGCCGGTTTCGGTAGAGAAGGCCTCTGCGGGTAAGGCCAGCACTGGCGGGAAGAAACAGGCCCTGCGCAGCCTGGATGATCATGGCCGTGCCGAGGCTGAGGTCATCTCTGCCCGAGGGCCGCTGGCTGATGCTGGTTATGTGGGCCGTCAGCTGCAGGTTCCGCTGGTGGTCGATGGTGAGGTCCAGCCCGGTTTCACTGGTGCGGAAGGTGTTCAGCAGGCTACTCAGCGGCACCGGGATTCACTGGCTGAGCTGCCCTCGGATGCCCACCGTCTTTCCGATGGAGACCCCGTAATTCCGACGATCTTTCGTTAGGCTGTAAGCATGGCTGAAGCACTGATCATTGTGGATGTGCAGAACGACTTCTGCGAGGGCGGCGCCCTTGCCGTTGCCGGTGGCGCCCAGGTGGCCGCTGACCTCAGTGAATTCCTGGAGGATATGCACGCCGACTACGACGCCGTGGTCGCCACTCGGGACTGGCACATTGATCCTGGTGCCCATTTCTCTGAGAGCCCCGATTTCGTCAAGAGCTGGCCGGTGCACTGTGTGGCCGGGACTGCGGGGGCGGAACTGCATGAGGATCTCGATACCGACTACATCGAGGCTGAGTTCCTCAAGGGCCTCTACGACGACGGCTACTCTGGTTTCGAGGGTCGGCTGGGTGATCCTGGTCGGGTGGGAATTCTTGAAGGCGAGAAGGGTGTGAAGGTCGAGGCGGCCGACGTCGTCGCCGAGGACGCTCCTGATTTGGACACCTGGCTGCAGGAGCGGGAGATCGATGCGGTGACGATTGTCGGCATCGCCACTGATCACTGCGTGCGGGCCACCGCCTTGGATGCCGCTGAGAATGACTACTCGGTGACTGTGATCTCTGATCTGACCGTTGGTGTCAGCGAAGAGAAGATCGAGGAGACCTACGAGGAGTTCGCCGAGGCCGGTATCACCGTCACCCCAACCCAGGACCTCTGATTCCGGCCCCTACTGCCAGGGGTTGATCATGGTCATCCCGGCAACTGTTGCGGTATCGAAGCCCGGCAGCATTTCCGCGGCGGCTTCGAGGCTGACGGTGCGTTCGATGAGGTGGTGCGGTGCCAGCTCGCCGGTGGCGATGAGCTCAAGCATGGCCGGATAATCCGCTGCGGCCATACCGTGGCTGCCCAAAATATCCAGCTCCCAGGCGATCGCCCGATCCAGGGGGATGCGGGGGTGACCTCCGGTGGGCGCCAGGAGACCGACTTGGACATGCCGGCCGCGACGGCGCAGGCTCAGCACTGCATCAGCGCTTGTCTGCTCACTGCCCACCGCATCCACTGAGACATGGCTGCCGCCTCCGGTCAGCTCGGCCACGGCTTGCGGGATGTCTTGGCCTTCGGCCAGCAGGGTGTGGTCTGCTCCGAGTGCACTGGCCGCGGCGAGCGCTTCCTGATGCCGGTCGACAGCGATAGTCCGTGCGCCCAGTGCCCGGGCGATCATCACAGTGCTCAGCCCCACCCCGCCGGCACCGATGACGGTGACCCATTCCCCCGGTTGGACAGCGGCACGGCCGACCAGCGCCCGGTAGGCGGTGGCGAACCGGCAGCCCAAGGCTGCGGCGGTACTGGTCTCTACGGCATCGGGGACTTTGATGAGGTTGGTATCGGCGGCGTGCAGGGCCACGTATTCGGCGAAGGACCCCCAGTGGGTGAATCCGGGCTGCTGCTGTTGGGGGCATACCTGGGCTTGCCCCTCTCGGCACCAATGGCAGGTTCCGCAGCCGCAGATGAACGGGACGGTCACCCGGTCACCGACTGAGAAGCCGCGCACCTCGGGAGAAACCTCGACGACGACGCCGGCTAACTCATGTCCTGGCACATGCGGGAAGGCGACATCACTGTCATGACCGGCCCAGGCGTGCCAGTCGCTGCGGCAGAGACCGGTGGCCTCCACTCGAACCACCACTCCCCCGGTAGGAAGGCTGGGATCCGGTACTTCACGAACTTCCGGCTGGGCCTGGGGAGCATCGATCACCACTGCACGCATAGCAGCATTCTCCCAGGTCTTCAGGCCACGGCCGTGAACCGCTGGAATGCCCTGTGTGGGACCCCAGCTCTGATCAGCTTCTGCCCCAATACCTGCAGATCATCGAGATCAGCCCAAGTCAGGCGCACCACCTGATAGTCCAGCATCCGCAGCGCGTCTTCACGCAGCTTCTCCTGCCGAACGGTCTCCTCCGCCGGCTGCCCGGTCAGTCCCCGGGTGTATTTGACCATCCCGTCGAACTCACAAATCACCCCATCCCACCAGAAGTCCACCCGGACACTGCCGATACGGGGTAGGTGAATAACCTGCTGCAGTTCCGGAGGCTCAAAGCCCAGCTCATCAAAGAGCACCCTGCACCGGGACTCCCCTGGGCTCTCCGAGCGCCGGTCACCAAACTGCCGCAGCCTCCGCCACACCTCGGCCAGACCCCGAACCAAAAACTCCTCAGCCCGATCGAGAGCTTCCTCCCCCACTCGGACTCCGTAGACATAGTTGCCGGCCATCACGGCATCAAGCACCATCACCGCCTCCTGACGCGGCAACCTCGGCAGGGTATCCACCAGCACATGCGGCAGCGGCTCCACCTGCACACTCACCGCACCCCCATCCTCCAGCCGGACCCCTGGTACCTCCAGCGAGATGGCGGGTATGCTCAACTCCCCAGATAACAGTTGCTCATCCGCGAGCGCCCTATTCACATCTGATGGCTTCAGCGGAGGCAGCCCATGAATGGGAAAGAATGGTGTTGGCTGTCTGCCACGGCCATTCCGCAACCCCGAACGTAGATGCACCTCACGAGGCCAGTCCATCAGCGGGACCCCATAGACCGACAGCGCGGTAACCCCACAGAGCACCGAGGAAGGCCTCGTCAGGGCAACTGCGGCGCTGAAGGCCCGATGCCGATCACTCAACCGCACTGCCTCCCATTGGGCAGCTCTCACGAAGATGCCCGGACGCAGTCGTTTCAGCTCACCACGTTGGACGCCCCGGCCAAGAGTTGGTTTCGAGCGGCCCCTCTCAGGACCCGCACGCAGGAGGGTGATGACCCCCTCCCTATCTGCAGGAGTCATGAGGCCAAGTCTGGATGCACTCAGAAATCTGCGCCAGCACCCCACCGAGAACCTGTGGATAATTCAACAGCTGAAACTCTGAGAGAGTCAGACCGGCTAATGTGTGGATGCGACTCCCTGAAAGTTTCACCGTGCTGCCCACAGCGGCCGCAGGTGAAACGTAGATGGAGCCAGATTCTAAGTCAGCCCCGGGGAACTCTATAGAAGTTTCAGAGGGGTTCACCGTGCCGGGCAAAGTACTCCTCGGCGAGGATGCCCATGGAAACATCGTCGTACCACTTCCCAGCGTGGAAGACACTGGCTCGGCGCCGTCCCTCTACCTGGAAGCCGACCTTCTCATAGGTGTGGATCCCGCGGTCTGAGTACCCGAAGACCAGCAGCTCCACTTTTCGGCAGGCGTACTCGGTGAAAGCCAGCCGCAGGGCTACCTCGAGAATATCGGTGCCATAGCCCTGGTCCTGGAACTGAGGTCCCACCACCATGCCCAGTGTGCCGATCATCGCCGGGGCTTTGATGGAGTGCACCGAGACCTGCCCGACCATCTCCCCATCGGCCTCCGCCGCGTAGGCGAATCCGGAGGCGTCCTTACTGGATGCCCACTGCCGGAACATCTCAGCGTTCTCATCCCGACGACGTCGGATGATATTGCCGTCATTGAACAGAGTGGTATCGGGGTTATCCCACCAGTCGCAGAGCGTCTCGATGTCCTCGTCTTCAATGGCCCTCAGTTGCACTTTCTCACCGTGGAAGATATCCGCAGCCCACTCACGCAGTCTCTGATAGTCGCTCATGCGACTAGCTTAGGTTCGCCAGGACTCAGACGCGGGTGAACCAGAGCTGGACTTGGCGCAGGCGTGCTTCCAACTGAGCCTGGGTGGCCTGCCCCACCGGGGGGCCGCCGCATTTCTCACGGAGCTTGGTATGGATACTCCCCTGATGCATACCGGTCTTCGCTGCATAGGCAGAGACCGATTTATTGAGCTTATTGCGCAGGGTCTTCAGCTGGCGATGGTCGACGACGTCGGCCTGGCTGGCCTGGGACTGCTGGGGGCGGCGTTTGAGCTGTTCAGCCTGCTGTTTGCGCAGCAGCTCGGAGACCTGATCAGGCTCCAGCAGCCCGGGAATGCCCAAGAATCCCATCTCATTCTCGGAGCCAATCTCACCGCCGATGCCGAACTCATCGCCGTCGAAGAGTACCCGGTCGAAGGAAGCATTCGATCCCAGGGCGGCGAACTCCCCACGGGTCAGCTCCTCTGAGGCACGGTCCTCCTGCTCGGCGGCATCGAGCTCGGCCTGCTCGGGGATCTCATCCACATCCACGCTGCCCTCGGGTTTGGCCAGGGCGTGATCGCGTTCGGCCTCCATGGCATTGGCCAGATCCGTCAGCACCGGAACTGAGGGCAGGAAGACACTGGCCACCTCGGCCTTCTTCCGCAGACGCACAAAGCGCCCCACTGCCTGGGCGAAGAACAGCGGGGTCGAGGTGGAGGTGGCATAGACACCCACACACAGCCGGGGAACGTCGACACCCTCGGAGACCATACGCACGGCCACCATCCAGTACCGGGAGCCGTCCTCGCTGAACTCCTCGATCTTATTCGAGGCCTCTTTGTCATCGGAGAGGACAACAGTGGTCTTCTGCCCGGTGAGTGCATCCAGCTGGGCCGCATAGGCCCGGGCTGCCTCGTGGTCGGTGGCGATGACCAGACCACCGGCATCCTCAATCTTGTCGCGGACCTTCATCAGCCGCTGGTGGGCTGCTCGCAGCACCGCGGGGATCCACTCTCCCTCGGGGTTCAGCGCTGTGCGCCAGGCATGCTGAGTGATGTCCTTAGTGGCTGCCCCACCCAACTGGGCCTCCATCTCCTCACCGGAGGCGGTGCGCCAGCGCATATTGCCCGAATAGGCCATAAACACCACGGGCCTGACCACACTGTCCTTCAGCGCCGGACCGTAGCCATAGGAATAGTCAGCCTTCGACCGCGGGACACCGTCATTGTCCTCGGCGTATTCGACGAACGGGATCGGTGAGGTATCCGAGCGGAACGGGGTGCCGGTCAGCGCCAGGCGCCGCACCGCCGGATCGAAGGCCTCGCGCACACCATCGCCCCAGCTCAGGGAGTCACCGGCGTGGTGGATCTCATCGAAGATCACCAGGGTCCGACCGGCCTCGGTCTTGTTGCGGTGCAGGGCCGGTTTATTGGCCACCTGGGCATAGGTGACCGCGACCCCAATGAACTGTGAACCGTGCCGACCGTCGGAGTTCTTGAAATTGGGGTCGATGGCCAGCCCCACCCTCGCGGCAGCATCGGCCCACTGGCGTTTCAGATGCTCAGTCGGGGCAACAACATAGATCCGGTTGATCTCCCCGGATTCGACCAGCAGTTTGGCCACACGCAGAGCGAAGGTGGTCTTACCCGCACCGGGGGTCGCGACCGTCAGGAAGTCCCGAGGCTTCTTCTGGATATAGAGATCCAGGGCCTCCTGCTGCCATTGGCGCAGGGTACCGGCAGTACCGCGGGGTGCGCGGTGGGGGTAAGCCGGCGGAAGCTGAGAACCGACGTCGGTCCCGACGTCGAAAAGAGTAGGTTCAGTCACTCAGGAGCTGGCGGTTCAGTTCTTACCGAAACCGAAGAAGCCTCGGCGGCCCTTGCCCGAACTGTCGTCGTCTCCGCCGCCCTTGAGCTCCTCGTAGATCTCCTTGCACTCAGGGCAGATCGGGAACTTTTCGGGGTCGCGGGAGGGAACCCAGACCTTGCCGCATAGGGCGACCACAGCATTGCCCTCCAGGGCGGATTCCATGATCTTGTCCCGCTTCACGTAGTGCGAGAAGCGCTCATGGTCGCCGGGCTCGGAGATCTGCGGGGTGTGCTCACGCTCGATCGTGGCGGCACCGCCGGGGGACGGCTCGCTGCTGGGATCAGCGGTGTGCATCCGGAAGAGGTTCTCGGCTGTGGGGGTCATAGGGCTATTCTACCGAAGACTCTTTGGTCCGCAGTAGGATCCACAGCCTGATTATTCATACCTCAGAACGAACTTGGCGCGATCTCCCCGCATGCGACGTCGAACATAGAAAACTGGCGCACCATCCTCTTCTGCAGTGACACGGGGCTGATGCAGGAACAGGTGACAGACGCTCCTATAGTTGTCAAGTAGTCGCTGAGGCCGGCTCCGCGGCAGGAGGTCGTGCCTTGATCAGGTGATAGACCTCGCGGATGACATAGCGTTTGAGACACCGGATGATGTCGCGTTTGGACTTGCCTTCAGCTGTGCGTCGAGCGACATAGGCGATGGTGGGTTCGTGGAACTGCATATCGCTCAGTCCCTAGGAGACCCTCAGCAAGAAGTGGGAAGCCCTGGCGCAGGAGGATCACTTGTGGAGCTGCTTCCAACAGGTGGGTACCGCCTATTGCCCTTCTCCGCCCCGTTGTCAGAGGCGAATGAGCCGGTTCTACACCTCCACCAGAAGGAAGTCGCAGAGTTAGCCCAAAGGATGGGGCCGTAGTTCTGAATCAGCGGAGGCCGACGGGGCGATCGAGTGCCAATTCGATCAGCTCAGTGATCAGCTCCCGGTATTCGATCCCGCTGGCCCGCCACATCTGCGGATACATACTGATCGGAGTGAATCCGGGCATCGTGTTGACCTCGTTGATCACAACTTCGCCATCGCGGGTGTAGAAGAAATCCGCCCGGGAAATCCCCTCACCATCGAGTGCATCGAAGGCGATGATCGCCTGACGTCGGATCTCCTCAGTGATCTCCGCGGGCAGATCCGCGGGGCAGGAGAGGTCCGCTGCGGCGTCGTCGGTGTATTTGGCGGTGAAATCGTAGAACTGGTGGGATTCAGCACCATCGTGGACCACAATCTCACCCAGCAGGGAGGCCCTGGCCGGCTGTCCACCTCGGCTGCCCAACACACCGCATTCGATCTCGCGGCCGTCGATGCCCTCCTCGACCACGACCTTGAGATCGTGTTTGCGAGCAGTCTCCAGCGCCTGGTCCAACTGCGCGAAGTCATCGACCCTAGTGATTCCCACCGAGGAGCCGGCACGGGCGGGTTTGACGAAAACCGGAAGGCTCAGCCGTTTCACCCGTTCCAGGGCGGCCTCCGGATCCTGGGCCCACTGACGTGCGGTGATGGTCTCCCAGGGGCCCACCTTCAACCCGGCGGCCTGGAAGGCCAGTTTCATGAAGTGCTTATCCATCCCCACCGCTGAGGCCAGCACACCAGCGCCCACATAGGGCAGACCGGCCAGCTCCAGGAGCCCCTGAAGGGTCCCGTCCTCACCATGGGGCCCATGCAGAAGGGGAAGCACGACGTCGACCCCACCCAGGGAGGTGGTGGTTCCATCGGGGTGGATCTCAATCAGCTCAGCGCTGCGCTCAGAGCTGCCGGATGCCCCACTGTGCAGGGCGACCGTGGACTCAGTGGGCTCCACCCGCGGCAGCTGATCACCGGAGAAGCTGTAGCTGCGGGGGTCGATCACCGGCCGGGTCCACTGACCGGTTGCGGTGATGCCGACCTCGACCACCTCGAACCGGTTGGTGTCGATTGCTCCGAGCACCCCGGCTGCGGTGACGCAGCTGACCGAATGCTCCGAGGACTGGCCTCCGTAGAGCACCAGGATGCGTGGTGTTGTTGTCACGGCGCAACCTCCTTCTTCAGCTCCCGGGCCAGCAGCAGCGATGCGATGTTCTCCACCGACAGTTTGCCCTCCAGTACGGCCACAACCGCCTGGCAGATCGGCATTTCGACCTCATGCGCCTGAGCCAGCTCGAGCACGGCCCGGGCAGATTTCATCCCTTCGGCGGTCTGGGTCAGCTCAGTGGTGACCTCTTCGGCGCTGAGCCCCTGGCCCAGCAGCCGGCCGGCGGTTCGGTTCCGCGAGAGCGGGGAGGCGCAGGTGGCCACGAGGTCTCCCAGTCCGGAGAGCCCGGAGAAGGTCTCCAGCCGGCCGCCCAGAACGGTGGCCAGCCGGGTGGCCTCGGCCAGCCCACGGGTGATGACACTGGCCTTGGAGTTATCCCCCAGTTCCTGGCCGTCACAGATGCCCACGGCCAGGGCGATGATGTTCTTCACGATCCCGGCGATCTCCACACCGGTGACATCGGTATTGGTATACGGCCGGAAGTAGGCCCCCGAGCACAGCGCGGCAACATGCTCAGCCGCGGCCTCATCCCGGCAGGCGACCACAGATGCTGTCGGCTCCCCGCGGGCAATCTCCATGGCGAGGTTCGGCCCGGAGACTACGGCGATCTGCTGCTCGGGCAGCTCAAGCTCCTCGGCGATCACCTCGGACATCCGTTTACCGGTCCCCCGCTCCAGTCCTTTGATCAGAGAGACGACGACGGCGCCTGGGGCCAGTGCCGCTTTGACCTCGGCCAGATAGCCCCTGAGGTGCTGTGCCGGCAGGGCCAGGGCGATCAGTTCGGCATCGGTGACCGCCGTGGTGATGTCATCAGTGGCGGTGATGGATTCTGGTAGCGGGATCTCACCGAGATAGCTGCTGTTGGTGTGTTCGCGGGTGATCTCCTCAGCCACCTCGCTGCGCCGGGCCCACATGACGATCTCAGTGGGTGGGCCGTCGTGGACGGCATCGGCGAGTACTTTGGCGAAGGTGGAGCCCCAGGAACCTGCTCCCAGAACAGCGATCCGGGTCATTCGCGCCCCTCTTCCTCTTCTCGCTCCTGCTGGCGGGCTCGCTCTTTGAGCTGGTCACGTGGCACCCGCTGGTTCAGCCCGCGGTCCCAGATGTCCTCCGGCGGGGTCTCACCGCGCAGTGCGGCCACCCCGTCGGTCAGTGCCTGTTCCACCCGCTGGGTGGCCTCAGCCAGCACGGTGCGAGTCAGCGGCTTCTTTCGGAGATCTTCGAGATCGATGGCCTTGCCCACCGAAAGGGTGTACTTCCGGCGTGGCAGCAGCCGGGGCACTTTGGAGTAGGAGGGCAGCACGTCCTGGACACCCCAGTGAGTGATCGGTACCAGCGGGACTCCGGTGGTCAGCGCCAGCCGGGCGGCACCGGATTTGCACCGCATTGGCCAGCCATCGGGGTCCCGGGTCAGTGTCCCCTCGGGGTAGATGAGAATCGCCCCATCCTCGCTGAGTGCCTCCCGGGCGACCTCCAGGGAGTGGTTCGCCGCCTGTCGGTCGTCCCGGGCCACCGGGATCTGCTTGAGCCCGCGACATACCGCTCCCAGGCCCGGGACCCGGAACAGGGATTCCTTGGCCAGAAAATGCGGGGTGTAACCGGCGGAGTAGACTGCGTGGCCCACTGCCAGGGGGTCAAGTTCGCTGATGTGGTTGGCCACTGCAATGAAGCCGCCGGCCGGGAGGTTCTCGGCCCCCTGCCACCGCTTGCCGAGGATCAGATTCATAGCGGGACGGACGATCCCGGCGGTGAAGTGCCAGCGGAGTTGGCGGCGTCGTCTAAGCATGTCTCAAAACCCTACCGGCAGAATGTTTCAGCGTTCGGAAATGCTGATATCAGCTCCGAGGCCCACGATCTTGTTGATGAAGTCCTCGTAGCCGCGGGAGATGATCTCAATACCGGTCACCGTGGAGGTTCCCTTGGCCGCCAGGGCGGCGATGAGGTGGGAGAAGCCTCCGCGGAGGTCGGGGATGTCGATATCGGCACCCTTGAGTTCGGAGGGCCCGGAGATCACTGCCGAGTGCAGGAAGTTGCGCTGGCCGAACCGGCAGGGGTTGGAGCCCAGGCATTCGCGGTGCAGCTGGATACCGGCACCCATCCGAGCCAGGGCCTGGGTGAAGCCGAAGCGGTTCTCGTAGACGGTCTCGTGAACGATTGAGACACCCTCGGCCTGGGTCAGGGCAACCACCATCGGCTGCTGCCAGTCGGTCATGAACCCGGGGTGCACATCGGTTTCCAGCACCAGGGGCTTCAGGGGTGCGCCAGCGTGCCAGAAGCGCATGCCGTCGTCGTCGACCTCGAACTCGCCGCCGATCTTGCGGTAGATGTTCAGGAAGGCGGTGAGATCGCGCTGGGCGGCACCGCGGACGTAGATATCGCCCTTGGTGACCAGGGCCGCCGAGGCCCAGGAGGCCGACTCATTGCGGTCTGGGATGGCCCGGTGCTTATACCCGGAGAGCCGGGAGACACCTTCGATCCGGATGGAGCGGTCGGTGTAGACGGTGATGATCGCGCCCATCTGCTGCAGGATCGCGATGAGATCGTGGATCTCGGGTTCCACCGCAGCGTTCTTCAGCTCGGTGATGCCCTCGGCCAGCACGGCGGTCAGCAGCACCTGCTCGGTGGCACCCACCGAGGGGTAGGGCAGTTCCAGTTTGGCTCCGCGCAGTCCCTTGGGGGCGGAGATGTGGATCCCATTGGGCTGCTTATCGACGACGGCGCCGAAGTTCCGCAGCACCTCGAGGTGGTAGTCGATGGGCCGGTCACCGATCCGGCAGCCGCCGAGATCGGGGATGAAGGCCTCGCCGTTCTTATGCATCAGTGGACCGCAGAACAGGATCGGAATCCGGGAGTCGCCGGCGTAGGCGTCGATCTCGGAGTGTTCTGCGGAGTAGGTCTCCCGCGGGTCCAGGGTCATTGTCCCGCCCTGGATATCGCGTTCGACCTTCACACCGTGGGTGGTCAGGAGATTGGTGACGATCTCGACGTCTTTGATCTCCGGGACATTGCGCAGTTCCGAGGGTTCGCTGCCCAGCAGGGAGGCGACCATCGCTTTGGGCACCAGGTTTTTAGCGCCGCGGACATGCACTTCGCCCTGCAGCGGTTTCCCGCCCTGAATGGTGAGCAGCTTTGCCATATGTGTCGGTGATCCCTTCTTCTGCATTGGCACATGTGGGAATGTGGCCATGCCACTGTACCCAACGCAGAAGAGCATACTCTGCGAATCTGAGCTGCCAACCGGCAACGATTCGGTGACAGTTCAGTATGTCGTCAGGTTTTGGCCGGCAGTGTGGTGGGTTTGAAGCTGGGTCGGGTGGCTTCGTAGGTGGTGATGTGTTCTTGCTGACGTAGGGTCAGGGAGATGTCGTCGAGGCCTTCCATCAGGCGCCAGCGGGTGTAGTTGTCGACTTCGAAGGTGGTGTCGACGGAGCCGCAGCGGATGGTGCAGGATTCCAGGTCGACGGTAATTTCTGATCCGGGGTTGTTCTCGAGTTCTTTCCAGATCAGTTCGACATCGGGTTGGGCGACTTTAGCTGCTAGCAGACCCTGTTTGGCGGAGTTGCCGTAGAAGATATCGGCGAACCGGGATGAGATCACTACTCGGAAGCCGTAGTCGCGCAGGGCCCAGACGGCGTGTTCGCGGGAGGAGCCGGTGCCGAAGTCGGGTCCTGCTACCAGCACAGAGCCGTTTTTATAGGGCTCTTGGTTCAGCACGAAGTCTTCGTTTTTGCGCCAGGCGTAGAACAGGGCGTCGTCGAACCCTGTTTTGGTGATGCGTTTGAGGAAGACGGCGGGGATGATCTGGTCGGTGTCCACATTGGACTGTTTCAGCGGCACCCCGATGCCGGTATGGGTGGTGATCGGTTCCATGGGGTCTCTCCTAGGCGGGGGTTGGCTGCAGGACGTCTGAGGGCGCGGAGAGAGTTCCGCGGATGGCGGTGGCTGCAGCGACCACTGGGGAGACCAGGTGGGTGCGTCCGCCTTTGCCCTGACGGCCTTCGAAGTTGCGGTTGGAGGTGGAGGCGCAGCGTTCGCCCTCGGCCAGTTGGTCGGGGTTCATGCCCAGGCACATCGAGCAGCCGGCGAAGCGCCATTCGGCCCCGAAGTCTTTGAAGATCTGGTCGATGCCTTCGGCCTCTGCCTCCAGGCGGACCTTCGCTGAGCCGGGTACGACGATCATGCGCACATCGGGGTCTTTTTCCCGTCCTTTGATGACCTCAGCGGCTTTGCGCAGGTCTTCAAGCCGGGCGTTGGTGCAGGAGCCCAAAAAGACGGTATCGACCCGGATATCCTTCATCGGGGTCCCAGGCTGCAGGTCCATGTACTGCAGGGCCCGTTCTGCTGATTCGCGGTCGACCGGGTCGTGGAAGCTGGTGGGATCCGGTACGGATTCGTTGAGGCTGACCCCCTGGCCGGGGTTGGTTCCCCAGGTGACGAAGGGTTCAAGCTCATCGGCGTCGATGATGACCTCGGCATCGAATTCTGCGCCCTCATCGGTGCGCAGGGACCTCCAGTACTCAACGGCGGCATCCCAGTCCTCACCCTGGGGTGCATGGGGCCGGTCTTTGACGTATTCGAAGGTGGTCTCATCGGGGGCGACCATTCCGGCACGGGCTCCGGCTTCGATGCTCATATTGCAGATGGTCATCCGGGCTTCCATCGACAGCTGCTCAATGGCGCTGCCGCGGTATTCCAGCACATAGCCCTGGCCGCCGCCGGTGCCGATCTTGGCGATGACCGCCAGGATGATGTCCTTCGATGACACCCCGGGCTTCAGACTCCCGTTGACGGTGATCGCCATGGTCTTGAACGGTTTCAGCGACAGGGTCTGGGTCGCCAGCACATGTTCGACCTCGGAGGTGCCGATACCCATGGCCAGGGAGCCGAAAGCCCCATGGGTGGAGGTATGGGAGTCACCACAGACCACAGTCATCCCGGGCTGGGTCAGGCCCAGCTGAGGCCCGACGACGTGGACGATCCCCTGGTTGGCATCTCCCAGGGAGTGCAGCCGGATGCCGAATTCCTCACAGTTGGCCCGCAGGGTATCGACCTGTTTAGCGCTGATCGGATCAGCGATCGGCTTATCGATCTCCAGGGTCGGGGTGTTGTGGTCCTCGGTGGCCATGGTCAGATCCGGGCGCCGGACCGGCCGGCCGGCAAGGCGCAGCCCTTCGAAAGCCTGCGGGCTGGTGACCTCGTGGACTAGGTGCAGGTCGATGTAGAGCAGGTCAGGCGAACGCTGACCATCCTTATCCTCACCACGGACCACTACATGGTCACGCCAGACTTTCTCCGCCAGGGTCAGCGGCTTCTCTCCGGTTGTTTCTGCCATATATCCAGGGAACCACTGAACTGTGACGACCTCCACAGATTCGCAGGTGCATCTCATTATGTGAGACCACTATTAGACTGATGCGTATGCCCGAACAGAGTTCCTCCCTGGCAACACCGAATCCCCCGCGCCCACTGCATTCTCCCTCCGGAATCGGAGTGGTGGACAAATCGGTGATGATCATGGATGCCCTGGAGGCCGGACCGGCTTCCTTGGCCCAGCTGGTGGAGGTCACCGGTCTCGCCCGGCCGACCGTGCACCGGCTGGCCAGCGCGCTGGTTCACCACCGGTTCCTGAACCGGGATGTGCGCGGCCGCTATGTGATCGGCTCCCGGCTGACCGAGCTTGCCTCTGCTGCCGGTGATGACCAGCTGGTCACTGCCGCCGGCCCGGTGCTGCTGAAGCTCCGCGATGCCACCGGTGAGTCCTCCCAGATCTTCCGCCGGCAGGGCAATGCACGCATCTGTGTGGCCTCGGCCGAGCGCCCGGTGGGTCTACGCGATTCCATCCCGGTGGGCACCCATCTCTCCATGCGGGCAGGCTCCGCAGCCCAGGTGCTGCTGGCCTGGGAGGACCACGAGCGCCTCGTCGAGGGGCTCAAAGGCGCCCGGTTCACTCCGACGGTACTGGCCGGAGTACGACGCCGCGGCTGGGGTGAGTCCCTGGGTGAGCGGGAATCTGGGGTCGCCTCAGTCTCCGCTCCGGTACGTGGCCCCTCGGGCCGAGTGATCGCCGCGGTCTCGATTTCCGGGCCGCTTGAGCGCCTGACCCGCCAGCCGGGCCGGAAGTTTGCCGGCGTCGTCGTCGCTGCTGCCCAACAGCTGACCGATATGGTCCGGCAGAACCCCGAGGCTGACCACGGTCTGGGTGAACACCGCAGATGAGAAAATTCTCCTGCGTCAGTTAACCCCCTTGGGCCTCAGACGTTCTAGGATGACTGCGTGAACGCTTCTGTGGAGAACATCAGTGTTATCGGCACCGGCTACCTGGGCGCGACCCATGCCGCCTGTATGGCGGAGCTGGGCTTCAATGTGATCGGCGTCGATGTCGATCCCGAGAAGATCGCAGCGCTCTCTGCCGGCGATCTGCCCTTCCACGAGCCGGGCCTGCCCGAGCTGATCCGCAAGCATGTGGACTCCGGACGCTTACGCTTCATCACCGATGCCGAATACTCCACTGTCGGCGGCTGGGGCGATGTGCATTTCATCTGCGTGGGCACCCCGCAGCAGAAGGGTGGCACCGGTGCGGATATGACCTATGTCGATGCCGCCGCCACCGGTCTGGCTAAGGCCATCACCAAGGACCGTGCCCTGATCGTGGGCAAATCCACTGTGCCGGTGGGCACTGCGGCCCGGCTCTCTGAGCTGGTGGCCCAGGAGAAGAACGACGGCGTGGAGGTCTCTCTGGCCTGGAACCCTGAGTTCCTGCGCGAGGGCTTCGCTGTGGAAGACACTCTGCGACCCGACCGGCTGGTGGTCGGCACCCGTTCGGAGGCCGATGAGGCCATCCTGCGCCAGGTCTACGCCGAGGCGCTGGGTCGGGAGACCCCCTGGGTGGCCACCGATTTCGAGACCGCCGAGCTGGTCAAAGTCGCAGCCAATGCGTTTTTGGCCACCAAGATCAGCTTCATCAACGCCTTCTCCGAGGTCACCGAGACTGTCGGCGGGGATATCCGCACTCTGGCCGATGCCATCGGTCACGACACCCGGATCGGCCGCAAGTTCCTCAACGCCGGTGTCGGCTTCGGCGGCGGCTGTCTGCCCAAGGACATCCGCGCCCTGCAGACTCGGGTCTCGGAACTGGGACTGGACCACACTATGCGGTTCCTCGATGAGGTGGACCAGATCAACCTGCGGCGGCGGAAGAAGGCCATCGCCCGGGCCTTCGAGCTGCTGGATCAGGACATTGTGGGTAAGAAGATCGCAGTCCTGGGCATCACCTTCAAACCACTCTCCGATGACGTGCGCGACTCCCCCGGTCTGGATGTGGCCGCCCGGCTGTTCAACGCCGGTGCTGATGTTGCCGTCTATGACCCCGAGGGCAACCACAACGCCGCCAAACGCTATCCCCGGCTGAACTATGTGGACAGCCTCGATGCCGCAGTTGCCGATGCCGAATTGGTGGTTCTGACCACCGAATGGGATGAGTTCAAGAAGCTCACCCCGGCAGATCTGGACGGCAAGGTCGCGGCCAAGCGGTTCGTCGACGCCCGGCATGTGCTTCCGGCCGCCGACTGGGAGACCGCTGGCTGGACCTTCGCCCAGCTGGGCCGGAAGTTCGAGGAGTAGGTCAGGGGGCCAGGGAGTCCCAGCCGCGGCGGCCGGTTTCCAGACCGGTGAGCACCTCGGCTGAGCCCTGCTCAATCCGACCGATGACCTCAAAACCCTCGGGGAGCTCTGCGCTTTCGGGGAAGGTGGCCAGCAGGCCGTAGTCCTCTCCCCCGCTGAGCACCCAATGGGCTGCCCGCTGCGCTGCCGACGCAGGGCCGATGAGTTCGGCCACCGGCTCTAGGCGTCCTGCACGCCGGGTGAGCACCTCGTCGTCGAGCCTCACCCGCACCCCGGAGGCCTCGGCCAAACGCTGGGCATCACGCAGCAGCCCATCGCTGAGGTCCATTCCCGCAGTGGCCCCAGCCGCCAACGCGCTGGGCCCGGCGGTCAGCACCGGTTCGGGCTGCTGCTGGGCCTTCAGGCAGCTACGAATGATCTCAGCGTGGTCCTCACAGTGCTGTTCCTCCGCCTCCGTGACGGCCTCAGCACCGGGCAACTCCAGGACTTCGAGGCCGGCGGCGGCATATCCCAGAGCCCCGTTGACCGCCAGGAGCTCCCCTGCGGTGGCGCTGCTTCTGCGCAGCAGTTTCCCATCCTCCGGTGGTGCTCCCAGGGCGGTGATGGTCACCGAGATGACCTCCCCGGAGCCGAGATCGCCACCGGCGATGACACAGTTCTCAGCACCGGCGGCACTGCAGGCCCGGATCATCCCGCGGTAGAAGTCCTGCACCCAGGCCACCGGTGTCTGCGGCGGCAGAGTGAGACTGACCAGCAGGGCGGTGGGTTCAGCCCCCATGGCGTTGATATCTGAGAGGTTCTGAGCGGCCGCCTTGGTGCCGATGTCCATCGGCCATTCCGCCACTGGTTCGAATTCTGTACCGCCGAGCTCCTCAGGCCCCAGCCACCACTGCCGCCGGAAGTCCTGTCCCTCGCTCATGGTGTCGGTGGTGATCACTGCAGCTCCGGCCGGAAAACTGAGGCAGGCGGCGTCATCGCCGGGTCCCAGCGGCATCCCGGAACGCTGGGCGTTGAAGGGAGCGATCACTTCGGTGATGGCTTCTAAGACGGCATCCTCACCGGCGTCGGTGACTGTGAGCTGATCAGCTGTCATAGTGACTCATCATGACACGGGCGGACCATAAGATTGAGCCTATGTCTACACCACCTTGGAAACGATCTGCAGCTGGCGCCAATACTTTCGACGAGGGTTCGGGGGCGGTTCTGCCCACAATCTACGAGCGGACCACCGGTGCTGCGATCGCGGCCGGGGCGATGAATCTGGGCCAGGGTTTCCCCGATGCGGAGGGTCCGCAGTGGCTGCGTCAGGCCGCTGCCGATGCCGTGGCCGACGAGGCCACCGGCCCCAATCAGCAGTACCCACCCGGTATCGGTCTGCCGGTCTTCCGTGAGGCGGTGGCCGAGCACCAGCGTCGGCACTATGGTCTTCAGTTGGATCCGGCCAGCCAGGTGCTGTTCACCACCGGTGCCACCGAGGGGATCGCTGCGATTATTCTTGCCTTCGCCGAGGCCGATTCCGAGGTGCTGACCTTTGAGCCCTGGTACGACTCCTATGGGGCGATTGTTGCCCTGGCCGGGGCGCAGCTGACCAGCCTGCCGCTGAGCGCTCCGGATTTCCGTCCCGATGTGGATGCGCTGATCGGGCAGATCTCGGAGAAGACCTCCATGATCCTGCTCAACACCCCGCATAACCCCACCGGCACGGTCTTCACTCCTGCGGAGATGCAGAAGGTGATCGATGCCGCCCGCGCCCACGGCGTGGTGGTGATGTGTGATGAGGTCTATGAGCATCTGCTCTTCGACGGCGCCGAACACACCCCGATCCTGACACTGCCCGGAGCCGATGAGGTCGCTGTTGCGGTCAGCTCCGTGGGGAAGTCCTTCTCGCTGACCGGGTGGAAGGTCGGCTGGGTGACTGGCAGCCCTGAGCTGGTCAACCGGGTGCGCGGGGTCAAGCAGTTTTTGACCTTCAGCTCTGCCCCGGCCTATCAGTGGGCAACTGCCCAGGGGCTGGTCGATGACCGCGGGTTCTTCGCCGAGCACCGTGCCCAGCTGACCAGCACCCGTGACCTCTTGATCGAGGGACTGCAGTCAGTGGGGCTGACCACTTCGAATCCGCAGGCCGGTTACTTCGTGCTGGCCGATATCTCCCCGATCAGTGATCTGCCCGCTGATGAGTTCTGCAGGCGGCTCAATAACGAGGTCGGGGTCGCTGCGATTCCGGTCTCCTCGCTGACCAAGCAGAATGAGGCCTCCGCTGAGCTGGACCGATTGGTCCGGTTCGCCTTCTGCAAGCACCGCTCCACAGTGGAGACCGCCCTTGAGCGACTGCAGGCGGACCTACCGCTCAAGTGAGGCCTAGAGGTTGAGCTGCTTCTGCAGCTTCGCCCAGAACTCACGTCCGGGTGTGGGATCGTCCTCGAAGAGTTCGGCGTACTCCTCGTGGAGGTCTCCCCACCCGGCGTGGGCGGCTTCCTCGGAGATCGGATGACCCTCCAGAACCGGTTCCAGCCGGTCGAGATAGGTATGCCACCCGGTGGCGGTCTGGGCTGCGGGAGTGGCGGGGTCGCCGAAGATATGCACGAAGGTCAGCTGTGTGGCCTCCTCATCCCCGGTGATCTCGAACCGGAAGCCGTCACCGTTGAAGGTCCAGACCAAGAGGTTGGGCTCCTGGGCTTCGATCACCTCACCGGTCATGCCATAAGCCTCTAGAGTCTCTCCGGTCTCCGGACCCCATTCGACGGCGGCCGGGAACCATTGTTCCAGTTCGGATGGGGTCGCGGCAGCCTGCCAGATCCGCTGCTGGGAGTACGGCAGGGTGCGTACAAAACGCAGCGCGGGAGCGCCGTCGACGGTTTCCTGGGTTCCGTAGCCGGGTTTCTGGTCGCTCATGGGCTCTCCTTTGCGGGGCGTTTCATATCGAGCCGGTTCTGCTCGTCGATGGTGAAGTAGGCGGTGGGTCCGCCGCCGCGGACCAGGGGCTGACCTGCGGCGGTCTGGTAGATACCGTCGGTGAGCAGGCTCTGGTCGATATGGACGCCGACTACCTCCCCGAAGACCACACTGGTCACTGTCTGCTCGCCCTCGGCAGTGGTCAGCGGGATGATCTGGGTGGTGCGGCATTCGAAAACTGCGCGGGCCTGGGCCACATGTGGAGTGCTGATCACCCGGGACTCAGCCGGGGTCAGCCCGGCCAGCTCGAATTCGTCCACCTCGGGACCCACCTCAGCGGATGTCGTGTTCATGGCGGTACCGAGGGCTTCGCTGACCAGGTTCCAGCAGAATTCTCCGGAGGCCTCCGCATTGGCCAAGGTGTCCTTGGCTCCGTTGCTGGCGAAGCCGATGATCGGTGGGACGTAGTTGAAGGCGTTGAAGAAGCTGTAGGGGGCCAGGTTCAGCCGCCCGGCGGTGTCCTGGGAGGAGATCCATCCGATGGGTCGCGGGGCGATGATGGCGTTGAAAGGCGAGTGCCTCAATCCATGTCCCTTGGCGGGTTCGTAGAAGTGGTACTCGCGGTTCATCGGCAACTCCTTGATGCTCATCAGCGGCTTGGGCCCACCACTGACCTTCTCAGAAGCTGCTAGGAGAGGCCAGCCAGCCCCTGCTGGAATCGTTCTAGGACGATTTCCGGCAGTCCCTGGGGAACATCTGGTCCGTGGTCGGCAATATCCAACAGTGGCGCGGTGACGAGATCGGCGCCCTGCTTCTTCAGCTGATCCTGAAAATACCCCGGGGCCAGCAGATAGCTGATCACCGCGATCCTTCGCTGAGGATTCTCCGCACGAGCAGCGGATACCGCTTCTGCCACATGTGGCGAGGCGAAAGCTAGGTAGGCGTCTTGGACGCTTCGATTCAGGCGGTCCTGCAACAATTGGGCGGCGGCCTGAACATCGACGACGGCGTTCTGATGGGAGGAGCCTGCCGCAGCGAGGATCAGCACATCTTCCTCTGGGTTTCCGCCCGCCTCACGCAGGCGCTGTTCAAGAGCTGCTGCCAACCGCGGATCCGGCCCCAAAGCACCGGTCACCGTGGTGGGCCGACCGGCTCCCTCTGCTGCCTGACGCATATCCACATTGACGTGATATCCCGCCGACAGCAGCAGCGGCACCAGCACTGCAGGCTGCTGGGGCCGCAGTGCTGACAAAGTTGCCGGCACATCAGGGTCTTGAACGTCTACGTGGCCGAGTCGGATGTCACTGACGGAGCCGTTTCCCCCAGCCAGGTCCCGGGTGGCCCCCACCAAGGCTGCAACGGCTGCCTGGCCATCCGGAGACGCCGTTCCATGGGAAATGGCCGCCAGAGCTGGGGCCGGAGGTACAGTCATTGGATTTCGCCTCCCTAGACCTGAACCCGCACCAGACCCTCAACCACATCTACCGGGTAGGTACGCAGGCTAGGCGCCTCCTCCTCAGAGATGCACTGGCCGGTGGTGAGGTCGTAGACCTGCTTGAAAATCGGCGATGCTAGGGTCGGCTGGCCCTGGGCTGAACCGACAATCCCGCGGGCCATGACATTAGCGCCCGCTCGAGGATCCCAATGGTCGACGGCGTAGACCCGGTCATCAGGAAGTCGGACGATCGCGATTTGGATGCCTTCGATGAGTGCACCCTCCGCCCACAGGGGTTCCAGTTCAGCCAGGTCACAGACGGTATGCCATGTGCCGGCCTCCGCCCCTTCTGCACCCCAGGGAGCTGCCTGATGTTCCAGTGTTGCTGTACTCACCATGCGTTCCTTCCGACAGCGGTCAGGACTACTTGCTGACTCCAGAGTAGAAGGAGCGGATTTCGCTCTGAACACCGGGATGTAACACCTCAGTGACACAGACCTCACGAGACTGTCACACAGAGGTGAGAACCTGGTCACCTCGTTCTCACATATGGGTTATCCGCCTGAAATCGGCCTTGCATACCGTGGATTTTCACCGGAGATACCCTGCGAAAGGCTCCCACATGTCTACACCTTCATCCACTGAGCACCGCATTGCTGTGGTCGGCGGCGGACCGGCTGCCCACCGGCTCACTGAGGCCCTGCTGTCCCGGGAGAATCACCGTCTGCAGATCAGCGTCTTCTCTGAGGAGGGCTCCCCACCCTATGATCGGGTGGCTCTGTCGAAGCGCTTCGATGATCCGGACAACGCCCTGCTGTTGGGCGAACCTGAACTCTGGCAGGACCCACGGGTGAGCCTGTATACGGATACGAAGGTGGTTGGCTTCGATGCAGCCTCCCGAACTGTCACCTTGGCCTCTGGTGAGACCCAAAATTACGACGACGTCGTGCTGGCCACTGGATCCACCGCTCCGCGCCCGCCTATTCCCGGAGCCAAGAGTATTGCGGTCTACCGCACTCTCGAGGACGTGGACTGGCTGGTTGATCGTGTCTCGGAGCTACATGACGAACTGGGCCGAGCTCCACACTGTGCGGTGATCGGCGGAGGTCTCCTGGGCCTTGAGGCCGCTGGAGGACTGGCCGGCCGCGGAGCAGAGGTCACCATCGTGCATTCCCGCAATCACCTGATGAATGCGCAGCTGGACGAAGGTGGGGGTCGAACCCTCAACCGACTGCTGACTCAGGATGGCTACCACCTTCAGATGGGTGAACGCCCACAGGCCCTTCGCATCAACCAGGGCGGCACCTTCGGCTATACCTTGGAGTTCTCCACCAATGCTGACCTCCCCTGTGACCTGGTCGTGGCCGCCATCGGGATTTCTGCCCGGGACGAGCTGGCCCGTGAAGGCGGCCTACAAATAGCCGAAGGCGGCGGCGTCGTCATCGATGAGAAGTGCCAAACCTCCGCAGAGGGGGTGTGGGCAATCGGAGAGGTCGCTAGTTATCAGGGCATCTGCATGGGTCTGGTTGCTCCGGCCAATGCCATGGCTGAGGTGGTCGCTGACCGGCTCTGCGAAGGCGAGGCCTCCTTCACCGGATTCGACACGGCCGCAAAGCTCAAACTGGCTGGAATGGATGTAGCCAGTTTCGGTGACACCTTTGGGGAGACATCGGAGGCCCTGGAGGTGGTCTACGCCGATCCCGCAGGCGGGATCTATCAGAAATTGGTGGTCACTGATGATGCCCGCACTCTTCTCGGCGGGGTCTTTGTCGGCGATGCTGGCCCCTACACTGCACTGCGACCTCTGCTGGGCCGCGAACTGCCGGCAGAACCCGGTGCGTTCCTCTCAGCTGCCAGCGGTGGAAGCTCAGTGGACCTTGAACTCCCCGACGACGCCCAGCTGTGTGCCTGTAAGGATGTCAGTGCCGGCGAGGTTCGGCAGGCTGTCGCCGGGGAAGGACTCCCCGCTCCCTGCACTGATATGGGGTCTGTGAAGGCGTGTACTGCCGTGGGCACACAGTGTGGATCCTGCATTCCCGTGGCGAAAAAGGTCATGGAGACAGAGATGACCAAACTTGGCCTGGAGATCTCCACGGCCATGTGTGAGCATTTCCTGCAGTCTCGGACTGAGCTCTTCGAGGCCGTCCGTGCTGCTGATCTGCGCTCTTTCACAGAGATCGTCGACCGGTTCGGCAGCCCCGCCGATTCCTCAGTGAACTTCGGCTGTGATGTCTGTAAACCGGCGGTCGCTTCGATGTTGGCTGCAATGCATGATGAGTACATTCTGGGCAGCGGCCGAGGCGGGCTCCAGGACACAAATGACCGTGCGCTGGCGAATATGCAGAAGAACGGCACCTACTCTGTCATGCCCCGAATCCCCGCCGGTGAAATCACCCCCGATAAGCTTGCGGTGATAGCTGAGGTTGCTCAGGACTTCGGTCTTTACACCAAAATCTCGGCGGCTCAGCGCATTGACCTCTTCGGTGCCCGCCTTGAACAACTGCCAAGAATCTGGAAGCGCCTGGTTGATGCCGGCTTCGAGTCCGGTCAGGCCTATGGCAAAGCCCTCAGGAATGTGAAGTCCTGTGTGGGCAGCACCTGGTGCAGGTATGGGGTCCAGGATTCAGTGGGCATGGGCATCTTCCTCGAGAATCGATATAAGGGGCTGCGTTCGCCGCATAAGATGAAGTTCGGCGTCTCAGGCTGCTCTCGGGAATGTGCCGAAGCCCGCGGTAAGGACGTCGGCGTCATTGCCACCTCCGAAGGGTGGAATATGTATGTCGGCGGCAATGGCGGAGCCAATCCCACCCATGGCCAGCTTCTGGCCAAAGACTTGGATGACGACACGCTGGTCGCCTATATCGACCGCTACATCATGTATTACATCCGCACCGCAGATCGTCTCCAACGAACTGCCCGCTGGATTGAGGATCTGCCCGGCGGTGTGGACCATGTCTACGACGTCGTGGTGAACGATTCACTGGGAATCGCTGGTGATCTGGAGGCTGCGATAGCCCAGCATTTGGATCGCTATGAGGATGAATGGGCTGCCACCCTCCGGGACCCCGAGAAACTTCGTCGGTTCCGCAGCTTTGTCAATGCCCCAGAGGCCCCAGACACCGATCTGAAGTATGTCTTGGAACGTGGTCAGATTCGTCCGGCCACTGACCGCGAACGGGAATCGGGGGACCTCGTCCTCGTGGGCCCCACGATCCCAGTACGCCAGGAGTTCCAGAACGATTCTGTTTCCACAGTCGGTGAAAGGAGTCTGCGATGACCTCGGGTTCGGTGACCTTAGTGGGTGGTGGCCCCGGAGCCGCTGACCTCATGACCGTGCGGGCCCGGGACGTATTGGCAACGGCTGATGTGGTCTTCTACGACAGGCTGGCACCTACTGACCAGCTGAGTCTGTGGGCACCGAAGGCTGACCTCTTCGACGTTGGCAAACGCCCCGGTCATCACCGAGTCACTCAGGAGAATATTCATCGCATGCTGATCGACGCTGCCCTTGCCGGCAAGCATGTTGTCCGGCTGAAGGGTGGCGATCCGTTTGTCTTCGGCCGAGGATGTGAGGAGATCGCTGCCTGTCGAAATGCTGGTCTTCCGGTATCTGTGGTCCCAGGAGTCACCTCAGCAGTGGCCGTCCCGGCCGCGGCAGGAATTCCGGTGACCGCTCGTGGGGTCAATCGAGCCTTCACTGTCATTTCAGCCCATGATCCGCTGACTGAGGACGAGTTCTCCGGGCTGGCCCGGCTGAGTGGAACTGTCGTGATCCTGATGGGGATTGGCACGCTGGCTCATACGGTGGACGGACTTCTCCGTCACGGTCTCTCGGCCGAGACACCAGCGGGAATTGTTGAGAACGGCAGTCTTCCCACCCAGCGGGTGACGTTCAGTCCGTTGGCCTCGTTGAATCGGGTGGCTGCTCTTCAGAAGCTGCGCCCGCCGGCTGTTCTGGTGATCGGTGAGGTGGTCAGGCTGGCCGAGAGCAGCACGGATTATCAGCAGAGCCTTGCGGCCCACGGGAGAATCCTGCAAGCGACGCAAGCGGCAGCGTGATTGGCCAATATGGCTCAGCAGGTACAAGAAGGAGCAATCCCCCCGGTCTCAGCTCCGGGGCTGCCTCAGACGCTCTCCGGGTTCCGCATAGGCGTTACCTCCGACCGCCGCAGTGAAGAGCTGATCGCTGCATTTGAACGCCGGGGCGCTGAGGTTATGCACTCCCCCGCTCTGCGCATTACTTCCCTGACCGAATCCATCACGCTGCAGCAGGACACCAATGCGGTGATCGCTGCGAAACCAGACTTCACTATCATCACCACTGCCTACGGTATGCGCCGTTGGGCGGAGGCTGCCGATACATATGGCACCTGGGGCGATCTCTACGAAGTACTGCAGAATTCAAGCATTCTGGTCCGAGGTCCCAAAGCCAGGGGCGCAGTACGCGCTGCTGGGCTCGACGATGACGGCGCGGCGGAGGACGAACGTACCGACACGGTGCTGGATATGCTGCTGGAGCAGGATATCCGGGGCAAGACCGTTGTATTCCAACTGCATGGGATGTTGAACCATCAGCAGGTCTTCCGGGTTGAACAGGCCGGAGCAAAAGTCTTGACGGTTATGCCTTATACGTGGAGTAAGCCACCGGAGGATTCCGACCTGCTGAAGATGATTGATGCTGTTATCGAGCGCCAGCTCGATATGGTCACCTTCACGGCAGCTCCTGCTGTTGACGCCTTTCTCGGTGTCGCCCAGCAATACGGGAAGCGAGAGGATCTGGTCGAGGCTCTGCAGACTGATGTCCTCTCCGCCGCCGTGGGAGGCGTAACGGCCAATCCCCTGGCGGATGCTGGGATTGAGGCTGTCATTCCGCACCGGTGGCGACTTGGCGCGATGATCAAGAAAGTCTGCGACCACCTGGAGACTCACCATATTCTTCGCGCGGAGACTGCCCAGGGACCGATGGAAATCCGGGGGCATCAGGTGGAATTTCCGGACAGTTCAGCCGACCCCGTACGGCTTTCGCCAGCCCCGCTGACCCTTTTGCGTGAGTTGGTGATGGCCGGTGGAACAGTCTTGAGCCGGGATCAACTCCTGGCTGTACTGCCGCTCTGTGACAGTGAACATGCCCTGGAGATGCTGATCTCGCGGCTTCGAAAGTCGCTTCCGGTCTCAGAGGTTGTCGGCACTGTCGTCAAACGGGGCTACCGCCTGGTCGTCTAAACCTTGACCTCCCCCGGGGCACCGGTGGTGGCGAGGATCTTCTCGATGTTCTTATGGCAGGTGCCGCAGCCGGTTCCGGCACGTGTCTCGGCGCTGACCTCTTCCACTGTCCGGCAGCAGGTCTCGGCGGCCTCCTGCACCATCCCAGCCGTGGTGCCGGCGCAGCGGCACAGCACATCCTCCGGCCCCAGTTCAGCCTCTTTGGTGGCGTGTTCGGCAGCCAGCAGTGCCGTCCTGTCTGCCACGGGGATTGTGCCTCGGGTGGCGTGCATGGCCAGCTCCGCCGCCGAACGCGGCATCCCCACTGAGACGAAGCCCAACAGCCGCTCCCCCGCGGCGTCGTCGCCGGCGCTCACCGGCTCGGTCACGATCCGCAGGTACTGTCCATGCTTGGGATCTGACCAGGTGGACACCGTCGGGGCAGCCGGGTCCCAGGGGTCGATATCCCAGGGGTCATGGGAGGTGTCGCCGGCGCAGGCCACGTTCAGCGTCTTCGATTTCATCAGCACCACGTCCAGCCCGCCCGGCGCTGGCGCAAAACCGGCCCCGGCCTCGAATTCCACCGGGGTCCCTGCGGCGTCGAGCTCCGCCTCCGGAACCAAGCCCAGGTCCTGACGCAGCGAGGTGGCTGCCGCCTCCGCCTGCAGCCAGCCCGGGGCGATCAGCCCTGAGGGATCGCGCCCGTCCACGGCCGCACAGTCGCCGACGGCGAAGACATCGCCGTGGCCCTCTTGGGTACCGGTGCTGCGGGCATCACGCCCGGTGACGATCCCCCACTTCACCGGCAGTCCGGCCGCGGAGGCAAGCTCGTCCCTGGGCTTGACCCCGGTGCAGGTCACCAGCAGCGAGGCCGGCAGCTTCTCCCCCAGCGAGGTGCGCACTGCCGTGAGCTCTCCATCCTCAGAGACCACTGTCGTCAGGTCGCAGGCAGAACGGATATCCACTCCGGCCCGCATCAGCTCACGGCGCAGAAGCATGCCGGCTTCGGTGTCGATCTGACGCCCCATGGGTACATTGCCGCGGTGCAGCAGGGTCACCGGGATTCCCACCTCTGCGACGGCGAGCGCGGCCTCCACCCCGAGGACACCGCCACCGAGCACCACCACAGGTTCACGTTTCTCCAGGGCGCGGCGGATGCGCAGGGCGTCTTCCATATCCCGCAGCGCGATGACTCCGTTCGGATAGCCGGTGGGCTTGAGCTCGTAGTCGATATGCCCGTCGCGACGCAGCTCCACTGACATATTCGGCAGGATCGGCTCGGCTCCGGTGGCCAGCACCAGCTTGGTGTAGGTCAGCGTCTTCTCCGCCAGAGTGACCGTATGAGCGACTGTGTCCACGGCGGTCACCTCCACACCAAGCAGGACTTCCACGCCTGCGGCCTGCAGGGAAGCGACCTCATCCATGGCCAACTCCTCGGGCTCCACTCGTCCCACGGAGACGTCACCGATGCGGATGCGCTGATACGCCGCCCGATCCTCGCTGCCGATGACTGTGAGTCGCAGCGATTCGGCCTGGATCTCCGGCATCAGCTCCTCGATCAGTCGGGAGGCCACGGGCCCAAAGCCGATGACCACCACATGCGGGACCCCACTCTGACTCACGTCTGCGCCCCTTCCTTCTGTCGCCCTTCCGGTGTCTGATCAGTCGGAATCTCGCCCTGAACCGCCGGGCGGATCACTGCCGGGGTGTTTTTGAACTCGGGCATCGAGCTGTGCGGATCAGTCAGCCCGCGGATCAGCAGATTCGCTGTCCCGCTTCCCTGGAAGTGGAAGGGCGCGAAGATCGTATCCGCACGGATCCCGTCGTCGAGCTCTACGACGCCGACCATCGCACCCTGGGCGTTCTCCACCACGGCGTAGCTGCCTTCCACAAGCCCGTATTGATTGGCTGTGGCCGGGTGTACCTGCAGTACTGCCTCCGGATGGGTGTCCTGCAGCGCCTGGACTCGCCGGGTCTGGGTCCCTGACTGGTAGTGCTCCATGACGCGGCCGGTGGTGAAGGTCAGCTCACCAGCCTGGGGCGTGGCCTGTCGTCGCGGACGGATCGCGCTGAGCTGAGCCCTGCCGTCAGCATGGGCAAAGCGCTCCTGGAACATCCGGGAGGTGCCCACCACCGGCTCACCGGTCAGCGATTCCTCCCCGGAGAGAGTAGAAGAGGGCACGGGCCAATAGGGGGCGTGGCCGGCGTCGATGAGGTCCCAGTCCAGGCCCGAATAGTCGGCGGCGGCTCCGCGAGTAGCATCGCGGATCTCCTCGAAGACCTCCCGGGGGTCCACCGGGAACTGCGCGGGGCTCCCCAGCCGGCGGGCCAGCTCGGACCAGATCCACAGCTCGGAGCGCGGCCCCGGCGGCGGCTCCACAGCTTTGCGGCGCCGCAGCACCCGTCCCTCCAGGTTAGTCATCGTGCCATCCTCCTCGGCCCACTGCAGCACCGGCAGCACGACGTCGGCCTCCTCAGCGGTCTCAGAGAGGAAGAAGTCGGCGACCACCAAGAGATCCAAAGCACGCAGGTTCTCAATAACCCGGCCGGCGTCTGGGGCTGAGATCGCGATATTCGACCCATGGACGAGCAGGGCGCTCACGCCCTTGGGAACCCCCTGCTCATCCACGGTGCCCATAGTGTGCAGCAACTGTGTGGCCGGCTTGCCGGGTCCAGGGATCGAGGTTTCCTCCACGCCCCAGACCTGGGCCATATGCGCCCGGTCCCCCGGCTTGGCGATCATTCGGATGCCCGGCAGCTGATCCGACTTCTGCCCCATCTCACGGCCGCCCTGGCCATTGCCCTGACCGGTGAGCGTGCCGTAGCCGCCTCGCGGACGGCCCTCTGTGCTGACCCCGGGCAGGCCCAGCAACAGGGCCAGGCTGATCGCCGCACGGGCGGTGTCGGTGCCGTCGCGGTGCTGCTCCACTCCGCGGCCGGTCAGGATGTAGACCGGATCCCCGCCATGCCGTGCGGCGCGGGCGGCATGGCCCAACTTCCTGGCCACGCTGCGGATCTGATCAGCCCCGACCCCGGTGGCTGCCTGGGCCCGTTCGGGCCACCAGTGCGAGACTGAGCGGCGGAACTCGGCCACACCGTTGACCCGCTGGGTGAGATAGTCCTCATCAGCGAAGCCCTCCTCGATGATCACATTGGCCACCGACAGCAGCAGCACCAGATCTCCTCCCGGGGCTGGTGCCACATGCAGTCCGGCGCCGTCGGCCGTGAGTTCTGCGGTATTGGAGCGCCGCGGGTCCACCACGATCAGCCCACCCTTGTCCCGGGCGCCCTCAAGGTGCTGGACGAAGGGCGGCATCGTATCGGCCACATTGGAGCCCAGCAGCAGGATGGTGCAGGCACCGTCCAAGTCAGTCAGCGGGAAGGGCATCCCCCGGTCCAGTCCGAAGACCAGCGTGGAGGCCTTCGATGCCGAGGACATGCAGAACCGGCCGTTGTAGTCGATCTGTGAGGTACCCAGCCCTACGCGGGCGAATTTGCCGAGTGAATATGTCTTCTCATTGGTCAGACCACCGGAGCCAAAAACGCCGATGGCGTCGGGGCCCCGCTCCTGCTGGATCTGCCGGACCCGTTGGACAATATGGTCCAACACATGGGACCAGGTGGTCTCCTCGAAAGCGCCGGTGCGCTGCCCGGCGGCATTGCGGCTGCGGATCAACGGGGCGGTGATCCGGTCCCCGCGGTTCTTCAGCAGCTCGGCGGCTGTGTTGCCCTTGCGGCAGAGCCGCCCCCGGTTGGTGGGGAAGGCAGCCCCCTCCACCTCGAAGCCGGTCTCCTGACCAGGGGTTTCGCGCACTGTCAGGTTCATCGCACACTGCAGCGCGCAGTAGGGGCAGTGGGTGGTGACCGTCCTGGTGCTCCCCCGCTCTGCGGTGTGGTCTGCCGCCGGCGTCGTCGTCATAGGGGTTCCTCAGACCTGCTCGCGGGCGAAGACGGTTCCCGGACGCATGTAGACCGCCCAGGTCAGGAAGGCCAGACCAAGGTAGACCACGGCGAAGCTCCAGAAAGCGGTGTCGAAGCTGCCGGTGGCCTCGTTGGAGGCGCTGAGCACCTGCGGGATGGCGAAGCCGCCGAAGCCGCCGATTGCGCCGATGAAGCCCAGCGCGGCCGAGGCCTTTCGCTCATGACCCACCCGGCAGTCCGGAGAGACTGAAAGTCGGAAGACCAGCGGGATCATCCGGTAGCTGGAGCCGTTGGCCACACCGGTAAGGGTGAACAGCGTCAGAAACAGGATCAGATAGATCCAGAAGCTGCCCAGTGGCAGCGTCAGCACGACAGCAGCAGTCACACCTGCCATGGCGATGAAGCTCAGCATTGTGATCCGGGCTCCGCCGCCGCGGTCAGCGAGTTTGCCGCCATAGGGGCGGGCCAGGGAGCCGACCAGCGGTCCCAGGAAGGCCAGCGAGAGGGCTGCTCCGAGGATCTGGAAATCGGAGAACTCGGGGAACTCACGGCTGATCAGCGTGGGGAAGACCGAGCCGAAGCCCATGAAAGAGCCGAAGGTGCCGATGTAGATCAGCGCGATAACCCACAGGTGCTTCTCCTTCAGCGCCGAGAACGAGCCCTTCACGTCGTTCTTAGCGTGGGAGAGGTTATGCATGTACTTCCACGCACCCCAGGATGCCAACAGGATCAGCGGGATCCACATCAGGCCGGCCACCGGCAGGTTGGGGCTGAACTGACCGAAGGCCAGGGCGGTGATCGCGATCGGCACCGTGAACTGGGCGACTGCCACTCCGAGATTCCCTCCGGCGGCGTTGACTCCCAGTGCTGCCCCCTTCTCCCGAGCCGGGTAGAAGAAGGTGATGTTGGCCATCGAGGAGGCGAAGTTCCCTCCGCCGAAGCCGGCCGCCGCGGCAATCAGGAAGAGCGCCCAGACCGGTGTCTCCGAGGAGGAGAGAGAGCAACTGTCATAGCGATGGTGGGGATCAGCAGCAGAAGACCTGAGACCACCGTCCAGTTTCTGCCTCCGAACAGCGCCACCGTGAAGCTGTAGGGGATGCGCATCGTCGCCCCGACCAGCGGCGGCAGGGAGACCAGCCAAAACTGCTGGGCGCTGGTCAGGTCGAAGCCGGCCGCGGGCAGGAACACCACGGTGACCGACCAGACCTGCCAGACCGCGAAGCCGAGAAACTCGCAGAATACCGACCAGATGAGGTTGATGCGCGCCGTCGGGCGTCCCGGCCCCTCCCAGAACTCGCGGTTCTCGGGCTGCCAGTTGGTGATCCAGCGACCCTTCTCCACGACCAACCGGTCAGTGGGCGCCTCAGCGTTGCGAACGTCTGCCTGCCGTACCTCTGTCTGCATAGGTCCACAGTCCCAATGCAATGTTTCAACCACGACGTAGGAGTGTTTCGTCCGTGAAAAATAGGGCTCATCGACCACAACCTTCTCTGTGAGGTCCGGGCCCTTCGGTGGCCAATGCACCGCCCTTGCTACACTGGCGGACATGAAGCAGTAGTGATCCTTTTCAGCCCCGCGCCCTGAGGTTTATACCCGGCGGGGATTTCGTATCACTTCAAAGGTTCACTGATGTCTTCTACTGTTTCTTCACGTCCTGCTTCGCATCTTCGGGTCTCTGGTCTCTCCCATACCTTTGGCGGTTTCCGGGTTCTGACCGATATATCCTTCACCGTCTCCCATGGTGAGCTGGTGGGGCTCATCGGTGAGAACGGGTCGGGGAAGTCCACACTGCTGCGTATCCTCGCCGGCCTCATCACTCCCGATGGCGGGCAGATTCAGCTGACCGTACCGGGGGTTGATTCCCCACGGGTTGGCCTGCTGCATCAGGAGCCTCCGTTCAGCTCGGCTCAGACAGTTGGTGAGGCCATGGAGTCTGCGATCGCACCTTCTCGGCGGGCTGCTGCTGCAGTTGATGAGACCGCTGACCGGTTGGCCCGGAATCCCGAGGATCCCGCCCTGAGCACTGAGTACGCCTCCGCCTTAGAGCGGGCCGAGCAGCTGGGTGCCTGGACTGTTGATGCCAGGGTCTCCCAGATGCTCACCGGTATCGGTCTGGGGCATCTGCCCCGGGACCGTCCGACCGGAGTACTTTCCGGTGGTCAGCGGGCGAGGCTCTCCCTGGTGTGGGTGTTGCTGAGCGCACCGGATCTGCTGCTCTTGGATGAGCCGACAAACCATCTCGACGACGACGCCACCGCCTATCTTCGTGGGGTCCTCGCCTCATGGAACGGTCCGGCGCTGATCGCCAGTCACGACCGCGCCTTCCTTGATGAGGCAGTCACAACCTTGGTGGATCTCGACCCCTCCCCTGTGCCGCATGAGGTTTCGGTGGATCTCATCCAGGATGGTGCGGGCACAGGAATCGGGGTGACTCGCTTTTCCGGGACCTACACCGAATATCTGAATGCCCGTCTTGATGCCCGGCAGCGGTGGGAGCGCCAGTACCGGGATGAACAGGCTGAGCTGAAGCGGCTGCGCGCCTCAGTCCGGGAGAACCAGACGGTGGGCCATGAGGATTGGAAACCGCGCAGTGAAATACGGATGGCTCAGAAGTTCTATGCCGACCGGAACGCCAAGGTGGTCAGTCGGCGGGTCAATGACGCTCGGACCCGGTTGGCGGAGTTGGAGAAGCAGCAGGTCCGTCGACCCCCGCAGCCACTGATCTTCCGCGGGCTGCCAGCCGGGGCGGAATACCCAAAGTCGGTTTCTGATGGACACTCAATCCTGACTGCTTCGGAAGCCACCGTTCAGGACCGTCTGCCCGTGACATCACTGAGCCTGGCTCCGCGGGAGAAACTGTTGATCACCGGACCCAATGGCTGTGGGAAGTCCACGCTTCTGGCTGTGCTCTCTGGGGATCTTGCCCCTACTTCTGGCACTGTGACCTGGCAGAAGAGCGCACGGGTTCGCACTCTTCGCCAGGAGGTTCACCTGCCTGATCCCCATGACCGCGGCGGTGATCGCACAGTTGAGCAGACCTATGTGGATCTTGTGGGCGCCCAGCGCGCTGAGGCCGTGCCGCTTTCGACCTTTGGTCTCGTTCATCCCAGGGATTTTGAGCGGCCGCTTCGACTGCTCAGCACTGGTCAGCAGCGACGCCTGGAGCTGGCTGTACTGCTGGCCGATCCGCCGGAGGTGCTGTTGTTGGATGAGCCGACTAACCATTTCCCCCTGGAGCTGGCCACTCGTTTGGAGGCAGCAGTTCCGGATTATCCGGGCGCCGTCGTCGTCGCCTCTCATGACCGGTGGCTACGCCGGACTTGGCAGGGACAGACCCTGGCGCTGGGTGGGGATTAGTCGCTGGTCAGAGCAGCGGTTGTTGTGACGGTGGCGAATTCCCCGTGGAGGTTGGTGGCGGTGACCTCTCTGAGGGTATCGGCGGCGATGACGGCTCCTGCCGGTGAGGTCCTATCGAATGTGTGGGTGGCGTCGAGGGCGAAGTAGACCTCGTAGCCGAGGTTGCCGCCGACCCTAGCGGTGGTTTCGCAGCAGTGGTTGGTGGTGACTCCGCAGATGACCAGTTCGCTGATGTTCTCCTGCTGCAACCAGGCGTGGAGGTCGGGGCTGCCGTGGAAACTGGAGTTCACGCTCTTGGTGACCAGCAGCTGGGGTTCGCCGCTGAGGATCGGTCGCAACGCGTTTCCCGGACTGCTGGGGTGCAGTGGGGATTCGGGGTCACTGGAGTCGTGCCGGACGAAGACCACGGGCAGGTCTTTGGCCTGCCAGGTCTGGATGAGCGCGGCGATATGGGTCTCGCAGTCGGGGTTGTTCCGCTGCCCCCAATACTCGGCGTCGTCGAATCCCTGCTGAACATCGATGACCAGCAGCGCCGGCCGAGCCGTCGTGGGTGTCTGCTCCATGACCACAGCCTACGCGGCCAAGAGAGCTAGTAATCCTTGTCTCACAATTGTTTCGGGGACCACAGAATGCTCCATGTGCAGTTTTGCGTAAAGGGGGGCGAGGCCTGCATCGACGGGTGCAGCTCGTTCACTGCCTGCCATCGGATGGGTAGCCGCACTTCCAATCACAAAGTTAGACAAAACATACGCGCTTCCCAGGGGATCGCTGTCACCACGCTGAACGAGTAGCTCACACATCCTCTCCGAAAGTCGCAAATAATTTGGGCCCCTGGGCGCTCGCATCGCAATAACCTGACATGCCCAGGGTTTTTCCACCAGATGTCGATGAAATTCGAGCATCAGCTCCATGACTGAGGCCCCCTCGACTGCACGGAGCAACGCCGCATCCTGACCCAACGCGCCATCAAGGGCTACGTCGTACAGGTCCTCAACTGAGCCCACCCGCGAGTAAAGGCTGGCCGGAGCAACCCTCAGCCGTTGAGCCACCCCCCGGATTGTCAGGGCACCCAATCCACCGTCATCTAGAAGTTCCACTGAGGCCGAACTGATGCTCTCTATGTCTACAGACCTAGACCGCTGTACTGGTTTGCGATGTTCCCAATAACTCACGCTAGGATCTTATCCGAACGCCGTTCGTTTTATGAATCTGACCCCTCGACAATGGGAGACCCCATGACCTCACCTGTGCAGCTCATCCGCTCAGACCGGCTTACCGACGCCGCCGAATATGCCTATGCGGCTGTTGTGCCCGCAGATGCTGAGCTGGTCTTTATGGCTGGCTCCTGCCCGCTGAAGGTTGACGGTTCCACTGCGGCCGTTGGTGATTACGCCGGCCAGGCTGCCAAATGTGTGGAGAATCTGCGGACCGCGCTGGATGAGGCCGGGGCTGATCTCCAGCATGTGATCAGCACTCGGGTATTGGTGGCATCCTCCCGGCAGGCCGATCTCGTAGCGGCTTGGGAGGTGGTGCGGGATGCATTCGGCAGCCACGATGTGCCCAGCACGCTGATGGGCGTGACTGTTCTGGGTTATGACGATCAGCTGGTTGAGGTGGAGGCGGTGGCCACCAGGCCCTAGACCCCGTGCAAGGATTGAGTTATGCCGCCTACAAATTCTCTCGGCTCCTTGGCCGTGGAGCGATTCACTCCTGCTGGGGATCGCTTTCCCGTTCATTCCCATGACGAGTTTGTCATCTCAGTGAACAGTGCCTCCATCATCCGAGAGAAGGTCAGGTTGGATCGGGACAGTTCTGAAGTAGGGCATGACGCGATCACTATTTACAACCCGGGACAGGTGCAGAGCTCGACCGCGGTGACGTCGGATGGCAGCGCGTGGGCATGTTTTAGCGTCTACTTGGAGCCGGAGGTGGCCGGCTCACTCGTCGGTCAGCAAATAGTCGAGGTGGAAGACCCTGTAGTTGAGGATGCTGGCTTGGCCAAGGCTCTCCGGTCCGCTTATCTCAGCTTGGACCAGCGCCTTGCCCATGAAACCACCGCTTGGGTGATTGCCGAGACTCTTCACCGAGCCCGTCAGAGAAAACCAGTGGAGCGGCCTGTGGGGCTGACCCCATATGCCTGGCATCTGCAGCCGCGTATACGAGAGGGGCGACGGCGACTCCGCTCCGGGCAAGCCGTATCAGTTATCGCAAGTGATCTGGGTTTCGCTGATCAGGCCCACTTCCACCGCCACTTTCGGGCTGCATACGCAGAGACACCTCGCCAATTCCGGAGCCGGGCGGGCTGTGTCGATTTCGTTCAAGACTGAGTGACCTAAGCTGCAGCACAGTGGACCACATGCTTCAAGTTATTCTCACCGGTTTTTGGCTGGGCCTGGTGTTCAATGCTGCTCCGGGTCCTGTCTTCACTGAATCGCTACGACGCGGTGTTCGGGGTGGTTTTCGGCCCGCGCTAGCAGTCCAAGTCGGTTCGCTTGTGGGCGACGCCGCTTGGGCAGTCCTGGGACTTGCAGGGGCTGCGGCCCTGCTGACCCAGCCCCAGTGGCATATCCCCATCACCCTGGCCGGCTGTCTGGTGCTGCTGTTTCTCGGTGGGCAGGGCCTCTACGCCGCGTGGCGGCCACCTGCAACTGAGGATCCTGCTGCACAGTCGGCCGGCAGTGCTATGCGCGGGCCTCTGGTAGCCGGGGCGCTGATGTCACTGGGCAGTGTATGGAACGTGGTCTACTGGGGCGGCGCTGGTGGCGCGGTTGGTGGCGCACTTGGCGAGGAAGCCGCCATGAGCGCTCTGCTGGTGTTCTTCGCGGCGTTTATGGCCTCATCGATTCTCTGGTGCTTCATCTGCGCCGGATTCATCGCGGGGTTGCGCAGAGCAATGAGTCAGCGGTGGACCCGGGTCATCGAAGGCGGAGCAGGTGCTGCCCTGATCGTTATGGCAGTTCTCCTCGCCATCCAGGCATTCGACTAATCCGGCAGAGAGAACCCCTCTCCCCCAACTGACAAAGAGCCAATCCAAGCCGCGGAAGATCGCCGTGTCCACCCATCCATATAGCGTTAATGCATGGAGTTTAAACAGGCGATGAGATGCACTGAGAACCCTGTGTTCTTGGGTGGAACATCGTCATGTCCGGACTCCAAAGTAATGTGGGGTTATGGAGAAAGAGATCAAATTCAGCGGAAGACCCTACCCGGGCATTGGCCCGGTACATGGCCGTGTCCACCCCTCCACCTACAGTGGTTTTGTGGATATAGAAAGTGGTCCCAGACAGAGGATTTGCCTGGTATCTGGGCATGTCCGCCCCCAGGGGTAGCGTGGGTTGTATGAAGGATGACCAGCAGTTCCCCCGCCCGGAGGTACCGGAGCGTGTGGCTCATCTGATGCATGAGCCAGCACTAGCTGCTCTCCACAACCACACCATCAATATCCGGCGAGAAACAGCCCGCCAGATCATCCGCCTGCTGGACGACCGCGAAGACCGCCAGCGGGAAGTCGCCCGGGACCACATCCACTACCGCAGAGCCACCGCACACGAGGCTAACCGGCATGCGGCCCTCTTACTGGAGACCACGGAGCAGACCGCTACCGCCATCCTCAATTCCGCTGAATACGTGCGCGAGCATCTGCCGAA
>NZ_JABAHY010000010.1 GCF_012641515.1 Nesterenkonia sedimenti | reverse complement strand
CAACACAGCGGCAGAGGTCTCTCACCCCCACTCGATCCAACAGCGCCTCGTGGCGCACGACAGGCTTTGCAGAGAGTCTGGAGATTCTCACCGGTGGTTGCCCCACCGGTCTCGTATGACTGTTTGTGGTCGATCTCTGCTGACCAACCAGGCTGAGTGCACCCGGGGGTCTGGCACTGCCCATCACGGATCAGGACCGCGTTGCGCTGGTGCGTTCGGGCTGTGCGGGATTCATACGTCTTAGTCAGAAGATTGTTGGCCTCGGGGTCAGTCTTAGCGATCCACCGGTCAATATCCTCGGCAGTGGTGGAGGCCGGGCCTGTCCGGGACTTGGTAACCGTCAGGACTTCACCAACCCCAGTGGAAGCTGCATCTTCGATGGCAACGTCGTGGGTGACGCCTACGGCGTACCAGTCATGCTTGGCGCTGGTGTCAGCTGCGATGGCGCGAGCCTCACTGGCGGGCAGCATCCAGGTCCTATCCCAACTGATGGCAGGATCATCAGACTCACCAGTCAGTGTCTTCACCGGAATAAGAATGCCGATCTTGACGGCACCTGCCCCAGTGGATCCTGGAGTCATCTCGCTGGCGAGAGGATTTCCGGAGTCGACTGCGGCACCTGGGGTGGGCTCAGTGGTGAGAGAGGTTCCTGAGTCAGCTGGGTGGCCAACGCTATTGCTACTGGAACTTAGGCCGGCGGAAGTTTCACCTGTGGCGGTGGTCCCCTCACTGCCAGTCACGGGAATCGGTAGCTGCCCGTCCCGAGAGGCGGTGTCTTCCGGTGAGGCGGTTTCCGCAGGAGGTACTGCGGGACCACCCTGTAGCCCTCTGGTGAGTGCGTTGGTGAAGATGTCTGCCATCCGCTGGGTATGAGTCCGCTCCTCAACAGGCCCCTCGGCCTTAGTGCCACGGGCTTTGCGGGGCATGTTCCGCGCCATCGCATACAGCATCTGCTCAATCCGCGCAGCAGCCACCGTGGAGATCAGTCCATGGAACTTCGTGGAGCCATCACCCTGGGGCTCGAAAGCCACATAGTGCTTATCTTTCGACCGCTCATAGCGTTCCTCATAAGCCTTAGTGTCCAGCTCAGGAACCCGCTGGTTCAACCAGTTCCCCAGTTCCGCGGAGTTCAGATCACGAGCCTTCGTAATCAGCTCCGAATCCAGTTTCTCCATCAGCTCAGGCCGATGCTGAATCCCTTCAATTGCCCGGTTGATCTTCTGGACGGAACCGAGACCTGTTTCACCCCGCTGATAAAGCTCATAGGTCTCAGGAAGTTTCTCCGATAGCTTCTCCACACTGTCCATGAGTCGGCGGACCTCAGGAACCGGAACACCGAGAAACTCGGCGCACTCCTGATAGATCTCCTTGATCCGAGCATTCTTCCGGAAAGAGCGACTCTCCTCGATCTCTTCCACGCGAAGTTCCTTATACGCCAGCAGGCGGGAAACTTTCCCAGCCTGCTCGCGGAGTTCACGCTTGTGATGTTCGAGGGCAGCTTCGAGCTCCGAGTGCGCCTCAGGAGTCGATAGTTTCTTGCCCATGTTCCAAGTGTAATAGAACATAGATTCGAATTCAATAGTCCAGGGGAAAATCTGCGAAATTTTACTGGGGTGAAGCGACTTGAGAGGAGTAGGGGCGTGTGGCCAGAGCAAAGTACTTGAGGTGCTGCGCCCTATGCCCAACGGCAGGTGAAACGAGCAGGCAGACCGCCTTCAGTGCGATTGCCTAACCGCCCTGTACTGGACTGTCCTCTGAACCAGATCAGACTGGACCTAAACGCTCAGAGATGACCGAGGAGACCCATCTGTTCATTCGCCGCTCATACCCCTCGGCCGGAAAGGATCCATCGACGCTGAGGTCCTCGATCGTGAAACTGGGAGGGTGAATCCGAGCAGGAGCAGGCATTGCGTCGTGGGGTTTGAAGAGACCGTGCCGATTCTCAGCGACTCGGCGGCTCTGGATCTGATTCACTGCCTCCAAGCCGCCGGTGCCGTAAGCCTCGATCATCGCCCACTGCCCGTCGTCGGTGTTTTTCGGTGCCGTCGACGGGTGCTGAAGGTAATAACAGGCGACGTTCACCCCGTGATGCGGGCCCCATGGAGCTAGTCGTTGATGGTCAAGAGCGAGCAGCACATGAAAGAGGTCCTCACAGCTTCCGAACCTCCCCACCGCATGACAGTCCGCGCACTCCGACACGAGTTCAGTCTACGAACTTCGTCCTCGGCACCACACTGATCGGGGTCAGATCAGAAGTGGTCGAGACGTCCTAGTCCTCGCGACCGAGCTGATGATCGATGCGCAGCCCGTTGCACCAGATCCGGGTGACCGTATAGAGCAGCTCTTCGAAGGAGTACTCCTTTTCATCCCCCAAGGCGAAGGCGCCGAAAGCCAGTCGGCTGATCATGCCGGACAGCGCCCGGGAAGCCATCATGGGATCCAGTTCGGGATCGGCCAGCCCCCGTTCCTGCAGGTCGGCAATACTCTGGGCATTGCGTTCCACGAAGGTGCGGGCACGTTCCTGGCGCAGCACCATGAATTTGGGGTCGATATTGGCGACCTCTTCCATCAGGCGCATGAGCTTCGCGTTGCGCCGGTAGGCCTCGAGGTAGGCACGGTTGCTGGCTTCGATGACCGCGGCGGGGTCATCGCCTTCCACATGGTCCAGTCCCGGATGGAGCATCTCGTTCTTCGTTGCTTCCATCAGGGCAGCAAAGATCTCTTCCTTGCTGGTGAAATAGGTGTAGAAGGTGCCAGTGGAGCATCCAGCCTCGGCGGTGATATCGGTCAGCCGGGCATCCAGGTAGCCATCGCGTTCAAAGACCACGCGGGCGGCGGCCACCAGTGATCCCCGGGTACGTTCACCCCGCGGGGTCAGCGGTTTCCGGGGCCCCTCCTCGACGGTTTTCTCGTTCACTCCAGTCACGGTAGCAAATGTCACATTATCCGCAGGGCAGACTGAGCCTCAGCGCGCGTATGCAACTCCCCCGTCGACGATCAGAGTCGACCCCAGCACGTAGTCTCCGGCGGCCGAGGCGAGGTAGATCGCCGCACCTGCCATATCCTCGTCCCGGCCGATTCGGGCAGCCGGAATATTGTCCTTGATCTCATCAGCGTGATCCCGAGCCTCAAAGTTCATCTCGCTGGCAAACGCACCCGGGGCGATGGCGCTCATCACGATGCCGTCCTGGGCCAGTCGCACTGCCAGTTTCTTGGTCAGGTGGATCAGGCCGGCCTTGGATGCGTGGTACGAGTAGGTCTCAAGGGGGTTCAGTGAGATCCCGTCAATGGAGGCGATGTTGATGACCTTCGCCGGGTGGTCGCCACTGGCTGCCTGGAGGTCCTTATGCAGGGCCTGGGTGAGGAAGAAGGGCGATTTCAGGTTGATGTTCATCACCTTGTCCCAACCTCCTTCGGGGAACTCTTCAAAGGGTGCACCCCAGGCGGCACCGGCGTTGTTGACCAGGATGTCGAGTTTGCCCTCCCGCTCGCGGAACGCGCTGACCAGGCTGGTCACGCCCTCGGCGGTGGAGAGGTCCGCCGGCAGGGAGATGCATTCACCCCATTGGGACAGCTCCTCAGCGGTCTGGTCGCAGACCTCCGCCTTGCGGGAGCTGATGTAAGTACGCACGCCGCTACGGACATACCCCTCGGCGATCATCTTGCCGATTCCCCGTGATCCACCGGTGACCAGCGCTGTCCGTCCTTCCAGTGAGAAGAGTGCCTTGATGTCCATCGTTGTCTCCTTATTCGTCATCCTTCAGCTGTGACAGGGTTCAGTCCCCGGGGACCGGCTCAGGTGGTGATATTCACCAGTGGGCCGAGGTCCTGTCGGTGTTTCTCAGGGGTGCCCAAGGCCAGCTGACTGGATTTGGCGCGTTTGAGGTAGAGGTGGACCGGGTACTCCCAGGTCATACCATTACCGCCGTGGAGCTGCACGGCCTCTTCGGCGGCATGAACGGCGACGTCGGAGCAGTAGGCCTGCGCTACGGAGATGGCCACCGCCTTATCGGCGTCGTCATCGGCCAGGGTCGCGGCCGCATACCGGGCGGCCGCCCCAGCCTGGGTGACCTCGAGGTAGAGGTCGGCCAGGCGGTGCTTGATCGCTTGGAAGGAACCAATGGGCCGGGCGAACTGGATGCGGTTCTTCACGTAGTCCACTGTGGTCTCCAAGCAGGAGCGGGCCAGTCCGTACTGTTCGGAGGCTAACAGCGCAGCCCCAGCCTGAAGTCCGGCCTCGACTGCACGATGGGCGTCATCGCCCGTTGCCAGCACTTCCCCGCTTGCCGGAGTCACCGCGGCCAGCGGCCGGGTCATATCGAAGGAGACCAGGGATTCAACAGTGGTCTCGGCGGCCTTGACCAGGTGCAGCTGCACTCCGCCGGCATCTGCCACCGGGATCAGCAGCAGATCAGCACCCACTGCCCCGGCCACGGGCTTGACCGGCTCCGTTCCCTGTACCGGGGACCAGTGTCCGGGCCGGGCTGACCAGGGCAGCACTAGGGCGGCGGTGGCCTCACCGGCGGCCAGTGCAGCAATATGCTCGCTCTCACCAAGCTCAAGCAGCACCTGCGTGGCAATCACGGAGCTGGTCAGATACGGCACCGGTGCCACTGCGCGGCCGATCTCCTCGAGTACGACAGCGGCTTCCCGGGGCCCTGCCCCCACTCCCCCACGGTCTTCGGGAACCAGAAGCCCCGCCACGCCGAGTTCCTCGGTCAGCGACTGCCAGGCTTTGGCCTCCCATGGTTTGGGCTCATCGTAGATCCCGGTGGTGGAATGCGGATCGAGGTGGCGTTCCATGGCCCCGCGGACGCTTTCACGCAGGGCGTCTTCGATATCGGTGTAGAGCAGATTGGTCATCGCGGCACATCCTTGAAGGGAATTCCCTTATCGAGTCGTTGTTCGGCCGGCAGCCCGAGGACACGTTCGGCCACCACATTGCGCAGGATCTCGCTGGATCCACCTTCCAGGGAGTTTCCTTTAGCCCGCAGATAGCGGAAGCCGACGTCGCGGCCCAGAAAATCCGTGGAGTCCGGGCGATGCATAGTCCAGTCGTCGTAGAGCAGGCCGTGGTCGGGATCGAGCTCAATGGCCAGTCCCGTGATGGCCTGGGCCTGGGTGGCGAAGGCCAGTTTCATGGCTGATCCCTCGGGGCCGGGCTGGCCGACCTCCAGCTGTTGGCGCAGCCGTTCACCGGTCAGCCGGGTGACCTCGGCTTCGATCCACCAGTGCATCAGCTCGTGGTAGGCGGCCTCACTGCGGATGGCGGGGTACTTCCGCCATTTCTCGGCCAGCACCCCAATATGCCCGGCCTCCCGGTCGGCACCGGAGCCGATGGCCACCCGCTCGTTGTTCAGGGTGGTGGTGGCGACCTTCCAGCCCTCGCCGGTCTCACCGACCCTGTCGGCGTCGGGGATTTTGACCCCGTTGAGGAAGACCTCGTTGAACTCGGCTTCACCGGTGATCTGGCGCAGCGGCCGCACCTCAATGCCGGGGTCCTCCATATCGACCAGGAAGTAGGTCATCCCGGCATGTTTGGGGACTTCGATATCGGTCCGGGCCACCAGGATGGCCCGCTTGGCGTGGTGCGCCCCGGAGGTCCAGACCTTCTGGCCGTCCACCGTCCAAGTATCCCCGGAGAGCACGGCCTTTGTGGCCACGGCGGCGAGGTCCGAGCCGGCCCCGGGTTCGCTGAAGAGCTGGCACCAGATCTCCTCGCAGGTGTAGAGCGGACGGAGGTATTTCTCCTGCTGCTCTTTGGTGCCGATGGCCATGATGGTCGGTGCGACCATGCCCAGTCCGATGCCGTTGCGGCTGCGGTCAGGCTCAGGAGCGCCGGCTTCGGCCAGCCAATTGGCCACATCCTCGTTGTACTCCTGGGGCAGTCCCAGCCCGCCGTGGCCTTCGGGGAAGTGCACCCAGGCCAGCCCCGCGTCGAAGCGGGCGCCGAGGAACTCGGTGGCGGAGACGGTGGCTGGGTCATAGGCGGCGAGCAGCTCGTCCACCCGCTGTCTCAACATGGTCTTGGGATCAGACACTGGCGGTATCCCCTTTTTCCTGGTGTTGGTTCTGGGTTGCTGACGTTTCTGTCTCGCGGCTGGGCCGGATGCCGTGGGAGGCCAGATCGTCGCGGTTGATGGCGCGTTTGAGGATCTTGCCGGTGGCCCCCTTGGGAAGGGCTTCCACAAAGCGGTAGATCCGCGGGACCTTATAGGCGGAGAGTTCCTTGCCCAGCCATGCCTTCAGTGCGGCGGCGTCCTCCTCTGCTCCGGGACGCAGGGCGACGACGGCGGCCACCTCCTCCCCGAGCCGTTCGTCGGGAACACCGGCGACGGCGGCCTCCTGCACATCGGGGTGGGTGTAGAGGACCTCTTCGACCTCGCGCGGGTAGACGTTGTAGCCGCCGCGGATGATGAGGTCCTTCTTCCGGTCGACGATGAAGACGAACCCGTCGTCGTCGATTCTTCCGAGGTCTCCGGTGAGGAACCAGCGGCCGTGCCGGGAGCCCGCGGTGGCCTCGGGACGGTTCCAGTACTCCTTCATCACCACGGGACCGTCGATGACGATCTCACCGACCTCGCCTGTGGGCAGTTCCGTGCCATCGGGCCCGATGACGGCGATATCCACCTCGGGCAGGGCTCGGCCGACACTGCCTTCCTTCCGTTCCCCGCCGGGGACGTTGAAAGTTGCCGCGCCGGTGGTCTCGGTGAGTCCGTAGCCTTCGAGGACTTCGCCGCCGAAGCGCTGCTGGAAGGCCCGGGCGACCTCCAGGGGCAGGGCGGCCCCGCCGGAGGAGGCCAGTCGCATATGCGAGAAGTCCTCCGGGGTATAGGGGGAGTCTGCGTAGAGCATCGCGTTCCACATGGTCGGGACTCCGGCCAGGCCGGTGAGTTTATGCTCGACGGCGACTTTGAGGGTCAGCTGGGGGTCGAAAGGCCGGATCACACTGAAGGATGAGCCTGCGGTGTAGACCGAGGACATCACTGAGGCCTGGCCGAAGACGTGGAACAGCGGCAGGGGTGTGCCCAGATGTTCTTCGTCCAGGAGGTCCATCGTGCTGGAGAGGAGTCGGCCGGTGGCCCGGAAATTCTCGTGGGTCAGCACCGCGCCTTTGGGTTTGCCGGTGGTTCCGGAGGTGTAGAGCAGTGCGGCGGCGTCGTCGGGCTTCACTTCCGCCAGGGTTGCCGGAGCCTCAGCGGTGATCTCATCGAGGTCCCCGGGCTGGAGATTCCATACCGGGGTGGAGGTTTTGGCGGCTGCCTCATCCAGGGCTTCGGTGGCGAAGGGGCCCTCCCGCCATCCCAGGGCGAGGCTGCAGCCGGCGTCCTCGATGAAGTACTCCAGTTCCCGCGGTGCACACAGGGGGTTGGCGGTGACTACGGTGGCCCCCAGACCCAGGATGGCGTGGTAGGTCAGGACGAATTCGGCACTGGTGGGCAGTACCAGCAGGACCCGATCGCCGCGGCCGATGCCACGTTCGGTGAACTGATCCATGACTGTACTGATACTCAGACGCAGCTTCTCGTAGTTCCAGGATCGCTCCTGGTCTCCGGTGCCCTCACGGAGGGCGGATTTTTCAGGTGTCTGGTCTGCGTGACGCCAAATATTCTCAACGAGGTTAGTCATCTGCTCTCCCCTGGGTGAAAGGTGTGGGGCTCGATGTGGACTCTTGGTGACATTCACTTGGTGTGACGTAGGTCTCACCCTATACCTAACTTGACGTCAGTTTCAACTGATTTTGTTATTGAACTTGACGTCAGGTTCTCTTACGATGTGTGAGACATATCACCCACCAAGGAGGCCCCGTGAGCCAGAAGCCCCGTCCCACATCCATTCAGGAACTCAAGGATCTGCAGGGCGTGGAGCTAGGCCCCACCGCCTGGCACACCCTGACCCAGGAGGACATCAATACTTTCGCCGATGTCACCCATGATCATCAGTGGATCCATGTGGATCCGAAGCGGGCTGCCAAGGGGCCCTTCGGCGGCACTATCGGCCACGGCCTGTTCATTCTGTCTCTGGGGCCTGCCTTCACCGAAGAACTGATGGCCTTCGACGGCTTCATGCACAGCCTAAACTACGGCTATAACAAGGTGCGCTTTCCCCATCCGAGCCCCGTGGGCTCCCGGGTGCGGATGCGTTCGACACTCTCCTCGGTGGAGGAGGTCGGCGAGGGCGCCGCTCAGGTGGTCTCGACTCAGGTCTTCGAGGCCGAGGGGATTGAGAAGCCGCTGTGCGTGGCCGAATCCCTGGGCCGGTTCACCGAGCACCCGGCTGGCTAAGCAGGCCCACCAACTCGGTACGGGTGGCTGCTGCCTGAGTATGCAGCACCCCGGCCATGCCCAGGCGAGCTGCGGAGTCGAGATTATGCTGCAGGTCGTCGACCATCACGGTGTGGCCGGGGTCGGCGCCGAGTTTCTCGCAGGCCAGCTGGTAGGCCTTACGGGAGGGTTTGCGGACTCCGATATCGGCGGAGATGGTCACCGCATCAAACATGGAGTCCAGATCGTAGCCGGCGTAGCAGTTATCCCCGAAGGAGTTCGAGAGCAGCCCGACCGGATAGCCCTGTTCGCGGAGGTCAGCGACCAGCTGCACTGAGTCGGGGTCCGTCTGCAGTCCGGACTGGATCCGGGTGATCAAACCCTCGGGTTCGACGACGACGCCGTATTCGCCCAGTTCGCGGGCGTAGCCGGCTTCGAAATCTGCTGCGCTGATCCGGCCTTCTTCATGGGCGGCCAGCAGTTGGGCCGATCGGGACCGCTTATCCCCCAGCAGCTTCAGGGGGAGCTTCTCATCCCCTAGACCGGCGCCGAATTCCCGGAAGGCTTTGAGCAGGCTGGTGGTGATGACCCCGCCGAAGTCGAAGAGGACTGCCTGGTATTTCTTCTCCATGGGTTTCGGTTCTCCAGCTCAGTCCCTGGGGCCGCCGGCGGCGTAGATGACCTGCCCGGATACGAAACCTGCCCCCTCGCTGACCAGGAAGGAGGCGAGGTGGGCGATGTCCTTGGGTTTGCCGGAGCGGCCAACCGGGATCTGGGCGGTGGCTGCCTTTTTGAAGTCCTCAAAGTCCATTCCGACCCGGGCGGCGGTCTCTGCGGTCATCTCCGTTTCGATGAAGCCCGGCGCGATGGCATTGGCGGTGACCCCGAATTTGCCCAGCTCCAGGGCCAGGGTCTTGGTGAAACCTTGGAGTCCGGCCTTCGCCGCCGAGTAGTTGACCTGACCCCGGTTGCCCAGTGCCGAGGTGCTGGAGAGGTTGACGATGCGCCCGTACCCGGCCTGGGTCATAAAGGCCTGGCAGGCTCGGGTGACCAGGAAGGATCCGCGCAGGTGGACGTTCATCACCTGGTCCCAGTCTGCTGCCGACATTTTGAACAGCAGGTTGTCGCGGATGATCCCGGCGTTATTGACCAGCACAGTGGGCTCACCGAGTTTCTCGGCCACGGCAGCGACTGCTGTGGCCACCGATTCCTCATCGGTGACATCGCAGCTGAGCCCGAGGGCTTTGCCGCCTGCTTCAGTGATCTCATCGGCGACTTTGCGGCAGGCCTCCTCCTCGAGGTCCAGAATGGCGACCTGGAGTCCGTCCTGGGCGAAGCGACGGGCGACGGCGGCTCCGATGCCGCGGGCCGCTCCGGTCACAACTGCTGTTCGCTGGGTACTCATCAGAGGTTCTCCTTATACGTGGTTATAGTTCAGCGGAGTGTCGATTCAGCACACACCGATTCAGCACAGTCCGATTCAGTGCAGGCCCATGGAGCCGGAGAGTGGGGCCTCCCAGCTCAGCTGGCGGTGTTTGGCCAGCACCCCGTCGACGATTTCGGCGAGATCCGGGTGCCAGCCGGCTGTGCGCCGGGTTTTGAGGTCGACATGGGCTTCGATGAATTCGATGACGCTGGCGATCTGCCCGCTTTCCCGGTTGGCCATGAAGCAGATCCCGTGCAGCAGTTTGGAGTTGCGGTCCAGCAGTCGGAAGTGTCCGCTGACTTCCTGGCCGATGAGCACTTCGCTGTAGAAGCTCAGGTGCTGCTCCACGGTGAAGGTGCTCAGCTGATGTTGGTTGATGTAGTCGCCGTCGATCCCTAGGTTCTGGAAGCTTTTGTGCAGGATCTTGAAGTGGAAGCCGTAGTGGTGGGTGACGTTGACATGCCCATTGAGGTCTTCCCATTCCGGGGGTGCCGGCATGGTGACCACGGCGCCGAGTTCATCGAGTTCGGCCAGGGTCGGCAGGGTGGGCCGCTGCCTGCGGGCCGGTTTGGCCTGGGTTGATTCACTCATACTGTCAGCAGCACCTTTCCGGTGGCCGAGCGCTGCTCGAGGACTCCGATGGCTTCGCTGGCCTTTTCCAGTGGGTAGGTCGGGCCCAGCGGTGGGGCCAGTGCCCCGGAGGCCAGATGGGGTTGGAGCTGTTCCCACTGGCCGGGGATGTACTGGGGCCGGGTGCGGGCATAGGCGCCCCAGCCGACGCCGACGACGGAGATATTGTTCAGCAGCAGCCGGTTGACCTTAACCTCGGGGATCTCACCGGCGGTGAATCCGATGACCAGTAGCCGGCCCTGGGCGTCGAGGGCGCGCAGGGAGTCGGTGAACCGGTCGCCACCGACCGGATCCAGCACGATGTCCACTGAGCCGCGTCCGATGGTCTCGAGGAATCCCTCGGGTGAGATGACGCGGTCGGCTCCGGCCTCGGTGGCGACTTTGGCCTTCTCTTCGGTGGAGGCCACGCCGATGACCTGGCCGGCGCCGAAGGCTTTGGCCACCTGGATGGCGGCGGTGCCGATTCCGCCGGCTGCGCCGTGGACCAGGACTCGTTCGCCTTCGCGGAGGTTGCCGCGGTCGAGGAGGGCGAAGTGGACGGTGCAGTAGTTGAACAGGAAGGCTGCTCCCTGTTCGAAGCTGACGTTATCGGGCAGTTTGAAGGTCAGATTGGGGTCTGCGGCGACCTCTTCGGCGAAGCCGCCGAGCAGGCAGAGGGCGGCCACCCGGTCTCCGGGGTTCAGATTGGAGCCTTCTGGGGCGTATTTGACCACTCCGGCCACCTCGGCCCCGGGAGTGAAAGGCAGATCGGGTTTGACCTGGTAGAGCCCGCGGGTCTGCAGAAGTTCGGGAAAGGCCACTCCGGCGGCCTTGGTCTCGATGATGACCTGTTTGCCCTCTGGGGGGCCGGGGATATCGTTGAGCTCGACGGCTTCTGGCCCATTGAGGGTTGTGATCTGGATCGCACGCATAGCGTCAGATTATGTGAACTTGACGCCAGATTCAACCCTCATCTGGCCCTCGGTCCCAGCGCGGCCCGAGCAAGACCGCGCAGCCTCTATGCCTTAGGCGCCGGGGATCTTGCGTGCGTACCCCAAGGCTCCATCCAGCAGCCGGGGCACACCCTGTTCCAGGGATTCGGCGAAGCTATCGCCGGGGCGCTCTCCGCGCAGCCAGCGGGTGTACATGGCCTCGCAGAAGATGGCTGATTTCCACAGTGCCAGGGTTTGGTACCAGGGCAGCATCTCCAGGTCCAGGGAGGAGTCGGCGGCGTATTCCTCCACCAGTTCATCCCGGGTGTGGAAGCCGGGTTCGGCGGTGACGGGGCTGGCCGCCAGCACATTGCCCTCCCCACCCTGGGAGTAGGTGGCGGTGAGGTAGCCCAGATCGGAGAGGGGGTCACCGAGGGTGGCCATCTCCCAGTCCAGAACTGCGGCGATTCGGGGCTGACCTCCGGCGGGGACGGCGTCGTCGTACATCACATTGCCCAGACGGTAGTCACCGTGGATGACCGCATGCTGCTGGGTGGCCGGCAGGTTCTTATGCAGGGTCTCGGCGAGCTCAGCGACCAGTGGGATATCCCGCTGGGTGTTAATCGGCCAGAGTTTGGCGAAGCGCTCGACCTGCCGCTGGAGGTAGCCCTCGGGTTTGCCCAGGGCGCTGATCTCGGGCTGGCTGACATCTACCGTGTGCAGTTTCTGCAGGACCTGGACCAGTTCGGCGGTGAGCCCGCGGCGGGTGTCGGCGTCGTCGAACTGGTTGGGCACCGAATCTGTGACGACCTCTCCGCCGATGTAGTCCATGAGGTAGAAGGGGACTCCGAGGAGGTCTTCATCCTCGCAGACCGCCCGGATCTCGGGGACCGGGAAGCCCTGGCCACGTAGGGCCTGCTGGACCCTGGCCTCGCGGACCATGTCATGGGTGGATTTCGGCAGCGGGGGTCGCGGGCCGCGGCGCAGTACGAGGTCCACTCCGCTGCGGCAGATGCGGTAGGTGATGTTGGAGCGGCCATCACCGATGCGGTCCACGGTCAGATCCCCGGCGCCGAGTCCCTGCTGGTCGAGGTATTTCTCCACCTCGTCGAGGATCAGCAGCGGGGGCATGCTGAGGCTGCGGGCCTCTTCGGCAGTCTGGACGATTTCAGCGCTTGTCATAGTGCCTTGCCTTTCCGTCGGCTGACCGGAATCACCTTTAACTTGAATCCAGTTTCAGGTAATTCATATCACACAGGCAGCGACTCCAGCGCCTCTCCGGTCCACACCGGGGCCTGGCGGGCAGCACGGTATTCGGCTGCCAAACGCTCGACGACGGCGCTGACCGTGGTGACCTCCTTGATGGAGCCGATGCCCTGGCCGGCACCCCAGATGTCCTTCCAGGCTTTGGTCCGGCCGCTGCCGAAGTTCATACTGCTGGGATCGGAGCCTTCGAGGTTGTCCGGATCCAGGCCAGCGGCTTCGATACTGGCGCGCAGATAGTTGCCGGGGACTCCGGTGAAGTGGCTGGAGTAGACGATATCGGCGGAGTTTCCCTCCACCAGCATCTGCTTATAGGCCGGTACGGCATTGGCCTCTTCGGTAGCCATGAAGGCTGAGCCGACATAGGCCATATCCGCTCCGGCGATCTGGGCCGCCAGGATGGAGCGGCCGTCGGCGATGGCTCCGGAGAGCAGCAGGGGGCCGGTGAACCATTCGCGGATCTCGCGCAGCAGGGCGAAGGGTGAGGTGGTTCCGGCGTGCCCACCAGCACCTGCGGCTACGGCGATGAGCCCATCGGCGCCCTTTTCGATGGCCTTTTGGGCGAAGCGGTTGTTGATCACATCGTGGAGGACGATGCCGCCGTAGGAGTGAACGGCCTCATTGACCTCCTCACGGGCGCCGAGGGAGGTGATGACAATCGGCACCTCATAGTCCACACAGGCCTGGAGGTCTTCTTCGAGCCGGTCATTGGAACGGTGGACGATTTGGTTGACCGCGAAGGGGGCGGGGGTCTTCCCCTGCGCCCGGGATGACTCCAGGCCCTCGGTGAGTTCGGCCAGCCAGTCCCGCAGCAGGGAGGCCGGGCGGGCGTTCAGGGCGGGGAAGGACCCGATGACGCCTGCCGCGCATTGGGCGGCGACTAACTGGGGTCCGGAGACGATGAAAAGCGGTGAGGCCACCACGGGCAGGGCCAGCGGCCCAGAAAGCGCGGGGGGCAGTGTCATTGTGATACTCCTCTCACTGTGCAGCTTTCACTGTACACAGTGAGTGGCGCCTCACTCGTTTTCGCTGGGTGAGCCCTTCTGCTCTTCCTCAGCCTTGCGGCGGCGTTCCTTCTCGCGGCGCTCGGCCACCTGCTTGCGGTAGAGCTCCTCGGAGTTGCGGTTCACCCCGGCGCCCTGGGAGAGGTACTCGGGGTTCTCCCGGGAGGCCAGCTGCAGCATCGAGACGATCAGCAGCGAGGCGATGAAGGCGATGCCGAAGGCCAGCAGCGCGAGGTTGATGGGGTTGTCGACGCCAGCGGTGTCGTGGTCGACGTCGGGGTTATCCGAGCCTCCGGAGGAGACGATCAGGGTGATGAACCCGGCCACGCAGGCCAATGCGAAGGAAAAGATCAGCGGTGCCTTGACCGTCTCCAGGAAAGAACGGTTCTGCTGAGGTTCTTCGGGCACAGTGAGAGGTTTCCTTTGCGCAGGGAGTTAGCGGGTGCGTCGTCGTGCTAATTCTACGCTGTGTCGAAATCGGGGGCTAACTGGACTTCTTCGCCTCATGGGTCAGCCCCGCCGCCGAGATCAGCAGCAGCACGGCCATGACCACAACGCCCATTCCGGAGATGCCCAGAATGCCGTGCGGATCCAGGCCAGCGCCCAGGAACAGCCCGATGCCGGTGAGGATGCCGACGGCTCCGACGATGATGTGATCGCGTGCCGGGACGAACTCCCCGCGGACCTTCAGTGCGCCGTAGAGTTCGGCCACACCCATGATCAAGAACCCGGCCCCGGCGATGATCGCCAGCACTGCCGCAGAACCGGCGAAGATCGCTGCGATGCCGGAGAGCACCCAGGCGGCAGCACCCAGGGCGCCGGCCGAGCGCATGGCCACGGGGACCTCCTCAGCCTTGAGGTAGTCCCAGATGGCGGTTGCACAGAGCACGAAGAACGCGGCCAGGGCGATCCGGGCCAGGGTCAACGTCTCATCAGTCCAGAAGATGGTGAAGGTTGCAAAGACCGCGGTGATCACCGCACGCGTCCAGGCAGGACGCAACAGGGCAGAGGCAGTCTTGGCATCAGTTCGGGTCACGGGCACGGCGCCCAGTCTACTACTGGGGGCTCAGCGCTGTTCGCCCAGAACCATCCAGCGGCCTGTGGCGCTGCGCACCCCCAGGGTCAGGGCCCTGGCACCCATAAACGCCACCGCGAAGGCCAGCCACAGCCAGGCGATGACGGCTGCCCCGGTCAGCTGCTGATCGGTGAACATCTGTCCCGTTGCCGCCTGGTGGACCAGCCACAGCACCGGCAGATAGATGACGAGATTCACCACACCGGCCAGGGCCAGATAGCGGACATCTCCGGCACCCATGAGCACCCCGTCGAGGACGAAGACATAGCCGGCCAGTGGTTGGGCGGCAGCCAGCACGAACAGGGCCACAGTGATCATTGAGGCGACCTGGTCATCGGGGGTGAACAGATGCGGAACCCAGGGGGCTGCCAGCGCGGTCAGCGCCCCGACGATCACGCCGAAGCCCAGGCCCCACCAGATCATGGTGCGTACCATCCGGCGGACGGCATCGGCCTGGCCGGCGCCCAGTTCCCGGCCGATCAGTGCCTGGGCGGCAATGGCCAGGGCATCTAGGGCGAAGGCGAGGGTGGAGAAGAAGGTGAAGGCCACCTGGTGGGCGGCCAGGGTCTCGGGGCCCAGATCGGTGGCGACGATGACCGTGGCCACCACCGCGATGCGCAGGGTCGCTGTGCGCAGCAGCATCCAACCCCCGACCCGGGCGGCATAGCGCAGTGCGGCAGGTTCCGGGCCCAGGGGAACATCGGCGGCACGCATCCGCGGGATGAGGATACAGAGGTAGGTGATGGCCATACCCCATTGGGCGATGGAGGTGCCGATGGCGGCCCCGGCCACGCCCAACCCCACGGGGTGGACCAGGATGAGGTTCAGCAGCGCGTTTCCGCCGAAGCCGGCTGCGGCGACCACCAGCGGGGTCTTGGTGTCCTGGAATCCGCGGAGGGCTCCGACGGCGGCGAAGACCAGCAGCATCGCCGGCAGCCCCGGCAGTGACCACAGCAGATAGGTCAGGGCATGGTCGTGGACCTCCCCGGCACTGCCCATGGCCTGCAGGACCTCCTCGCCGAAGGCCCAGCCGGCGAAGGCCAGCAGCGCCCCGAGGATCACGGCCAGCCAGACACCATCGCGACCGGCGGCCAGGGCCTTGGCGGTTTTGCCGGCCCCCACATACCGGGCCACAGCCGGGGTGGTGGAATAGGCCAGGAAGATCATCAGTCCCACCACGGTGTGCATCACGGTGACCCCGAGGGCGGAGCCAGCGAGTTCGGTCACTCCCAGCCAGCCGATGATGGCGGTATCGGCCATCAGGAAGGCCGGTTCGGCCACCAGGGCGCCCAGGGCGGGTACGGCCAGGGCCAGGATTTGGCGCGGCAGGGGCCGGGGGTCAGATCCCGACGAGGACGGCGGGGGCTGATGTTTTGTGCTCACATCATGCCCCGGATCAGAAGATGCCGAAGCCCACCGGCATGATGTCCTCAACATGCGGGAGCACGAAGTAGGTCATCACCAGGGCCATGGAGTTGTTGAAGGCGTGCAGCAGCCAGACGAACATCAGGGACCGGCCGGTGAAGATATAGGTCAGGGTGAAGATCACCGAGAGCCCCAGATAGGGGGCCAGAGTGATGATCAGCAGGGTGAACTCCCCGGAGACCAACTCCTCCCAGACATGCATCAGCGCGAAGATCGCCATCGAGATCACCGCGCAGACCCAGATGTTGATATGCCGGGAGAGTTTGCCGATCAGCAGGTGGCGGAAGAAGTACTCCTCCACATAGGGACCCAGCAGACCGAAGACCACCAGGGCGGCCCAGAAGGGGATCACCCCGGTCATCTCCTGGATGCCCATCTGGTTGGCACTGACCTCCGGCTCGACTCCGGTGACGCCCATGGCGAGCATGCCCAGGATCATATTGGTCAGCAGGGCCCCGACGTAGAGGGCCGGGATCAGCAGGATCTTCAGCCAGGCCAGGCCGGTGTGGGTGAAGACCCTCAGCGAGCGCCACAGCGCTTTGGCCGAGACGGCCAGACACAGTGCGGTGAGCACCACGAAGTAGAGGGCGTTCTCCAGGAATGCGGCCTGGGGGTCGGCCAGGATCGGGCCGGAGGCGTCGTCGTCGGGGATCTCTGCCGGGCCCAGCAGCAGCCAGATCCCCAGCGGCAGAACCACCGTGAGGATGAAGTAGGGCAGCACCGGCAGCAGGTCCCACCACAGGAATCTCCCGGGTTTGGAGTCCGGCTGGCCCCAGATGGTCTTCCCGCCATCGGGCCCACGTTTCTCCGGCTGCCGGGTACTGTAGCCGGGTGGTTCAGCAGACGCGGCACCGTAGAGATAGGGGTTCTGAGTCATTGGGTTAAGCCTAACCCTCAGCCGGGCAGCTGGGTCTCGTCCACTAGGCCCTCATTGGGCCCGGAGTGGGGCGAGGGGCTCAGCAGGGTGGCATTGCGCAGGTCCCGGATCTGCCGGGCTTTATCGGCGACCAGGAAGTCCTCATCACTCATCGGCTCCCAGCGCACGATCCGGCGGGCGGTGCCGGTGCCATCGGGTGAGACCATCACCGGCAGCCCATAGGCGACCACCTCGGGCTTCTTCTCCCGGCGGTCGCCAGCGCGGACGCGGACCAGCACATGCATGGACTTTGAGCCGGTGAGCACCAGGCGGGCATCGACCTCCACGAGGTCTCCGATGGTGATGGGCCGGTAGAACCGGACCCCTCCGGAGAGGACGGTGGCGACATCGTAGCGGCAGTAGCGTTCGGCGCAGATCTCAGCGGCCAGGTCAATCCATTTCATCACCGCACCGCCGCGGACTTTGCCGTCGGGGTAGCGCTCCTCGGTGTCGACCAGGAACCGCAGGGTCAGCGCCTCGGAGGGGGCGAAGGCCTCCGGCAGGGACTGGATCTGTTCCTCGATCTGTTTGCGGTAGTCCATCCGCCGGGCGGCGTCGGCGGCGCGGCGTCGTTCCAGTTCGGTCTGCGGCTCCAGCGGCGGGACCGGGACCGGAGTACCGTCCTCGCCGATGGCCACGTAGACCATGAAGCATTCGGTGCAGGTCTGCCATTCGCCGGTGGCCTCGGATTTGATCAGCACCCGGGTCTGGACGTGGACACTGGTGCGGCCGGTATGCACCACCCGGGCTTGGACGGTCACCGGGGTGTCCCGGGGTACCGGAACCTGAAAGTGCATATTCCCCACATATGAGGTCACACACTGTTTACGGGACCAGGTGGCAGCGCAGGCATATGCTGTCTTATCGATCCAGTCGACGACGACGCCGGCAGCCACCGTTGTCTCCCGGGAGGTCGAGGAGACCTCTCGGAAGGTCAATTCAATGGCGGAACGACGCGGCATGAGTCGACCGTAGCACCAAGCGGCCATAGTATGGTCTCGCGTGCAGTAGGAAACGACAGTCCTCGACCCTTCTTCACCGATGACCGTGAGGTATTGAATGCACCCCTTCGAAAACCCCTTCCGTCACAGCGCAGAGGCCAAGCGGCACGCCCTGCGTCATTTCCGTGCCGTTCTCTTCGATATGGACGGCGTGGTTACGGACACCGCCGGTGTGCACTCCAAGGCCTGGAAGGAGCTCTTCGACGCTGCATTGGCGGAGATCGCGGGCTCTGCGCAGCCGGAGTTCACCGAAGAGGACTACCTCAATTACGTCGATGGCCGGCCCCGTGAAGAGGGTGTCCGGTCCCTGTTGGCTGCCCGCAATCTCAACGTGGATGAGGGTGCCATGGGCGATGGGCCCGAGCAGCTGACAGTCCACGGTCTGGCCGCCCGCAAGCAGGGTTATTTCGAGACTGTGCTCAACCGCGACGGTGTCGAAGTCTTCGGAACTACTGTGGAGTTGATCACACAGCTGCGTGAGGATGGGATCCCCACCGCACTGGTGACCTCCTCCCGAAATGGGCGCGAGGTGCTGCGCCGGGCGGATCTGCTGGAGGCCTTCGACATCATCGTCGACGGCACCGACGCCCAGGAGCTGGGCCTGCCGGGTAAACCGAATCCGCATATGTTCCTGCACGCCTCCACCCAGCTGGGTGTCGAGCCTGAGGATGCAATCGTCATCGAGGACGCGGTCTCCGGAGTCCAGGCCGGCCGTGCCGGGAACTTCGGCATGGTGGTCGGTCTCAACCGGGGCGAGGACCCCCGCCGCCTGAAGGAGGGCGGGGCCGACATTGTGGTCAAGGACCTCTCGGTGGCCAAACTGCATACCCGCACCACCCGCCCCTATGACCCCAACTGGGTGCTGACCTACGACTCCTTCGACCCCAAGGAGGAGCCCACCCGCGAGGTGCTGTGCTCGATGGCCAATGGTTACTGGGGCACTCGGGCGAACTACCCGGGCACCAGCGCTGATGCCACCCACTATCCGGGCAATTACATCGCCGGGGTGTTCAACCGCCTGAAGACCGACATCATGGGCAAGACGGTGGAGACCGAGCATATGGTCAACATCCCGGACTGGACCTTCCTGCAGATCACCCCCGAGGCTGGCAATCCCCTGCTGCCGGGTTCCCCGGAGCTGGTGGACTACCGCCAGGAACTCGATATGCGCCGCGGTCTGGTCACCCGCATCGCCCGCTTCCAGGACCTCCACGGACGCCGCACTAAGGTCACCACCCGGCAGTTCCAGTCCCTGGCCGGGGTGCATCTGGCGGCTATGGAGACCAAGATCGAGGCCGAGAACTGGTCCGGCAATGTCAACGTCCGCTCGATGATCGAGGGCCGGGTGGCCAACCGGAACGTCTCGGCCGACCGGGAGCTAGCCGGTAACCACCTGGAGCCGGTGGACTCCCGCGAGGTGGATGGCCAGACCGTGCTGCTGGAGACCCAGACCAACCAGTCCAAGGTCCAGATCGCGGTGGCCACCCGCACCTGGGTGCAGACCAAGAACAATCCCATGCGCCGGCCGGTGATGGAATCGGATCTGGTGGCAGGCCATGACATCTCCCTGCACCTGGAGGCCGGGGTGCCGGTGAAGATCGAGAAGATCGCCGCAGCCTCGAACTCCCATGACCACGCGATCTCCACGGTCTGGCATAACGCGGTCAAGCGGGTCCAGCGGGCCTCGAGCTTCCGGGAGATGCTGACCTACCACGAGGAGATGTGGGGTTCGCTCTGGCACCGGTTTGCTGTCTCCATCGGAGCCGGGCACTCCCGCCAGCAGCTGGCACTGAACCTGCACACCTTCCACGTGCTGCAGACTGCCTTCGGCGCCCGCCGGGATCTGGACGCCTCCCTGCCGGCCCGCGGCCTCTCCGGTGAGGGCTACCGCGGTCACATCTTCTGGGATGAGCTGTTCATGTACCCCATGCTCACCCTGCGCCGCCCGGAGCTGACCCGTGGAATCCTGATGTACCGGTTCCGCCGGCTCTCCGAGGCCCGGGCCGCCGCCCGCGCCGAGGGCTACGCCGGGGCGATGTTCCCCTGGCAGTCCGGCTCCGACGGCCGGGAGGAGACTCCCACCGAGCTGTGGAACCCGCGCAGCCAGATGTGGATGCCAGATAACTCCCACCGCCAGCGCCACGTCTCCCTGGCGATTGCCTATTCGGTGCTGCAGTACTTTGAGGCCACCCAGGACTACACCTTCCTCTCCGACTACGGTGCGGAGATGCTGGTGGAGGTCAGCCGGTTCTTCGTCTCGCTGGCAAAGTACGACGACGCCGCGAACCGTTACGACATCGAGGGCGTGATGGGCCCCGATGAGTACCACGACGGTTACCCCGATACCCCGGGCTCGGGTGTGAAGAACAACGCCTACACCAATGTGTTGACCTCCTGGATGCTGCGGCATACCGCCCAGCTGGTGCGCGAGCTGGACTCCCGGGATGATCCGCTCTCAGAGTGGCTGGATATCTTCGAGGACGAGCTCGACAGCTGGGAGCACATTGCCCAGCGGCTACGAGTGTCCTTCCATGAGGATGGGATCATCTCCCAGTTCGAAGGTTACGAAGATCTGTTGGAGTTCGACTGGGAGGGCTATAAGGCCAAATACGGCAATATCGGCCGCCTGGATCTGATCCTGCAGGCCGAGGGAGATGCCACCAACCGATATAAGCTCTCCAAGCAGGCTGATGTGCTCATGCTCTGCTACATCTTCTCCTCCGATGAGCTCATCGACTCCCTGAAGTACATGGGCTATGAGCTGACCATCGAGGACTTCGGCCGCACCATCGAGTACTACCTGGCGCGGTCTTCGCACGGCTCCACACTCTCCCGCGTGGTGCACGGCTGGGTGGCCGCCCGGTTCGACCGCGCCGGCTCCTGGAACCTGTTCAAGGAGGCCCTGGAGGCGGATCTCTCCGACACTCAGGGCGGGACCACCCGCGAGGGTATCCACCTGGGCGCGATGGCTGGGACTGTGGATATGGTCATCCGCTGCTATGGCGGCATCGAGACCCGTGCTGATGCCCTGTGGCTGCATCCGCTGCTGCCCGATGAGGTCCCAGAGGTCACCTTCCGGATGCGTTACCGCAACCAGCCAATCCTGGTGCGAATCAACCATGATCACGTGACCCTGAATCTCTCTGAGGGTTCAGCGGAGCCGATTGATGTGAATGTGGAGGGTAAGCATAAGCAGCTGGAGCCCGGCGAGATCTGGACGGTCAAGCTCGAGCACAGCGCCCGGGTCCACCAGAAGGAACCTGCCTAGCCTCCTGGCCCATCTGCCGGCAGCAGGTGGAAGGCTTCGTGGTGGCTCAGCGGCCGGATGCCTCGAAAGTCTCGCTCATCAATAGTGAGCAGACGGTTCGTACGATAACGCTGGGCCACCACCACATTCACGGCATCTGTGAGATCTAGGTCGAGGTCTGCATACCGGTTTTGGACCATCCGGGCCTCTTGCAAGGTAGCTACTGGGATCTCGGGAACCACAACCCGTTGCTGCTGGGCACTCTTGAGCAGCCAATCGGTGACTGAATAAGCTGCCTGTCGCCCGAAATCCCGGGTCATGATGTGTTCCACCTCTAGCATTACCAGAGGTGTCACCACGGCGACGGAGGCAGCGAACAGGGCCTCCTGTGCTGCCGCGTTATTGCTGCTGAACCGATTGAATGCAGTGATCAGTCCGCCAGTATCTGCGATGAGAAGCATCGGGGACCATCACGAATTGGAGATCGATTCTCGGATGGACGTGTCGATCTCGGCTTGGGTCACTTCCCGGCCGAAGTCGAAAACGGGGATGTCCCACTCCTGCTCAGTCCAACTCTGCGCATTCAGGGCAGCCAGATGGATGGCCTCGCGGATGTACTCAGCTTCTGCACGGCCTTCACGTTTAGCGGCAGCCTTGATGGTTTCGAGGTCGCTCTCCTCGACCATGACTGTAGTGCGCTTCAGTCCCATGTAGTTATGATACCGGTGTCATAACCTGCTGTGACAGACTTGGGCCTATCAAGCCCAGGCAGACAGGTGATAAGTGAGGGAGGCCCAGGCCCGGTGGGTGAACTGAAGATCGAGGTCGATCGCAGTTCCCCCGTGCCGCTGTACCTGCAGATCGCTGAGGCCTATGAGCGGGCCATCCGGGACGGTGCACTGAGCCCCGGCACCAAGCTGGACAATGAGATCGCCCTGGCTGATCAGTTCAACATTTCCCGGCCGACTATCCGTCAGGCCATGGACAAACTGGTCCGTGAGGGCCTGGTGGTCCGCCGCCGCGGGGTCGGCACTCAGGTGGTGGGGCCGCGGGTTCGCCGGAACCTGAAGCTCTCCAGTCTCTACAACGACCTCCAGGAGGTCGGGGCCGAGCCGAAGACTGAGGTGCTGAGCCTAGAGGTCACAACAGCCGACGACGACGCCCGGGAACTGCTGGGACTGGCCGAGGGCACTGAGGTGCATCACCTGCGGCGGCTGCGCAGTATCGGCCAGCGCCCCCTGGGTCTGATGGAGAACTGGATCCCCCGTACGGCGGCCGATATGACGGTGGCCGAGCTGGAGCATGACGGTCTCTACAATGTGCTGCGCCGATATGGCGTAGAGTTCCATATGGCCCAGCAGACAGTGGGGGCGGCAGCCGCCACCGAGGCTCAGGCCCAGTTGCTGGGTATTGAACCGGGCGCGCCCCTGGTGACCGTTCAGCGGATCGCTCTGGACTCCCGGGACAGCCCGGTGGAGTTGGGCCGGCATGTCTACCGGGCCGATCTCTACTCCTTCGATGTGACCCTGATGCACGACTAGCCGCTGCTGCACCAGCGCTGGTTCGGGGTGGACGGCCGCGAGTCAGAATTCGCAGCCCAGCAGGTGAGAGGCGAATTCCAGCATCCAGGTGATGGAGCGCTCGGAGTCCAGGCTCGGCACTGACTGGGCCCGCTGGACCCCGATCCCATCGGAGTAGGCGGCCAGTTTCAGGGCCGTCTCCCGGGGCGGGACATCGTTGAAGACTCCGGCCTCCACACCCTGGCTGATCACCTCGGTGCAGGCGTCCTCCCAGAGCCGGATCTGGTCGGCATAGGCTGAAGCGATCTCGGGACGCCGGCCGACCAGTCCCCAGTAGTCGGCCCAGATCTTCCAGTGTTCGCGGACAGTGTCGGTATCGGCGAACATCGGTTCCATCAACGCGCGAAGCCCCTTCCGAGGGTCTTCGGCTGCCCTGGCCTCTGCCACCACGGAGGCATAGAACCCCTGCGATTCCTGGGTGACCACTTCTTGCAGGATCTCGTTGACACTGCGGAAGTGATAGGTCACTGTCCCCACAGAGACATCAGCTGCCTGGGCGATATCCCGCAGGGAGGCCCCGGTCAGCCCGGATTTGAGCATCACGGTGCGTGCAGCAGCCACAATGAGGCGACGCCGGTCGCTGGGTGACAGACGTGGAGTTGCCATTCTCTATATCTACCTCATGCTCACTGGTGCTCAGGCCGAGGTGCGCGGCACCCGGGTGTCGAAGTGGTGCTCGGCCAACGTCTCGGGCTCCCCCTGACCCTCCTGGGCCACGGCGGTGACCCAGTTCTGGATCCGATACTCCTGCGCATCAGCGGTAACCAGCTGGCGGGTGTGGATCTCCGCCCGCCAGGGCTGCTCTGCCTGACCCACCGCCTGCTCATTCTGCAGGGAGAGGGTCCATACTGATTCTGCTGAGGCCGAGGTGGGGTCACCCTCCCGGATGCGATAGTTCTCCCGGGTGTCCTCCATGAACACCAGTCCATCGGGGTAGATCCGGCTTCCGCCGTAGTCGGGGTCCACAGACAGCAGAGTCTCCCCGGTAGCGACGTCGTACTGAACGATCCGGTCGGAGGCATCAGCCTCCGCGGAGGTCTCGGGTTTACCGATGGGCAGCGACCTCGCCCGGCGTGCGGGGGCGAACTCCACGGCAGTGTCGTCGTCGTACTCGTAGAGCGGCAGCTCCAAAACCGATGCGTTGGCGTCGATCTCAATCAGGGACTTCTCACCATGGGGCCAGACCCAGGGCCAGTACTGATCAGAGATTGCGACCCGCAACCGGTGGCCGGGGGCGACCCGATAGCCACCGGAGACCAGGGCGATGGTGACATCCTCCCACTGGCCCGGCTGCATCTCATCGGCGCGGTCCATGCCATGGCGCTTCATGAGGTTCAGCACCCCGCGGGTGATCAGCGTACTGGACCCATCAGGGGCGATATCGCAGAGCCGGACGATGATATGTCCGCGGCGGCCACTGCTGCGCACCCGCAGCCGTACCTTCGGTGAACCGAGGAAGGCAAGCCCGGTGTGATCCACCTCGAGGTCCACGCAGCGGGAGCGTCCGTCCTCGGCCCGCTGATCCGGGGGGAGGTCGGTGGGGTTGCCGAAGGGGAAGAACCGGCCGGCGTCCTGGCCGGTGGCCAGAGGACTGGCCAGCTGCACCCGGCCGGCTGCACTGGCATCAGCCAGTTCGGTCAGGGGGTAAACCGCCGGTTCCGGACCCTGCCGCCACTGGGAAACCGCGGCCCAGTGGCCGCGCCGGTTCTCGTAATAGGTAGCCGGGGGTTCGGAATCGTTGATCCACACCCGCAGGTCGGGGTCATTTTCGACCCCGGTGTCCTCGTCCTTGAGCCACCGGTCCCACCAGCGCAGGGTCTCACCCAGGAAGTCGATACCGGGTCCCGGTGCCAGTCCGCGGTCGGGGTACTGATGCGACCAGGGACCCAGGATGGCTTTACGGGGCGATTCCAGGTTCTCCAGCAGCCGGAAAATGGTGTCGTGATAGGGGTCGGCCCAGCCGCCCACGGCGAGGACCGCGGCCTTGATGCCGGGGTAGTTCTCGCAGGCGGATCCGCGTTTCCAGTAGTCATCGCGTTCCTGGTGACCCATCCACAGCGGGCCCAGGGGCTGCTGTTTCTGCAGGCGATCAGCCCAGATCTGCTTCCAGTCAGGCCCCACAACCTCCGGGCGTGGGGGCCGGGAGGCGAAGGCGTGCATGGTCCCAGCCCAGGCGGCCATATCAATTCCCAGCATGGCCCCGCCGATGTAGTGGACATCGTTGTCGTAGCGGTCATCGGTGGAGCACACGGTGACGATGGCATCGAGGCCGGGCACTCCCCGCTCGGCCAGCTGCAGGGAGTTGAATCCACCCCAGGAGATGCCGAACATGCCCAGTTTTCCGGTGCTCCAGGGCTGGCTGGTCAGCCAGCGGATGACCTCTTCGCCGTCGTCGAGCTCGTCTTGGGAGTATTCATCGGCGAAGTGGCCCTGGGAGCTTCCGGTGCCGCGGATATCGACCCGGACGGAGACATAGCCGTGGGCTGCGTAGAAGGGATGCCGTTCGGTATCCCGCACTGAGGTCCAGTCATCCAGCCGGTAGGGCAGGTACTCCAGCAGCACCGGCGCAGGTTTCTCATCAATATCGGTGGGCATCCAGGCCCGGGCGTGCAGTTCGACGCCGTCGGGCATCGGGATCCAGAAATCGCGGAGGAGGTAGCTGTCGGGGTCCAGATCGATGATGCCCTCGGCATCGGGGGTCAGCGGGGAGCTCAACGCTGTCCTTTCAAAAGTGGTGGCGAAAGTCTCGGGGTGGGGCGCTGGTTCAGGCGGCTTAGGCGGCGTCGATATGGACAGTGGCCTCCAGCAGCTGCCGGGTATAGGGCTGCTGCGGGTAGGTAAGGATGGTCTCCACCGGCCCCTGTTCGACGACGACGCCGTCCTTCATGACCACCACGTGATCAGCCACCCGCTGGACTACTGCCAGGTCGTGGCTGATGAACAGGCAGCTCAGGCCCCGGCGCTTTTGGAGATCGGCGAGCAGGTCGAGAACCTCGGCCTGGACTGAGACGTCCAGGGCGGTGGTGATCTCATCGGCGATCAGCAACCGGGGTTCGGCCGCCAGGGCCCGGGCGATACCTATGCGCTGGCGCTGGCCTCCGGAGAGCTGGGCGGGCAGCCGCCGGGCGTAGCTGGGGTCCAGGCCGACCTCTTCCAGCAGGGCGCCGACCCGATCCTGGATCTCGCTGCGGCTTTTGGCCACTGAGAAGTACTTCAGTGGGCGGGCGATGGCATCGCCGACAGTTCGCCGGGGGTTCAGTGCGAGATCGGCGTTCTGGAAGACCAGCTGCACTGCGCGCCGGGTTTCGAGGCTGCGTTTGCCGGCTGGTTTCAGCAGGTCAGCGCCTTCTCCCTCACCCGCGGTGGTGCTGAAGCTGATCGTTCCCCGTTCAGCTGGCAGCAGTCCGGCCAGGGCGGCGGCCACTGTGGACTTCCCGGAGCCGGACTGGCCGACCACGGCCAGGGTCTGGCCCTCACCGATCTCTGCGGCGAAACCATCCACCGCCAGCGGGGCGGAGCGTTTGTACCGGATGGACAGCCCCTGGCAGCTCAGTACGGGTTCGGTGGCTGGCAGGGGTTCGACTGAACCCGGTTCCGTGCTGGTGGAGGCGGCCCCACCGGTCTTGAGTTTCGGGGCGGCTGCAACCAGTTTGCGGGTGTATTCATGGGCCGGGGCGGAGAGCACCTCCGCAGTAGGCCCAGTTTCGACCACATCGCCGTCCTGCATCACCAGGGAGGTATCGGCGATCTCGGCGACCACCCCGAGGTCATGGCTGACCAGGACCACGGCCACGCCCAGTTCGGCGCGCAGTTCGGCGATGAGGTCCAGGATGGCCCGCTGGGTGATCACATCCAGGGCGGTGGTGGGCTCATCGAGGACCAGCACCTTGGGTTCGGCGGCGATGGCCATGGCGATGGCGACCCGCTGCTGCTGACCGCCGGAGAGCTCATGGGGGTAGCGGCGCAGCAGTTCGGGGTCGTCGAGGTGGACCCGGCGGCCCAGCTGTTGGACCTTCTCGGCAGAGGAGTCGAGCCCGTGGGCTGCCAGTGCCTCGGCGATCTGGGTGCCCACACGCATGGAGGGGGTCAGGGCGTGCCCGGCGTTCTGAGCGACCAGGGCGACTCGGCCCCCGCGTAGGGCCCGGAGCTTCTCGGCATCGAGGGCGAAGACATCCTCGCCTTCGATCCGAACGGCCCCGTTGACTATCTGGGATCCGGGGCGCAGCGCGCCCAGCAGTGAGGTGGCCACGGTGGTTTTGCCGGAACCGGATTCGCCGACCAGGGCCACGGTCTCACCGGCGGCCAGGGTGAAGCTGACCTCTCGGGTCACCGGCACCATCCGGGTCCCGGCGGAGTAGGAGATGGACAGCCCCTCCACTTCGACGACGGGGGTTTCAGTCTGTTCTGTCGGTTGTGTACTCATCGAAGCTGTTCTCTCCTCGCTCATCCGGCGGCCCTGGCTGCTCGGTCAACACCCATGCGTTTGGCCAGCCCATCGGCGGCCAGGTTCACTCCGACCACCAGGATGGCCAGGGAGACGATGGGGGCAACCGTGCCCAGTGGGGCCACGGTCAGTGCGGTGCGGTTCTCCTCGACCATCAGTCCCCAGTCAGGGGTCGGCGGGTTGGCGCCGAAGCCCAGGAAGGACAGGGTCGAGACCAGGAGGATGACCCAGGAGGCGCGCATGGCGAATTCGACCATGACGGTGTCGCGGACATTGGGCAGGATTTCGCGGATGATGATCGGCAGGCCGCGCTCGCCCCGTGCCCTGGCGGCGGTGACATAGCCGGAGTTGGCCACCGGGCGGGCTGCACCGCGCACCACTCGGGCCACTGCGGGAACATAGACCACGGCGACTGCCAGGACGATCACCCACAGGCCTTGGCCGAAGACGGTGACGATCAGCAGCATGGCCAGCACTGCCGGCACCGACAGCACCGCGTCCATGACCCGGCTGATGATCTCGTCCAGCCAGCCTTCGGCATAGGCGGCCACCGCGCCGATGAGAGTGCCGATGACCACCGCGATTGTGGTGGATAGGAAGGCCACCAGCAATGCGTACCGGCCGCCTTCGAGAGTGCGGGTGAGCACATCGCGGCCGTATTGGTCGGTGCCCAGCCAGTGTTCGGCACTGGGCCCCATCAAGGCGATATGGGCGTTGGTGGCCGTTGCGCTGTAGGGGGTCAGCCATGGGGAGAGCACCGCGATGAGTACGGTGAGCCCGACCATGACCAGACCTACGCCGGTGGTGGTGAGCAGGCGGCGTCGTGGTTTCTTGGCCACTGTGCTCTGGGGGTCCTGCTGCGGGGTTGCCTCGGTGCTCATCAGGCGGCCTCCTCAGTGGTCTTGGCGGACACGGTGCCGGAGGTGCGGCGCTGACGTGGGTCGATGATCATTGACAGGAGGTCAGCGGCGAGGTTGGCCAGTACGTAGACCACGGCGGTGATGATGGCGATGGCCTGCAGCACCGGCAGGTCCCGGGTGGAGACGGATTCGATCATCAGCGCGCCCATACCGGGGTAGTTGAAGATCGATTCCACGACGACGACCCCGCCCATCAGCCAGGCGATGTTGATGGCGATCACCGGCAGTACCGGCAGCAGCGCATTGGGCACCACATGGCGGGTGAGCACCTGGCGGCGGCGCAGGCCTTTGAGCTCAGCGGTGCGGGCGAATTCTCCGGCCATCATGTCGATGGTGGAGGAGCGGGTGGCCCGCACAATATAGGCGGCCATGGCCAGCACCAGGGTGATGATCGGCAGCCAGATGGCCGGCAGCAGTTCGCCCAGGGTGGCCTCGCTGCCGCTGAGCACCACGGCTGGGAAGACCGGCAGGGCGATGGCGAAGATGAGCACCAGCAGGGTCGCGATGACGAATTCGGGGATGCTCATCGCCACCAGGGTTCCCACTGAGATACCGGAGTCAGCGGCCCGGCCGCGGCGAACTGCGGCAATCACACCCAGCAGAACGGAGAGCACGACGCCGATCAGAATGGCTGGCACTGCGATCAGCAGGGTATTGCCGAAGGCGCCGAAGACTATCTCGGATACCGGTTCCTGGCTGACCAGGGAGGTTCCGAAGTCGCCGGTGATGATTCCGCCAAGCCAGCTAAGGTAGCCGAGCCAGACCGACTGCTCGATGCCGAGCTCTTCGCGCATCGCGGCCACGGCCTCTTCGGTGGCGTCCTGCCCGAGAAGCTGTTGGGCGACGTCGCCGGGCAGGGCTGCGGTGGCGAAGTAGACCAGGAAGGAAGCGATCAGCAGGGTCACCAGGCCGGTCAGCAGGCGGCGAAGGATGAAGGTGGCCATGGGTTCAGTCCTCCAATCCGATGTTGAGGTAGTCGAATTCGAAGCTGAACTCGCGGTAGTTGACCACCTTCTCGGAGAGTCCCACCAGCCGGTCCCCGAAGATGGGGGTCATATGGGGGCTTTCGTCGATGATCAGCTGCTGGGCGTCCATGTACTTCTGCATGCGGCTGGATTCGTTGACATCTGCCCGGGCGTCATCGAGCAGGTTGTCGAAGTCTTCATTGGCCCAGGCGGATTCGTTGTAACCGGAACCGGTGCGGAAGATCTGGTTCAGCAGCTGGTCCAGGGGCCGGCCGGTGGCGAAGTAGCTGACCATCAACGGCACCTGCATCCAGGTCTCGGTGTAGTAGGAATCGGCCGAGACATTGGTGATCTGCAGGTCGATTCCCGCCTCAGCGGCCTGGTCGGCGTGGGCGGTGGCGATCGGGGTGAGGTTGGCCTCGTAGGAGGAGGTGTAGAGCCTAGTGCTGAAGCCTTCCATACCGGCCTCGGCCAGCAGAGACTTGGCACGTTCGGGATCGTATTCCCGGTTGTGCTCCAGGCGTCCTGCCAGCCCCGGGGGCACCGGATTGTCCCAGCCGGCATCGCCTTCACCCTGCAATGCGGTCTGCAGCAGCGACTGCGGGTCATAGGCGTGTTTCATCGCCTGCCGGACCCGGACGTCACTGAATTCATCGGAGGTGTAGAGCATCGGGATGGTGTACCACTGGGCGTTCTCCATCCGGGCCACGGTGGTGCCCTCGGTGCCGGTGACCACTCGGGCGGTGGGGTGGTCGAGGTTGGTCTGGGCGATGAGGTCAACCTGTCCGGCCAACAGCGCATTGACCCGGGCGGTGGTGTCCTGGATGGAGTAAAACTCGATGCGGTCCAGTACCGGCCGGCCCTCGAAGTAGTCCTCATTGGCGACGACGACGCCGGCTCCTGCCGGAGTGTAGGACTCCAGCTTGAAGGGTCCGGTGCCCACTCCGGTGCGCCCGATCTCTGCGGCTGAGCCCTCCGGGATGATGTAGCAGTGGTAGCTGGTCAGCAGGGAGGGGAATTCGGCATTGGCGGTCTGCAGGGAGAAGCGCACGGTGTGCTTATCGACTGCGGTGACGTCATCGGGGCCGAACATCGATTCCAGGGTGCCGGCCTGGGGTGAGCCCACATCGGGGTCCAGGACGTGGCGGATGCTGTAGACGACGTCTTCGGCGGTGAGTTCTTTGCCGTCGTGGAAGCGCACGCCGCCGCGTAGGTGGAAGGTCCAAACGAGGGCTGAGGCGTCGGATTCCCAGTCATCGGCGAGATCGGGGACGGTTTGGCCTTCTTCGTCCATCTTCACCAGGCGATTGAAAAGGGCACCGAGGTATTCATAGGCGCCCAGGGAGCTGGCGGAGTCCAGGGTTTCGGCCGCGGAGGCGGCGGGGCGGGCGATGCGCATGGTCCCGCCGGGTGAGGGGGTCCCGGTGCGGGCCTGCTGGGGGATGCTCATGGGAGCTTGGACCCCGCAGGCCGACAGTGACATTGCCGCGAGCGCGCCCAGCGATCCGCCGAGCATCGCGCGCCGCGATAGGCGTGTAGACAACCACTTACTCCTTGTGAAGTCAGACTCTCTCGTGCGAGTTGGTACCACGTTGGTGCAGGTACTGTGAACTAATCGTTCACTTAAACGATTATCACGGATAGTCAGCTCAGGCCTAAGTCGATCAGCGAATTCTCGGGCTTGAAGACGCGCAGAAACGGCCCCGACCAGTGGAAACAGGCTTAATGTCACCCTCTGTAACAGAGGGCGGGGATCAGTGGAGACCGGCGGCTTTCAGTGCTCCGCAGACCTGGGCTGCGGTGTGCTGGATGAGTTCGGCGGAGTTCTCCTGCAGCTCGCTGAGGGTGGCTGCTCCGGGGGCGATGGAGAAGGCGGCGCTGATCCCTGCCGCCCGGGTCTCGGCAGGACTCAGTTGCACTGCTCCGGCGATGACGACCACTGTGGCATTCTCCGGGGAGCGGGAAGCCACGGCGTCAACAACTTTGCCGCCCAGCGACTGAGAATCCAGGCGTCCTTCCCCGGTGAAGACCAGGTCCGCATCGGCCAGAGTCTCGGCCAGGCCCACAGTTTCGGCAACCATGGCCGAACCGGGCAGAACTTCGGCACCCAGGAGGCTGACCAGGCTCACCGGCAATCCTCCGGCGGCACCATAACCCTCAGCTTTCCGATAGTCCTCAGCATCGGCGCCTGTAGTGGCGGCCAGGGCTTCGGCGAGCGCCCCAAGCCCGGCATCGAGAGTCTCAATTTCAGCCTCGCCGGCACCCTTCTGCGGGCCGAAGACCGCAGCCGCACCCCGTGGCCCGGTCAGTGGGTTGTCCACATCCACTGCGATTTTCCACCGCACCTCAGTGGCCCGGGGGTTGAGGTTATCGAGGGTGATCTGGGCGATCTCACCCAGGCCCTCTCCACCAGGGGCCACCTGCTCACCGCTCTCATCCTGGAACTGCACCCCGAGGGCACGCAGGATGCCGGTTCCGCCATCGGTGGTGGCTGATCCACCGATACACAGTAGGATCTCTTCAACCTCGGGGGTCTGCAGGACATGCTGGGCGATCAGCCCCACCCCATAGGTGTCTGCGCGCAGGGGCTGCAGTTCCACATCGGAGACCTGAGGCAGTCCATTGGCCTCAGCGGCCTCAATAATGGCGGTGCGCCCATCAGGGGAGACGCCGTATCGGGCGGTGGTCTTGCGCCCGATGGCATCGACCACCTCCACCTCTTCGGCCTGCTGTTCCCATACGGAGAGCAGGGCCTCCAGGGTGCCCTCTCCCCCATCGGCGAAGGGCAGCTGGTGGATCTCCGCGCCGCCGAATACCTCGGCCGCGCCATCGGCCATTGCGGCGGCAGCTTCAGCAGCGGTGACCGAGCCTTTGAAGGAATCCGGGGCGCAGACGATCTTCATATCTGCAGACTATCCAGAAATCCGCGCAGTCGTCGGCCAGCTCACACCAGCTCCACATCCAGACGGTTGTGGATCTCTTCAGCACTGAGCCCATATGCCTCAACAAGACGGGGACGACGACGCTCGCCGTCGTCGTCGATGTGGAAGATTCCGTAGTTGGTGTAGACCCGGGTGACACAGCCTAAGCCGGTCACCGGATAGGTGCATTCGGGGACGAGTTTGGGTGTGCCGTCCTTGGTGAAGAGGCTCATCATCACGAAGACCTCTTTGGCACCGATGGCCAGATCCATTGCTCCGCCTACGGCCGGGATGGCATCGGGTTCACCGGTGGACCAATTGGCCAGACCCCCGGTGGCCGAGACCTGGAAGGCACCCAGTACACAGACATCGAGGTGGCCCCCGCGCATCATGGCGAATGAGTCGGCGTGGTGGAAATAGCTGGCCCCGGGCAGTTCGGTCACCGGGACTTTGCCAGCGTTGACCAGATCGGGATCGGTCTCATCGGGTGCCGCTTGGGGTCCCATGCCCAGCATGCCGTTTTCAGTGTGCAGGGTGATGCCCTGATCGGCCCTGAGGTAGTCGGCCACCGTGGTGGGCTGGCCGATGCCGAGGTTTACGAAGGTCCCCGGTGCGATATCCCTGGCCACCAGTTGGGCGATCTCTTCCCGACTCAATCCCTGGTTCATGGTCACGCTCCTTCGGCGGCGGTGGTGGTCTTCGATCCTTGGCTGCGCAGCGCGGGGTGGTGTTCTTTGGCTGCGGCAGTTCCGGAGTCGGTGCCGATAACCGTCACGGTGTCCACGAAGAGCCCGGGGGTAACCACTGCCTCGGGGGCCAAGGCTCCGGCCGGTAACAGTTCTTCGACCTGGACCACCGTATGGGCGGCGGCTGCGGCCATCACGGGCCCGAAGTTCCGGGCGGTCTTGCGGTAGACGAGGTTGCCAGTTTCATCGGCGTAGAGGGCTTTGATCAGCGCGACATCCCCGGGTAGGGCGTATTCGAGGACATAGTTGCGGTCGTTGATCTCGCGGGTTTCCTTGCCCTCGGCCAGGGCGGTGCCATAGGCGGTGGGGGTGTAGAAGGCTCCGATGCCGGCCCCTGCTGCTCGCATGCGTTCGGCGAGATTGCCCTGGGGAACCAGTTCCAGTTCGATCTCTCCGGCCCGGTAGGCCTCATCGAAGTGCCGGGAGTCGGCCTGCCGGGGGAAGGAGCAGATGATCTTCTTCACCCGGCGTTCTTTGATCAGAAGGGCCAGCCCCGCATCGGCCTGACCTGCATTGTTGTTGACCACAGTGAGATCGGTCGCCTCGGAGTCCAAGAGTGCGTCGATGAGTTCCATCGGCTGCCCCGCATTGCCGAAGCCACCCAGCAGTACGGTGGCTCCGCTGTGGACTGCCGATACTGCCTCGGCGGCAGTTTCAGCGATCTCTGGCATATCGACCTCCAAGAATGTTCACTGTGCGAACTTCTGTTCGTGAATACTTGTGAGTCTAAGCCCGAGTGCCCAAAGTTGGAAAGAGTCACCCCGGAGAGGCCGCGCCCCTCACGGGATTGAGAAAGCGTGGTTGAGAAGACAGTGCTCAGTGTGCGTTGCCAGTGAGGCTGTCGAAGTCTTTGCCCAGGGAGCGGATCATGGTCTCAACCCGCTCGGCACAGTCCTTCAGTGCCGGGATGACCCGTTCGGTGGTTTCAGCCACGGATTCGGCTCCTGCCGACATGGAGGTGTTGATCGCGACAACTGCCCGGCCCTGGGAGTCGCGGACGGGCACCGCCGCGGAGCGAAGTCCCAGTTCCAGCTCCTGGTCCACCAGGGCGCTGCCTTCCTGCCGGACATTCTGGATGGCTTCGACGAGCCGGTCCGCGGAGGTGAGGGTATGCGGAGTGAGCTGTTCACGCTGCATGGTCTCGACTCGGCCGGCCAGCGCGGCATCATCCAATTCGGCCAACAGGACCCGTCCCATAGAAGTGGCGAAGGCCGGCAGCCGGGTGCCGAGGCCGAGGTCGATGCGCATAATGCGGCGCGTGTGCACCCGGGAAACGTACATGACGTCGTCGTCGATGAGGATCCCCGCCGAGCAGGATTCATTCAACTCTTCGGAGAGTTCGCGCAGGGCTGGCTGGAGCAGTTCATGCCAGCTGCGGCCGGACCAGTAGCCGTGCCCCAGGCCCAGTACCCGTGGGGTGAGTTCGAAGCTGCGGCCATCGGTATAGGCGAAGCCCCGCTCGACCAGGGTCAGCAGCATCCGGCGGGCGGTGGCCCTGCTGATGCCCGCCTTTTTGGCCACCTCGGTCAGGGTCAGCCGGGGGTCGGTGGAGGTGAAGGCCTCCAGCACATCCAATCCGGTGGAGAGGGATCGGACGAACTCATTGCGCCCCTGGCCGCTGGGCTCCTCTTCGCTCATGTCCCTGATTCTATGTGCGCAGACGATAGCCCCCACCCGCTGTCGAACTCAGCCCGAGGGTAAGCAGGCGGGAGCCGGCTCAGCTCAGGGCGGGGTTGGTTTCGATGAGTCCGCGGCCGAGGATCTTGCGTTCGTTGAGCAGTTGGTAGGCCTGTCCGGTCTCCTCGAAGGCGAACCGGTGGGTGATCAGTTTCTCGAGGTCGATCTTGCCCTCGGCGGCTAGGCGGATGACCTCGGGCATTGCGGTGGAGGCCGGGGCACCGAAGGATCCCAGAATCCGCAGTTTCCGGCGCACGACCTTGGTGATATCCACATCCATGGTGTGACCCACCGGTGCGATTCCGGCCAGCACTGCCCGCCCGCCGTCGTCGAGGATATCGACTGCCAGGCGTACGGTCGGCACTGAGCCCAGGGCTTCGAAGGCGACGTCGACCCCATGACCGAGCAATTCGGTAACGCCTTCCACGGGGTCGGTCTCAGCGGAGTTGATTACATCAGTTGCCCCGAGCTCCTGGGCCAGGGCGAGCTTCTCGTCATCGATATCGATGGCGATGACCCGCTCGGCACCGGCGGCCCGGGCCAGGTGGATGATGCTCAGCCCCACTCCCCCGGCGGCGATGACAGCCACAGTCTCCCCGGGCTGGACTGAGGCGACGGTGTTGACCGCCCCGTATCCGGTGAAGAGGCTGCAGCCCAGCACCGCGGCATCGGCCAGTGGAACGGTCTCGGGCAGGGCGAAGACTGCGCGGGAGGGGACCACGCAGTATGTGCCGTGGCCGGCCATGGAGTACATGGCGATCGGCTCCCCGTTGCGGCTCAGCCGGCTGGTGCCGTCGTAGAGGTTGCCGCCGAGCCGGTTGTGGTTGAAGAAGTTCTCGCAGATGTCCTCCAGGCCCTTGGCGCAGTGCCGACAGTCCCCGCAGGGCATGATGAAACTGCAGGCCACCCGGTCCCCGGGGACCACATGGCTGACCCCCGGGCCGACCTCACGGACGATGCCGGAGACCTCATGGCCCAGCACTGCCGGTTTGGGGAAGGCCACCTCGTCTTTGATCACGTGGAGGTCGGTGTGGCATACCCCGCAGGCTGCGACCTCGATGAGCACTTCCTGCTCCTTGGGTTCGGCCACGGTGATGGTGTCCGGGTGCAGGGTGTGGGCATCGGGCTGCTCAACCCCGGTCTCGAGAACGAATGAGGCGGCCTCTGGCATCTGCGCGTTCCTTTCCTCAGTCCACCGGCTCAATCATGGGAGGGGAAGTTCATGGAGGCGGCGACCTCGTCGTTCTCATGCGGCCACCGCTCGGTGATGACCTTGCCGCGGGTGTAGAACTTCACGCCGTCGGGTCCGTAGATGTGGAGGTCGCCGAAGAGGGAGTCCTTCCAGCCGCCGAAGCTGTGCTGGGCTGCCGGGACCGGGATCGGCACATTGACTCCAACCATGCCCACGGTGACCCCGCGTTTGAAGGTCCGGGCGGCATTGCCGGAGCCGGTGAAGATTGCGGTGCCGTTGCCGTAGGGGTTGGCGTTGATCAGTTTGATCGCATCCTGCAGGGTCTCGACCCGGACCACCGCGAGTACGGGGCCGAAGATCTCCTCCTGGTAGGCGCTCATCTGTTCTTTGACCTTGTCCAGCACGGTGGGGCCGACGAAGAAGCCCTCTTCGCGTCCTTCGACCACCAGTTCGCGACCATCGACGACGACGGCGGCTCCGGCCTGTTCTGCCTCGGTCACCAGGCGCTTGACCCGGTCCTGGGAGGCCGGCGTGATCAGCGGGCCCATTTCGACATCGTCCTGGGTTCCTTCGCCGACCTTGATGTCCTCGGCGCGCTGGCGGAGCTTGGCCACGAGGTCGTCTGCAGCATCCCCGACGGCCACAGCCACGGAGATGGCCATGCAGCGTTCGCCGGCGGAGCCGAAGGCTGCTGCGGAGAGGTGATCTGCAGCCAGATCGAGGTCGGCATCGGGCATGACCACTGCGTGGTTCTTTGCACCGCCGAGGGCCTGGACGCGTTTGCCGTGGGCGAGGCCAGTTTCGTAGACGTATTTGGCGATCGGGGTGGAGCCGACGAAGGAGATGCCGTCGACCAGTTCGTGGCGCAGCAGCCCGTCGACTGTTTCTTTATCTCCGTGCAGCACCTGGAAGACACCGTCGGGCAGGCCGGCCTCTTTGAAGAGTTTGGCCAGCAGCAGGGCGGCGGAGGGATCGCGCTCGGAGGGCTTGAGGATGAAGGTGTTGCCAGTGGCGATGGCCAGCGGCGCCATCCACAGCGGCACCATGGCGGGGAAGTTGAAGGGAGTGATCCCGGCGACCACGCCGAGGGGCTGGCGGAAGGAGTAGACGTCGATTCCGGAGGAGAACTGGTCGGAGTATTCGCCCTTGAGGGTCTGCGGCAGGGCGCAGGCGAATTCGACAACTTCCAGGCCACGGCCGACCTCACCGGCGGCATCGGAGAGCACTTTGCCGTGTTCGGCGGTGATGATCTTGGCCAGGTCCTGGGTGTGGGCGTGGATGAGTTCGCGGAATTTGAACATCACCGCCATCCGCTTGGACATGGAGACCTCGGACCAGCTGTCGGCAGCCTCGCGGGCGATGGTCACCGCACGCTCCAGATCCTGGGCATCGGCGAGGTGGAGGCTGCCGGTGACCTCACCGGTGGCGGGGTTGTACACATCGGTGCGGCGCTGACCCTGACCGGGGTCTTCGGCGCCGTTGATCCAGTGGTTGATCTCAGTGATGCTCATTGAGGGTGCTCTCCTGTGGCTACAGCGGTGGTTCAGGTCGAATACAGACACCACTGTTCTCGGCACCCCAGGTATTTGTCAAGACAAATGCCCAGACATGTGATCCAGAGCACTGAATTCTCGCTGCTGACTACCCACGTTGAAGGAGGTACATACCCTTCGGGGTCATACCGCAGACCTTCCAGCCAGCCTCCATCAGCGGGTGCATCGCCTCTCGCAGAGCGCTGCGCCAGGCTGCCGAGGCCTCCGGGCGTTCAGCGCGCAGCTGGGGGATGCTCTTCGGGACCGAAAGTCCGACGACGTCGTAATCGGCTGCCGCCGCCAGCATCTGCTCTGTACTGCCGTGGGCTGGGACGGGGACGCCGTCGTCGTCGATGTTCAGCAGCACCAGCCCTGGTTCCGGCTCAGCACCGGGGGTCGGGGCATCCAGCTGCCAGCGGATCAGTGCCCGGTCGCTGCCCTGGCCGGCGTTAGTGGCATCGCGCATCTGCCCGTAGAAATGCGGTAGGTACTCCACCAGCTGGGCGCCGAGGGTGTGCAGGTTGAACCGGGCATTGCGGGTGATCAGCGGATCAAAGGTCCACTCCATGACGGTGACCCCGCGCTGCAGGCACCATTGGCGCTGGTGCTGTTTCATCGCAGCCCCTGCCCCCAGTCCCTGGTGGGCAGGCAGCACCCCGGCGATATGGGAGTGCATCATCCAGCTGCGGCCCGCGGAGTCGGGAGCACCGAAGAACCCGGCGGTGGCACCGATCATCTGGTCCTGGCTGAAGGCGGCCGAGACATAGTTGCCGGCATGCTCCATGGCGATCAGCAGCCCCGGCTCCATGGGGGCCTCTCCGGTGCCGCCGGGGCTCCAGATCTCAGCCAGCACCTCGGCGGCTTCGGTCATCTCCGCTGCGCTGTGCAGAGTGCGGACCTCCACCTCCGAGGCTGGTGCGGCGTGCTGGTTCATCCGGCGGCAGGCGGGTCCAGGTGGGCTGCGATCATCCCGGCCAGCAGGGCGGTGCGGGGGGCGATGTAGTCCACCAGGGCGTGCTCATGCTCAGCATGGGCTCCTGCACCGCAGGCGCCCATGCCGTCCAGGGTGGGGATACCGGCTGCGGCGGTGAAGTTGCCGTCGGAGGCCCCGCCAACCTCGGCTGCCGTGGGGGTCTCGATGCCCAGGGCACCGGCGACCTTCTCAGCCCGGGTGAACAGGGTCTGGGCGGAGCTGCGCTCCATGGGTGGGCGGTTGATCCCACCGGTGACCTCAACGGTTGCACCGGTCATCGGGGAGGTCAGGGCGCGGATCTGCTCATCGACCCGCTCCTGCTCAGCGATCGTGGAGGCCCGGGCATCGACGACCACCTGGGCGTAGTCGGGCACGGTGTTGGTGGTGTTACCGCCTTCGAGAACGGTGGGGGTCACCGTGGTGCCCAGGGCTGGATCGCCCAGCGCGGCGATCTCGGGCAGCAGCAGCCCCAGGGCGATACCGGCGTTGACGCCCTTCTCCGGGTCGAGCCCAGCGTGGGAGGCCACACCGTGGACGGCGACGGTGTAGTTGGAGGTGCCTTTACGGGCGACCTTCAAAGAAGTGTCCAGGGCGCCCTCCATGACGAAGGCGGCCCGGGCCTCAGCGGATTCATCCAGCAGGAGGTCCTTGGAGCTGATCGAGCCCAGCTCCTCATCACCGGTGATGACAATGGAGAGCCCGTAGAGGGAGTGGCCGGCATCAGCGAGCAGCTTGGCTGCGTGGATGGACATCACCACCCCGGTGAGCATGTCGAAGACACCGGGGCCGCGCAGTTTCTCACCATCATTGCTGAACGGGATCCGCTTCAGCGTCCCGGTGGGCCAGACTGTGTCCTGGTGGTTGATCAGCACCACTTTGGGCTTGGGAACCCCGTAACGCAGCCGCAGGTGGGTGACACCATCGACGACGACGACGTCGGGCTCCTCACCGAGGCGTTCCTTGATGAGATCGGCGACCACCTCTGCGCCGCGGGCGACTGCCTCTTTGTTCTCCGAGGGAGTCTCCACTTCGATGAGTCGCTGGATGTCAGCCAGGATCTGATCCATGCGTGACTCGGTGGTTTTCAGCAGATTCGGTGAAATGACAGGCATGGGTGTAACTCTACCCACACCGCCTGATCAGCCGTAGACTGGAGATTACCTGGACGGGAGGGTTAAGACATGAACGATACGAACACACTGCAGAAGCTGGGCTGGGCCCTGATCATCATCGCTGTGCTGGTGGTGGGTCTTGCCGTAGTGATCGGGCTGATCCGCGCGTTTTTCCAGCTGCTTTTCATTCTTGCAGTGCCCCTGGCGCTGGCCGGGGCTGCCCTTCTGGCCTGGCGGTGGTTCATCATCTCGAAGAACACCGGCCGACGTCTGTAGACAGCGGGCTCACCAGGTACCAGGTGAGTCCCTCTCCGTCTCACAAGATGCGGGTGAATATACCTTTGAGCTTATCTGAACTCACAACCCCCGCCCGCTGCCCCGGCGTCCTGCTCCCCTAACTCCGGAGCGCAATGGGACCGCATTTTCGAGGTGTGTAGAAATTCCCTGATCAGATTTACTTTCCGCTCAGGTGTCTCTCAGAGTAGGTGCTTACAGTCGATGCTGACAGTAGACCTACAAGCACTTAACCTGCGTGCAGCTGAGAGGTGACCCATGACGTCACAGGAGTCAGACGAGGCGGAGACTCGTTTCGACATCCGCTCTGCCCGCAGAGCGGATTCCAACGGTAAAAGCCATTCAGAAAAATCCGAGGAACTCGGGGCTTCGGCCTCAAATCGGGCAGTGAGCATCACCCTGGCCATCGGCATCGGGCTGATGCTGCTGGTCCTGCTGCTTCCCTACCTCAGCGATCTCTGAACCTCGGTGCATCCACCGTCTGTGGACTGGCCGGCTCAGGCAGCAAGCGGTGTCCCCACCTGGGGCTAAGCTTGCGAGAAGATGAGCAAGAAAAAGAAGAAGCCGACGTCGTCGCCTCAGAAGGCTCCGGCGAAGAACTCCCGTTCTGCTGCGGCCCAAGCCAAACCCGCATCCAGTCGCGGCCAACGCATGGCCGACGGCTCGATGCGTGCTGCCCGCTATCTGTGGGCAACGGTGACCGCCTTGGTGATCGGGGCCCTGCTCTTCGAACCCACGATGGTGTGGATGCTGGGTGTGGGCGTCTTTATGGTCGCCAATGCGGAGTTCATGGGCCTATGGCTGATCGTCTGCGGATATGGACTTGCCTGTGTGCCGGCTGCCTTCGGTCTGCTCATCGCCACCGGCCGGTTCTGGTTCAGCATCACCCAATCCCTGTGGATCGGTCTGCTCTATGGTGCTGCCGGATTCGTGTTCCTGGACCGAATCATCACGTTCCTCACGTGATGGCCGACACTCCTGCCGTAGCATGAGGCTGATAGAGATATAGCCGTGAGAATGAGACATGTGGCCTGCGGTCACCGAACGGATGTCTCAGGCAGGAACGGATATGAGCGACGTGAACGAGGATTACGACCCCAAGAAGTCCAGGACCTGGCTGTCAGTGCTGCTGACCATGGTGGGTATCGCAGCCGCGGGTGTGCTGCTTGCGGTACTGGTGCTGTTCATCAACCGCGACGACGACGTCGAGCCCACCAGTGGCCAGACCGCTGAGACCAGCCCCAGCCCAGAGGAGTCTCCCTCCCCTGAGGAATCACCGGAGGAGTCCGCGAGCCCCGAGGAGACTGAGGACCCCGAGACTGAGGAGCCGACCTCCGAGCCCACGGATAACGGCACCGGGGTCGCCGGCACCGGAACTGAGACCCCCGATCCCAATGGGACCGAGGATCCCGATCAGCTCAGCGATGAGGACCTCGAACTGCTGCTGCTGGATGAGGATGAGTTCCCGGTGGAGGTCACCGGATTCTCCGAGAGTGTCGGAGATGCCGGGTTCATCAGCTGGTTCGAGGCCATGGAGTCCCCCGATGAGATCGATGAGATCACCGAGCAGGCCGAGCAGCAGGGGCTGTCGATGACCTCGGCGGAGGAGGCGATGGTCGAATGCATGCGCCAGTTCGCCGAGATCCGCAATCTTGATGATGCCCATACTGCTGCCGCCGATGTTGAGGCCGCCCTGGGCAATGAGCACAGCGGTTCGGTGACCATCGGGATCGTCGCCCTGGACACCCCACAGGACACCGAGTCGGTCTGGACCGCTGCCGCAGCTGAGGACTGTGATGGTGTCGCCTCCCAGGCCGGGGGCGTGATGAGCGTTCTGGACTACGGGGACTTCCACGGAATGTCGGTCCACGCCGAGGATGCCGAGCATTTCACCAACGCCCGGCTGACCATGGACCATGACTCCTACCTCATCTGGGTGGAGGCAGCAGAGCTCGACGACGACGAACTGCGTGAAATCCTCGAGGCCCAGGCGGCCAAACTGCACTGATTCAGCGAAGGAGCTGGCATGGCTTTAGAAGAGTTCGACTTCCTCTCCCGCAATGGCAGGGATCGTATTCAGGCCTGGATCTATACCCCGGTGGTCCCACCGCGGGGAATCGTCCAGCTGATCCATGGCCTCGGTGAGCATTCCCGCCGGTACTTCCGGCTGATCACCCAGCTGCTCGACCAGGGCTTCGTCGTCGCCGCTGATGATCACGCCGGTCACGGTAAGACTGCGATGGTCTCCGGCATCTGGGCCGATACCGGACCTGAGGGTGCCGAGGCCGTCGTCGCCGATGAGCAGACCCTGCGGGAGAAGGTCACTGCCCGGTTCCCGGAGCTGCCCTATTTCGTCTTCGGCCACAGCTGGGGTTCGATCATCGCCCGGATGCTCACCGTGCGGGAGCCGAAGGGGATCTCCGGTCTGCTGCTATGCGGAATCGCTGCCCAGGTGCGTTCGATGGACACCCTTGATCTTGAGGCTGTGCAGGCTGCGATCGGGGATACAGATGGTTCCCGCCCGGCCGAGGAGTTCCTGCCTGCCCTCTTCGAGGGCTTCGTCTCCCGGTATGAGGATGTCGAGGGTCCCACGGACTGGGTGGCGCTGGATCGTGATGTGGTCCGCGACCATAAGGTGGATCCGCTCAATAGGTTCGGGGAGCCGCTGTCACTGCGCTTTCTGCATGACTTCGTTGCGCTCTACCGGGAGTCGAATGAGTCGCAGACCCTCGCGAGGATCCCCACTGATCTGCCGGTGCTGATTCTGGCGGGGGACCAGGATCCGGTGACCAATTACGGGGAGGGCGCCTACCGCGTGGCCAATGTGCTCGCCGAGGCCGGTAACCGTAGGGTCCGCACCTGCGTCTACAGCGGGTTCCGTCATGAGGTTCATAACGAGCCGCCCATCCGCGAGGACGTCACCGACGAGATCCTCACCTTCCTCGACGCCAACCTCAGCTGAGCCTAAAAATCTCGGGCCATGTCCTGGAAGCGCTGGTAGTGACCCTGGAAGGCCACGGTGATGTCCCGGGTGGGTCCACTCCGGTTCTTCGCGATGATGATGTCTGCCTCACCGGCACGTTCGGTCTCTTTGTCGTAGACCTCGGGGCGGTGCAGCAGCATGACCATATCGGCGTCCTGCTCAATGGAGCCTGATTCACGCAGGTCAGAGACCTGGGGGCGCTTATCGGGCCGCTGCTCAGAACCACGGTTCAGCTGGGAGAGCGCGATGATCGGCACATCGAGCTCCTTGGCCAGCAGCTTCAGGGTTCGGGAGAACTCGGAGACCTCCTGCTGACGGGATTCGACCCGTTTACCTGACATCAGCAGCTGCAGATAGTCGACGACGACGAGTTTGAGATTCTCTCGCTGTTTCAGCCGTCGGCATTTGNTTCGACCCGTTTACCTGACATCAGCAGCTGCAGATAGTCGACGACGACGAGTTTGAGATTCTCTCGCTGTTTCAGCCGTCGGCATTTGGCCCGGATCTCCATCAGGGTGAGGTTGGGGGCGTCGTCGATGAACAGGGGGGCCTGTTCGAGTTTGTCCATGGCCCGGGCCATCTTCTCCCAGTCGTTGTCCTGCAGGCTGGAGCCTTTGCGCAGGTCACCGAAGAGCACCCGGGATTCGGCAGAGAGCAGACGCATGGTCAGCTCCACTTTGCTCATCTCCAGGGAGAAGAAGGCGGTGGTCATCCCATTGGCCACTGCCGCGGAGCGGGAGAAGTCCAGGGCCAGCACGGATTTACCCATGGCGGGACGGGCGGCGATGATGATCAGCTGCCCGCCGTGGAAGCCGTGGCTGAGCTCATCGAGCTCCCGGAACCCGGTGGGGATACCGGTCAGTGTCCCGTTATTGGCCGCGTTGACCTCGATCTCTTCGATGGTGGGCGCGAGGATATCGGAGAGCCGGGTGTAGTCGCTGGTCTGCCGATTTTCGGCGACCTGATAGATCTCGGCCTGGGCCTCGTTGACGATGGCGTCGACTTCGCCATCGGCGGTGTGCCCGATTTGGACGATTTTGGTGCCGGCCTCGACCAGTCGGCGCAGGATGGCCCGTTCCCGCACGATCTCGGCGTAGAAGGCAGCATTGGCCGCGGTGGGCACTGCCTGGGCGAGGTTGTGCAGATAGGCGGGTCCGCCGATGCGCTGCAGCTGCTGCTGTTTGGTCAGCTGGTCGGAGATGGTGACCACATCGGCCGGTTCCCCCTGACCATAGAGGTCGATGATCGCTTCGAAGATCATCTCGTGGGCGGGCCGGTAGAAGTCCCGGCCGCGGAGGATTTCGACGACGTCGGCGATCGCGTCCTTGGAGAGCATCATGCCGCCGAGGACTGACTGTTCGGCCACCATGTCCTGGGGCGGGGTGCGCGACTCCGCTCCAGCGCCAGTTCCAGGGTCGTAGGTCTCCGTTGTCACGGCACCCTACTCTACTGCACCACAGGGACACCGAGCCCCGGTCTCATCGAGGGCTTTCACCCGCGCAGCGCCAGCTGTTCCAGTGGGGCCCGCAGCCCGTAGACCAGCCCGGCCAACCAGGTGCGCATGGAGCGGCGGGCCTGGCGCGTATCGGGGTAGCGGCAGCGAAGATGCAGGCCCTTTTCATTGATGACGAACCAGATCATGACCCCATCAGTGCGGATCACCGCGGAGACATGTTGGGGGCTGAGCTCCTCGGCCACATTGACCGGCAGTTTCCGGTGATCCAACCAGGACATCGCGAACATCCCCGGTTCCTGGGGCATGCCCCCATAGGGGGCCATAATCGGCCCCAACGGGTAGGAGCCCAGGCGGATGGCCTCCTTCACCGCCGAATAAGAAGTCCGGTAGTCGGTCTCGGCGTTCTCCAGTACGGAGTTGGTGATGAACCAGCCCACTGAGTTGAACCACCGGGGGTCGTACCGGGAGTGGACCGGGAAGACCGCCCGGAAGGGTTTATCGGCCAGCTCGGCGGCCAACCGGGTCATCACAGAGACGGCGACGGCGATCAGCCGTACCCCGTGGTCGGCGGCATGCTCTTCGACATGGGTCAGCTCCTCGGTGTCGAAGACATCGCGGACTTCCACAACCTCCGGGATGGGGTGGCTGATATCCCCGAGATCCAGCGGGAAGGAGGGCATGGCTTGGCCTCCGACCTCCAGGATCTCCCGCCAGCGTTGGGTGATCTCCTCCGGGGGGTGGGGCCGGGCGGCGAGCTCTGCGGAATGCTCAGCGAAATCCTTGACCTCCGGCAGCTGGGCGCCAGGGGTTCTGCCTTCGGTGATGTCCTGGGCGCAGGCTGCGATATCCCGGGCCAGTACCAGCAGGCTCCAGGCATCGACATGGGCGTGATCTGCCCCGATGATCACCTGCCGGTCCCCGGTTCCGGTGGGGTCCTCCACCGTGCAGAGCCGGTAGGAAGGTTCGGCGAAGGATTGGCAGACTTCGTCGAAGTGCTCGCGCAGCACAGCCCGCAGAGCCTGCGGATTCTCTTCACTGGCCAAGGAGGTCCAGGAACCGGGGTGCATCTCGGTGCTGTTGAGGTGGATGGCGCCGTCGTCGTCGGTGGTGAAGACACTGCGCAGGGTGCCGTGGCGTTCAATGACGATATGCCAGGCGATGCTCAACGTCTCTTGGCTGATGTGGCCGGGCAGATAGAAGGCCACTGCCATCCAGGAACCGGGCCGGGAGCCGAAGCTGGTGTGCCGGTTCTGGTCAAAGGACACCGGCAGCTGGGCGCCCTGGCCTGCAGCGGGGGTGCGGGCCCGCACCGAGTAGCTGGACAGCCTGCCGGGCTGAACCTGCATCTGGGAGACGTTAGTCAGCCGCATACGCGTAGTGTAGAGGGGCAGTACAACGCGAAAAAGACCCCCCGGGTAACTTCTGGTTAACAGGGGTTGGGAAACTAGATGTACCGGGAAAGGCCCGGACTGAGCACAAGAGGTGACCAAGCGGCCGTGCCGACGTTCCAGACCGATGGAGCCACACTCGCCTATGAACTGGACCCCAGGGAGGGCCCAGTCTTTGTGCAGACCCATGGACTGACCTCCAGTGCCTGGCGGGAGCACCGGTCGGGATTGGATATGACCGGGCGGCTGCGTGGGTTCCGGGTGCTGCGTTATGACGCCCGGGGACATGGCTCCTCCACCGGTCGGACGGTGCCGGCGGATTATCGGTGGCCGCAGCTGGGCGATGATCTGCTGCGGCTCTTGGACGCGGTGATCCCTGGGCAGCGGGTGCATATTGCCGGCCCTTCGATGGGTACGGCCACTGCACTGTATGCCGCACTGAAGGATCCCGAACGGTTTGCGAGCCTGAGCCTGCTGGTGCCGCCGACGGCCTGGGCGACCCGGACGGAGCAGGCGGAGTCCTATCTGAAATCGGCTGATCTGGTGGAGAACCACGGCATCGGTGCCTTTGTGCGGGTGGGCCAGTCGGTGCTGCCTCCCCCGGCGCTGGCGGACCGACCCCGGGAGCGGGTCCCTGCGGTCAGCCAGGAACTGCTGCCCTCGATCTTCCGGGGGGCGGCGATGACCGATCTTCCGGATCAGCAGGAGCTCTCCGGGCTGGGGCTGCCGGTGCAGATTCTGGCCTGGGTGGGTGATCATGCCCATCCGGTCTCCACCGCTGAGCGGTTACACCGGCTCATTGAGAGCTCACGGCTGTCGATTGCTGAGACACCGGAGGATTTATCCGGGTGGCCGGCGCGGGTGGCCCGGTTTGTGGAGCGGCATCGAGCCGGGTGAGCGCCGTGGTCGGCGGTTCTTTGGAACCCCTCGGGGCTGGATATAAAGACGGATCGCCGAACCAGTGCAGGATCACGACCGTTTCCCGCCGTGATCCCCTTCCCTTTGCACCAGGTCCGGCGATCCGAATGTGTCCCGTTCAGGAGTACAGGACAGCCGCGTACTGCACGGTCAGCTGGCGCTTGCCGGCATCGCCTGTCCTGTTGGAAGAGTGGATGCACGCGAGCGGTTACTCTCGCCAATACCCACTCCATCAGTGCCCTTGGAATAGGGCCTAAGTCCTGCGGACGATTGACACTGTATGGCCAGATCGCGGCCCGGGGCAATAGGTGTCATCACAGCCCCTGTGGATAAAATGTGGACTGCGCGGCGTGTCTTGTGAACAAGCTGAGGGAAACCCTGTGGATTCCCTGTTAGATATCTGCTCATTGAGCCTCTGACCTGCGGTTATGTAGCGACACACCTGTGGGGAGAACTTTTTTTGCCCCAGATTTCAGCCAAGATTTGGTGCTTGCCGTTTACCTCATGTTGGGTGTATAGACACTTTTCGACTGAGATTTTCCACAACCTCTCCACAGGGGCTGACCAGGGGCTCAACAAGCCCGTGTGCACTTATTTCAAATTTGAAGTATTATTGGGTTGTCATTCTCCCCTTTCTGTCTGCCCAGGAGCCCCGTTATGCAGTTCGGCGTCTTTTCCATCGGTGATGTCACTCCCGATCCGACCACTGGTCGTAAACCCACTGAGCATGAGCGCATCAAGGCCACCGTGGAGATCGCTAAGAAGGCCGAAGAGGTGGGCCTGGACGTCTTCGCCATCGGCCAGCACCACAACCCGCCGTTTGTGGCTCCGGCGAACCCACCGATCCTGATGGCGCATATTGCCGCGCAGACCGAACGGATTCTGCTCTCGACGGCGACCACCCTGATTACGACCACGGATCCCGTCCGGATCGCCGAGGACTACGCCTATGCCCAGCACCTGACCAATGGACGGGTGGATCTGACCATGGGTCGGGGAAACACCGGGCCGGTCTATCCGTGGTTCGGCAAGGACATCCGCGCCGGTATCCCGCTGGCAGTGGAGAACTATGCCCTGCTGTGGCGGCTCTGGCGCGAGGAGAATGTGGACTGGAAGGGCCGGTTCCGCACTGAGCTGCAGGGCTTCACTGCCACCCCGCGCCCGCTGGATGATGTGCCGCCCTTTGTCTGGCACGGCTCCATCCGCTCACCTGAGATCGCTGAGCAGGCCGCCTATTACGGCGATGGCTTCTTCCACAACAATATTTTCTGGAATAAGGGGCACACCGGCCGGATGGTCGATCTCTACCGCGAGCGCTTCGAGCACTATGGGCATGGCACGGCTGACCAGGCGATTGTCGGCCTCGGTGGCCAGGTGTTCATGCGGCATAACTCGCAGGATGCGGTCCGGGAGTTCCGCCCCTACTTCGATAATGCCCCGGTCTACGGCGGCGGGCCCTCGCTGGAGGAGTTCACTGATATGACCCCGCTGACCGTGGGCACCCCGGAGCAGGTCATTGAGAAGACGCTGAGCTTCGCGGAGTATGCCGGGCACTATCAGCGTCAGCTCTTCCTCATCGATCACGCTGGGCTGCCTCTGAAGACCGTTTTGGAGCAGATTGAGCTGCTGGGCGAGGAGGTTGTTCCGGTACTGCGCAAGGAGGTCGCTGCCCGTCAGCCGGAGACCACACCGGCACCGCCGACCCATGAGCTGCTCAAACAGCGCAGGGTCGAGGGCAAGGACCCGATCCCCGGCGGCGCAGCCGCGGCAGACCAGTAGTCCCGGAGGCGATTAGTCCTCTGCCGGTCGCACGTTCCAGAAGTGGACGCCTGAGATCGGCGCGAAGTCGATTCCTTCCAGCTCTGCCTGGTAGCCCACCGTGGATGTGGCCTCACCGAACTTCGCCGCGGGCAGGTAGTCGTAATAGGCCACCTGGAGGTCCTGGGCACCTTCCAGGGCGCCTTCTTCATCCTCGGCCGAGGTGACCGTATCGATGGCGGCCTGGATATCCTCGTCATCGGTCCAGCCGGCCCAGGTCGGGTGCAGGAAGACGAAGGTCACCGGTACAGCCACCGGGGTGAAGCCGGTGATGAAGATGTCGTAGGCCTCGGGGTTCTCCCGATCCTGCAGCACGGTGGGCCAGTCGTAGACATTGAGTTCGGTGTTGATGCCGGCCTCATTGAGCTGCTCCTGCAGCATCACAGAGGACTGGTAGATGTGGTCGTACTCCTGGGTTGTGATAATGCGGATGGTCTCGCCGTCGTAGTCGGCCTCCTCCAGGAACGCCTCGACATCCTCGGGACCGCTTTCGTCGCGGATTTCCATATTGGCATCGGAGTACCACACTGAATCCTCGGGCATCAGGGCGCCATTGGTGGTGTAGTACTGCTCCTCGGCGTAGGCGGAGATCATGATGTCATTGGCGTTCATGGCTGCCACCACTGCCTGTCGCATGGGAAGCTCCGACATCGGGCCTTCTGCCTTATTGAAATACGCCTGCAGGGGGCCGGACTCCGCGGCAATGACCTCCACGGAATCGTCATCCTCCAATTGGGCCATATTGTCGAAGGGCACCGAGTAGACGATGTCGTATTCGCCGGTCTGCAGGCCGGAGAGCCGGGTGGAGGAGTCGTTGATGATCTCCATCATGATGGTGTCGTAGTAGGGGTTCTTCTCACCGGCTGTGCCATTGGGTTCGCCCTCGGGTGACTCATAGTCCTCAAAGCGTTCCAGTTCCACGTACTGGTCCACCTGCCAGGTGGCCATCTCGTAGGGGCCGGTGCCCACATATTCCTCCAGTCCCTCCGGCGGGGCTGATTCGGCGATCTCAGCGGGCATGATCATCGGCAGCTGGGCCTGATCGGCCAGCAGCTGCGGAGCCACGTACATCGGTTCCTCGAGGGTTACGGTGACGGTATTGCCCTCTCCGTTGACCTCTGCCTCGGTGAAGTAGGACTGGCCGATATTGCTCTCATCGATCCACCGCTGCAGGGAGGCGACCACATCCTCGGCCTCCATCTCGGTGCCATCGTGGAATAGGACTCCCTCACGCAGGGTGAAGACGATATCCAGACCGTCCTCGGAGACCTCCCAGTCCTCGGCGAGCACTGGTTGGATCTCGCCGTCGCCGTCGATGGTGATCAATGGTTCGAAGAAGTGTCGGGAGATATCGCGGGTGGCCGTGGAGGTTGTCACCAGAGGATCCAGGGTGGGCGGATTCGCATTCCAGGCCACACTGAGCTCACCGCCGCCGCCTTCGCCCGGGGTCCCACCGTTTGAGTCGCCGCCTCCACCGCATGCGCTCAGGGTCAGGGCCAACACGGCAGTCACGGTCAGTGGTCGTGCAGTCTTTATGCGCATCAATCTGCTCCCTCGTGATGAATCCGGATGCCACTGAGGCTACGGAGGACAGATGATCGAGGCGTCACGCCGAGGTTTCACCGTCGTAAAGACTGTCTCTCCAGGCTCTGACCTGGGATCAGTTGCCCAGTTGGGAGAGGACAGCGGCCATCGCTGCCCGGGTTCCGGCCCGAACCACTCTGGTGTCCTCCGGGGCGAAGAAGGGGCTGTGCCCACCGGCAGGGGTTCCCTCGGCGAAACTTGCCGGATCGTGTCCGCCGAACCACCAGAACACCTGGGGGATGCCGAGGTCATCGGCGAAGCGTCCGACATCCTCGCTGCCCATTCGCCGGTCGGCCTCACCATTGACCGCCTCCTCACCGAGCTCCGCGGCCAGGGCGGCGACCACCTGTGGGGTCAGCTCCGGGGAGTTGTAGCAGCGCGGGAATCGGTAGAGCTCCTCAACGGTGGGGGCCGGGGCTCCGGAGGCTGCGGCCTCGGCCTCGAGGATGCGGCGGATACGGGAGAGCACCAGTTCCCGGGACTCCTCGTCCACCGTGCGGATATTGAGGGTGAACTCCGCCTGTGCGGCGATCACATTCTCCTTCAGACCCCCGGAAATCGTGCCCACGGTGACCACGGCCGGAATCGAGGGATTGGTCTCCCGGGACACCACAGTCTGCAGTCGGGTGATCATATAGGCCGCCTGGGTGATGGGGTCGATGGAGTCGTGGGGGCGGGAACCATGGGCGCCCTCACCGTGGACGGTCACCCGCCAGGAGTCGGCCAGGGCCATCGCGTGCCCGGGGCGAGTGTGAATGTGCCCCTCGGGGAGATTGCTGACGTGTTGGCCCAGTACGATCTCCGGCACTGGGATCTTCTGCCAGATGTCATCGGCAAGCATTGCCGCCGAGCCGGCCGCAGTCTCCTCCCCCGGCTGGAAGATCAGCACCAGAGTCCCACTCCAGGCCTGCCGGTTGGCGACCAGATGCGCCGCCATGGACAGTGCGGCAGTGATATGAGTGTCATGTCCGCAGGCATGCATGGTGGGCACCTCGGTCCCATCGGGCAGCCGCCCGGTGGCCGTGCTGGCATAGGGCAGACCGGTGTCCTCTTTGACCGGCAGCCCATCGATATCGGCTCGGAAGGCCACCACCGGTCCCGGTCCGTTCTCGATCACCCCAACAACCCCGGTGCCGCCGCAGGGTTGCGGGTTCGCGCCCAGGGCCTGGAGGTGTCCGGTGATGACCTCGGCGGTGCGCTGCTCCTGCATAGACAGCTCCGGATTCGCATGCAGATCGTGGTAGACCTCCAGGTGCTTATCGAGGATGGCTTGGTCCAGTGGGATTCCCTGCGGCATCAGATCTCCTGCGTCTCGATTGTGCTGACTATCTGTTATCCAAACAGGTCAATGTTTCGACGCGGTGACTTCCCATTGGCAATCCTCTCGGCGAGTTACTGTGGCTGGCCGCGGAGGCCCTTGCCGGGGTATGCCTCGGGCAGGAGGTCGCCATCGCGGACTACGAACTCACCGTTGACCAGCAGCTGTTCGATACCTTGGGCCGGTCGGGTGCTGTCGAGATAGGTGGCCCGGTCGGTGACGGTCTCAGGATCGATGACGACGACGTCGGCATCAGCACCGGCACCGAGGTGTCCTTTGGCGTTGAAGGCCGGTGTGGTGGAGTCCATGACTCGTGCCGGCAGCCAGCTGCACCGACGGAAGGCCTCCAACCAGGTCCAGTAGCCGCGTTCGCGCACCATCTGTCGGATGGACCGGGTGAAGGTGCCGGCAGTGCGGGGGTGGGTCGAGCCACCCGGTGGCAGAGGCCATTCTCGGGACTCTGTGGTGCCATCGGGCCAGGTGACATGAAAAGCATCTGAGGCCACAATGCTGTCGGGAAAGGCCAAGGTCTGTTCCAGCAGCTGCCTGTCCCGGGGGTCATCCTCGGAGAGGTACTCCACAATGCAGGTGGCACCGGGATCGGTTTCACGCACATGGGCCAGATGGGCCGCATCTCGGATCCGCTCACCGGTGGCAACCAGCAGCAGGTTTTGCGGGGTGATGCCCCAGACCGGTAGGCGCTCCGGAGCCAGGAACGCTGCACCAATGCCGGTGCTGCCGGCCCCATAGGGGTAGGTCTCCACAGTGATCCCGGCACCATGGGCCTGAGCCTTGTCGATGGTGCCCAGAACTCGTTCGATATGCCGCCGAGAAGTGCTGTTGACGTGGCAGTGATGGACCTGCCCGCCGAACTCCATGGCGGCCTGGGCTGCCTCTTCAGTTCCATCGACTGGAGTGGTGGGATCAGCCTCTGAGATTTCACGAACATGGGTGAAGGTCGGGGTTCCTGCCCTGGCCGCCAGCTCGTTGACTGCCAGGTATTCCTTGGGGTCGCTGCGTGGGGCGTAGCCCTGCAGAATGCCGATCCCCAGGGCACCATCGGCCAGTTCGGTCTCCAGGCGATGGAGCCAGGCGGCGAGTTGGTTCGGTGTGGAGTCTCCCTGCCAGGCGGGGTCGGCGAGCATACTCAGAGAACTGGAGAAATCGGCATCGAAATCTCTGCCGGAGAGCACCTCGGCGCGGGCCATCCCCCAGGAGGCAGAGAACCCGAAGTTGATGGGCCGGCCCTCCTGCGCGGCTTTGGCGTATGCCCGATCCACCGGCAGCAGTCCGGCCTCCAGCTCTAGGGCCGTGGTCACCCCATCCATGGCCTGCAGGCGCTGACCAGCAATGGAGTTCACATGGCTGTGGAGGTCGACGAAGCCGGGGCCGACGATCTTGCCGGTGACATCGACGACCTTGGCGTCCTCGGCGGAGGGGTTCTCTCCCACCTCCACGACCCTGCCCTTGTCGATGAGCACATCGGCGATGCCGTCGAAACCTGTACCGGGGTCGATGACGCGCCCACCGCGGAGTAGGACTTTGCTCATTGGTCAGCTTCCTCTCGTTTGGGCAGGCACCGGATGCCCACATATGCCACCGGTTTGCCATCGACTTCGGTGAAGGAGACTGTGCTCCATGGTTCGAGTCGCTCTGGTCTGGCAACGAACCGATTCTCGGCTCCTGCAGGCAGCAGCGCAAGTGGCGTGGCCTCGGTGGGTTTCTTGCCGAGGCGACGTTCAAGACTGGCCTGACTGATCTCGGCCTGGAACGTTCCATCTTCGGTCTGAGTGACAGTCAGTGAGGTTCCGGCATCGGAGTAGGTACCGAGCCATTGATCCTGCACCACTGCATCGGAGTCACCGCCAGTGGGGGCCGGTTCTGCAGAGGGTACGGTGCCTGCGAATTCCTCGGCGAATGCCCCGTAGATCTCATGAGCGGCATGGGGGGCGACACCTCCGTTGCAGAAGACCACCAGCGCCAACCCGTCCTGGGGCAGGACCTGGAACCAGGCCTTATTCCCGATGGTGGTGCCGCCGTGCCACTGAACTTTATGGCCGTTCCAGTCGTCAATCATCCACCCGATGGCCCAATGCGGGGCCATGGCGGTGCCGACGGCCGGATCGAGGTCCCACTGAGGTTCAGTCATCAGCGAGATGGATTCACTGCTGAGCAGTTTCTGCCCGGATCCGGTCTCCCCGTCCCGCAGGAAGGCTGCGCCGAAGTCCAAGAGATCGTCCACGCTGGAGGTGATGATCCCGGCAGCACCCATTGACCGGGTGATTGCTGCAACTGGTGCCGGGTTCCAGTCTTTCTGTCCGGGCTGACGGACATGGCCGTATTGATGGCGGTGGGCCAGGATCTCCTCGGGCAGGGTGAAGAAGGTGTCCAGCCCCAGGGGTTCGGTGATGCGGGCCTTCAGCGAGGCATCCCAGGTGCCACCGTCGAGGACTTCGATGATGCGCCCCGCGACGACGAATCCTGAGTTGCAGTAGGACCAGCCCGTTTTCGGGGTGAAGAGTGATTCAGCCTCAGCCAGTGTCTCGATGTATTTGGCCACGCAATCGTCGCCGCGGCCGGTGTCGGTGAAGAGGTCACCGTCGATGCCGGATGTATGAGTCAGCAGGTTCCATACCGTGATCTCCTCGGCATGTGGGGAGGCCAGGACGAACTCCGGGAGGATCTCAGTGACCTGGGTGTCGAGGTCGAGTTTCCCCTCCTCGCGAAGCTGCATGATCATCGTGGCGGTCACAACTTTGGTGATGGAGCCGATCTGGCACACGGTGTCCTTATCGCTGGGCACGCCTGTGCGCTTATTGGTGACTCCGGTGCTGGTAACGAATCGCTTCTCCGCACCGGTCTCGGGGTCGATGCTGAGCACCCCGGCGACGATGCCGGGTACATGGTGGCGTCGGGCCACTTCGGCTAAGAATGCATCCCAGCGGCCGGTGTCGAAGCTTTGAGTATCAGGCATAACCAACTTCTTTCGTTTCGTGTTCGATTGCAAGTCTGTCTGTCACCGACGGTGGGTTCACCCAACACTCGGCTCGCGTTGTGGGAGGCATCGGATGCCCACATAGGCACAGGGATTGTCGTCGACTTCTGTGAATGCCACTGAGGTCCAGGGGGAGAGGTGGTCACTGCGGGTCAGGAACTGGGCTTCCCCCGCGGCTGGAAGCAGCGGGGTAGGACTCGGTGAAACAGTCGACGACGTCGACTTCGAGGCATCTTGATTGTTACGGATGCGAGATTGATCGATGCTTGCCTGCAACCCCTCTGCAGTCTTGGTGACAGTCAATGTTGTTCCAGCATCGGAGTATGTACCGAGCCATTTCTCGGCCAGTTCTGCCTCCGTGGCTGGCCCCGTGGGCAGGCTCGGCCCGGCGGGGGCCGCACCTGTGAAGGCCTCCGCAAAGGCTGTGCAGATTTCATCCCCGGCAGTCGGGACGATGCCTCCATTGCAGAAGACGACCATTGCCAGTCCGTCCTCGGGGAGAATCTCGAACCACGCCTTATTGCCAAGTTTGGTGCCACCATGCCCGGCAGTCTTATGTCCGTCCCAGGTGTTGAGCATCCATCCCAGTCCCCAGTGGGGTGCGGCAACTGATGCCGGAGCCGGTGCAAGTGACCAAGCGGGGGCCAACATCTCGCTGATGGTCTGGGGCGGCAGAAGGTTCTCGCCGCCGCCTGTGTCCCCTCCCCGGAGGAAGGCCTCGCCGAAGGTGAGGAGATCATCGGCATTGCTGACGATGACCCCTGCGGGACCACGGCCGCGCTGCATATCCGGGATGGGCACGGGGCTCCACGCTGATTGTCCCGGGCTGCGCACATGACCGACTTGGTACCGGTTCACCAGGACCTCCTCAGGGAGGGTGTAGAAGGTACCCAATCCCAGGGGTTCGGTGATGCGAGCGCGGACGGATTCAGTCCAGGACCGCTGGTCGAAGACCTCGATGATGCGCCCGGCGAGAATGAAGCCGGAGTTGCAATAAGACCATCCCTTGGAGGGACGGAAGAGAGATTCAACGGACCGCATTCGTTGGACGAATCTCTCGATAGCATCGGCTCCGCGTCCGGTGTCGGTGAAGATGTCACCATCGATGCCCGAAGTATGGGTCAGCAGGTTCCACACCGAAATGTCATCAGTGTGTGTGGGGTCCAGTGTCAGCTCTGGAAGAAGGTCTGTCACCTTGGACTCCAGGCCGAGTTTCCCCTCATCCCGCAGCTGCATGATCATCGTGGCGGTGACGAGCTTGGTGATTGATCCGATCTGGCACACCGTACTGGGATCAGTTGAAATGCCGGTGCGCAGGCTGGTGACTCCTGTGCTGGACACGAGTCTCTGCGAGCTTCCTGTCTGTGAGTCCAAGGACAGCACTCCGGCCACGATCCCTGGGACGTGGTACTTGCGTGCCACCTCTGTGAGGTAGTCGTCCCAGTACCGAGTATCAAGGGCATAGGGGCTGGGTGCGGACATCAGTACTCTCCAAACGACGGCGGGAAATTACGTATGGCTGCGGTAGGCCTAGGTGGTGGGATCGTCCGGTTTTAGTCCGCAGTCAGCAGAAGGGCTGCGATAGTGGGCCAACCGGGGGCAATAGTGCCCTCGACACCCTGGGAGTAGGTGGCATCAGGCTGCATCGCGATCTGGACCATATCTCCGGAGGAGTAGAGCGCCGCCTCAGCCTGTTCCCAGGCGTCACATGCATCTGCTCCTGAGAGGTCTTCGGCCTCGGCCAGGGCTGCGGCGAAATCTTCGTTCTCGATGGCGGCGAAGTTATTACCGCTTGGCGGCAGATCCCCGGAGACATAGGCGCCGAGTGCTCCGGGCATGAAGTGGTTCAGGCCGATCCACATGACTTCATAATGCTCAGTGGATCCTTCGCTGAAGACATTCTCCGTCCACGCCCCGTGGTCTCCGCCGTCGTGGTTGACTCCCACGCCGATCTCTTCCCACATATCGGCCATCATCTCTGCAGTGGCAGAGTTCTCAGGCCACCGAGTCGTCCATGCGAAGTCTAGGACCAGCTCTTCGCCATCGCGTGTTCGGATGCCGTCGCCTTCACGGGTCCAGCCAGCCTCATCCAGCATGGCTTCTGCCTCATCTGGGTCATAGGAGGGGGTGTTTGGACCCACTGCGTCGTACTGGCAGATTTCGGGTTCCAAGGTGGCCAAACGGGTTGGTATCTCGCCGTTGCCGGAGGTGTTGACCTGCATCAGCGCTTCGATATCCAGGGCTTTGGTCAGCGCGATTCGGACCTCCTCTTCCTCACCGGGCATGCCTTCTGCCTGGCTGTAGGCGATGCCGGCGTTTATGCGGTCCTGTTCCATGAGGACATCCACTGTCTCGGCCACCCGGTCCTCATCAGGACCTTGGACTGAGGCGATATTGAGATCCCCGGCTAGGAGCATATTGGCCCGTGTACTGGGGTTCTCAACAATTCGGTACTCCACCGTCTGTGGCACCCCTGCGGTCTGACCGTCTGGTGCGCCTTCCCGGGGCCAGTCGTAGTCGTCCTTGCGTTCAAAGGTGTAGTGATCACCTGGAACGGCTTCCACCAATTCGAACAGTCCTGTTCCATCGGTACCCGCGGCCACGCTGTCGGGGTCTTCGAGTGCTTCGCGGCAGGCAATGGGGTGGATGCCGATTTGGGCCATCAGGAAGGAGTTCGGGGTTTCAGTGGTGACAGTGACAGTTCGTGCGTCATTGTCGTGGTCAATCTCGGCATCGGGAGGGATGACCGTGCCGATGGCTGTTGAACCGTTGTCCGGGTCCAGAATCCACCGGTAGTTATCGGCTACCAGCTCGGCGTCGAGTTCGGAGCCGTCTGGACACTGCACGCCTTCACGGATGGTCCATTCAACTTCTGTGGGGGTGTCCTCCCAGGACTCGGCAAGCCATGGCTGGGCCTCGCCATCCTCGTCGAACCAGACCGGCGCCTCATAGGCGATCGGGAAGACCTGGCTCAAAGTGGCACTGTTGTTCAGGGAGCGGAAAAGGTTCCCCGGGTCTTCGTGGATCCCGATCACCAGTGTCCCGTCCTCGACGACGTCGATGTCACCTGAACCGGTTCCGCCCCCACCTCCTCCGCAGGCAGAGAGAACTAAGGCAGCCAGTGCACCGGGGGCTATGAGCTGACGCTTCTTCATGGTGCATTCTCCTCATCGATTGATCAGCTTCAGCGGTGTGGACCGCTATCTGGTGGTGGAGTGAAGGTAGGCATTATCTTTCCCCTGCAGTGGCCCGGGATGCATTGGAGCTGGGGACAAAAACAGGGACATTACTTCGTCGAGCCGGACAGCGTTCCTTCCGGCTGGGGTCATAAGGAGGGAACTGCACCGATAAGTTCCTTGGTGTAATCAGCCTGCGGGCTTTCCATAACCTCGAGTGTTTCTCCGACCTCGATAACCTCGCCCTTACGCATGACGGCGACGCGGTCGCAGACGATTCGGACCACGGCCAGATTGTGGCTGATGAACAGCACAGAGAATCCCATCTGGCGTTGGAGGTCTTTGAGGAGGTTCAGAACTGATCCTTGGACCGAGACATCGAGCGCCGAGGTGATCTCATCGGCCAGAATCACTGACGGTCGAGCTGCGATAGCCCGGGCGACTGCCACTCGCTGACGCTGTCCACCGGAGAGCTGCTGGGGCATCCGTTGGGCGTATTCGGCAGGTAGGGATACTGCCTCCAGAAGTGAGGCCACCTCCTCACGTCGCACCCGTGCGGGAGGTACCTTGGTGGCGTCTCGCTGCGATGCAGCCACCAGCGCCTCATCCAGGGATTGCCCGATAGTACGACGAGGGTCGAAACAGGACTGGGGGTCTTGGAATACCATCTGGATGCGCCGGCGTTCACGGGCAGTGGCACCTCGGGCATGGGCGACGTCGACGTCGTCGAGGAGTATGCGCCCCGATGTTGGTTCGGTCAGCCCCACGGCCGCGCGTGCCAAGGTGGACTTTCCCGATCCCGACTCCCCGACCAGTCCGAGAATCTCCCCGGGTTCGATGGCGATATCTACAGAGTCAACCGCAGTGAAAGTGGATGCACCACGACCGTAAGTGACGCTGACTGATTCAAAGGCCAGGCGGTTGCTCATCGCATGCTCTCCTCGGGGGCTGTTTCTGCATCAGAGGAATTACCGGAGCTGAAATCAGCGTCGTCGGGAATTGAGGCCATCGGCCGGTCCCGGGGCGATTCCATTGTCGGCACTGTTTCCATGAGGGCTTTGGTGTAGGGGTGCTGTGCCAGACCGTTGCGGAGGTCGGCTGAGCTGATGTCCTCAACGAGGTGGCCTCGGTACATCACCAGAACCCGGGTGCACAGGGAGGTCACCACGGCGATGTCGTGGGAGACGAACATGATGGCTGTGCCTTCGGCCTCGTTGATGCCGCGGAGCAGGTTGAGAATCTCGGCCTGAACGGTCACATCCAGTGCGGTGGTGGGTTCATCGGCGAGGATCAGCGATGGTTTGCCCATGAGGCCACCGGCGATCATGGCCCGTTGCCGCATACCTCCGGAGTATTCGTGGGGGTATTGGTTAAAGCGACGCTCGGCCTCGGGGATGCGCACATCATTGAGGCGGGTGATCGCCGCATCTTTTGCCTCCTTGCGGCTCATTCCCAGATGCAGCATTCCCGGTTCGGCCACCTGGGTTCCGACCTGTAGAGCTGGGTTGAGTGAGGACATGGGGTCCTGGAAGACCATGGCGAGTTTCTGACCGAAGTGTTTATCCAGTGCTGATGGATGGCCATCAGGTTGGAGCTTGAGGTGTTCGCCGTCGAAATAGGCGGCATCGGCGCTGACATGCAGGGGCGATTCGATGAGTCCGGCCACTGACATCAGGGTCAGGCTCTTACCCGATCCTGACTCGCCGACCATTCCGACGATCTCTCCGGGGGCGACGTCGAATGAGACACCTTCAACCAATGGTCGCCAGTTGGTCTTATCGGCCGGGGCGGCAACGTGAAGGTTCCGGACGGAGAGAACGGATTCTTCATTCACGTCCGCCTCGTCACTGGTGGCTGTGGTGTCCGGCAGGTTCTTGCGCTGGCGAATCCGAGACAGCAGACTCCGGTGAGTATCCGGGGTAAGTACCTTGCCGAGTACTTCACCAAGCAGCACGAAGGTCAGACCAGCCAGGATGATAGCCACTCCCGGCACCAAGGCTGGTGCTGGGGTGACGAAGATTCGGCTGACCCCTTCATTCAAGAGCCGACCCCAGTCGTATTGAGGCACCTGGATCCCGAGGCCGAGGAAGGACAGGCCAGCGAACGCGACTAGAGCATTGCCGGCAGTCATTGCTGCGTTGACGATGAGTGGGTCACGGACATTGGGCAGGACGTGGCGGGCCACGATTTTCCAGGTTGGTACGCCCAGGACTCGGGCCGCTGAGATGAAGTCTCTGCCCCAGACTGATGCAGCCAGGTTATGGGTGAGGCGGCCATAGTTGGGCATCATGGCGATGGCGATGGCCAGGGCGGCAGCGAGGCCGCTTTCACCGAGGATGACGGAGAAGGCGATGGCCAACAGCAGTCCGGGAAAGGCCACTCCGATGTTGATACCGGCCACAATGTAGCGGCCCCCTCGTCCACCGGTGATCAGGGGAAGGAGTCCGAGAATGATGCCGCCCAGGACACCGGCTGCGGTGGCGGCCAGCGCCATCACCACGGAGAGCTGTGTAGCCACCAGCGTGCGCTTGAAGATATCCCGGCCCGAGCCGTCTGTGCCGAAAATATGCTCGTCACTGGGTGGTTCGAGGATGCGGTCGGTGTTGGTCATCCGTGCCTCTTCGCCCCAGATGACCGGGGCGAAGAGTGTGAAGAACAGGAGGGTGAAACATCCGATGATCGCGAGGAGGCCGAGCGGGGTCCCCAGAACCTGCAGCAGGCGTTGTCTTGCGGTCATGATTTATCCAATGCAGTGCGCGGGTCGATAGTGATCAGAACAATGTCGACTATGAGATTGATCAGCAGCACCAGGGAGCCGTAGAAGATGATGATGCCCTGGACCAGGGGGTAGTCCTTCCCCTGGATGGATTCGACGATTGTTCCGCCGAGTCCTGGCCAGGCGAATATGTTCTCCACCAGGACTGTCCCGGCGATCATGCTTCCCAGCATCATTCCGGAGATGGTCAGGGTGGAGGTCAGCAGATTTGGCAGTACATGTCTTCCGTAGAGGCGTACGGGGTTCATGCGTTTGGCCCGGGCTGTGCGCACGTAGTCCTGGCGGAGGACGTTGAGCGCTTCTGCTCGCACAATACGGGTCAGTCCTGCGGTGGATCCCAGTGCAAGGGCCACAACGGGGAGGATGTAGCTGGAGAAATCACTCCTGCCGGCCACTGGTACGAGGTCAAGGTTCACTGCGAAGAAGTAGACCAGGATGATTCCGGCCAGGAATTCGGGGATCACTCCGAGGATTCCGGTGGCTCCGGTGAACCCGACCTCTGTTCCCGGACGCTTATCTCCGCGGGTGAGTGCTCCGAAGAGGAGGCCGAGGCAGATGGAGGTCACGAGGGTCAATGCCACGGCGATCAGCGCAATTTCCAGTGTGGCCGGGGCGCGGGTCATGATCACATCGATGACTGGCATTCGGGAGGTGATGGATTCACCGAGGTCTCCGGTGAATAATCCGCCCCAGAATGCCAGGTACTGGATGATCACCGGTCGGTCGAGACCCAGTTCTGTTCGGCGCTGCTCGACCAGCTCAGCGGGAGCAGCCTCTCCTGCGGAGATACGTGCGGGGTCTCCGGGGATCAGCTGCACCAGCAGGAATGACAGTGAAACCAGGACGAACATGGACACCACGAAGTACATTCCGCGGCGCAGCAGATAACTGACCCAGGGGTTCTGGTTCCAGCCCTGGGCCTTTCCACCCGCTGACTTTGTCATATCGGTACTAGTGGGAGTTACAGACACTAGACCCCCTCATCCGGATTAAGTTCGCGTGTGATGATTCCTCAGTATTGCCCGGGGATGTCCCACTGCGCTTCGTATGATCGCCCAGCAGTCCAGCCCCAACCTTGTAAGGCTGAACCAATGGGGACTACTGAGGCTCTGTGCCGTTGAATTCAGGAACCACCCGCAGAAGCACCTGGGCGGCGAATCGAGCATCGGGGTCTGTGAGGTCTAATCCGGACAGGTCAGAGAGGCGTCGCAGTCGGTATCGCAGGGTATTGGGGTGTACATGCAGTTGATCAGCGGCACTGGAGATATCCCCCATACTGTCGAGCCAGACTCGCAGGGTCGCGACGAAATCTGTGCCATGCCGCATATCGTGCTCCCACAGTCGCGCAACAGGCCCGGTGGCACTCTCATAACCGGAGGCGAATCGATCCCGGAGTTCTAGAATCATCGCCTCCACATGAACATCCGAAAACAGCGATGCCCCTGATTCAGCACCTGGCTGGTTCAGCTGCACCCGCAGTGCTCGTTCAGCCCCCTCCCTGCCGGTGGCGAGGTTTCTGGTGCCGGAAACTACCTGCCCGATGCCGACAGAAAGGGCTGTACGTTTTCCCAGGCGGCAGAGCAGGTCCTCGACCAGCCGCACAGCCTGGGATTCACCGTCGATAACTGATTTCAGCGGAAGCGCACCGTAGATGGTGTCGCCCATCAGGGCCACACATGCTGCCGGATGGACTGCCGCTAAGTGGACGGCGATGGCATCAGTCACCCACTGACGCAGGGCCTGCTCTTCGACGATGCCCTCGAGCTTGTCATTTCCGACCCCGAGCACACTGGCTGCAAAGACTCCTAATGGGGCCTCGTCGATACCTAGTTCACGCATTGAAGCCTCTGCCCCCTGCTCTCCCTCCAGGGCAGTTTTCAACAGTCCAGCGCGTCGTCGTTTCTGGTCGGTATCCGAACCGGCTCGAATCCGGAGGATGTGCAGGGCGGCCACTTTGGCCAGATCTCGGAAACCCTCAAGTGTGTCAGGTTCCAGAGGTTTGGGGACCGCCGCCCAGATGGAGCCCAGGATTTCACCGCCGGCGCCTCGGATAGCAATTGCCGTGCGGTCCTTATAGCCCTCTGCGGTGCTGCTGAGCTTCATATGTACTGGCCGGTCGGAGGAGTAGAGCTCCTGGAAGAATCCGGCTTCGGTGTACTGGCGGATGTATCGTTCAGGAACTTTTCTGGCCAGGATGGTCTCGACACGGGGCTCATCGGCTTCTTCCTGGCCCGAGGAGAATGCGATGACTCGGCAGTTTCGGTCTTCTATTGTCACCGGAGCACCCAGGAGTAGGGCTACAGCATTGGCAAAGGCGAAGAGGTCCCCGCTGGGGACTCCGCCGATCTTCTCACTCCTATGCACCCCGACGTCATCGGCCAGGAGTGAGGAGATCATGCTGTGCAATTGAGTCCAGGATGCCCCGGGTGTCAGCCCCAAGAGGACGACCCCATGCCGCCTGGCCATGGCTGCTGTGACCTCATCGACTGCTGCGGGTTCGCGCACCACCACTGCGGTGACATCCTGGGGACCCAACTCGTCCATCAGGGCACGCAGTTCCTCACCGGCCTCGAACCCGACGCCGAGAACGATGACATCCTCAGAGACTGCCTGCGTATCTATTGGGTCATAGATCATGACCCCACTGACTCTTCGTGATGGATCAGGTACATCCGTCAGGGTGGAGAGGAAAATGGCTCCCAGTTCGAGGATCAGCCGCTCGAGAGTGAGCTTGGGGATATGGACATCTGTCTCTTCGCCCCACTCATTGAAGTTTTGTGCTTGCACCATTCGGCGTCCCTCCACCTCATCACAGGTAAATGATTAGGACATTCTAGTTAACACCTTTTTTGTTTCGAAGCAGTTAACTCTCTGAGTCCTCTGATCAGGTCTGTTTTCCCCTGGGTACGCAAAAAGCCCCCAGGATAATCCCGGGGGCCTGATGCGTAAAGTGCTGGGCTATTACCGAGCAGCCACAACCTGGAGGTCGAGGCTGGCGGTGACGTCAGCGTGCAGCTTCACAGTGGCGGTGTAGTTGCCCACAGCCTTGATCCGCTCGGGAATCTCCACGGTGCGCTTATCGATGCTGCCGAGCCCTGCGGACTCCACAGCCTCAGCCACCTGAGCTGCACCGACGGTGCCGAAGAGGCGGCCGGACTCGCCGGATTTCACACCGATGGTGATCGGCTGGGCCTGCAGCTTCTCTGCGATGGCCTGAGCCTCTTCAACGGTTGCGATCTCGCGAGCCTGGCGTGCAGCGCGGATACGCTCCACGTCCTTCTCGCCGCCCTTGGTCCAAGTCAGGGCGTAGCCGCGGGGCAGCAGGTAGTTACGTGCGTAACCGTCCCGGACCTCGACGATGTCGCCGGCTGCACCGAGTCCAGTTACTTCCTGAGTCAGGATGAGCTTAGCCATAAGTTGTCCTTTCCTTCCTCAGTCGTCTCAGCCGCGGCCTGCGCCGGAGTAGGGCAGCAGGGCCATCTCGCGGGCGTTCTTGATGGCCTGGGCGATCTTGCGCTGCTCCTGGACGGAGACACCGGTAACCCGGCGGGCGCGGATCTTGCCGCGGTCAGAGATGAACTTCCGCAGCAGAGCGGTGTCCTTGTAGTCAATGTGGGTGATATCGGCTGCCTTGAGCGGGTTAGCCTTCGGCTTCACCGGCTTCTTGATGTCAGGCTTTGCCATCGTGGTGCTCCTTTTCATGGTTGGAGCCCGCGTCTACTGCGCGGGATGGTGGTTGATTAATGGTGTTGATCAGAAGGGTGGTTCGTCGCCACCGGGTGCATCCCAGCCGCCGCCCTGGGAGGGCTGACCGCCCCAGGGATCCTGCTGGGGGCCGCCGCCCTGTGGACCGGGGCTGCCCCAGGCGTCGCCGCCTCCGAAGCCGCCCTGGTTGCCACCGCCGCCGAATCCGCCGCCGGGTCCTCCACCCTGGCGGCCTCCGCCGCCCTGGCGCTGGACCTGAGCGGTAGCAAAGCGCAGCGAGGGGCCGATCTCGTCGACATCGAGCTCCCAGGAAGTCCGGTTATTGCCTTCCTTATCCTGGTAGCTGCGAGCCTTCAGCCGGCCCTGGGCGATGACCCGGGTTCCCTTGGTCAGGGACTCGACCACATTCTCAGCCGCTTCTCGCCAGAGCGAGCAGCGCACAAAGAGCGTCTCGGCATCTTTGAACTCATTGGCCTGTCGGTCGAAGTACCGCGGTGTGGAGGCAATGACGAAGTTCGTCACCGCTGCACCCGAGGGGGTGTAGCGCAGCTCCGGGTCCGCAGTCAGGTTTCCGACGACGGTGATGATGGTCTCGCCTGCCATATGTGCTCCTTATGTACCTTCTCGGCTGGTGATGTAGGTCGCTCAGGCGACTTTGAACTCTTCGGGACGGATGATCTTGGTGCGCAGAATGGTCTCATTCAGGCGCAGCAGACGGTCCAGCTCCTTGGCGGAGTCGGGAGTGGAGTGGAAGTCGACGACGGCGTAGATTGCCTCGTTCTTCTTCTGGATCTCGTAGGCCAGCTGGCGGCGTCCCCAAATGTCGATCTTGTCGACGGAGCCGCCGTCCTTCTTGACCAGTTCCATGTACTTGCCCAGAGTGGGCTCCACTGTGCGCTCGTCAACCTCGGGGTCGACCAGCACCATCAGTTCGTAATGACGCATTATTGAACCCACCTCCTTCGGTCTTGCGGTCACGGGATTTCCGTAACAGGAGGTTCTAGATGCGTATGTGCGTCTGGACGCACAACTCATCAATTCTACACCAGGGCCTCGGGGCAGAAAACCCGACGACGACGCCCGCGCTGACCTGCAGTAGAGCGGATTAGGGCAGGTCGGTGGTGAAGAAAGCGGCGATGGCGTCCCGGAGGTAGGCGACGTCGTCGACTCCGCACATCTCACGGGCTGAATGCATGCTCAGCAGCGCGATGCCCACATCCACAGTCCGGATGCCCAGCCGGGTGGCGGTGATCGGCCCGATGGTGGACCCGCAGGGGATGTCGTTATTGGAGACGAACTCCTGGGTCGGCACTCCGGCTGCCCGGCAGACGGCAGCCCACATGGCCGCACCGGGGGCATCGGTGGTGTATCGCTGGTTGGCGTTGATTTTCAGCAGCGGCCCGGCATTGGGCAGCGGCCGGTTGGCCGGGTCATGGCGCTCCGAGTAGTTGGGATGCACTGCATGGCCGGCATCGGAGCTCAGATGCCAGGAGGCTGCGAGCGCCCGCGCCCGGTCTGAGGCGGTGGCGCCGAGGCTTTCGTAGATGCGGCCCAGCACCTCCTCCAGGAAGGGTCCGGCAGCACCGGAGCGGGAGGCCGAACCCAGTTCCTCGTGGTCGAAGGCGGCCAGCATTGGGATCACCGGGGCTGAGCCGTCGGCCTCCAGCAGCGCCTGCAGTCCGGTGAAGACACTGGAGAGGTTGTCCAGCCGGCCGGAGGCGAAGAACTCCTGATCAGCGCCGAAGACACCGGGCTGCTGAGCGTCAGCGACGACGACGTCGTAGCCGTCTATATCTGCCGCATTCACACCGGCGGCCCGGGCCACTACATCCAGAACATCGGCTTCGGCCGCAGCATCCGGGGATCCTGCAAGCCCCAGGATGGGCATAGTGTGCTGCTGTTTGCCCAGTTTGATCCCGTCGGCGTTGACCTGCCGGTCCAGATGGATCGCCAGCTGTGGGATCCGCGCCACCGGCCCGGTGGCTGCCAGATGGGTGGCACCGTCGCGGGTTATCAGCCGGCCGGCCAGGCGCAGCTCACGGTCCAGCCAGGAGTTCAGCAGCGGACCGCCGTAGACCTCCATACCGGCCTGGACCCAGCCCTGTTTGACCACGGTGGACTTCGGTTTCAGCTTGAAGCCGGGGGAATCGGTATGCGCACCGAGGATCCGCAGCGGGGTGGTGGGCTGGACACCCTCGGGGATGATCCAGGCCAGCACCGCGCCGTCGCGGACCACCACGTATTTGCCGGGCTTACCGGTGGTGTCGGCGTCGAAGTGTTCTGACCAGTCCTGATGCTCTCCGAGTTGGGTGAATCCGGCCTCAACCAGACGCTGCGCGGTGACCTCGGCAGCGTGGTAGGAGGATGGTGATTCGGTGACGAACTTGCCCAGATCCTGGATCAACGCATCAGTGGTGGAAGTCATAGCTTCACCCTATCGGAGCCACCCCCGCAGCCCCGGTTCAGGCCAGCAGACCCGATTGGTAGACGTAGACGACCGCTTGGATCCGGTCGCGCAGCTGCAGTTTGGTCAGGATCCTGCGGACATGGGTCTTCACCGTGGCCTCGGAGAGGAAGAACTTCTCGGCGATCTCGGCGTTGGAGAGACCCTCGGCCACTGCGTAGAGAACCTCAGTCTCCCGGGCGGTCAGCGGTTCGCGGGTGATCCCATCGCTGAGTGCATCGGCCACCGCCTGCCCATTGGGGCGGCTGCTCTCGGCCGGCGTCGTCGTCGGGGTTTCTGCGCCTTTGCGGAGGTAGACCTCCAGCAGCCGTTGGGTGATCCGCGGGGCGACCACTGCATCCCCGGAGGCGACCACCCGAACCGCGTCGACGAGGTCATCGGGTTCGACGTCTTTGAGCAGGAAGGCGCTGGCCCCGGCCTGCAGTCCGGAGAAGGCGTATTCGTCCAGGTCGAAGGTGGTCAGGATGATGACTTTGACCTCGCACCAGCGTTTGGCGATCTCCGCGGTGGCCTCGATGCCGTCCATTGTGGGCATCCGGACATCCATGAGCACCACATCGGGGCGGTTCTCCCCGAGGTTCTCGAGCATCTGCACGGCTTCGGCGCCGTCGCCTGCCTCAGCGATCACCTCGAGGTCGTCCTCGCCCTCCAGGATGAGTTTGAACCCCATCCGCAACAGGTGCTGGTCGTCGACCAGCATGACCCGAGTGCTCATTCTGTTCCCTTTCCGGTCAGCGCCTTCTCCTGGGGCGGTTCCAGGACCGCCCGCACCATCCAGCCGTGGTGTTTTCCTGGTCCGGCGTAGACCGATCCATTGTAGAAGCTGGCCCGCTCCTGCATGCCTTGGATGCCCAGGCCCGAGCCTACCGACTCGCGGCGGGTCCCTGATCCGGTGGCCACCCCGTCGTCGGTGATGGTGATGATCACCTGGGCGGCGCCGCTGAGCCCCAGCGCGGCCTGCTCCTTCTCGGAGAAGCCCTGGGCTTTGAGATTCTCCAGCTCAGCCTCGCTGGTGCCGGGCTGGTGCTCAATGCTGACCTCGACCCGGCGGATGTTCTGGGCATAGCGCAGCACATTGGTCAGCGACTCCTGGATGATCCGGTGGACGGTTAGCCCGAAGGCGGCATTCTCCGGCAGGGGCGGTCCGGTGTGCTCGACCCGCAGCGGCAGTCCGGCCTGACGGAAGTTCTCGTAGAGCTCGTCCAGGGATTCGGTGATCGGCCGGCGGGCGTCCTCGACATCCTCACCCTTGCGGAGGACCCCGAGCAGCCGGCGCATATCGGCCAGGGCACTGCGTCCGGTGGAGGAGACCTCCCCGATCACCTCGGTGGCGCGTTCGGGGTCCTTCTTGGCCACCACCCGTGCACCATCGGCCAGCGAGATCATTACCGACAGGGAGTGGGCGACCACATCATGCATCTCACGCGCAATCCGGTTGCGTTCGCCCAGCTGGGCCAGCTCATGGGACTTCTGCGCCCATTCGAGGATCTCGCGTTCGTGGTTATGCCCCCGCCGCACTGCGGTGCCGAGGCCGGTGGCGAAGACCACCGCGGCGGTCATCATGATCGCCATCATCATCAGCACCCAGTATTCAGAGACCTCTTCAGGGAAGGCGTAGAGCCTCATCCAGATACTGGGCCCGTGGTCCTCGATCCAGCGTGGGGCGGTGAGCAGGGTGCTGTAGGCCAGCGCCGTGCCGGGCACAGCCATAAGTAGGCCCCAGCGCAGACCATAACGGTAGCCGACTGCATAGGCGGCGAAGCTCAGGCCGACCATCTGCGCGCCCTGCCACGGGTAGTAGAAGAGCATGGCGGTCTCGAAGACCACCACCAGCACCAACACGGCGATCGGCCGGATATGCCGGAAGAACAGCGCCGCGGCGATCACCAGATGACCGAACAGCAGCCAGCCCCAGCCATGGCTCATATCGATCGCTGCTGCGGGGAAGACCCACAGCGACCAGAGCAGATAGATACCGACGACGACGGCGGACATCCACCAGGGGTGACGCCGGAACCAGCCTCGGATGCCCGGCTTGCGGACCAATCCGAGGCTGTCCCAGCGTTCGAACATCTCCGGGGAGGGTTCGGCTCCGGAGGTCAGGGTCATGGATCTATCTCATCATGCATCCCGGCGGGAGAAGCTCAGCCAGCCCAGGATATTGGGCACGGCCACCCAGATGAGGATTCCGAGGAGTCCCTGCCAAGGTTCGAGGGGCTCGACCATGCCGTAGGCGCCGGCATCGGCTGAGACGAAGGAGTCCAGCAGGGCCATGTACTCGATCTGCAGCAGGGCCTCGACCCATTCAGCACCTTCGGTGACCCCGTACATAATGGCCAGGACCATCTGCACCACGAAGAGGATCAGGGTCAGCACCACGATGGCTCCGGCGGAGCTGCGCAGGAACACACCCAGGCCGAAGCCCATCAGGGTGGTCAGTACTACGACCAGGCCGGTGGCGGCGTACATGCTGAGGATCTCAGTGTCCTGGAAGGGTGCGGTGAGGCTCAGCTCCCCGGAGAACAGGACTACGGCCAGATGCCCCAGGAGCATCATCACCAGGGTGACTCCGGCTGACCAGAGGGTCAGGGCGAATGCCTTGGCGATCAGCAGGGTGGTCCGTCGGGGCACTGCGGTCAGCGAGGAGCGGATGGCTCCGGTGGAGTATTCGGTGGTCATCGCGATCGCACCGAGTGAGCCCAGCAGGATCATCGCGAAGTAGGCACCTGCGGTGCCCTGTTCGGCCAGGGCGAGCTCATCCCCGTTGCCGCCGAAGCTCCGGTAGGAGACGGCGACTGAGCCAGCAATGAACGTTCCGAGGCCGATGGCGATCAGGGAGAGCCACCAGGTGGTGCGCAGGGCCTTGAGCTTGGACAGCTCGGAGCGCATGACTCCGCCGAAGCTGATTCCGGGCAGGCTGGGGTCGACTTCGAAGGGCCGGTGGCCGGCGGTGGCGGATGCGGTGTTGATGGTCATGACCGGTCCTCCTGTCCGCCGGAGCGGTATTCGACGTGTTCACCGGTGAGTTTCATGTATTCGTCCTCCAGGGTGCTGCGCTGTGGAGTCAGCTCATGCAGCACCACCTGGGTCTCCAGGGCGCGCCGACCGATGCTGCGGGCATCCAGACCGGTGACCTCCAGGGTTTCGGCGTCGGTCTGTTCGATGCTGACCCCTTCTGCTCCGAGAGCGCGCCGGAGGTCTGCGGGTTTTTCGGTGCGGACCAGTACCCGCTGTTCACCGCTGTCGAGCAGCTGTCCGATGGGCGCATCGGCAATAATCCGACCCTGACCGAGCACGATGAGGTGATCGGCGGTCTGGGACATTTCGCTCATCAGGTGGGAGGAGACGAAGACGGTGCGGCCTTCGGCGGCCATGTCCCGGGCAAGGCTGCGCACCCAGCGCACACCCTCGGGGTCCAGGCCGTTGACCGGTTCGTCGAAGATCAGCACTGCGGGATCGCCCAGCAGGGCTGCGGCGATACCCAGCCGCTGGTTCATACCCAGGGAGTAGCTCTTGATGCGTTTGCGGGAAGCGGCCCCCAGCCCGGTGAGCTCGATGACCTCATCGACCCGCTTCTTGCTGATCTTATGGGTGGCAGCCAGCACCTGCAGATGACCGCGGCCGGTGCGTCCGGGGTGGGTGGCCCCGGCGTCGAGGACCGCCCCGACAGTGCGCAGAGGTGCCGCGTGCTGGGGGAAGCTTTTGCCGCCGATGGTCACTGAGCCGCTGGTGGGTTTGTCCAGACCCACTGCCATGCGCATGGTCGTGGACTTCCCGGAGCCGTTGGGTCCCAGGAACCCGGTGACTTTACCGGGGGCCAGCTGAAAGCTGATTCCGTCCACGGCTGTTTTGGAGCCGTATCGCTTTCGCAGATTCTCCGCTGTAATCATGTCTCCGAACCTACGGTCCACACCCGGATGAGGTCATCCACCCTGAGGATGAGTTCCCAGCCGGGGTGTCTCATGCCTGGAGCTGAGAGCACCGGGTGTCAGGATGATCGCCGGGACTCCCCGGTGGTCAGATCCAGCACTGCCCGCATCGGCATCTCCACCGGCCCCCGCGGCAGCACTCGCAGCCACAGATATGAAAGCACCAACTGGGTGAGCCACAGACAGATGACGACGACGCCGACTGCCCACTCATCGAGCTGACCGGCAAGTCCCAGCCCGAGCCCGGAGAACAGCAGGGCCAGCACCACTGATTGGCCGAGGTAGTTGCTCAACGACATCCGCCCGGCTGGGGCCAATAGTTGGGTCAGGCCGGGCAGGGCGCGGAAGATCACGAGCGCGATCAGTACATAGCCAGTGGCCTGGATGGGGCCGGCGGCGAAGTTCAGTCCGGTGGCCATCAGCTGGGTGCCGTAGCCGACACCCTCGCCGGTTCCGGGTTCTCCTGGGGTTCCCCAGACCATGACGGCAGCTAGGGCGCTGATGCCCAGTCCCAGGATCAGTGCCGGGACTGCCAGCAGCATCAGACGGCTAGTGCTGAACTCTCCTGCATCGATGCGTTCCAGCAGGTGGCTACGGCCGATGGTGAGCCCGATCAGGAAGGCGGCGAAGGCCATCGGTCCTTGGACCAGCAGGACGGAGAAGACCACAGTGCCATAGGCAGAGGTCTGGAAGCCGAACCACTGGCTGAGGTCCCCGGTGTAGGCGGCCACAGCCTCGGCGGGGTCCCCGAAGAGGCTGATGGTGTCGACTCCGTCTTCCCAGGTGGCATAGCCGCTGCCGAGTCCCAGGACGATCAGCACGATGACCCCGTAGAGCACTCCGGCGATGATCCGGGCGCTGCGGGCTGAGGTGTCGCGCAGGCTCAGCAGTACTAGACCCAGCAGTCCGTAGGCCAGCAGGATGTCCCCTGCGAAGAGGAACAGTCCGTGCAGCAGGCCCAGCACAATCAGGATCCCGCAGCGCAGCAGGGCACGCCGGGTGGTGTCGGTGGATCTGCCGCGTTGGGCCAGCACAAAGCTGAGCCCGAAGAGGAAGCTGAAGATCACATAGGACTTGCCCTCGAAGAGCAGCGAGGCGCTGAAGCGCACCAGCTGGTCGGCTGTGCTGGTGGGGAACTCGGCGATAACCCCGGTGTTCAGCAGATGCGGCTGGGCGAAGTACCAGATATTGACGCTGAGGATCCCCAGCAGCGCCAAAGCCCTTAGAGCATCTACTGCCTGAACGCGCTCATTCACCACGCCACCACGCTAGGCCAAACATAGCGTTCGGTGGCGCAGTTTGACTGTAGTTTCCGGCTGTAGAGCCCCCAGTTATGGTCAAACTGCGCCAGCGTCGGCACTGCGGGCTCAGCTGTTGGATTCTCCGCGGATGAAGGCCTCGACCTTCTCGTGGGCGACGTCGTCGTGGTACTGCTCCGGCGGGGATTTCATGAAGTAGCTGGAGGCTGCCAGCAGGGGCCCCCCGATACCGCGGTCCAGACCGATCTTGGCCGCACGGATGGCGTCGATGATCACACCGGCGGAGTTCGGGGAGTCCCAGACCTCGAGTTTGAGCTCGATGGACATCGGGGCATCACCGAAGTTCCGGCCCTCCAGGCGGATATAGGCCCATTTGCGGTCATCGAGCCAGGGCACGTAGTCGCTGGGGCCGATATGCACATCGCGGTCCTCCAACTTCGCGGAGGTATTGGAGGTCACCGCCTGGGTCTTGGAGATCTTCTTGGACTCCAGCCGGTCGCGCTGGAGCATGTTCATGAAGTCCATGTTCCCGCCGAAGTTCAGCTGGTAGGTCCGGTCGAGGTGGACCCCGCGGTCCTCCAGGAGGTGGGCCAGTTCACGGTGGGTGATGGTGGCCCCGACCTGGGATTTGATGTCATCGCCGACGATCGGCAGTCCGGCGTCGCGGAATTTCTGGGCCCATTCCTCGGTACCGGCGATGAACACCGGCAGAGCGTTGACGAATGCCACCCCGGCGTCGATGGCTGCCTGGGCGTAGAACTTCGCGGCCTCCTCGGAGCCCACCGGGAGGTAGCAGACCAGCACATCGGCCTGGGATTCCTTCAGGGCTGCGACCACATCCACCGGGTCGAAGGCCGATTCGTCGATGGTCTGCCGGTAGTAGCTGCCCAGTCCATCCAGAGTCGGTCCGCGCTGGACGGTGACATTGCTATAGGGCACCTCGGCGATTTTGATGGTGTTGTTCTCGCTGGCGATGATCGCCTCGGAGAGGTCTTTGCCGACTTTTTTGTCATCGACGTCGAATGCGGCGACAAACTCCACATCGTTGATGTGATAGTCGCCGAAACGAACATGCATCAGACCCGGAACGTCCTGGTCATCGGGTGCGTCTTTGTAATATTCGACGCCCTGCACCAAGGAGGCCGCACAGTTGCCGACTCCCACGATGGCTACACGTACCGGGTTCTCTGACAATTGTTTCTCCTTCGCTCGATGCAACCTATCCATCATACTGGGGACGTGCCTTCAGTTGTCCCGCCCTCCGCCTCTGACCCGGTGGTTCGCCATCTCTCGGATAGGTGGGGAGGTCCTGCCGGCCGGCGGCTTACGCCCCGGCGCGGTGGTTTCTGGAGTATTGCACGGATATTGACCGTGATCACAGCCGTGGGTGTGGTGCTTGCTGCGCTGTCCATGCAGTACTGCCGGCTCAATGGGTGGACGAACCCAGAGATGTACCACTGGGGCTGCTATTCCGATGTCGCGGCCCTGTGGTCCGCCCGCGAGCTGGATCAGAGCCCCGGAGCCCCGTTCAACACTGACTACGCGAATTTCGAGTATCCGGCGCTGACGATGATCCTGGCCTCACTGGTCGCCTGGGTCACCCATGGGCTGGACGGGCTCTTCGGTGAAACCGGATTGGCCTACTGGGAGATGCGCAACAGCCTGCTCTACTGGGATCTGACCTTCCTGCTGGCCGCTGCCGCCTGGTTCGTGCTGACCCTGACGGTGATGAAGGCTGCCGGGAACCGGCCCTGGGATGCCCTGATTGTGGCCACCTCCCCGGCAATCATCTTCGGGATCGGGATCAACTGGGACATCTTCCCCGCCGCTGCCCTGGCGCTGGCGATTCTATTCTATCTGCGCCGGCAATGGGTTCTGGCCGGGGTCTTCATCGGCATCGGGGTCTCTCTGAAGCTGTATCCGCTCTTCCTGCTGGGGGCTGCCTTCACTCTGACCCTGCGGGCCTGGCTGATAGATCGTCAGCTGCTGCCTCTGGGTGGGAACAAGACCGACGACGACGCAGCCGCTGAATCAGAAACCGATGAGCCGCCCAGGCCGGCTGCGACCAAAGAGCATATTGCTGACTGGGTGGACTTCGCCCGGCTGACCTTGGCAGCAGTTGTCAGCTGGCTGCTGATCAATATCCCGGTGATGCTGGTCAGTTTTGAGTCCTGGCTGGAGTTCTATGAGTTCTCCGCCTCCCGAGCCCCGGGCTGGTCCTCGCTGTGGCAGGCCTGGGGGGCCCTGCGCGAGGCGCCGATGGAACCGGAGACTGTCTCGGTGCTGAGCCTGGTGTTCTTCACCCTCAGCTGCGCGGCAGTGCTGGCAGTGGGGCTGACTGCCCCGGTGTCACCGCGGATGGTTCAGCTGCTGCTGCTGATTGTTGCGGCCTTCATGATCTTCAATAAGGTCTACTCCCCGCAGTTCATGATGTGGCTGCTGCCGCTGATCGCCCTGGCCGCGCCCCGGTGGCGGGATGTGGGGATCTGGACTGCCGCCCAGGTGTTCCACTTCTGGGTGATCTGGATGCATCTGGCCGCCCGGGACAGCGATGCCAGCGTCCAGCATCTGCTGGATGAGCGAGTCTACCTCGCTGCGGTGGCCATCCATATGCTTTCCACCCTCTATATCTGCGCGGTGGTGCTGGTCGATATCTATCAGCCGCAGCGGGATGTCATCCGCCAGAGCCTCGGCCAGCGCAGCCGAACTCCCTGATCCTCCAGTTCTAGAGGGTCCTTGGGCTCAGAGGTTCTGGGCTGCCCATTCCTTCAGCAGGGCTACGGCCTCATCATGTTCCACCGGGCCGTGTTCCATCCGGTGATCGAGCAGGAATTTATAGGCCTTGCCGACCTGTGGGCCCGGTGAGATCTCCAGGATCTCCATAATCTGCTGACCGTCCAGATGAGGCCGGATCTTGGCCAGCTCCTCCTTCTCCTTCAGCTCCGCAATCCGATCCTCGAGATCGTCATAGGCCCTGGCCAGGCGTGCAGCCTTCTTCTTATTCCGGGTGGTGACATCGGAGCGGGTCAGCCGGTGCAGTCGTTCCAGCTGGTCCCCGGCGTCGGTGACGTAGCGGCGCACCGCTGAATCGGTCCAGTCCTGTTCCCCATAGCCATAGAACCGCATATGCAGCTCCACCAGGTGGGAGACCGCTTTGATGGAGTTCTTATCGAATTTCAGCGCCTGCATCCGTTTGCGGGTCATCTTCGCGCCCACTACATCGTGGTGCCGGAAACTGACCCCGCCGCCGGGTTCGAAGCGCCGGGTCTTGGGTTTGCCCACATCGTGCATCAGTGCGGCAAAACGCAGGATGAAATCGGGGCCGGGGACCGCGCCGTCGTCGTCGGTTTCCAGATCCGCGGCCTGCTCAAGCACCTGCAGGGAGTGCTGGTAGACGTCCTTATGCCGGGCATGTTCGTCATCGAGGCGTTTCAGCGCGGGGATCTCGGGCAGCACCACATCGGCCAGTCCGGTCTCGACCATGAGGTCCACACCGGTGCGGGGGTGGGCGCCGTTGATGAGTTTGACCAGTTCCACCTGGATGCGTTCGGCGGAGATGATCTCCAGCCGGGGGGCCATCTCGGTCATCGCCTGGGAGACCTCATCGGCGACATTCATGCCCAGCTGGGCGGCGAACCGGGCGGCTCGCATCATCCGCAGGGGGTCATCGCTGAAGGATTCCTGGGGAGTGGCCGGGGTGCGCAGCAGCCGGGCGAAGAGGTCACGGATACCGCCGTGGGGGTCGACCAGTTCGAACTGGGGCAGCCGCAGGGCCATGGCGTTGACGGTGAAGTCACGGCGCAGGAGGTCATCCTCCAGGGAGTCGCCGAACTGGACCTGGGGTTTGCGGGAGGAGGGATCATAGGCCTCGGCCCGGTATGTGGTGATCTCCAGGGTGGTGCCGGCCTTGCGGATGCCGATGGTGCCGAAGTCCCGGCCGATGTCCCAATGCGCATCGGCGAAGCCCTCAACGGTGGCGAGAATCTCATCCGGGGTGGCGTCTGTGGTGAAGTCGAGATCACCGGAGGTGCGTTTCAGGAAGAGATCTCGTACCGGTCCGCCGACCAGGGAGAGTTCGAATCCGGCGGCGGCGAAGACTTCACCGAGTTCGACGACGACATCGGGCAGCCAGGCGCCATCGGGGAATCCAGAGGGAAGGTAAGGCATAACCCTCACAGTTTCCCACACACCCGGGGCAGGACTTCCCGCCAGCTCTTTCTGCAGTGCTAGGTTATGGCCCATGTACTGGCTGGTTGGCGCCACGTACTTGGTCGCCGTGCTGATCACGGTGATTCACAGCAGGCAGAACCGCCCATATCGCAGGAGATCCCTTGCCGCGGAATCACGCCCGGCCTTTCTGCATGCAACCTGGGATACCCATCTTCGGGTAACCGGTGAGGTCAACCTCCCGGCTCAGCGGGTGGCTCTGGGTTTTATTCTCGCCGGGCTCTTGATGGGCACTGCCTCGGCAGCTGTCTTGGCGGTACCCGTCTATGACCTGGTGACTGCGCTGATCGAAGGCAGTTTCAGCTGGGAGCCGCTGGCTGTACCGGTTCGTGGAGTTCTTCCAGCGTAAGACCCATCTGCTGAATCATCAGAACCTGTTTCTGTCGAGGACTCAGGCGAACCTGCAGAATGTCATCTTCTGGTTAGACGGGGGCCACCGGGCCGCTGTCGATTCCTGATCTGTCGGCACACACAGCCCCGCCATGGGGTCAGAACCTGAGTGGGAACCACTCCGGTACCTCCTGACGGTTAAAGTAGGTACATGACTAAAGCGGAAACCGAAGGTGAACGGATGACCCCATTGACGGTGTCAATGGGCGCTCGCCGTGCCAATGGTGCCGCTTTGACCCGCAGCAACGGGCATCTTCCCACTGTCGAGGAGGTCAGCGCCGGCGGCGTGGTGATCACTCCGGCAGCCCGGGGCTTCGATGTGGCCATCATTGCTCGTTACAATCGCGGCGGACGGCTGGAGTGGTGCCTGCCCAAAGGTCACCCCGAAGGCGCCGAAACCTACGAGGAGGCCGCCGTGCGTGAAGTGGAGGAGGAGACCGGCATCGCTGGGTCGATCCTCACGGATCTGGGCAGTATCGAATACTGGTTCACCGTACCCAGTCACCGGGTGCATAAAACGGTTCACCATTTCCTGCTGGAGGCAGTCGGCGGTGAGCTGACCATCGAGAAGGACCCCGACCACGAGGCCGTGGATGTCGCCTGGGTCAATCTCGAGGACTTGGACCGGATTCTCTCCTTCCCGAATGAACGGCGCATCGTAGCCAAAGCCAAGCAGGTCATCCAGGATTCTGTGTGAGCCAAAACACTCCTTCGCATGTCCCCAAAGAAGGCATGGCGGCCGCCTCTGCTCTGATGGCAGCGGGCACCATGGTCTCCCGTCTGCTGGGGTTCGTCCGCTCCTTCCTCTTGATCATCGCCATCGGTTCCACCACCCTGATGGGCGATGTCTTCGAAAAGGCCAACAGCATCCCGAATGTGATCTATGTGCTGCTGGCCGGGGGCATGTTCAATGTGGTCCTGGTGCCACAGCTGATCAAGGCGGCCAAGGCCCCTGACCGCGGCTCGGACTACACCTCCAGGCTGCTGACACTGACGGTAACGATTCTGGCCGCCACCGCCCTGGTGATCACCCTGGCGGCCTATCCGATCATCAAGGCCCTGACCTACGACTGGACCGAGCCCATGCTGGCCCTGGGGACGGCCTTTGCGATTTGGACGCTGCCGCAGATCTTCTTCTACGGGCTCTATGCGGTGGTGGGCCAGGTGCTCAACGCGAATGCGAAATTCGGTTGGTACATGTGGGCTCCGGTGCTGAACAACATCATCGCCATCGGGTTCATCATCACCTTCATCGTTCTCTTCGGCAGCTACTCCGCTGAAGCCGACCAGGCCGCTGAGTGGACCACCACCCAAACCGTGCTGCTGGCCGGCGGCCATACCCTGGGCGTGATTGCCCAGGCGCTGCTGCTGCTGTGGCCGCTGTCCAAACTGGGCCTGAAACTGCGGCCGAAATTCGGTGTCCGCGGTCTGGGCCTGGGCACCACCGGCAAGGTCGCCCTCTACACACTGATCACCATGCTGGCCGGGAACTTCTCCATCCTGCTGCATATGCGCCTGGTCTCCGGTGCCACCGCAGCCCGGGAAACAATGCCCGATGGCGCCCATGTCCCCGGAGAGCTGGCGGCCAATACCGCAGAACTGATTGTGATCCTGCCGCATTCGGTCTTTGTGCTCTCCATTGCGACCGTGCTGTTCAACCAGCTGGCCGATTCCATGCAGGCCCATCGGTTGAACACAGCCCGAGAGCTGATCAACCGGGGTATGCGCATCTTCGCGATCCCGATCATGTTCTTCACTGTGCTGTTCGTGGTGATGGCGGGTCCCATCGGCCGGCTCTTCGCAGGCTCTCATGCGGAATCCGCCTTGGCCGGTGCGGCCATTGGTCAGCTGTTGCTGATCTATGCGGTGGGACTGCCCTTCCGGTCCACTCAGTTCTATCTGATGCGTGTGTTCTATGCGGCGGAGGATGCGAAGACTCCGATGCTGGTCACAGTGGCCCTGGTGCCGATCGGCTTGGCGATCACCCATATCTGCGCCTGGCTGCTGCCGCATCACTACATGCCCTATATCGTCGTCGGGCTCTTCAGCTCCCTGAATCTGGCGCGGACCTGGATCTTCCACCGGATCATTGTCCGGCGCTGGGGTCACTACGGGCTCGGCAGTGTCCTGGGCGCCTATGTCAGCTCCGGATTCGCCGCTGTGGCCTCCGGGCTGGCCGGTGGCGGGGTTCTGCTGCTGCTGGGTGGATTCACCTCTGGCTTCGCCTGGAACTCCCTGTTCACCGCCGCAGTCAGCTGCACTCTGGTGGGCCTGGTGATGGGCGCGGTCTATGTTGTGGGGCTGCGGCTGCTGAATGTGCGCGAGTTCAACGAATTTCTTGAGCCGCTGAGCCGCCGGATCCCAGCACTGGGCAAGTTGGCCCGGTAGTCTTAGCTGCGAACATCCTCCACCCACAAAAGACTTCAGGAGCGCACGTGCCCCAGCCGATCGGCGTAGGCGATGTGGTCAGTGGCCGCTATCGCGTCACTCATCATGTGGTGACCTCCGCGGATCAGGACATTGTCTTCCAAGCCGTGGATGAGGTCCTGGGCCGGGAGGTCTCAGTTCTGCTGGCCTCTGCGGCCAATGCCAAACAGGTGGCCACCTCGGCCAAGGAACTGGCCACCGGTGAACGCAGCTCTGAAGTGGATGTTCTGGATCTGGGTCTGGCGGAGAACCGCACCTATCTGATCTCCACACTGGTAGACCCCAATCAGCTGCTGGATCTGGTGGTTCCGGATTCCGCTCCCTATGTGGAGCCCTATTACACCGATTCCCTGGGTTCTGAGCTCTTCGGTGCTCCCCGGGAAATGGAACCGCAGACCTACGACGACGACGCCGAGTACTACGCCAGGATCCACGCCGATCGGGGCCGGCGCCCGGCCTTCCTCGATAAGGTCACCCCGGCGCATCGGAAGCCGGCAGAGACTGGTCCGCGACGGGTCAAAGCGGCTACCCGCGCTGAACTGCAGTCCGAGTTGGAGTCCGCCGGGGATGCACATGGGATCAGCATTTCCCAGGAGATCGCCAAAGTGGGCATCTCCCTGCGCAGCGACCTCGATGAGGTCCCGGCGAATCCGGAGGCGGATGCTGAGGGCGAGAGCATTGAGGCCACCGCTGCACCGGGTGAGGTCCGCGCGGCGGCCCCCAGCCCCGAGGATGAGCCGGCCCCGGCGGAGCCGTCGGGAGGTGTACTGCAGGAGGTAGATCCCGCGCAGGTGAACCCTGCCGCTGATGATCCCGAAGAGATCACCGCCGCGGCTGCTGCAGCTGATTACCAGGATGCCTCCGGCCCCCATGTGGAACATGCCCCCTCTTCGGCGATCTCGACCCTGGCCCCTGCCCCTGCTGTCGAAGCACCGACTAATCCTGCCGGCCCGGCCCCGGAGACGATCATTGCTGAGGGTGAAGAAGTCATCGACAACCCTCCCGAGGTTCCCGATGAGTCCTATGACCGCCGGGAGATCCCCGATCCAAGCCTTCTGGCACCGGTGGCTGAGCAGCAGGGCGATCAGCCGGCCCAGGTGATGGACCCCCATGGTGGTTCAGCCACCGGCCAGGGACCTTCCAGTTTCACGGGGCTGATCAATACGGTTCCCTCCCGGGAACCGGCAGTATTCCCCTCCGCCCAGGGCGGGGAGCAGCCCAATCAGGCCCGTCCTGCCTCAGTACCCACAGAGAGTAAGGTCAATCCCCGGCTGTGGCTGGCTGCGACCGTGCTCTCGGTCTTGGTGATCATCGCCGCGGTGATCGTCTTTCTGACCCTGTCCAACTAGGCCTCCACTCTGGCCTGGGCTGATGCCGTTCAGGAATACCGGATACAGTTGGACTGTTCGGCACTATCGACGGTAAATCGACCAATCCAAGGAAGTTCTCGTGACTGAACAAGCAACTGTTGACCAGGTCCACGATGTGGTGATTATCGGCTCCGGTCCTGCCGGGTACACCGCCGCGGTATACACAGCCCGGGCGAATCTCAATCCCATTGTGTTGGCCGGTTCGGTCACTGCTGGTGGTGAGCTGATGAACACCACCGATGTGGAGAACTTCCCCGGCTTCCAGGACGGTATTCAGGGTCCTGAGCTGATGATGAATATGGAGGCCCAGGCTCGTCGCTTCGGTGCTGACATCCGCCATGAGGACGCTACCGAGCTCAAGCTCGATCAGCGCGTCAAGGAGATCAGCCTGGGCTCCGGAGGCGTTCTGCACGCCCGCTCGGTCATCCTTGCCACAGGCTCGGCCTACCGGGAGCTGGGTGTCCCCGGTGAGAAGCAGCTCTCCGGTCATGGGGTGAGCTGGTGCGCCACCTGCGATGGCTTCTTCTTCCGTGAGCAGGCCATCGCTGTGGTCGGCGGTGGCGACTCCGCAATGGAGGAGGCATTGTTCCTGACCAAGTTCGCGTCCAAGGTCTATGTGATCCACCGCCGTGAGGAGCTGCGGGCATCGCAGATCATGGCTGACCGCGCCAAGGCCAACGAGAAGATTGAGTTCATCTGGAACTCCGAGGTCACCGAAGTCCGCGGTGAGGGCAAAGTTTCCCAGCTGGCCCTTCGCAACACTGTCGACGGTTCGGAGTCCACACTGGACGTGACAGGTCTCTTTGTGGCTATTGGTCATGACCCACGAGTTGATCTCTTCAAGGATCAGCTGACCCTGACCGATGAGGGCACTGTGGAGGTTCAGGGCCGGACCTCCAAGACCTCCCTTCCCGGTGTCTTTGCTGCCGGAGATGTGCTTGATCCGCACTACCGGCAGGCCATCACCGCCGCTGGCTCCGGCTGTGTGGCAGCCCTTGATGTTGAGGCCTACCTCGCTGAAGCCTCTGAAACTGACGCCGCTGAGACTCAGCAGGCAGAAACAATCCCTGCGTAAGAAGGAGACATCCAATGTCTGAACTGAAAGCTGTAACTGACTCCAGCTTCGAGGATGATGTCCTCAAGGCTGAGAAGCCCGTTCTGGTCGATTTCTGGGCCGAGTGGTGCGGTCCCTGCCGCGCCCTGGGTCCGGAGCTGGAGAAGCTGGCTGCCGAGCATGAGCAGATCGAAGTGGTCAAGCTAAATGTTGATGAGAACCCGGCTACTGCCGCAAAGTACGGAATCACTTCCATCCCCGCTGTCTTCGGTTTCAAGGGCGGCGAGCATGTGAAGTCCAGCATCGGCGCCAAGCCCAAGCCAGCACTGGAAGAGGAGTTCGCAGACCTCCTCGGCTGATACCTCCAGTCTTTTCATATGAAAAGCCCCTGGGATATTCCTCGCTGAACTTCCCAGGGGCTTTTCTCTGTCTTCGGGACCCGAAGGATCCCCGTACTTTTTATGACTGAATATGCAGGCCCATCTCCTGGAGGATCCGCTCGAGGTCTTCCACTGAGGCGAAGTCAATGGCGATACGGCCCTTCTTCGCCCCCATGCTGATCTTCACCTGGGTATCCAACCGATCGATGAGGGCTTCGGCGTACTCCTCCAGCTCCTGGACCTGGGTACTGGCGGGAAGGCGATTCGTTCCACGTGAAACGGATTCTTTCTGGCCGCCCTTCTTGATGATGGAGGCCTCCTCCTCCGCGCTGCGCACCGACAGCCCTTCGGCCACGATGCGCTGGGCGAGCTCCTCCATCTGCTCCTCGGTCTCCAAGGCCAGAAGGGCCCGTGCGTGACCGGAGGAGAGGACACCCGCCGCGACACGACGTTGGGCCGCAGCCGGCAGTCGCATCAGTCGCAGGGTGTTGGATATCTGTGGGCGGGAACGACCGATCCGCTTGGACAGCTCTTCCTGGCTGATCGAGAAGTCATCCAGCAGCTGCTGATAAGCGGCAGCCTCCTCGAGGGGATTCAACTCCGATCGGTGGATGTTCTCTAGGAGGGCATCGCGAAGCAGATCCTCATCAGCAGTATTGCGAACTACCGCAGGAATGGTTTCTCGGCTGGCTGCCTGCGAGGCTCGCCAACGCCGTTCACCCATAATGAGTTCGTAATGGCCCTCCTCCACGGGACGCACCACAATCGGCTGAAGGACGCCGATTTCCCGAACTGAGTGAACAAGCTCAGCCATATCTTCTTCGTCGAAGACTTCTCGCGGCTGGCGAGGGTTGGGGCGAATACTGCCTACCGGCAGGGAGCGGAACTCAGCGCCCTCCACTTGCGGTGTTTCACGCGAAACGGATCGTTGTCCCAGTACGTCGGGCATCTCCGCGCGCTTATTGCCGTTTGTTCTGCGAGGTGCGGTACGGGCGCGTGCTGTGGTCGCCTTGCTCTGCGTCCCCGTTTCACGTGAAACGCGCTGGGTTTCTAGGTGAGACTTCGCGGAGAAGAACACATCAATGGGCCGATCACCCTGAATTCGTTCCGTTTCATGTGAAACATCGATGGGTTCGGGATCGATCTCCGGTTCTACAGGAGGCACGGCATGAGCAGTTGCGCCAGATGGAGCTGGGTTCTCAGTGTCACTGTTGATCAGGGCGCCCAATCCACGGCCTAGGCCCCGGCGTTTTCGCTCCGCCACATTTCCTCCAAGATCGCGTGATGAATGGTCACTCAATTGTACGGCGGCTAGCTGTGTAACTCACCGTTTCACGTGAAACGTCACTTGAGGGTTTCTTCTGGTTCTTGTCGCAATCTCAAAGCATCCCGCCAAAGGGACGTCGTATAGCAGTCCGCGGAAGATGTTCAGGCGATACGGCAAACTATGAGCCTTTTGCTCCTAACCGCGAAAGGCTACCTGTTCGGGCATAACCCAGGGAGCCTTCCCGGCAACCACGCCACATGGCCCCGGCCTGAGGTTTTCGCCAGGCAGCTCGACCGTTTCACGTGAAACGCCACTTGATGATTTGAACTCCTGGAGCACAAGCAGGGAACACTCAATCTTCTCACCACCGACTCATAGGCCCGCAGGGGAGACTGTGAGGCCACGCCATACTGACCTGTTCCCCCACCACTTTCCCGAGACACCACCACAAGATCCAAACTCGACGGATGTACGTCAGACCAGGAAACCCAGAACTGTCCCCTCCCGTTCCGCAGGGCAAAGTGATCTGTCGTTTCACGTGGAACGGCAAGATCAATCCTCACCTGGGCTTGGCCTCTCGATGCACGGTGCCCAATATGGGACGGCATAACCCCACGGACTACATCAGCCCGGCAAGCGCACCCACTTCTGGCCCGACCTATATCCAAACGACTCATTAGACCGGCATCAAGTGTCGTACTCCCAACAATGAGCAAAGTCCAAAGATGGCTCAAGTGATCTGAATGGGTCTCCCAGTTCCCCATGACAACCGACTGAATAAGGTCCAGTCGTCGCGTGGTACCGGAGACGTTGTTTCACGTGAAACGCTCCCTGGGGTGGCTATCAAGTAGTCATCGGGGGCACCCACATCTCCTGCGCCTCTCCCACGATAGATATAGCGCGCCGTCGCACCAGTCATCTCGCCGCACTTGCTCCGATCTGCGGCCAAGCGGTGTTGCAAGATTTCACGTGAAACTACCGACTCAGTGAATACAGAAAGGGGTCCTCATCCCGGGGAGCTCTGCACTATGTAGCCTATGCGCAACGAGCAGCGCCTTCCCCTCGACCACCGACCTTTCCCAGATACGTACAGCCACTACCGACCTATACCCGGTTTGGCATGGTTTCACGTGAAACATCTTCCTTTTCATTGACATGCAGTATCCAGGGGTGGCCACCCAGCAGCGTCTCGCCCGGAAGAACTTCCAAACCCCAACACGTCGATAAAAAAGCGGGCCCCGTTTCATGAAACGGGGCCCGCCATAAAGAGCTAGTTGATTCAGCTGCCGCGTTGAACGATCTCGGCAGCGGCCTCCAGATAAGCAAGCGCTCCAGTCGAGGCGCGGTCATAAGAGATGACCGACTGCTGATAGCTCGGAGCTTCAGCAATACGAACGCTGCGGGGAATCTTGGAATCCAGGACTTCGTTCGGGAAGTGCTCCTTGACCTCATCCACTACCTGCGCGGCGAGGTTCGTCCGGGCGTCATACATGGTCAGCAGAATCGTGGAGACTTCTAGCACTGGATTGAGATGCTTCTGGATCATGTTGATATTGCTCAGAAGCTGGGAGAGTCCCTCTAGTGCGTAGTACTCACACTGAATCGGGATCAGCACTTCCTTGGCGGCAACGAAGGCGTTGACCGTCAGCAAGCCCAGCGATGGCGGGCAGTCGATGAAGACGTAGTCCAACCGCTCCAGACCCTGCTCTTCCCGGTACCGCACGTACTCGTCCAATGCACGCTGCAAGCGCTGCTCCCGAGCCACCAAGGAGACCAACTCAATCTCAGCGCCGGCAAGGTGAATCGTCGCCGGAACCACAGAGAGTCGTTCAATATCAGGACAGTCGGCTACGACCTCAGCCATCGTGAGGTCGTCGATGAGCACATCGTAGATGGAGTCCGTATCAGCCGAATGGGGAACACCCAGTCCCGTGGAGGCATTGCCCTGGGGATCGATGTCGATCACCAGCACATTGAACCCGTGGTCTGCCAGGGCGGCAGCGAGGTTCACAGTGGAGGTCGTCTTGCCGACTCCACCCTTCTGGTTGGACACGGTGAAGACACGTGTCTGCGAGGGTCGCTCCAAGGAAAGTTCAGAGAGCTTCTTGCGGCGAGCCTGCTCGTCCTTCAGCTGTGCAGCCAATGGGGAGTCCGAAAGCGCTTCACTCATAGGACCAGACTAACCCCGGCGCCGGAGACGCACGATAGTCGTCGGTTCCTCCAACAGCTCCTCACCCAGAAGCTGGATCTTCGGTGCCTGCAGCTTTGCACGTTTGATCTGCTTGGCTGCGGCCTCAATCTCCTCAGCAGCACTGCGTCCCTTGAAGAACATCAGCTCCCCATCCTCGTCCATAAGTGGAGTTGTCAGGGGTATCAGTTTCTTCAGAGATGACACGGCACGGGCTGTGACAACATCGGCCATAACCTCGTCCTGGACGTCTTCGGCGCGGGCACGGATTACCTGGACGTTCTCCAGGCCGAGATCCCTGACCACCTCAGCCAGCCAGTCCACGCGCCGCTCCATAGGCTCAATGAGTGTGAAGTCGACGTCGGGCCGTGCCAGAGCGAGAGCGATACCGGGCAGACCCGCGCCAGAGCCGACATCAGCCACCGATCCCTCAGCCGGCAGCTCAGGACCCAGGACTGCACAGTTGAGCACATGACGTCCCCACATCCGGGGCACTTCCCGTGGACCGAGGAGGCCATGGGTGATTCCTGTGGTGCACAGGTGTTCAACGTAGCGCTGAGCCAATGGCAGCTGCTCACCGAAGAGTGTAGTCGCTGCCTTAGTCTCTGCCTCGGTCGGGAGGGGAACGTCCTGTTCTTCCATCGGTTGTCCTGCCGTTACTCCGCGGAGATGACGACGTGGCGGCGTTTGCCCTCGCCCTCGGATTCGGAGACGAGCTCAGCCTCTGCCACGATGTCGTGGACGATCTTGCGCTCAAAGGCACTCATGGGATCAAGATGCACCGCTTCACCCGAGCTCTTGACCTTCTCCACAGCATCCTCGGCGAGCTTCTTGAGTTCTTCATTGCGGGCTGCACGGTGACCGTTGATATCCAACACCAGACGGGTCCGGCTGCCGGTGGAGGTGAGTACCGCCAGGCGGGTCAGTTCCTGCAGGGCATCGAGGACTTCGCCATTGCGACCCACGAGGTCCTGGAGGTCCTGGGCGTCTTCCTCTGCGTCGATGGAGATGAAGGTGCGCTCCCCGCGGATCTCGATCTCGAGGTCGCCATCGAGGTCCACAATATCGAGGAGCTCTTCGAGGTAGTCGGCAGCGACATCGCCTTCATCCGGGCCGGAATCGTCCTGTACGGCATCTTCTTCCGGTGCGGTAGTGGTCTCTTCAGTCATCGCTGTCCCTTTTTCTTCTTCTTTTTCTTCTTCTTAGGCTGCGCGGTGTGGCCCTTATGCTTGCCGCTGGGCTTGGCAGCCTCTTCGCGAGCCTTGCGGGCTTCCTCGCCCACCGGGGGCAGACCCTTCATCTCGCGGCGGATGTTCAGTTCCTTCTCGGCCAGGGAGCCGGGGGTGGGGTTATTGCGGATAACCCACCACTGCTGACCCATAGTCCAGAGGTTGGTGGCAACCCAGTAGATGAGAACACCCACCGGGAAGTAGACACCACCGAAGACGAACACCAGAGGCAGCACGTAGAGCATGAGCTTCTGGGTCTGGGCGAACTGTCCCTTCAGGGCCGCCTCGGACATGTTCTTGCTCATCAGCTGCTTCTGAGTGAAGAACTGAGTGCTGACCATAGTGACGATCATGACCGTGGTCAGGGCGATGGTGTTCCAACCGATGGGGTCGGCGTTCATCGATCCCAGGAAGGTCCCGTCCATTCCGACGCCGAAGATGGAGGAGGCGTCGAAGCTGGTGACCTCATCGGCACTGAGCGCGAAGTAACCCTCTTCGTGGTACTCCGGCTGCCGCATGCGGTTCAGCATCCAGAACAGGGACAGGAAGATTGGCATCTGCGCCAGAATGGGCAGACAGGTCATGAACGGGTTGACCCCGTGCTTCTTGAACAGGGCCTGCTGTTCAGCTACCTGGGCTTGGCGGGAGGCCGGGTCCTTCTTGCCTTTGTACTTCGCCTGCAGCTTCTGCATCTCCGGCTGCATGATCTGCATACCGCGCTGAGATTTGATCTGCTTGACGAACAGCGGAATCAGGATCACACGGATCACCAGCACGAGCAGGACGATGGAGATCGTCCAGTTCCAACCGGATCCCTCGGGCATGCCAAGGAGCGTGAGCAGGCTGTGCCACATGCTCAGGATGAAGGACACGGCCCAGCTGAAGGGCCACATAATCGCGTCTAGGAAAGCCATTACTCTCTCAAGTAGAAGGGCGAGAAAATCAACCTTCAGGGTACCTGGTCAGTCTGGGTCACGCGGAATCGAGGGGTGATTCAGCACTACAATCTTGGGCACTTTACCGCGCGGCCAGACTCTCCGGCCAGGTGGAACGTGATCGATGCCCCCGCCTGACCAGGGATTGCATCGTAGGATCCGCCAGGCGGTCAGCGGTGCACCCTTCATCAGTCCGTGGACGGTCACCGCCTCTAACCCATAGGCCGAACAGCTCGGATAGAAGCTACACACATCCCCGTAGAGCGGGGATAGCAGTTTCCGCCAGGCCTTGATGAACAGCACAAGAAGGATCGACGGCGCCTCTCGCAACGCTCCCCAATGACCGCGTCGGATCTCTTCCGCGGTGACCGCTTCGGCTGCAGGTTGTGGTTGCTGGGTTTCGTCGTCGGGCGTTTCTGCAGGTGTGGAAGGGTCGGCGTCGAAATCCTCAGTGTAGAAATCCCGATGACGGACCCATTCGGTCTCATGGTTGGGGTTCGCCGCGGGGTGGGTCACTGTTGGGCCTTTCGCAGGGCCCGGCGCAGACCGGAGGCCATATCTGCCCTCAACTGTTCATATTCTGCTTCCGCACTGGCCGGAAGGGCGCGGACGACCACATCCATCCCACTGCCCTGGGGCAGTTCACCGACAGTTTCGGCGATGAGGTCGGCGGCGAGGTGGCGGAGTCTGCGGGCTACCCGGTGCCGGATCACAGCGTTTCCCACAGCCTTGGAGACGACGAAGCCACAGCGCCAGGCCCCAGGGTCTTCGGATTGCCTCAGCTGAATGACGACCACCTGGGTGCGGCTGCCAGCCCGGGCACCCTGGCGCATCACGGTGGTGAAGTCCTGTGATCGGGTTAGGCGATGGGGTTTGGGCAGCATGATCAGAAGTGTCCCAGAAACAGAAAGAGCCCGCCGCCGGCATGGCCGGGACGGGCTGGATCTGCCGCTATATCAGGCGGAAAGCTTCTTGCGCCCACTGCTGCGGCGGGCGGAGATGATCGAGCGTCCCGCGCGGGTGCGCATCCGGGACCGGAAACCGTGCTTACGGCTGCGACGGCGGTTGCTCGGCTGGAAAGTCCGCTTGCTCACTGTGTACTCCCAAAGTAATGGTGATTGAAGTCAGTAACTGCAAAACAATAGTCCCTATATCATGAATAGGTCAAATTCTGGACAGTTATCCACAAGCGTGCCGCGATCTACACACCTGTGGAATACTGGTCGGCGTGTCAGCCGAAGCCAATACCTCAGTCTCTGCCCAGTGGCAGCAGGTCCTCACCGAGCTGCGCGAAAACCACGGAATCACGGGCCTCAAGCTGGCTGATGTAGCCCGGGCGGTCCCCCAATCCGATCAGCTGATCGGCGACACGCTGCTGCTTGCCGTCCCCCATGAGCGGGTTCGCCAGCTTCTGCATTCCACATTGCAGGCTGAACTCTCTGAGGCCCTGCGCACAGTCTTCGGCAAGGACATCCTCTGTGCCTATGTGATCGACCCCGAGCTGGCCAAGGCGCAGAAGGATAAGGATGAGGCTCCGGCACCTTCGCCAGCGCCGACACCGCCTTCGATGAATCCTGCCCCGACTCCTCCACAGGGGACTGCAGCCAGTGCTGAGACTCCGCTGCCACCGCGGAACCCTTCTCCGATGGGCTCGCCGATCTCCCCGGCACCGGCTGAGGCAGCCTTGCCCACTGACACCGCCAGCTTTGAGACCTCTCGACTGAATCCGCGCTATACCTTTGACACCTTCGTCATCGGTTCCTCCAACCGCTTCGCCCATGCAGCCGCCAATGCTGTGGCCGAGGCACCGGCGAAGGCCTATAACCCCCTGTTCATCTATGGGGACTCCGGTCTGGGCAAGACCCACCTCCTACACGCCATCGGTCATTACGCCCAGCGGCTCTACTCCGGTATCCGGGTGCGCTATGTGAACTCTGAGGAGTTCACCAATGACTTCATCAACTCCATCCGCGACGACGAGGGCACCAGTTTCAAGTCCCTATACCGCAATGTGGATGTGCTGCTGTTGGATGACATCCAGTTCCTGGCCGATAAGGAACGGACAGTCGAGGAGTTCTTCCACACCTTCAACTCCCTCTACAACAACAATAAGCAGGTGGTCATCACCTCCGATGAGCCGCCTAAGCAGCTCTCCGGTTTCGAAGAGCGGATGCGTTCGCGCTTCGAATGGGGTCTGATCACCGATATCCAACCCCCGGATCTGGAGACCCGGATTGCGATTCTGCGCAAGAAGGCAATCGCGGAGAACTTCTCCTGCCCCGATGACGTGCTTGAGTACATCGGTTCCAAGATCTCCACCAATATCCGTGAGCTCGAGGGGGCGCTGATCCGAGTGACCGCCTATGCGGCACTGAATAAGGAGGCGGTGGACCTCCCCTTGGCCGAGCAGGTGATGCGAGATCTCATCTCAGATGACCACGCCAAGGAGATCACAGCGGATCAGATCATCAATGCCACTGCCGATTACTACGACTTCACCGTGGATGACCTCATGTCGAAGTCACGCAGCCGGAATCTGGTCACGGCCAGGCAGATCGCCATGTATCTGCTGCGGGAGCTGACCGAGATGTCGCTGCCGAAGATTGGTCAGACCCTGGGCGGCCGTGACCACACCACCGTGATCTATGCCGAACGGAAGATTCGGGAACTGATGGCTGAGCGTCGGGCGGTGTTCAACCAGGTCACGGAGCTGACGAACAAGATCAAACAGAGTCGCTGACAGGTGTGGAGTTCTCCCCTCTACACAACTTTCACCGATGTAGTTCCGCAGAATCAGCGCCCTAGCTCCGAGTTGACATCCACATACTCCACAATTTTTCCCACATATCCACAGGGTGGGGTGAAGTTTGGGAGTCAGACTTCTCACACCTGTGGATAAACCGGTGGAAAATGTGGGAACTAATCCCCATATTGCTGTGGAGAACTTCGGAAGCTGTGGGGAGAGCCGCAAAATGGCGGGCAAAATCCTCCCCGTGTAATTTACAGAGCCAGCGTGAACGGTCCACCTCCAAGTGCACAGGGAAAACCCGCTGATCAGCGCCAAGGGGGCAGTTATCCACAGAATCCACACCAGTTACTCCCACTTCTGCCCCTCACATAAAAATTTGTCATCAACAAGCAACATCTCGGCGCCCGTACGCAAGATGTTGTGCTTCAACCAACGACTTTCGGCATATCTAGGGTTCGCGGTAAGCTCGTTCGACGGACACAGCCGTAAATGTGCTTGACATCAACTAGCAAGGAGATCCACCGTGCAGTTCACCGTTGACCGTGACGTTTTGTCCGAGGCGGTCTCCTGGGCTGCGCGCTCACTGTCTCCTCGGCCCCCGGCCCCCGTTCTCTCCGGACTGTTGATCTCTGCCGAGGGTGCTCAGGTCACAATCTCCAGCTTCGACTATGAAGTCTCTGCTCAGCTGAGCATTGAGGCTGATATCGCTGATGAGGGCACAGTCCTGGTCTCCGGTCGACTGCTCAACGACATTGTGAAGTCTCTGCCGGCAGCACAGGTGACCCTCTCCCTGGAGGAGACCAAAGTTGTGGTCACCTGTAAGTCCTCGACTTTCACGCTGACCACCATGCCGGTGGATGAGTACCCAGATCTGCCCAGCCAGCCCAGCCCCGCCGGTTCTGTGGACGGCACCGACTTCGCCCATGCAGTCGGTCAGGTCATCACCGCTGCATCGAAGGATGACACTCTCCCCATCCTGACCACCGTGAAGATGGAGATCGAAGGTGAGACCATCACCTTCTTCGCTACCGACCGATACCGGCTGGCGATGCGTGAGATCACCTGGCGCCCGGCAGATCCCAATATCTCGACCTCCCTGCTGATCAAGGCCAAGACGCTCAACGATGTGGCGAAGTCCCTGGCCGCCAGCGGAGATCTGACCATCTCTGTCTCGGAGGATGATGACCTCGTCGGCTTCTCCTCCGGCGGCCGTCGCAGCACCAGCGTGCTGGTCGACGGCGACTACCCCAAGATCCGGCAGCTCTTCCCCGAAGAGACACCGATCAACGCCGTGGTGAACACCGCAGAGCTCATCGAAGCCGCCCGCCGTGCCTCCCTGGTGGCAGAACGCAATGGTGCGGTACGTCTGCAGTTCACTGACGACAACCAGGTCACTCTGGATGCCGGTGTGGATGACAACGCCTCCGCCTCTGAAGTCATCAACGCCCAGCTCAACGGCGAGGCCATCACTGTCGGGTTCAACCCCGCCTACCTCAACGAAGGTCTCAACGTGATCGACACTGAGTACCTGCGGTTCTCCTTCGTCTCCGCCCCGAAACCGGCCATGATCACCGGCCAGGAGACCCCCGACGGCGAGAACACCACGGACTTCCGGTACCTCCTGATGCCAGTCCGCATGATGGACCAGTAATCCACAAACCCCAGGTCCACCGCCTATGCGGCTTTCCCATCTGAGGCTCCAGAACTTTCGCAGCTATGACGATGCCGAGCTGATCTTCCAGCCCGGCCCCAATGTTCTGCTGGGCTACAACGGCGTTGGCAAGACCAATATCGCCGAAGCTGTCGGCTACCTCTCAAGTCTCTCCTCACATAGGGTCACCCAGGATGGACCCCTGGTCCGCCACGGCACCCAGCAGGCCTTCATCCGCGCAGAGGCTCACCGCGGTAACCAGTCCGCATTCCTGGAAGTCGAGATCAACCCCGGCAAGGCCAACCGGGCACGGATCAACCGTGGCTCAGCTGTCCGTGCCACCGAAATCTTAGGGACCCTGCGAACTGTCCTCTTCGCGCCTGAGGACCTGGAGCTGATCAAGGGCTCCCCCTCGGTCCGTCGTCGTCTCTTGGACACTCTCGCGGTGCAGCTGCGTCCGACCCTGGGCCGGCTGCGTCAGGACTATGAGAAGGTTCTGCGCCAACGCAATGCCCTGCTGAAATCCATCCGCTATGAGGGATTCACTCCCACCCATGAATCAACACTGGCGGTCTGGGATCAGCAGCTGGCAGAAACCGGCGCCCGCCTGCTGAAGGCGCGGCTGGAGATGCTGCGGAATCTGCGTCCCCATACCGCCCAGGCGTATCAGGATCTCTCGGATTCTGTCCGCACAGCCCGGCTGCGCTACCTCTGCTCGCTGACCGGGCACGATGAGGACGACGACGCCGGGGACACCGGTGCCGAGACCGATGATCAGCTGGAGAACGCAAGTGCCGAAGAGCTAGCCGAGTTGATGCTCACCGCCTTGCAGGAGGGACGGAAGAAGGAACACGAACGCGGACTGACCCTGGTCGGACCGCATCGCGACGATATCGCCTTTACCCTGGACACCACCCCGGTGAAGGGATACGCCTCCCATGGTGAAACTTGGTCCTTCGCCCTGGCCCTGCGCCTGGCCACCTATCGAGTGATGCTCGATGACGACCCTTCAGAGGGTTCCCAGCCGATCCTGATTCTCGACGATGTCTTCGCCGAGCTGGATGCACGTCGTCGTCGTCGACTCGCCGATCTCGCCACCGGCGCCGAACAGTTGATCGTCACTGCCGCAGTGGATGATGATGTCCCTGAGAAGCTGCTGGCCAATGCTTACCGTGTGGAATCCACAGACCAGATCAGTACAGCCGCTCCCATCCAGGGAGGTGAAGATGAGTCATGAGTGATAACCACACAGAGGGACCAACCCCCGGTGTGAATTCTAATGGCACAGCTGCACCGGAGGAGCATGCACCACCTCAGGATGCTGCCTCAGAGCTGTTCAACCGGTTTCGGAAAGCCGCTGAGGAGCGCGGCGAGACCCGACTGCGCAAACCTCCGAAGAACACCTCATTGCAGGGAAATCCACGCCAGACTGCTGCCCCACGCTCGCGATCCAAGGCCCAAACCGGTGATCTGCGGGACCCCAAACCCATCGGAGAGTCCCTGAAAACCCTGGTGCGCACCCGAGGGTGGAGCGCTCCAGTAGCTGTCGGCTCGGTGATCAGCCGGTGGGAGCAGCTGGTCGGGGAGGCCATTGCTGAGCACTGCAAACCCGAGAAGTTTGAGGACGGCGTCGTCGTCGTGATCTGTGATTCCACCGCCTGGGCCACGAACCTCAAACTCATGAAGTCCAAACTGATGAATGTGCTCGAAGGTGAGCTCGGCAAGGGGATCGTCACCGATATCGACATCCGTGGACCCCAGGTGCCCAACTGGAAACGCGGCCGCTACTCCGTCCGCGGCGGCCGCGGCCCCCGCGATACTTACGGCTAGGCCATGAGGACTGTGGGTGCCCCTCCGCCCTGGCATAACAACGTAAGGCGGTGGGTCGGAGGTGCGAACCCGGAGGATCTCTTGTGAGGAGCCGACTCCGCCGAAGGCGGATCGGCGAGTGAAGGAGGAGGGTTCGCACCGGAGGGGAACCCACCGTCTTTACAAGAACTAGCTGTCTTGCGATTTGCCGCACTGAGAGCCCGATACCCGATCACAGCCCCATTAAGCGGTGTGCGGATCGGTCCCAGAGGCCTTCTGGAGTCTCCTAGAGCTATGTAAGGGCCGCGAAACCGGCTCAGAAATGCAGGAATCGGGGCTTCAGCCGGTAGAATGGCAGAGTGAGCGAACAGGACATAGCAGACGGTAACTACGGCGCATCCGATATCACCGTCCTCGAGGGGCTCGAGGCGGTCCGGAAACGTCCGGGTATGTACATCGGTTCCACCGGCGAACGGGGCCTGCACCACCTGGTCTACGAGGTGGTCGACAACTCGGTGGATGAGGCCCTGGCCGGGTACTGCTCACACATCCAGGTCACCTTGCAGGCCGACGGCGGCGTCCGGGTTGAGGACGACGGGCGCGGCATCCCGGTGGATATGCACCCCACCGAAGGCATGCCCACTGTCGAGGTCGTGATGACAGTGCTGCACGCCGGCGGTAAGTTCGGCGGCGGCGGCTACGCAGTCTCCGGCGGTCTCCACGGTGTGGGCATCTCCGTGGTCAACGCGCTCTCCCGCAAGGTCGAGACCACCGTCCACCGGCAGGGCCACGAATGGAACATCGCCTTCGCCGAGGGCGGTAAGACCGTCCAGCAGCTGACCCAGGGCAAAGAGGTCAGCACCACCGGCACCACCCAGGTCTTCTACCCAGACCCCGAGATCTTCGACACCGTCGAGTTCAGCTTCGAAACTCTGCGCGCCCGGTTCCAGCAGATGGCCTTCCTCAATAAGGGTCTGCGAATCACCCTGCGGGATGAGCGGCAGATCGAAGAGAACGTCGTCGTCGCCGATGAGATCGTCGAAAAGCACGATGACGAAGCCGAGGTGGACTCTGCAGAACAGGCAGAGCCGGCAGAACCCGGTGAGGGCACAGACGCCATCGCCGAGGAGAAGGGCGCCGGCCGGGTGGTGGTCTACCAGTACGACGACGGCCTGCTCGACTACGTCAAGCACCTGAACTCCACCAAAAAGGCCGAGAACGTCCACGATGACGTCATCGCCTTCGAGGCAGAGGACGAAGAGCGCGGCATCGCCGCGGAGGTCGCCATGCAGTGGACCCTGACCTACTCGGAGTCGGTCCACACCTACGCCAACACCATCAACACCCACGAGGGCGGCACCCACGAGGAAGGCTTCCGCTCCGCGCTGACCGCACTGGTCAACCGCTACGGCCGGGATAAGGCCTATATCAAGGAGAAGGAAGAGAACCTCACCGGTGAGGACATCCGTGAGGGTCTCACCGCGGTGATTTCCGTGAAACTCTCCGAACCACAGTTCGAGGGTCAGACCAAGACCAAACTCGGCAACTCCGAGGCCCGCGGCTTCGTCCAGGGTGTTGTCCACGAATACCTCGGCGACTGGCTGGAACGGAACCCCTCCACCGCCAAAGACATCATCCGCAAGGCCCAGTCGGCCGCCCAGGCCCGGCTTGCCGCACGCAAGGCCCGTGAGCAGGCCCGTCGGAAGTCCCCGCTGGAGACCTTCGGTATGCCCGGCAAACTCGCCGACTGCTCCTCCAAGGACCCCAGCGAATCCGAGATCTACCTCGTAGAGGGTGACTCCGCAGGCGGTTCGGCCAAACGAGGCCGCAACCCCCGCACCCAGGCGATCCTCCCGCTGCGCGGCAAGATCCTCAACGTGGAACGGGCACGGCTGGATAAGGCCCTGGGCAACCAGGAAGTCCAGTCCATGATCACCGCCTTCGGCACCGGTATCGGCGAGGAGTTCGACATCGCCAAACTCCGGTACCACAAGATCGTGCTGATGGCCGATGCCGATGTGGACGGCCAGCACATCACCACCCTGATGCTCACCCTGCTGTTCCGCTATATGCGGCCGCTGATCGAGCACGGCTACGTTTACCTCGCCCAGCCGCCGCTGTACAAGATCAAGTGGACCGGCGGCGACCCCGACTACGTCTTCACCGACGCCGAACGGGACGAGGCTCTGACCAAGGGACGGGCCGCCGGGCGGAAACTTCCCAAGGAACTGGGCATCCAGCGGTACAAGGGTCTCGGTGAGATGGACTACTCCGAACTGTGGGAGACCACAATGGACCCCGATAACCGGACTCTGCTGCAGGTATCCATGGAGGATGCCGCCGCCGCTGATGAGATCTTCTCCATCCTCATGGGTGAAGACGTCGAATCCCGCCGTGGCTTCATCCAGCAGAACGCCAAGGACGTCCGTTTCCTCGACATCTGAGAAAGAGCTCTTAATTCGTGACTGAGAATACTGAGAACTCCGGAACCCCGGACGCTCCCGCTGATATCCCCACCGCACTGGCCGCCGGCGACCGGATCCGCCAGGTCGACCTCCAGACCGAGATGAAGCGGTCCTACCTGGACTACGCCATGGCCGTGATCGTCGGCCGTGCCCTGCCGGATGTGCGCGACGGCCTCAAGCCCGTGCACCGCCGCGTGCTCTACGCGATGTACGACGGCGGCTACCGCCCGGACCGCAGCTTCAACAAATGCGCCCGCGTCGTCGGCGATGTCATGGGTTCGTACCACCCCCACGGCGACTCCGCGATCTACGATGCCCTGGTCCGCCTTATCCAGGACTGGGTGATGCGCTACCCCCTGGCTGCCGGTCAGGGTAACTTCGGCAACCCCGGCGACGACGGCGCAGCTGCCCCCCGTTACACCGAGACCAAGATGGCCCCGCTGGCCATGGAGATGGTCCGGGATATCAACGAGGACACCGTCGACTATCAGGACAACTACGACGGCAAGCAGCAGGAACCCGTCGTTCTGCCCTCCCGGTTCCCGAACCTGCTGGTCAACGGCTCCTCCGGTATCGCAGTGGGTATGGCCACCAACATCCCGCCGCATAACCTGCGCGAGGTCGCCTCCGGTGTCCAGTGGTACCTGGAGAACCCCCAGGCCACCCGTGAGGAACTGCTCGAGGCCCTGCTGGAACGCGTCAAAGGACCTGACTTCCCCACCGGCGCCCAGATCCTGGGCACCCGCGGGATTGAGGATGCCTACCGCACCGGCCGCGGCTCCATCACCATGCGCGCAGTGGTCAACGTCGAGGAGATCGCTGGCCGCACCTGTCTGGTGGTCACCGAGCTGCCCTACCACGCCAACCCCGATGCTCTGGCCCGGAAGATCGCCGCCCTGGTCAAGGACGGCAAGATCGGCGGCATCGCCGAGATCCGTGATGAGTCCTCCGGCCGTACCGGTCAGCGCCTGGTGATCGTGCTCAAGCGCGACGCTGTGGCCAAGGTGGTCCTGAACAACCTCTATAAGCACACCTCCCTGCAGGAGAACTTTTCCGCCAATATGCTCGCCCTGGTCGACGGGGTGCCGCGAACCCTCTCCCTGGACGCCTTCGTCCACCACTGGGTGATGCACCAGATCGATGTCATTGTCCGGCGCACCCGGTTCCGGCTGGCCAAGGCCGAGGCCGAGGCGCATATCAAAGTCGGTCTGCTCAAGGCCCTCGACGATATCGACCGGGTCATCGAGACCATCCGCGGCTCAGCCAGCGTGGATGAGGCCCGCGAAGGCCTGAAGAAACTGCTGGACATCGACGACGAACAGGCCACCGCCATCGTCGATATGCAGCTGCGCCGCCTGGTCGGCCTGGAGCGGAAGCGCCTCCAGGACGAATACGACGAGCTGATGCGCATGATCGCCGACTTCAAGGAGATCCTGGCCAGCGAGGACCGCCAGCGCCAGATCATCGGCGAGGAGCTCGGCGCCATCGTCGAGAAGTTCGGCGATGACCGCCGCACCCACATCGTCCGTGGTTACGACGGCGATATGTCCATGGAAGACCTCATCCCCGAAGAGGATGTGGTCGTCTCCATCACCCGCGACGGCTACGTCAAGCGCACCAAGATCGACAACTACCGGGCCCAGCACCGTGGCGGTAAGGGTGTCCGTGGCGCCCAGCTGCGAGCCGACGACGTCGTCGAGCATTTCTTCGTCACCACCACCCACCACTGGATCCTGTTCTTCACCAACCTCGGCCGGGTCTACCGCACTAAGTGCTACGACCTCATGGAGGCCGGACGTGACTCCAAGGGACAGCATGTGGCCAACCTCGTGGCCTTCCAGCCCGATGAACACATCGCCGGGGTGCTGACCCTGAAGAACTACGACGACGCCGACTACCTCGTGCTGGCTACCAAATCCGGTCTGGTGAAAAAGACCAAGCTCACCGACTACGACTCTCCCCGCCAGGCCGGTGTGATCGCCATCAACCTACGCGAAGAGGACGAACTGGTCTCGGCGAAACTGATCTCCGCCGAGGACGACCTCATGCTGGTCTCCCGGCGCGGTCAGTCCCTGCGCTTCACTGCAACCGATGAGGCCCTGCGCCCCATGGGCCGGGCCACCTCCGGTGTGACCGGTATGAAGTTCCGTGAGGACGATGAGCTGCTGACCGCTGATGTGGTCAGTGCTGACTCCTATGTCTTCATCGTCACCGAGGGCGGTTATGCCAAACGCACCCATGTGGATGACTACCGGGTCCAGGGCCGTGGCGGCCTGGGCATCAAGGTCGGCAAATTCGTCGAGGACCGCGGTGACCTCGTTGGCGCGATGGTCGTCGAAGAGGATGACGAAGTCCTGGTTGTGATGAACTCCGGCAACGTTGTCCGCTCCCCCGTATCCGGTGTTCCGCCCCGCGGACGTGACACTATGGGTGTGATTTTCGCCAAACCGCGAAAGAATGACCGTATTCTCAAGGTCGCCAAAGCATCTGGTGAAACCCTTGAAGCCGCCGAAGGTGAAGAAGAAGACGGTAACGATGCGGCAACACCTGAAGCTGGGGTTCAGAATTCTGGAAGCTCAGACTAGCCAGATGCAGTACCGTTATCTCTCGATGTACACGACGTATCCCGCCCATGGAGGTCTGCAGTGAGCGAAAGCAACGGCGAGACGGGAAGCCAGCAGGGCTCTTCCGACGCCAAGAGCCGCTTCCCCGCCCCGAGGCCCCGTGGTGCGACGCTGACGAATATTCCTGCCATCAAGCCTGAGCAGGACCCCAACGCTACCCAGGCTGTAGGCGCTCCCGCCCAGGGCGCGCCACGTCCGCGCCCACAGGCACCGCGGCCTAAGCCCACCACCGGGAAACAGCAGACCCGGCCGCAGGGACGTCCGCGTCCGGCTGGTCCCCGCCCCAATGGTGGACGCCCCCAGCAGCCGCTGGTTCGGCCCACTCCGAAGGCGAAGGTCCGTAAGGCTCGTCTGCTTGTCTCCAAGGTGGACCCCTGGTCAGTGCTGAAGATGAGCTTCCTGCTCTCAGTGGCACTGGGCATCATGCTGGTTGTCGCAGCGGTGACCCTGTGGTCGATGATGGAGCTGACCGGCATCTTCGACCGGGTCAACGATCTCGGTGCACAGCTGCTGGGCCCTGAAGGCGGTGGAACTACCTTCGCTGTCGAAGAGATGGTGACGGTGGGTCAGATTGCCTCCTTTGCGACGATCATTGCGGTGGTCAATGTCGTGCTGCTGACAGTGATCTCGATGCTGGGGGCAGTGCTGTACAACCTTTCGGCCTCGCTGGTCGGCGGTATTGGCGTAACCCTTACCGACGACTGAGCTTGTCCCGATTTGTTGCTCGGCGGGAAGCTGGTGTAACGTAGAGTGGTCGCTCTCCGGGGCGGCCCCTTGAAGAGGTTTAGGGCGTATAGCTCAGGCGGTTAGAGCGCATCGCTGATAACGATGAGGTCCGAGGTTCAAGTCCTCGTACGCCCACGATGAAACGTCTACTTGTAGTAGCAGCCGGTGTGACCGGATACTTGGTCTACCGCGAGTGGCGGAAGTCGGAAGAAACCCGACAGGTCTGGGATCAGGCCACCGATCGGGTCGATAAATAAATACCCTTCACGGGGGCTTAGCTCAGTTGGTAGAGCGCCAGCTTTGCAAGCTGGATGTCAGGGGTTCGAGTCCCCTAGCCTCCACCCAATGTTCGTTACGGGAACAGGCGACATCAGCGGATGTGGCTTGTTCCCGTTTCGGTTTCCTGCCTTCGTTGGTGATGGTGGCGAAGGGCTCAGCAAGCTGGGGCCGGAGTTCTTCGTCCTCGGTGATTTCTAGGCGCGTGTAGAAGGCCTGGTTCGCCAGTCTGCGGTTGCCGTCATCTGAACTGGCATACATTCGTTGGGCGTCTGTGAGCAGTTGCAGAGAGTTGTGGAGGAAGGCCCGGGCGCTGCTGCTGTGCTTATCGTGTCCAGCCCGGATGCGGTCTTGGTGGCGCTTCAAGGTGGCTAGGTCGATGGCGTCAGCGAAGTGCGCGGCCAGCAGCTTGTCGGACTCTGCTTCCAGGCGTGCACGGTTAGCTTGCAGGTCCGCGATTTCCTGGTCTCGGTCGGCGGTGCGCTTGTCGAAGGCCGCACTAATCTTCGCCGCGACGCTCTGATAGGTCTCCTCGCTGATGGTGATCGAGGCGTAGGCGTCCTCCACCAGCCGTTCTGCCAGATGAACGGGTACGGCTCTCCGGGTGCAGGGGGTGCGTTTGGTTGCGCGTCCTGAGCAGACGAAGTAGGCATAGGTGGCACCTCGGGGGTTCAGTACCGCCTTCCTCGAAGGCCAATACGCACTCCGAACAGCCACAGGTGACGACGATGAAACCCAGTCCGACCCTGCCAGAGTGGTCACCTCCGCCTTGGAGCGGCTCTTCACGAGGGCCGAAGGTCAAGCACTGATCCGACTGCTGGCTGACCCCGCGGTCGCTGTGCTACCCAGTCTTAGCGCAGCAACCCGCCAATGGTGTGAGCAACTCCAGGCAACCATCATCATTTGGCTCCGTGCCGATGCCCCGGATGAGGACCCTGAGGTAGCAGAAGCCGCAGCACGCATCCTCGCCCCCGAGTTCAACACCCACGCTCAGGAGGGGTTCGCCTCGGCGTTGGGCAAAGGGCTGCAGGGTCTACTGAGGGTGTCGCGAGAGCGGTAGGTTTCGTTTCAGCGCGGGTTGCAGTAATCGGGCCATTCGCGGTTGAGCGTGGAGGTGTGTCGAGTCAAGGGGC
>NZ_JABAHY010000001.1 GCF_012641515.1 Nesterenkonia sedimenti | reverse complement strand
CACACACCGATACCGGAGGTCTCTGTTTAACTCACGGACCGTTCACAACGTGTCGAGGAACTACAGCTAGTCCTTGAACTGGCCTGGGGCCCCTGAATCCAGGGCCCAGCGGATGCGCTCGCGGTGTTGCTCCACGAAGGGTTCAGGCAGCTGATCCACCGGATACCAGGCCGCAGCAGTGGATTCGTCATCCCCGGGGGCAGGCTCCCCGCTGCGGTACTTCAGTTCGAAGGCGATATCCAGGAATCGGCAGGCATCCCCATTGGGGTAGACCACCTGGCCGTGGTCACTGACCCCGGTGACCCGCACCGGCTCGGCGAGGACCGTGGTCTCCTCCTGGACCTCCCGGGCGGCCGCGGCGGCCGGTTCCTCACCGGGTTCCAGAATGCCGGCAGTTGCACCCCAGCGGCCGTCATCGGACCGTTTGACCAACAGGACCTCAGGAGTCTCCAGCTCGGTGCCGTCGTCGTCGGTCCTTTTCAGTACGACTGCAGTGACAGCCGGCAGGAAGAGTTCCTGATGCCCGATCTGAGTGCGGAGGTCTTTGATGTATTCCGGGGTAGCCACCCCTCAACCCTATGCGGAGTCCGGCTCAGCTGAACATCAGAGCCAGCGCAGAGCCCAGGATCAGGAAGGGGCCGAAGGCGATCCGGGTATGTGATGAGGCCCGGCGGCTGATCAGCAGGGCCAGGGAGACCAGTCCGCCCAGCAGGAACGAGATCACCAGACCCGCGGCGAAGACCTCCCAGCCCAGGAACCCGGTGTAGAGGCCCAACACCACACTGAGCTTCACATCGCCCATCCCGATGGACTTCGGGGAGGCCAGCCGCACCAGCAGAAACAGCACACCCCAGCCAAGTCCTGCCAGCACGGCCCGGCCCAGGCCGATGGGGTCATTGAGCAGAAAGCTGACCAGGATCAGCAGGCCGAAGGTCAGCGCCGCCCAAGGGTAGACGATCCGGTTGGGCAGCCGATGCTCCTGGGCATCGATATACGCCAGAGCCGTACCGCAGACGGCGAAGGCAGCACCGCCGAGAAGAAGCACAACACCAGCCACCACCTCACCCGGATCACCGGAGGTCAGCAGCTGGCTGATGAACTGAATCACGGCTCTACTTCAGAGGTTTCCGATCGTGGAGACGACATCGGCCCGGCCCTCGGCCAGGCGGTAGGTCACACCGACAACAGCAGTGCGGCCCTCGGCCACCGCATCGTGGAGGACTCGGGACTGTTCGGTCAGGCGGGTGGCGGTCTGTTTGACGTGTTCCTCAACGGTCTCATTGACCCCGGCTACCCCGGCCTGCTGGGCAGCCAGCACTGAGGGGAGGATGCGCTCAACCAATGCGCGGACATAGCCGCTGGGCATCTCACCCTGCTCGGCAGCACCCAGGGTGGCGGAGACTGCGCCGCAGGAGTCATGGCCGAGCACCACGATCAGCGGGACCTGCAGGGCATCAACGCTGAACTCCACCGAACCCAGTACGGCATCGTCGATCACCTGACCGGCGGTGCGGATGACGAAGACATCGCCGAGGCCGACGTCGAAGATGATCTCAGCGGCCAGTCGGGAGTCCGAGCAGCCGAAGATCACCGCCATCGGATGCTGGGATTCAGTCAGTGAGGAACGCCGGGCAGCATTCTGGTTGGGGTGGGCGACATCGCCGGTGACGAAGCGTTCATTACCCTCTTTGAGCAGCTGCCAGGCCTCCGCGGGGTTGGGCTGGCTGCGCTCATTCACCGTCTGCTGACTCAAGCTCCATCAACTCCTCAATCTGGTCCTCGCTCAGTTCCAGGTCCTCGAGCTCATCCTCGGAGGGCTGCTCCACTTCCTGGCCGAGAGCTTCAACAATAGCGGTGATGCCGGACTCGATCTCGTCCTCGCCGGCGTCGGTGCTGATCACAACTGTAGTGCCGTCGACGTCGTTATTCTCCGCATCGAGCACGAAGTACTGGCGGGAGCCCTCATCGCGGACCTCGAACTCCAATCCGGCGAAGGTTGCGGTGCCGGTGGGCTGAGCCTGTTCGGTCTCCCAGTTGACCCAGGCCTCAGTGGCCTCATCGGTCTGGGCGAAACCGAGGAAGTCCACCGCATCGGTGGTGTAGCCGACCTCCCAGGCACGCACACCGTGGTCAGCCACCGGGCCCCAGCGGGTGTAATTGGCGGTCCAGCCCTCGGGAACTTCAGGGGCGATGGCGATGAAGGGATCCAGCTCAGCGGCCTCCTCCTCGGGGACACCCTCGAGCTCCTGCTGCATTTCCAAGGAGATGTACCAGGCCTCAACCTTGACGTTCTCATCCCGGGTGTAGGTCACATCGGGTTCGGGGTTGATGAACCACAGGGCTGCCAATCCGCCGGTGAGCACCACCATGGTGATGATCATTCCCATCATGGGAGTACGGAGCCGTTTGGCCTGCGATTCGGTGATCTTAACGGGTGCCTCTTTTTGGTCAGTCACGTCCTTCATTCTCTCATTAGCGGGGTGTCGATATGCTGGAGTCAGCCTGACGAGGACGTCAGGTGCCCCGAGACCTTTGAGGTGGACAACAGTGACCGCAGAGACCGCAACGCGCGACGACGACTTCTCACACCTGAACCCCCGGCTTGCCGTGGGTGATGATGAGCCGGACCGCAACCTGGCTCTGGAACTTGTCCGCGTCACCGAGGCCGCCGCGATCGCCGGCGGTGCCTGGGTCGGCAAGGGGGATAAGAACGGTGCAGACGGTGCGGCAGTGGATGCGATGCGCTCGCTGCTGGACACCGTGAATCTCAATGGCGTTGTGGTCATCGGTGAGGGCGAGAAGGATGAGGCCCCGATGCTCTACAACGGCGAGCGGGTCGGCAACGGTGCCGGGCCCGAGGCAGATGTGGCGGTGGATCCCATTGATGGCACCCGGCTGACCGCCCTGGGCTATGACAACGCCCTGGCCGTGCTGGCAGTGGCTGAACGCGGGTCCATGTTCGACCCCTCGGCAGTGTTCTATATGGACAAACTGGTCACCGGTCCCGAGGCCGCTGACATGGTGGATCTGCGGCTGCCGGTGAAGCAGAACCTGCATCTGATCGCCAAGGCCACCGGTAAGACCATCGACCAGCTCAACGTCTGCGTGCTGGATCGTCCCCGTCACTCCAAGCTGGTGGAGGAGATCCGGGAGGCCGGGGCTCGGACCCGATTCATTATGGACGGCGATGTCGCCGGCGGTATCGCAGCTGCCCGGCCCGGAACCGGCGTGGATGTACTCATGGGCACCGGCGGAACCCCGGAGGGCATTGTGACCGCCTGCGCGATCCGCGCCATCGGCGGTGTTATCCAGGGACGGCTGGCACCGAAGGACGATGAGGAGAAGCAGAAGGCGATCGACGCCGGCCACGATGTGGACAAGATCCTGACCACCGAGGAACTGGTGGCCAGTGACAACTGCTACTTCGCAGCCACCGGTATCACCGACGGCGACCTCCTGCGCGGTGTCCGCTACCGCGGCGATCACGTGAGCACCCAGTCGATTGTGATGCGCTCGAAGTCCGGGACCGTTCGGATCGTGGAGACCGAGCACCACCGCAAGAAATGGCAGTCCTACACCGACTGAGTCTTATGGTCGACTGATCTCGATAGCCACCTTGCCGTGGGCATGACGGCTGCGCTGCAAGGCAACTGCCTCGGCGAAGTCCGCCAGTTCGAACCGCGCGGCAATGGGAATTCGGATCTGACCGGCAATGATGAGCTCGGCGAGTTCCTCCAGGGCATCGGCCCTGGCATCGGAACCGTTGACGGCCAGTACGCCCGGCGGTGGGTCTTCAGCCTCGATCGTGAGGATTCGCTCGGCCGGCACACCCAGGCCTAGAGCAGTCTCGGCAGTGGCTATGCCGTGGAGATCCGCGGCCGCTGATATGGGGCCGAGCCCCCGGAGTGATTCAGCTAGCTCAGAACCATAGGCCACCGGTTCTGCTCCGAGAGCGCGGATGTTCTGGAACGAGGCCTTTGAACCAGTTCCGATTACCCTGGCCCCGGCTGGGAGCTCAGGGCATCGGCTACCGCAGAGGCGGTGCGGCCGGCGATATCGAGTACTCCAGCAGTGAGGTCACTGAGCTGATCGGGAGTGCGGTGCAGGCTGCGATGATGCTCGTCCAGCACCACAGAGGTTGCGACTGCGGCTCCCCGTGCACCGCCGTAGACGCGGTCACCCACCTTCCACCGGGTGACACCGGGACCTAGTTCAACGACGACGCCGGCGAAATCATTGCCGAAGCCCGAGGGGAGGCTGAGTCCGAAGGCTGAGCTGAGTTCCTCCGACTCCACGATCTGCCAGTCCACGGGGTTCAACCCTGCAACTCGGATCTCAATACAGATCTGACCAGTTTCCAGTGGGGGAGTGGGAGCCGAACGATTGAATCGTCGCGAGGAGGAATAAAGAGGTCTCGTCATTGTGAAAGCGATCAGCTCCTTTCATGCCCTGCTGGCCTCAGCCTTGAAGATATGACCGGCTCTGAACATGCCATTAAAATTGGGGTCGAAATGGATATGGAATCCTCATCCGGAACATCGGCGTGTCCAGGGTTCCATATAGCGTTAACGTATGGAGTTGAAACGGGTGATTCCACGTCCTGAGAACCCCCTGTTCTCGGGTGGAACACCGGCATGTCCGGACCCCCTCATACAGTGGAATCATGAAGCTAAACAGTGGTCTAGGAAGGGTGGCTTGCCTGGTATCTGGGCATGTCCACCCCCAGGGGTAGCGTGGCTTTTATGAAGGATGAACAGCAGTTTCCCCGCCCGGAGATTCCGGAGCGTGCCTCTCACCTCATCGGTGATGAGGAACTCGAAGCTGCCTGGGAATCCATCATTGACGCCAACCGTGCAACGGCTGCCTCTATCGAGCACTTCCTCACCCATCGTGGGACCCGGTGGAAAGAAACCATGGGCGAGAACCCCCATGTACGAGCTGCAAATAATCGCCAGGCCAACCGGCATGCCGGACTCCTGCTGGGGATGAGTGACCAGCAGGCCACCGCAGTACTCAATGCCGCCGAATACGTCCGTGAACATCTGCCGAAGTTCTGGAAAGCCTTCCGCTGTGGTGCCATTGCCCTGACCAATCTGCGCAAGGCCGCTGTGGAGACCCTCCCGCTCATTCACCGAGACGACCTCTTAGAGATCATTGACGAGGAACTGGTCGACATCGCCCCGGGAAAGACACCCACCGAGCTGCGGTCTTGGATTATCCGCAGGATCCCCGAACTGGATATGGAGCTCTTCAACGAGGCAGCCGAGGACGCTAAAGACCGTCGGTCTGTGACCTTTACCCACTTCGGAGAAGGCATGAGCCTGGTTGAACTCTTCATCCCCACGATTGAGGCCAAGGCCATTGAGAAGAAGGTAAATGCAGCGGCCCGGGGTATGAACCGTGCACAGCCAAAAGACACTGACCAGCCGCCGGCCTTCGCCGCAGCAGGAGTGCCTACTGACCGACTAAGGCCTCACCAGGTCGCCGAGGGACCTCATCCGGCCGCAGTGGGAATGGGCGAGACCATGCCGGTGGATCATGATGCCCGGTATCAGGACCACGACCCCGAGAACACCACCGGCGGGGTCGATGACCGGACCATCCGCCAGCGGGAGGCCGATCTGCTCAGCGCATGGCTCCGGGATGGCCACTGCTACAGCGCACCAATCTCCGCAAAGATCTGCGTCATGGTCCCCCAAGAGACGCTCACCGGAGAATCAGAGGAACCCGCCATCAGCGCAGATCGGGCCACCGTCATCCTCGCCTCAGACATCAGGAAGGTGGCAGCTGATCCCGAGGCCGAGCATGAGTGGTACACCGCTGGCACCCGCACAAACCAGCGACGTGCCGACCGGGATATCCTCAGCATCGTTTACAACGGACGGTTCGCCCCCGAACGATTACGGGACGCGATCATCTTCCGCGACGGGATCTGCCAAGCCACCGGCTGCACCATCCCCGCCGAACGATCTGATCTGGACCATCAGATCCCCTACGAGCGAGCCGGACCCACGTCTGGTTCCAACCTCTGGGCACTCTGCCGCAGACACCACAGACTCAAATCCCACGGCTACCTCCCACCACCCAACGCAGATCCCCCAGCCCTTGGTGAGGGGAGCGAAGAAACACGCCCGGCGGCCGCCTGAGCGGAGCACCGCTAGAGCTTGGACATGCGCAGAATGAAGTAGCCCATCGAGCCGAGCATCAAAACCATTGCAAGCCAGATTGCTGGACTCATCGCCCAGTCGCCGGCCGTGCTACCCAAGGCAATGATGTACAGAACGGTCATGGAGAAGACCGTCCAGACCATCATCTGAACGCCGTTCTTATAGTGAGCCTGGATGTTGTCCTCGGTGATCTTGCCGAACCCGTAGTTATAGACCCTTGGGAAACGGGCCAACACAGCACAGCCGAGGATAGTGACCATCATCAGAATGGACAGGCCGATCATCTCCATCGGTGAGCCATAACGGTTGACCGACCCATCGGCGGCGAAATGCATCGGCACCTCATCCGGCATCCCGGGGATCCGAATCCAGATAAAAAGCGTATAGGCGACAGTCGTCACCACACTGCCGATCAGCAGGAAACGGTGCAGTGGATCCAGGACAAAATTCGGCTGGGGCCGGCTGCTCATCGTGGGGTACTCCAGCACACCGTCCTCATTGCGGAACGGCACCCCCTTACGCAGTGCCTCCACATAGTTCTCGGCTGGTTCCCCGCCCCCGGCCCTCTTCGGCGTCATCGTCCTCCCTCAGTATCCGTTTCCCCTCATTATCCCCAACCCATCGGTGCCAGGCTCGGCTGGGGCTGGAGTGTGAAGCACAGGAGGAGACCACCATGAGCGACGACGCCGTCACGACAGCTGCCGAACAGCGCAGTCACCCACCACTGACCGGAAGCGAATTGGAACTGCTCACCGGGTTCCTGGACTTCCACAGGCAGACCCTGCGCATAAAGGCCAGCGGCCTCAGCCGTGAACAGCTCAATACCGCGCTGCCGCCCAGCAGTATGACGCTGGCAGGCCTGCTCAAACACCTCGCCGGCACAACAGGGGAGTAGTGCTTATTGCTCCGCGGAGTTGATGCGGTACTGCTGGCTGTTATCGACTGAGATCACACCATCTGTGGAGGCGAGCGTGCTCCTGAAAGTGGCTGCGGCGTCGTCGTCGATATCTGCTGAACCGGTGATCTGACCGAGGCTCTTCAGGACACGATCAACAGTCAGACCCGCGGCCTCCAACTCGGCGGCGATACTGCTGAGTCGGCTCAGATGCTCATCGTCGACGGTTACTACCCATTGCTGCTTCGGCATCACTTACTCCGGAACTTGTGCGAGCCCCGCGCCGACGTCCTCAGTCTCCTGGTCCGGCAGGGCCGCAGCCTCGCTGATGAGTGCCTCCCAGAGCTCCTCACCGCGGAGCCCGGAGCTTTCACAGATCAGTGCAGCGATACCGGAAACATGCGGGGCCGCCATGGAGGTTCCACTCTCTGACCGGGAGGCCTCCTGACCAGTCCAGGCTGAGTGCACATCCACCCCTGGGGCTGCCAGATTGACCTCCCCACCCTCCTCCGGGAGGGACCGAGCAGAGAAATCGGCCACCTGCAGGTCGGCGTCGAGCGCGGCGACAGCCATAATATGGGGGCTGTTCGCCGGGGCGCCGACGAAACCTTGGTCACCGGCGCTGCGCTGAGCGTTATTCCCAGCAGCCGCCACAATCAGCGAACCGTTCTCCAGGGCACGTCGGCCGGCAGTCACATAGGGCTGATGCACCTCACGCACATCAGCACCCAAGGACATCGAGATGATCTGACAGTCATTCTCCAGAGCCCAGTCGATACCGGCCAGGATCGAAGTATCCGACCCCGACCCATCAGCGCCAAGGACTTTCCCGGAGAAGATCTCCGTACCGGGGGCGACCCCATACCCGGGACCAGAACCAGGCTGCCAGGGGCCACAGGCAGTCCCGATGCAATGAGTGCCGTGACCGTGGGAATCCTCAGGGCCCTCACCCTCGATGAAGGACTCCGCGGTCACCGCGCGGTCGCTGAAATCCGGATGCCCCGAATTGATACCGGTATCCAGGACCGCGATCCGCACCCCCGCGCCGGTGAGACCTGCCTCCTGGGCGGTGGAGATACCGATTGCCTGCAGCCCCCAGGTCCACTCCTCAGTGTCCTCAAACCCTGATTCGGGCGGCTGACTGATCGCGTAGTAGGTCAGCTCCGGGGTGAAGCTCACCGTGTGATTCTGCTGCCGGCAGCTGGAACTGAACGCCGCCATCTGCCCGGCATCGGCCTCAACCACCCCAATACCCAGGCGAGGAAAATACCTGCCCGTGGACAATCCGTGCTCGCTCAACAGGCCCGGTGCAGCCTCCTGGCGCACACGGGGCTCGGAGGAATCGAAGACCACCACATACCGTGACATCGCTGACTGTCCCTTCTCCGGCGGACGGACCGGCTACTTCCACGGTAGACCGCCGCGCCGCAGATGCCTAGAGTCCAGCCGGGTCCGGTGTTGCGTTGAGAAGGGATCCGAATAAGGGCGCATAATGGGGGACTGTGAATACATCTCTGCCCAAAGTCGGGGTACTCGGTGATGGACAGTTGGCCCGCATGATGGCGCCCGCCGCCGTGGAACTCGGCATCGAGCTGCATCTGCTGGCCGGCACCCCTGAAGCCTCAGCGGCCCAGGTCATCCCGAACACCACGATCGGCGACTACCGCAGCCCCGAAGACGTTCTGAACTTCGCGCGCGGGCTGGACGCAGTGACCTTCGACCACGAGCATGTCCCCGCCGAGGTGCTCTCCGCACTGGGCGAGGCCGGTATCACCATGAACCCCGGGCCCCAGGCACTCATCTACGCCCAGGACAAACTGGCCATGCGCCAGGCGGTGGAGGACCTCGGGCTGCCCAACCCCAAATGGGCCGAGGTCCACACCGCAGAGGACCTCAAGAGCTTCGCAGCCGAGGCCGGCTGGCCCGTGGTGCTGAAGACTCCCCGTGGCGGCTACGACGGCAAAGGTGTGCGGATCATCGACGACGCCGAGGCCGCCGCAGAAGCCCAGGACTGGTTCGACCGGGCAGCAGAGGCCGGAACCGGGCTGCTGGCCGAGCAGAAAGTCCCCTATACCCGTGAGCTCTCCGCCCAGGTCGCCCGCCGGGCATCAGGAGCAACTGCGGCCTACCCAGTTGTGGAGTCCAACCAGACCAACGGGGTCTGCGATGAGGTGATCGCCCCTGCACCAGCCACCTCGGCAGACCACCTCGCAGAGGCCGAACATATTGCGACCACCATCGCCGAGAAACTCGGTGTGACCGGGATGCTGGCCGTCGAGCTCTTCGAAATCGCAGAAGATGACGACGACGCCGGCATCGCCCCCGGGGTCTACGTCAATGAGCTGGCCATGCGCCCACATAACTCCGGGCACTGGACCATGGACGGCTCGGTCACCAGCCAATTCGAACAGCACCTCCGGGCGGTCCTGGACCTGCCTCTGGGTGCCACATCGGTCACCGGAGGTGCCGGCGGCTATGTGGTGATGAAGAACCTCCTCGGCGGCAGCAACCAGGACCTCCATGCGGCCGTGCCCGCGGCCATGCGCCGCTCGGGTGCCTCCAAGATCCACCTCTACGGCAAGGACCCCAAACCGGGGCGCAAGATCGGACATATCAACCTATTGGCGCAGACCACTAAAGCCGATGAGGCCTATGAGGCTGCCCGGACCCGGCTGGCCCGCGCCCGGCAGACTGCAGCCGATGTAGCCCAGATTCTCACCGAAGGCGAGGCTGATACATGAGCACCACCGCCGAGACCCAGAACGCCCTGGTGGGCCTAGTCATGGGGTCCAACTCCGACTGGCCGGTCATGAAAGCCGCGGCAGAGGCCCTGGAGGAATTCGGGATCCCCTTTGAAGCCGACGTCGTCTCCGCCCACCGGATGGCCGAGGAGATGATCGACTACGGCAAAACCGCCCACACCCGTGGGATCCGGGTCATCATCGCCGGTGCCGGAGGAGCAGCCCACCTACCCGGAATGCTCGCCTCAGTCACCCCGCTGCCAGTGATCGGTGTGCCAGTTCCGCTGAAACACCTCGACGGTATGGACTCTCTGCTATCCATCGTGCAGATGCCTGCCGGTGTCCCGGTGGCCACAGTCTCTGTCGGCGGTGCCCGCAACGCCGGACTGCTGGCCGTGCGTACACTCGCCGCCGGAAGCGATGAGTTCGCCGCCGACCTGCGGGAGAAGCTCACCGAGTTCCAGGCCGAACTCTCCGAAGCAGCACACGCCAAGGGTGAGGCCCTGCGCAATGAGGCCGCCCAGATGACCAGCTACCGGGGTAATCCACGGCGATGATCGCCCCCACTATCACCTACCACCAGTTCCACGGGGAGCAGGACATCCTGCGCAACCCGCGGCAGGCCACCACCCCCGAGCGCAGCAAACGCGCGCTGATCCTCACTGCCCTGACCCTCTTCATCCCCGGCGGCGCCCAGATCGCAGCCGGCTCCCGGTCCCTGGGGCGCGCCGCCCTGGCCGTGACCATCGGCTGCTGGTTCACCCTTCTGCTGGGGGTGACCATGTACTTCACCATGCGCGGAACCCTGCTGACCGCGCTGACCCAGCCCTTCGTGCTGTGGGCAGGCGCCATCATCCTCGCGCTGTTGGCCATCGGCTGGCTGGTGCTCTGGTTGGACACCTTCAGACTCATCCGATTCGGGCAGCTGGCACCCGGGTTCAAGCCGATTATCGCGATCCTGCTGATTCTGCTGACCGTGCTGACCTCAGGCGGCCTGGGCTACCTCGCCCACCTGCTCAACGAGGGACGTCAGGGCCTCGGCGCGATCTTCAGCCAAGGCCCGGCCATGGATGCCGATGAGGGCCGCTATAACTTCCTGCTCTTGGGCGCAGATGCCGACGAGGGGCGCGACGGGCTCCGGCCAGACTCCATCCACGTGGTCTCGGTCAACCAGGACACCGCCGAGACCATCATCATCTCGGTTCCCCGTAACTTCCAGAACGCACAGTTCACCGAGGACTCCCCACTGTGGGAGCAGTACCCCGACGGCTTCAGCTGCGGCAATGACTGCATCATCAACTTCCTCTACACCGAGGTGAACAACAACTACCCCGACCTCTACCCGGAGGCCAGCGACCCCGGGGTGGAGGCGATGAAGGACGCCGTCGGAGGTTCTCTTGACCTCAATATCCATGGGTACGTCATGGTCGATATGGGTGGCTTCTCCCAGCTGATCGACGCCATGGGCGGCATCACCGTGGACTCCGAGGGATGGGTGCCCCACCGCGGTCCGCATCCGGAGACCGGCCAATGGGGTGACCGTTGGTTCGAACCCGGCACCTTGGATCTCGACGGCGACGACGCCCTCTACTACGCACGGTCCCGTGACTACAGCAGCGACTACAACCGTGTGCAGCGTCAGCAGTGCGTCCAGCAGGCGATGATCGGCCAGTTCTCCCCGCAGACCCTGCTGACCCGGTTCACCGACATCATGACTGCCGGTGAGAACATCGTCGAAACCGATATCCCGCAGAACCAGCTGGGCAGCCTCCTGGATCTGGCCGCCGATGCCCAGGAGCACACCCCGCAGCGACTGACCCTGGGCTCACCGGATTTCGACACTCCGGGTAACGTCGGGGAGCTCTACCCCTCCACCGCAGGACAGGAGTTGCCGAGCAATCTCTTCTCCACCTACCCGGATTTCGACGAGATCCACGCTAGGGTCGATGAGCTCATCGCCGATGAGGAGGGCGGCTCAGGGTCCGATGAAGACGACGCCGAGGACTCCGGGGATACCGAGAACGGTGACTCCGGTGACGGGGCTGAAGGGTCCCAGGATGAGGCCGAGGCCGAGGGTGAGGCTGGTCCCACCGAGGAGCAGACCGATGAGGCCGTGGCCGATGATGAGCCGCAGTCCGAGGAGACCGCTGCCCCCGATCAGCTCACCCAGCCCGATGGGTCCCCGCTGACTGAGGATTACCTCATTGAGGTTCAGTCTCAGAACCCTGAGTCGGAGATCCTCTACCAAGCCGCCAGCAATAACGGAGAGTGCAGCCCCGGAGGCTAGACAGGGAGAGATATGAAGATCGCAGTTGTCGGAGTAGGCACCATGGGAGCCCAGGTGCTGTGGCAGCTTGCCCAGCAGGGGCATGACGTAACCGGCTATGAGATCTTCTCCCCGGGGCATTCCAATGGCGCCGCAGGTGGTGAGACGAGGCTCTTCCGCACCATTCAGGTCGAAGACCCCGGTTACACGCCCATCGCTGACCGGGCCGATGACCTCTACCGCAAACTCGAGGCGGATTCGGGCCTGCAGCTGCGAGAGATCACCGGGGCGCTGGTGATGGGCGATGCCGACAGCCCAGATATTCAGACCGCACTGCGGGCAGCGGAAGCCTCCGCTCATCCCACCCGGATTCTGAGCCGGGAGGAGTCCCTGAAGGAGTTCCCCGAATTCGGTCTGGACCCCAATGATGTGACGATCTGGGACGGTCATGGCGGCATCATCAAACCTGAGCTGACTGTCTCCGCAGCAGCCGCCCAGGCTGAACGGCATGGTGCTGAGATCCGCCGGTCGGCCCGGGTCAACAGCATCGAGCAGGCTGGCGATACTGTCACCGTGACCGCCGACGGACGCAGTGAATCCTATGACCGGGTGGTGGCAGCCCCAGGGGCCTGGACCAACGTGCTCTTCCCGGAGATGGCAGAACTCCTGCAGATGCGCCGGCTGGTCTCGGCCTGGTTCTTCCCGAAGAACCTCGGCTACCTCGATAAGGTGCTGCCCTTCCTGCGGACCAAACCCACCTATGTCTATGGGCTGCCCTATGCAGACCGGTCAGCCATGAAACTGGGGCTGGGCTCCGATGCCGACCAGGCGGTGCCGAGTCCGGATGAAGTGGATGTGCGGGTACCTCAGAACTTATTGGACCAGTTCATCTCAGCGGTGGAACGCTATATGCCGGGCCTGCAGCTGCACCCCATGCGTTCAGCCTCCTATTTCGAGTCCTTCACACCCACCGGATATGAATACGTGCGCGCCCACCCCGAGATGCCGGGTGTGATCGTCATGGCCGGGTTCTCCGGGCATGGTTTCAAGATGGCCCCGGCCTTCGGTGAAATCGGAGCAGCATTGGCCCTGGGGGAGGGCCCCAGCGTAGACCTCAGCTTCTTGGAGGCTTAGCGTCCCGAGACCTTATGGCCGATAGTGGCCAATGCGGAGGTCTTCTCCCCGCCATCGCGGCGTTCGGCTGAATCAGCGAGCCGGTAGAGCTTATAAACCCCATTGGATCCCAGCCACCGCAGGGGTTCTGGCTCCCAGTTCTTCGGCGTCGGACGAACCCAGGTGGAACGCGTCAGCTCCGTCTCCTCCCCGGCCAGAAGTTCGGCAGCAGTGCGGCCGGCCAGATAGGAGGCGGTGACCCCCTGGCCGGCGTAGCCGCCCAGCTGCAGCAGCCCCGATTCAGGCCGGTAGTCGATGAAGGGGGACCAATCCCGGGAGACCCCCAGCACCCCGCACCAGGCATGGGCCGGTGTCAGCTCGACCTGCGGGAAGAGTTCCTGGACAGTGTCGGCCAGCTGCCGGACAGTCTTGGGGTTGAGCTCACCGTTGGTATCTGGGGCTGATCCCCAGTTATAGGGCTTGCCCCGGCCGCCGATGGCGATCCGGCCATCGGCAGTCTTCTGCGCGTAGAAGTACATATGCTCAGCACAGCTGACCAGTTCACTGTGTTCCCAGCCGATCCGGTCCAGATCCTCTGGATCCAGTGGTTCGGTAATGATCATTGAGGAGAGCATCGGCAACAGCTGGCGTTTCCGGCCGGGAAGTGCCGCGGTGTAGCCCTCGGTGGCCAGGACTGTGGTCTCTGCGCGCAGGGTGGCATACGGGGTCTGGACGGTGTCACCGCTGATATCGGTGACTTCGCTGTGCTCGTAGATCTCGACGCCGAGATCTGTGCAGAGCTTCGCCAGGGCGTACATCATTTTTGCCGGATGCAGCCCGACAGCGTGTGGAGAGTAGACAGCACCGTGAAGATCAGAGGCTGCCACTCGTTCGGCGGTCTGTTGTGCACTGAGCAGGCGGACATCTTCCTCGTGGTGGCCCCATTGGCGTTCCTGCTCAACATAGGCACGCATTCTCGCCATCCCGCTGGGGGTGCGCGCGATCTGCATCCACCCACCCTTGGCCGCACCGATATCGACACCGGTGCTCTCCAGGAGGTCTCGCGCCTCGTCGACTGCGGCGAATAAGCGGCGTTCCATCCAGAGGGCTTCAGCCGAGGTCTTCCCGCTCTTGAGCAGGTTCTTGCGCAGCCCCACGGTTTTGCCGCTGAGCCAGCCGCCATTGCGCCCGGATGCACCATAGCCCACGCGTTCCTTCTCCAGGACCACCACCCGCTGGCCGGGGGAGTGCTTGGCATGCCAATAGGCAGTCCACAGACCGGAGAGCCCACCACCGATGATCACCAGGTCAGCTGATGCTTCACCCTCCAGCCGGGGCCGTGGTCCGTGGGGGTCCGGAGCATCATGCAGCCAGAAGGAACCAAATCCATTACGCATGTGCAGGTTCCTCACTGGTCTCCTTGGCAAGGATCCGGGCATCAGCGGCAGCCCAGCTCAGGGTCACCTCTGAACCGATATCGGCAACCTCGCCGCCGATATCCTCAGCGCGGACGATACCTCCACCATCGGGCAGACCCACCCGGTACTTCACCGCATTGCCCACATAGGTGATGTCCTCCAGGAACCCGGTGACCGAGCACTCTCCGGTGGCGGCAGTATCGGCAGAAGCTGCGGCGTCGTGGATTGAGATGTTCTCCGGTCGAATCATCATCTGCGCGGGGCCTGTCCACCCCAACTCTTGGGTGGTGTCGGTGGCGAAGACAGTCCCGGAATCGGAATGGAACTGGCTGTTCCGGTAGTCACCGGAGATCATCAGGGATTCGCCGACGAACTCGGAGACGAAGACGTTCTCCGGCTGCAGGTACAACTCACGGGGCGTGCCGACCTGGACCACTTTGCCCTTATTGAACACCACGATCCGGTCCGAGAGGGCCAGGGCCTCATCCTGGTCATGGGTCACAAACACCACTGTGGTGCCAAGATCCCGGTGGATCCGGCGGATCTCCTGCTGCAGCTGTTCACGCAGGGCCTTATCCAAGGCGCTGAGAGGTTCATCCATCAGCAGCAGCGGAGGGTTGAAGCAGATCGCGCGGGCCAGAGCTACCCGCTGACGCTGACCGCCGGAGAGCTGGCTGGGCAGCCGGTGCCTGAACTCAGTCAGTCCCACCTTCTCCAAGGTCGCGGTCACATCTTTCTCCCGCTGGGCTTTGGGGACCTTACGCTGTTTGAGCGGGTAGGCGACATTCTTCTCTACGCTCATATGGGGAAAGAGCGCATAGCCCTGGAAGACCATGCCCAGATTGCGCCGGTGCACCGGCTGGTCGGTGAGGCTCTGACCGGCCAGGGTGATCTCCCCGGCCGTGACGTCTTCGAATCCGGCAATGCAGTTCAACGTGGTGGTCTTGCCCGAGCCGCTGGGCCCCAGGAAGGTGATGAACTCTCCGGGTTCGATGGAGAGGGTGACGTCCTGGATGGCGGTGAAGGACCCAAAATTTTTGGTTACACCGTCGAGTTCCAGAGCTGCACCCGGGGTCTGTTCAGAAGTCATGGGGGCTTCTACACCTTTCGTTTCTTACGAGTGAAGATCGCCGTCAGAGCGATAGCGGTGGTGAGGATGATGATCAGGGTGGCAGCCGCAGCAATTGTGGGGTCGACTTCGCGCTGGACTGAGGTGAACATCCGCACCGGAAGGGTCTGCAGTGCCGGGCTGGAGATGAACGCCGAGACGATCACCTCATCGAAGGAGGTGATGAAGGCGAAGAGGAACCCGGAGGCCACGCCCGGCCAGATCACCGGCAGGGTCACGGTCATAAAAGCCCTGATCCGGCCTGCTCCCGAAACCCAGGCAGCACGTTCGAGCTGGGTGTCATAGGCGACTAGGACGGCCCCAACATTGACCACCACAAAGGGTAGGGCCAGCATCGTATGGGCCAGGACGAACCCGGCCATTGTGCCCACCAGGCCGGTGCGCAGGAAGACTGCATAGACACCGACACCGAAGATCACTGCTGGAATGAGGATGGGGGAAACCAGCAGACCATTGGACAGTGTTTTGCGGAACCCCGATGTCTTGCTCAGCCCATAGGCGGCAAGGGTGCCCAGAATGCTGGAGATGCTGGCTACTAATAGGGCGATCTGTAGGGAGTTCAACAGTCCGCCTAACCACTGGGGGCTGGTGAAGAAGTTCTCATACCACTCCAGGGAGAACCCTGGGGGAGGGAAGGCGAAGGACCGCTGCGGGGTGAAACTCAGCGGAATCACCACCAGAGTGGGAGCGACCAGCCAGAAGGCGATCGGCACACACAACAGGTAGAGGAACAGGCGGGACTTCTTGATCTTGGGGCGATTCTTGGTCATACCTGGGAACCTCCTACCGGGCCCAGCTTCAGCCCCAGGGCCTTTGTGACCAGATAGACCAGGACGAAGGCCATTCCCACGGTGAACAGCAGAGCCACCGCCAGGGCGCCACCGCTTCCCCAGTTGTTGAGGTCACGGATCTGGTTGAACAGCGCATTGGGCAGGATCTGCTGCCGTGGCGAGCCCAGCAGTGCCGGCACCACATAGAAGCCCAAGGACAGGATGAACACGATCAGCGCACCGGAGAGCACACCGGGCAGGGACATGGGCAGATACACGGTGAAGAAGGCCTTGATGGGCCGGGCGCCGAAGGTCTGGGCCGCCAGCGGGATCCGCATATCAATGGACCGCATCACCGAGACCATGGGCAGCACCATGAACGGCATCAGCACCTGGACCATGCCGATCAGCACAGCCGTTTGGGTGCCCAACAGCTGAATAGTGGGCAGTCCCAGGGAGCTGAGCATCGTATTGAGCACCCCGTTGTTCTGCAGGATGATGATCCAGGCGAAGGTGCGCACCATCATCGAGGACCAGAACGGCAGCAGGACGATCAGCGTCATCGCTGCCTGCATCTTGGGGCCAGCTGTTGCCATCACATAGGCATAGGGATAGGCGATCACTGCGGTAAGAAGAGTCGCCAGTCCCGCCAGCTGGAAGGTTCGGATAATCACATCGACTGCGGTCTCGCTGGTCAGCAGCCATTGGAAGTTCTGCAGCCCCAGTTCGGGTTCGGTGACACTTCGGATAAGCACCAGCACCGTGGGGACTACAAACGCGACGAGAACAATGACTACTACTGGGACGACAAGAATGCCGTAGGGCCCCAGAGATCGACGAGCGGGCTTCGCAGCAACAGTTTCGGCTGCCATGGGCCTGCCTCTCTATTTAGTTGATGAAGGCCGACCAGGCCTCGGTGATCTCATCGATGTTCTCGGCCCAATAGGCCCAGTCGATCTCGATGGACTCATCCAGGACTTCGGGGGCGGAGACATCGAACATCTGAAGGTCCTCGTCGAAGTCCGGGTCGGAGTTCTCATTCACCGGGGAGTATGAGGTCAGCTCAGCCATCTCCGTCTGCTGGGTCTCACCGATGGCGTAGTTGATGAAGGCATGGGCGGCCTCGAGGTTCTCCGTGTCCTTAGGGATGGCGAAGGTGTCAGCCAGCACGAAGTTGGCATCCCAGGTGGGACGGAAATTGGCCCCGCCGACATTGCCCTCATAGATCCGGCCGGTCCAGCCGAAGACGATATCGGCCTCCCCGCCCTGGATCTGCTGGGTCTGCTCGGCGCCAGTTGTCCAGAAGGTCAGATCATCCTCGATCTCCTCCCATTTGGCGATGGCCCGGTCAATGTCCAGGGGGTAGAGGTCACCGGGGTCCACACCATCGGCCAGCAGGGCGGCCTCGAGAGTTCCGCCGGTGGGCAAGGGGTTGCCGTTGACTGAGCGGGTCCCGGGGTAGTTCTCGGTATCGAAGAAATCCTCCCAGGTCTGTGGTCCGCCGTCCTCACCGTATTCGTCGGCGTCGTAGGTGATGCCGTAGCCGTAGAGCAGGGATGAGATATAGCAGTCCCCGAAGGGCAGGCTCTCCGGATACTCGGAGAGATCGATGAGGTCGTAATTCAGGGGTTCGTAGAGCTCATCACAGTAGGCCTCGTTATAGACGGGGCTGTGGTTGACCACATCCCAGGAGACATTGCCGGCCTCGACCTGCGCTCGCAGCTGGGCGTCATCGATGGGGCCGTCCTCCAGGACCTCGGCTCCGGTCTCCTCGCCGAATGGATAGGCGAAGGCCTCAGCCTGACCGTCCTGGAACCCGCCGCCGTAGGAGACGAAGGTCAGAGTGCCTCCCTCCAAGGAGTCGGCAGGAACCTCACCGGCAGTGGGGTCTTCGAAGACCTCGGCGTCGACTTCGGCGCCACCACCCTGGGCGCAGGCTGTCAGCGCCAGCAGGGCAGCAGAGGTCAAGGATAATGCGAATTTCTTAGACACGGGTGTCCCCTCTTGCTAGTTAACTTCGTCTTATTTGGAAAGTGTAAGAGCGACTTTACGGGAACCGGTGAATAAGTTGTTTTCTAATATGTTTCGGAATTGTAACATTTTACCGAAGCGGGGATTGGGGTGTGACGTTGTGCACCTCGGGGCTCGTTCACAGGTGATTTTGGGCAAAAAGCCGCGATCTTGCCGACCTGCGCTGGTAAAGTCTCCTCGGTGTTCAGGATGATCAACCCCGTGCGAGATTACGCATGGGGCTCGCAAACAGCGCTCAGTGAAGTCTTCGGCTGGGCGCCATCTGCGCATCCCCAGGCAGAGGTCTGGATGGGTTCTCATCCGGCCGCGCCCTCCCAGCTGATCACCGAGGATGGCGAACACCAGCAGATCCCGGAGCTTCCCTATCTGCTGAAGGTCCTGGCCGCAGAGAAGCCGCTTTCCATCCAAGCCCACCCCAGTAAGGCCCAGGCCCAGAGCGGATATGCGGCCGAAGAAGCTGCTGGGGTCGCCATCGGTGCGGGGGAGCGCAACTACAAGGACACCAACCACAAGCCTGAACTCACGGTCGCCCTGACACCCTTCAGCATGCTCTGCGGCTTTCGCGAACCGGCACAGATCATGGCCGACCTCAACGCAGTCCAGCGGCTGATCGCCGAAGGGGACCTCGCACTGGCCATCGAAAGCCTCAGCGTGGACATCCTCCGCGAGGACTATTCGGCAGCCCTGGAGACCGCCCTGCGTGATTCCACCGGATTGCTCACGGTCGCGGCAGAGGAGCTCACCTCCCGCAATCTCAATAACCTCGAGCCCCAACTGGCCGACACCCTGAGCCGAGTGACCTCCGGATTCCCCGGCGACCCCGGGCTCTTCGTGGCCCTGATGCTCAACCGCATCGACCTCGAACCAGGCGAGGGCGTCTATGTCCCCGCCGGAGTGCTCCACGCATACCTCCACGGCGTCGCCGTCGAACTGCAGGCAACCTCGGATAATGTGCTCCGCGGTGGACTCACACCCAAACACATCGATATCCCCGAACTGCTGAAAGTCACCACGACCGAGGTGATCAGCGACCCCAGGCTGGCACCGGAGCAGCCCAGCGGAGAGCTCACCGGTGGCCGCCACCTGTGCTACGCCCCGGACTCCGAGGACTTCGAACTGCACAACTTCGAAGTTCAGACCGAGGAGCTCAGCGCCGGCTGGGAGCTCACAGCGCCAACCATTCTGCTGGCCACCGCAGGTAAACTGACCATCTCCGGCCGGATCACCCTCACGCCCGGTGAATCAGCCTTCATCCCCGCTGGCACCCGCCTCACCCTGACTGCCGAGACCCCAGATCAGGGGGCGGCACAGGCCTATCTGGCCACCACGCCCGGGGCGCTGCGAACAGACCATGAAAAAGGAGCCCTGTGAAGAAACTCTGGACCCGGGGAGTGGGACTCTTCCGCCTGCTCTGGCGTGAACTGGCCAAATTCGGCGTCGTCGGAGGGGTAGCCTTCCTCATCGACACCGCCGTGTTCCTGTGGCTTATCACCGGCCCCATGGACGACTCCCATGTGAAGTCCAAGGCCATCGCCGTGGCCGTGGCAACCCTCTTCTCCTGGGTGGGCAACCGGTACTGGACATTCCGCCACCAGCGCACCCGCACCCGGATGCGGGAACTGGTGATGTTCATCCTGATGAACGTCATCGGACTGCTGATCATGTCCGGCTGTGTGGCCTTCAGCTTCTATGTGCTGGGCCTGCGCAGCGAATTCGCATCCTTCGTCTCCGGCTCCATCATCGGTATGGGCCTGGCCATGGTCTTCCGGTTCATCGCCTATAAATACTGGGTCTTCACCGGCGAGGGTGATGCCGAGACCGCCAAGGCAGCCGCACACGCCGCGCCTTACACCGGCCAGATCCCGGCCCTGGACACCGAAACTGCCAGCGGAGAAACCGAGCGCTAAACACCCTCGTTGCTGCGGATCAGCTCGGCCAGTTCTGCATCCGGCTGACCATCAGTGAGGACGACGACGCCGCCCTGGGCCCAGGTGCCCAGCATCCGATCATTACTCTCCGGCGACCACTCGGTCAGCAGCAGTGGCCCCTGCTCGCCGCCGGTGTTCGCCGCAGCCGGCAGAGGAACCTCAGGCAGCGGCATCAGCAGCTGATCAGGATGCTGACGCACCTCCGCGGAGACATCCAGCACCCAGGCCGGGATCTCCTCGCCGGTGGCTTCCTCGAAGGAGGAGTCCAGCATGCCCAAGGAGAGCGCGGCCAGCTCCGCGTCACCCAAGGTGTCCGAATCCACCCAGCTCAACGGCTGGTCAGTAACGACGACGGCGGCCTCAGGCCAGCCCTCTGAGCCCAGCGCGACCTCCGCGCCCATGGCCCCGGCGGCCAGACTGGCTGCTGCCGCCTTCCAATGCGGGGGAGCGTCGATGAGCACCTCATCGCCTTCGGTGAGGTCATACTCCTCGTTGAAGAGCCCGATGAGCTTGGTGACCCAATTGGCCAGAACCTGTCCCGAGAGCTCAACACGGGTGTCTGCGGCGGCATAGTGAACAACGGCAGGCTGGGGCCGGGATCCCAGGTGATCAAGCAGCTCGGTAAAATCTGTGGGAACTTTTCCTGACGAGCTTCCCAGGGTAAGCGGACTCATTATTCGACTCCTCCCGCCGAAACTGCAGGTCGCGGCGTCGTTAGGCGGATTTTCGCGCCACGCCCGGTGTTGGGCGACGCGCCGAAGGCACTTGACGAATGTTTACTCACACCAGTGTAATTAGGTGCAGACATTGACCGATACGAACCAGATACGCGTTGGATGCGCATTGGGGGAGGCCCACATCATGGGGAAGGCACAGCGGCTGAGTAAGATCAGCCCCGAGCAGGACGAGACACCTGCCCGCAGCAGCGGGCTCGATGTTCCCTCGGACTGGTTCGTCGACCCCGCTGACCCCTCTGCGGCCGAGAAGCTGGAGCACGGCAAGTCTCTGGACGACCAGGCAACTGCGTTCCTGGCCGCCGCCGAAGCCGCGGAGTCACAGCAGAGCAATGGCACTGTCACCGCCCTGAGCGAGGCGCCTTCCCGCCGCGCTGAGTCCGATGAACAGACCAATGCGGACTCCGTCTGGCTCGGCATTCCCACACTCATCCCGGCCGAGCAGATCGAGGGCGAACTGGCCTGGCAGGTCGACGCTCTCTGCGCCCAGACCGATCCCGAGGCATTCTTCCCCGAGAAGGGCGGATCCACTCGGGACGCCAAAAAGGTCTGCGCAGCCTGCACTGTCAAACAGGAATGCCTGGACTACGCACTGGCCAATGACGAGCGATTCGGCATTTGGGGCGGACTCTCCGAACGGGAGCGCCGCAAGCTGAAGAAACGAGCACGGTAGGTGCCGGCAGCACATCCAAGGGAGGGTCAATAGGTGAGCAGCCCCGCTGCTCAGATCCGCATCGCCGCCGTCGTTCTGCATGATGGCGGCGGTTTTACGTCTGCCGCCCTCGGGGAACAGACCCGCCAGCCCGACCAGATCATCGAACTGAGTTCCCCCAATTACTCGGGGGTTCAGGACCTGTCCCGATCGCTGCGCTCGGGGCTGATCACCGACCGTCAGCACGCCCGCAGAACACTGAGCCCACCAGGACCCGGCGGAGCCCAGAACACTCAGCTGTGGCGGAACCTCGAACGCCAGCTGGGTGAGGGGTTCACCCCCCGCTACCAGTGGCTGTGGATCCTGCCCGCCGGCACAGTCCCAGCACCAGACGCGCTGGAGCGTCTCGAAGAGCGACTGTTCACCGTCCAGGACGAACAGACCCACAGTCAGATCGGCATCATCGGTGCCAAAGAGCTACACGAACCCATCGGCCAAGAGGCACGGCTGGTCAGCGCCGGACTGTGGCAGACCCGATCTGGGGAAGTCCTCACCCGCACTGAACCCATGGAACTGGACCAGGGGCAGTACAACGGGCGCGACGACGTCCCCGCGGTCCCAGCCCACGGCATGCTCATCCGAGCTTCAGTCCTGGGCAGTCTGGGAGGCTTCAACCCAGAACTCTCCGACCACTACGCTGCCGCTGAGTTCTGTGCCCGAGCCCGGGAGACCGGCACCCATATCGTGCTGGAGCCCACCGCCAGGGTCTACCGCACTGATCCGCCCAAACGCGATGTCCTGCACCGGCTCGGCGGCACCCTCTGGCTGCCTGCTGCCCAACGGCGCAGCCAGATCCGCGCCAGGCTCTCCGAGGCATCTCCGGCCGCGGTGCCCTTCCTCTGGTTGGGTATGTGGTTCAGCGCCCTGCTGCGGCTGTTCGCCGTGGTGGTCTGCAAAGCCCCAGGGCTGGCCGCCGGGCAGTTCCTGACAGCTGCCGCGGCCCTGCTGAACCTAGGCTCCATCTGGCATATCCGTCGGTTCCGCAAGATCGGCTACCGAGCAGCCCTGAGCAGAAAGAACACACCGGGGCGGCAGGAGGCCGCTGATGAGAAACCCCTGCCCCAGGCAGAGGAACTCACACCGACCCAACTGCGGGCCCAGCGTCGACGGGACATCACCGCAGAGACTGTCGGCGAACACGCCCAAGACAAGCCCGGCGGCCACGGCACGGCTCCGGTTTCTCGGCGGCGAGAGGACAAACTCGGACTGCTGCTGGTGGTCGCGTTCCTGGCCGGGGTCTCCCTCTTCGGCTTCCGTGAACTGCTGACCAGCCCCGCACTCAGCGGGGGAGCGGCCCTCCCGGCCGGAGGACTCTTCGAGGTCTGGCAGCAGAGCCTGAGCTTCCTGGTCTCCGATTCCCTGGGCGAACGCGCCGCAGCAGACCCCTTCAACCTGGTGCTGCTGATCCTCTCAGTGCTGAGCCTCGGCCATGCCTCAGCGGTGCTGTTGTGGGTGATGATCCTGGCCGCCCCGCTCAGCGCCCTGACTGCCTGGTGGGCCGCAGGACTGTGGAGTCCCAGGACCTTCCACCGGGTGATCGCAGCCGCCATCTGGGCACTGCTGCCGGGACTGCACACCGCAGTGGGCCAGGGACGGATCGGTCCTGTGCTGGCTCATATTCTGCTGCCGCTGGCAGTGCTGGCCACGGTCAAAGCCGTTCGGGCTCGCCGGGGACTCAGCGTTGGACGTGAAGCTGCCGCCGCCGCGGCCCTGCTGCTTGCGGCTGTTACGGCCGCCGCCCCCATCCTTCTGGTGCCGGTGGTGCTGGGCTGTGTGATCGCCGCCCTGCTGCTGGGCCGCTCCGGACGGGTCCTGTGGCTGCTGCCCATCCCGGCCCTGGTGGTCTTCGGGCCCATGGTGATCTCCACTGTGGACCGTGGCGGAAACCTCCTGGCGGCCCTGCTCTCTGAGCCGGGAAGACTGCTGCCCACCAGCGAAGCCGGAGCACCGGCGGCGATCTGGCAGCAGCTGCTGGGCTTCTCCCACTACTTCACCCCGCGAGAGGGCCTGCCCGGCACCGGCGGCGACGGCAACCTCGCCTGGCTGCCCCCAGAATTGGGCGATGACTTCTGGTCTCTACGCATGGCACTGCTTCTGGGAGCCCCTCTGCTGGTCATCGCGCTGCTGGCGCTTTTGGCAGTGGGTCGCCGCGGCCTCGTACTCACTGCGGGACTCACCAGCTGTGGTCTCCTTGGCTACTCTGCCCTGGCGGCCAGGGCCACTACAGGAGATGTCGCCGGTGAGCTCGTCCCGGCCAATATCGGCCCGGTGGTCTCCGCCCTGGCGCTATGCCTCATCGCAGCCGGGCTCAGTGCCCTGCACACCTCCACTGCTGCCGAATCCTCCCTCGGCGGGATCTTCGCGCCGGTGGCCACGACCCTCCTGATTCTGGCGATCTTCGCCTCAGCCGTGCTCTGGGCCGCACCCCGGCTGCTGCCCAACTCCACACTGGATGAGAAGACCGTCACTGCGGTGAACAGCCAAGAGGTGCTGATCCAACCCGGTCAGACCCGTTCTCTGCCGGCCACTGCGGCAGATCAGGGCACCGGCCCAGCCAATCTGCGCACCCTGGTGCTCAACAGCACCCCCGGCGGTGGTCTCACCGCAGAGATCGTCTCCGGCAGCGGCAAGACCTTGGATAAGGTGCGCACTGCGGCCGAGGTAGATGATCTGCCCCTGCTGGCCACCGATATCCCCGGTCTGACAGACCCCGAGCAGCCACCGCAGCCAGCCAGCGAACTGGACCGCACCCAGGAGCGCCTGGCCGAACTGCTCGCGGCGCTGGTGATCCCCGGCTCCGATGAGGTCAGTCCCCTGATGGCAGAGCTGGGCATTGGTTATGTCCTGGTGGAACAGGGCACTGCGCTGAGCCGAGCAGCCGATACCTCCGAGGGTCTCGTCCCGGTGGGTGAAACTGGCTTCGGCAATCTCTGGCGCCTGGATCCTGGCCCAGCCGAAGGGCTGGCCACAGCCGGCGGAATCTCCGGAACCGGAACTGCCTGGGCGCGTATCGTCACCGCCGAGGGCGAACCAGTGGCACTGCTGCCAAGCCAGAACAACCAGCTCAACCTCGACCTCAGCGAGGTCACCACCGCTGATGGCAGCACCCTGACGCTGGAGGAAGGGCAGGACTACTACGTAGAGATCGCCGCTGAACGAGCTGCCGGCTGGCATGCAGAGCTCGACGGCGACCGCCTCCGCCCGGTGACTCCACACAGTCTCGATGTGGATCCTGAGGAACTGGGCTGGATCCGGCAGTTCCACCTTCCCGCGGAGGCGACCTCCGGGGAGCTTCAGGGACAGCTGAGCATCAGCCATAACTCCCAGTTCCAGTACCCCATCCTGATCGGTGTGGCCGGAGTTCTGCTGATCTTCCTGCTGGTGGCCCTGCCCCTGCCACGCAGCTGGCGGCTCCAACAGGTCACCGCCGGGGAGGTGAAGGCATGAGCCCCAATAAGGTCAAAAAGCATATCCGCGCCCAGCGGAAGCTGCGCAAACAGCAGGCCCGTCAGGAACAGCGTGCTGCCCGCCAAGAGGAGAAGCTGGCCAAACTCCCCGAGGAGAAACGCCAGGAGCTGGAAGCCAAACAGGAGCAGACCAGCGGCAACCGGGTGGGCCAGATAGGCGCCGTTGTCGTCGGCCTTGGCATCATCGCCGCAGGTGCAGGTTCGGCCGGACTGGAGTTCATCAATGGGGGCGCCTCCCAGCCGTCGGCCGTCTCGGCGCATTACGAACCAGCCCCGGCGGTTCCGCAGCGACTGGTCTGCCCACCTATGCCCGGTGAGCCGGACAGTCTCAGTGAACAGGGTGTGCTGGAGTACGACGACCGGGACGATTCCGCGCAGCTGCAGCGCCTCGGGCTGCTCTTCGCCGCCGCCGATGGGCGCACCCCCGCCTCCGACTGGGTCCCACTGACCCAAGAAGGACGTGGGGAGGCCGAGTCCATTACCGAGGCTGGTGAGGATTCAGAGAACGACGACGCCGCTACACTGGCTGAACGCAGTCTCACGCCTTTGGCTCAGGATGAGGGTCCAGGTTCCACGGTTCTGCAGGTGCAGACTCTGGAGGAGGTCGCCCCTGAGGATGCCCCGGCGGCCCTGAGTGGGCTGACCTACCAGGCCGATTCCGGTGCCGTGACCGGGCTGGCGGCAGCCGAATGTGTTGAGCCTCAGCGCAATCAGTGGTTCCTGGGACCGGAGACCGGTTCCGGAGCGAACTCCCTGCTGACCCTGGCGAATCCCTATGACCGGGACGCCACCGTGGAGGTCACCACCTACAGCCCCGAGGGAGCAACGGGCGATCTCGGCCGGACCAGCCTCTTGGTGCCGGCGGATTCTGTGCGCACGGTGAATATGGCCGCACTCACCGATGGTGAGAACTCCCTTGCTGTAGAGGTTGCTGCTACCGGAGCCCCGGTGGCCGCGCATCTTCAGTCTTCTCGGGCCGATGGCGGCACCGGTGAAGGCACCGAACTGCTCAGCGGGCAGGCGGAACCTCGTCAGCAGCATCACCACTTGGGAGTTCCGGTGGGGCATCCGGAGCGGGACCCCGAGCTCTGGTTCCACAATCCCAGCGATGAAGTTGTGACCGTGGAGCTGCAGGCCTATAACCAGAACGGTCAGGCCGCCACGGAGACACCCGGGGTCTTCCACCTGGACCCGGGGCAGGTCTCGGTGCTGGGGCTGCATGGTCTGGAAACCGGCACCTATGAGCTGATCATGAACTCCGATCAGCCGCTGTATTCGGCAGTGCGCAGCGCCGGTGACGGTGAAGCAGTGGAGGTCGAGGAGGAAGAGACCGAGCTCGATCCGATCACCGGCGAACCCCTGGAACCTCAGGAGGATGAGGGGGAACCCGCCCCTGACTTCAGTTGGACTGCGCCGGTGGAGGGACTCCAAGAGGGTTCTGGGGCTCTGTTCCCCCAGGCGGCTGAGGGTGAACTTCGCCTGTTGGCCCCACCAGGTGAAACTCCCGCTGAGGTGACCTACCGGCTCTTCGATGCGGCGGGCAATGCCTCAGAGGAGCTCAGTGCGGAGATCCTTCCCGGTACCAGTGCGGTAGTGGAGATTGATGAGCTCGCCGAGCAGGCAGAGGATGCCGGTTTGGATGAGGTCTTCGCGCTGGTTGTGACTGATGTCGAGGGTGAGGCCTATGGCGGGATTCTCGCCGTGGACTCCCAAGGACAGTTCACCAGTATTGGACTGAACCCCATCGGCTCTCTGACTCAATATGTTCCCATGTGGCTAGTTCCCTAGAACCGTCCAGAAACCTCCAAATTTCCTTCGTAGGCTGACATGCATGAAGGAACGGAGAAACCTGGCGGTAGCTGCCGGATTCGGGGGAGTGCTGGCTCTCAGTGCCTGTGGTGACAGCGCCCCCGAGCGAGTACTGACCGAGGAAGAGGTGGAGGAGCTCCTTACTGTGCCAGTGTCGCTGCCGGAGGGATTCGATGCAGATCGAATGGTCGATGAACTTTATGACGACTACCAAGCGGATGAGTCCGAAAAGATCCGAACCTCGGGCAGCATCACCTACCCCGGTGAGGACTCATCAGTGGTGGACATTCGCATCCGCTCAGCTGACCCCCTTCTGGATCTGGGACGAGATCGATACGCTGAGTATTCGATAGCCTGCCTCGAGGAGACTGACGGGACTGTAGAAGTCCTAGAGATATGAATCGAAAAGCAGGGTGGGTAGCCGCTGGAGTAGTTGGAATTCTGGGTTTGACGGCCTGCGGTTCCGATTATCCGGGGATGAATACGAGCCCAGGGCTTACAGCGAGGGCGGGGACTACGGCGTAGAAACTGCGGAGTTCGTGGAACAGCAGACTTATCAGGCTGAGGGGCTCCACAACCAGTATGACGACTGGGCAGAGGACGGCGAGATCGCAGATAATCCAGCCATTGCCTTCCCGGTCGAAGAACGGGAGAACTACGAACGCATCTGCCGCGAGCGATTGGAGGACGCGGAGGTCGATGACCTCGAAGCAGGCGAGATGACCGGCTGGCTCCAGGAGACTGACCGCGGCGAAGTCACAGGCGTACTGGCCGGCGTCTACGGCGAACACACCACCGTCACCCTCCACAGTGAAGGAACCGACGCCGAAGTCATCCGCAACAGCCTGGATGAAATCGCCGAGTACATCGAAGACCAACTGGCCGAGATCGAGGACTGAACCAGACACGGCTGATGATGAGGTCCGCCGAATCTGGGTGCCGGCTGGGTAGGCTCTGAGGCTGTGGATTCCAAGCGCCGATGCACCAAGTCCAGCTGCGGGAAACCGGCAGTGGCAACCCTGACCTACTCCTATGCCGACTCCACGGTGGTGGTCGGGCCGATCAGCGTCTATGCCGAACCGCATACCTATGACCTCTGCGGCGACCACGCCGACTCCGTCAACGCTCCCCGCGGCTGGGAAGTGCTGCGACTGGACTACGAGCGGAAGAACCCCGACGACGACGGCGACCTCCTGGCCCTGGCCGATGCCGTGCGCGACCAGCCCGAACCCGAAGCCCCGGCCGCCCGTCAGGCGCCCCAGAAGCTGACCCCACCGGAGGGCGCCTCCTCCGGGGTATCCCGAGGAAACCTGCACCTGCTGCGCTGAACCGCCGCCGGCTCTGACCAGGGCCCTGTGCCTTGTAGGCTTGGACTATGCCCGCATCACCGCAGCTTGACCCTGCTGTCCTGGAAATCCTGCGCTGCCCGGTCACCGGCAGCCGCCTCACACAGGAGGGCTCGGAACTGGTCACCGTGGACGATCCCGCCCGTCGGTACCCCATTGACCAGGGTGTGCCCAAACTTCTACCGAACGGATGACCACCACCTATGAGCTTTGACTACAAAATCGCCGACATCTCCCTCCACGAGGCAGGCCGCCACCAGATCCGACTGGCCGAACATGAGATGCCCGGCCTGATGGCCCTGCGTGAAGAATACGCCGAGGAACTGCCCCTGGCCGGTGCGCGGATCGCCGGCTCCCTGCATATGACCGTGCAGACCGCTGTGCTCATCGAAACCCTCACCGCACTCGGTGCTGAGGTGCGCTGGGCCAGCTGCAATATCTTCTCCACCCAGGACGAGGCCGCCGCGGCCGTCGTCGTCGGCCCCAACGGCACCCCGGAGGACCCCCAGGGCGTTCCCGTCTTCGCCTGGAAGAACGAAACCCTCGAAGAGTACTGGTGGACTGCCACCCAGATCTTCGCCTGGCCCGGAGTCGACCAGGACCCCAGCAAGGGCGCAAATATGATCCTCGACGACGGCGGGGACGCGACCCTGCTGGTGCATAAGGGTGTCGCATTCGAAGCAGCCGGGGCTGTGCCCTCAGCAACTGATGAGGACCCCGAGGAATACCGGATCATCCTGCAGACCCTGCGCGACTCCCTGGCCGAGAACCCCCAGCGCTGGACCGGAATCGCCGGTGAGCTCAAAGGCGTGACCGAGGAGACCACCACCGGGGTCAACCGGCTCTACCAGCTGGCCCGGGACGAGCGGCTGCTCTTCCCCGCGATCAACGTCAACGACTCAGTGACCAAATCGAAGTTCGACAATAAATACGGCATCCGGCACTCCCTGCCCGATGGCATTATGCGCGCCACCGATGTGCTGCTGGGCGGCAAGACCGCCGTGGTCTGCGGATACGGTGACGTCGGCAAGGGAACCGCCGAGGCGCTGCGCGGCCAGGGCGCACGAGTGGTGGTCACCGAAATCGACCCCATCAACGCCCTGCAGGCGGCCATGGACGGATTCCAGGTCGCAACCCTCGACGACGTCGTCGAAGAGGGCCATATCTTCATCACCTCCACCGGAGGGAAGGACATCATCTCCGCAGAGCAGATGTCCCGGATGCGGGATAAGGCCATCGTGGGCAATGTCGGCCACTTCGACAACGAGATTGATATGGCCGGACTGGAGAAGACCCCAGGGATTCAGAAGATCGAGATCAAACCCCAGGTGCATGAATGGGTCTTCGAGAACGGAAAATCCATCATTGTGCTCTCTGAAGGCCGCCTGCTGAACCTCGGCAACGCCACCGGACACCCCTCCTTCGTGATGTCCTCATCCTTTGCCAACCAGACCATCGCCCAGATCGAACTGTTCGCGAAATCCCATAAATCCGGACACAGCGGTCACGACACTTACCAGAACCAGGTCTACACCCTGCCGAAGGTGCTCGATGAGAAGGTCGCCCGCCTCCACCTGGATGCTCTCGGTGCCCGGCTGAGTGAACTCACCAAGGAACAGGCTGACTACCTCGGCGTCGATGTCGCCGGGCCCTATAAGCCCGACCACTACCGGTACTAGGAGTAGGGCAGGGCGTGGAGGCGCTGCTGGAGGCTGAGCTGGCGTGACTGCTGCTGGACCATGCGCTGGTACTCGCGGTTGCGCCGCTCAGCCATCACCGCGCTGAGAAAATCCAATGAACCAGTAGGCGGCGGGGCCGGGGCGATATACCCGTAGATCTCATCGGCCAGCCGATCGGCCACCTGCAGCACTGCAGGCCGATCAATACTGGTCCCACCGCGCTCGACTGTGCGCAGCAGCCTCGCGGCCTGGGCGGCGGTGGTATCCGGGATCCGGCCGATATCGGCAATCTGCGCCCAGGCAGCCAATGGGCCAGGCACCGGCAGCATCATCGGCCGCACTCTGGGATGACGGGCCTTGATCGCATAGGTGCCGGCCATAATGTCACCCATCCGCTTTCCCCGAGGGTTGAAGATCGCCGCCAACAGCGGCATCAGCCCCAGGGTCAGATAGAACTCCCCGAAACCGGCCAGTCCTCGGATGAAGGAATGCCGGAACCGGATGGTGCCTCCGTCGTCGCGGACCACCCGGATGCCAAAGGCAAGTTTGCCCACCGAACGGCCCCGGGTCAGAGTCTCAATGGTCACCGGCACCGCCACCAGGCACAGCACCACAGTTGCCAAGGAGACCGCCGCCGCCATCGCGGGGTCGAGATAGCCGAAGGCCCCGGCGTTGATGCCCAGCAGGAAGAACAGAATCAGCAGGGCGGCCCAGTAGATGATCAGATCCACCAAAAGAGCAGCCCCGCGGGTGATCAGTGAGACAGAGGGCAGGTCGAGACTGACTGCCTCGCCGGTCACCACAGTTTTCACAGTCCCCAGCTTATAGGCTGGGGGAGTGGACATTGATGCGTTCATCGCCGTACACCAGCCGCAGTGGGACCGGCTGGAGTATCTCGCTGGGCGCCGGCGGCTCAACGCCACCGAGACCGATGAACTGCTCCAGCTCTACCAGCGGGCCTCCACACACCTTTCGATGATCCAGGCGGTGGAACCTGATTCCCAGGTGGCTGCTCAGCTCTCCGCCCAGATCGGACGGGCCCGGGCGCATCTGACCGGCACCGGGGAGAACCCCCTGGCGGGAATCGGCTTCTTCTTCACCCAGTCCCTCCCGGTGGCCTTCTACCGGCTGCGGTGGCTGACGGTGATCATCGGTGCCGCATTCCTCGCCCTGGCGCTCTGGGCGGGCTGGTGGACCTACCACCACCCACAGTTGGACCTCATCATGCCTGAGGCCGAACGTCAGCAGTACGCCCAGGCTGACTTCGTCTCCTACTACTCTGAGCACCCCAGTTCATCCTTCGCCTCCCAGGTCTGGACCAATAACGCCTGGATTGCCGCCCAATGCATCGCCTTCGGTATCACCGGGATCTGGCCGGTGTTCATCCTGGGGCTCAACGGGTTCAACGTCGGAGTCGCCGGGGGCATCATGCATGAACAGGACGCAGCCGCAGACTTCTGGGTTAATATCCTCCCGCATGGGCTGATGGAGCTGACCGCAGTGTTCATCGCCGCAGCCGCCGGGCTGCGCATCTTCTGGGCCTGGGTCGCCCCCGGCCAGCAGAAACGGCTGACCTCAGTGGCGGGGGAGGCGCGCCGGCTGTTCACCGTGGTGCTGGGCCTCGTCGTCGTACTTCTGGTCTCCGGCATTGTGGAGGGCTTCGTCACCCCCGCGCCCTGGCCGGATTGGCTGCGCATCGGCATCGGTGCCCTGGTGCTGCTGGCCTACTGGGTCTATACCCTCGTGCTGGGCTCCCGAGCGGCCAAAGCCGGGGTGACCGGAGACCTCGGCCGGTATGACTCCGGAAGCCACGAACTGACCGCCTAGCGACTCTCCGAGCGTGTTCCGCCCCAGGCCAGGCGCCTGCCCGTACTCTTGAAGTTGGCAAGTAATGCGTGGAGAGGCGATTGAAGTGAGTCAGAACCCCGACGAATCGCGTGAGACCAACGCGGAGGAGAAGGACTTCGAGTCCGGCCTGGACTACGGGGCCTTCGCCTCCGAGGAACCCGACTTCCCCGAGGAGCGGCTCGGCGAGGATACTCCCGAGACCGAGCAGGCTGAAAGCCCCGCCGAGGAGGACGAGCCCACCCAGGTCGTCCCGCCGGTGGCCGGAACCGGTGCTGCCCGCCCGGCCCAGAGCCCTGCGGCTACCAGCCCCGTGGCCGCCAGCCCCGCCCGGTCTCCTGAGGAGGACGAGCCTCAGCACACCACCGCTCTCGGCGGTGCTGCCGCCGCGGCTGCGGTGCAGCGTGAGCAGCAGACCACCACACTCGAGCGGGAAGAGCCTCGCCAGGAGCGGGAACCCCGCGAGCCCTACCGTGCCGCCCCGCATGTCGGTGGACCGCCACAGCGTCCTGCCGATGTTGCCCCCAATGACGAGCTGACCGAACAGGACATCGCCGAGGAAGCCGCAAAGTCCAAGCGCGGCATCTCCCGGTTCTTCACCGTGCTGGTGGCGATCTTCACCCCGCTGATGTTCATTGTGCTGGCCATCCGGCTGGTGGGCTCCCCGCTGTTCCTCTACGTGACCTACGCCCGCCCCGGCTTCCCCGCGGACCCCGATGGATGGGGGCTCTCGGAACGGCTGCTCTACGGCTCCTACGGCACCGACTTCCTATTCAACCTCTCCGACTCCCGCTACCTCTCACAGCTGGCGCCCGGTGGTGAAGCTCTCTTCACCGAAAACGAGGTCTCCCACATGATCGATGTGAAGGTCCTCATCTGGTACGCCATGGCAGTCGGCGTCGGACTTCTGGTGCTGACCCTGCTGCTGGGACTGATGCTTCGGGCATGGCGCCCCGGCGGATTGGCCCGCGGTATCTTCGCCGGTGCCTGGGCGACAATCGCCCTGGTCATCGCCCTTGCCGCCCTGGCCATCTGGGACTGGCAGTTCTTCTTCGAGGAGTTCCACCACCTGTTCTTCCCGCAGGGCAACTGGGCATTCGACGGCGGAAACCTCATCCGCCTCTACCCAGGACAGTTCTGGGTCGATGCAGGTATCTGGCTGGCTGGCTTCCTGATCCTGTTCAGCCTCATCGCACTGCTGATGACCTGGCCCACCAAGCGCCGCCGCGAACTGCGCGCCGAGCGGCTGGAAGAGGTGCAGGCACGCAAGCGCGCCAAGCTCGAGGAGCAGGCCCGCGCCATCTGAGCAGTAACACCGCCGCCCCGAGGGCAGATCAGATAGTGATCTCGCCCTTGGGGCAGGAGAAGGTGATGCTCATAATGCCGGGAGTTCCCGAGGGGGCGACCCAGTCGACGTCGACATCGTCGAAGGGATCAGCATCGGGCTGACCCAACCAGTCAGCCACCCGCTGGGGGTCACCGGCAATCGAGAGCCGCAGCAGCTGAGCCTGGGGCTGATAGGCCCGCGAGGGATGCAGATGCTCAGTGCCCTCATCCCAGCGCAGCAGATAGGGGACCTGTGGGTCAGCGATCAGACCCTTGATGCCGATCTGCTGCCAGGTCAGCTCCTGGCCATCGGGGAACTTCCGGTTGCCCGGAACTGACCGGCGGCCCAGACGCTGCTCAAAGGGCTCGAGGTCATCGACTGTGACGCACCAGCCCATCCAGCCGCCGCCGATCTGCGAACGGTTACGCACAGCCTGGCCGAACGGGGCCTTATCCGCGCTGGGGTGGTCCAACACCTCCACAATCTCCAGGTACCGGTGATCGGCTAGGGGGATGATCGCGCTCTGAGTGCCGAACCGGGGGTGGATCCCACCCTTGACCCGGTCAACACCCAGCTGATCGGTGATCCGTGCCACAGTGGCGTCCATGCCATCGGGGCCTACCGCAAAGGAGACGTGGTCCAGTCGCATCATGGTCCTATCCTGACACCGGGGACCGATGAGCCGAAATCGACGCCCAAGAATTCAGTTTCTCTACGTCGTGTAGAAAATGGTCCGTCACGGCGCGTATTCTGGTGTGGTGCCAGATTCCGCTCCCTCGCTGATGGCCACCGCCCGCCAGCCCAAATGGATCGCTATGCTCCTGCTGGCCCTGGTGATCGCCACAGTATTCGTCGCATTATCGGCCTGGCAGTTCGACGCCTCCCGCAGCGAGCACACCTATGACCACGACACCGAAGAAGCCGTGGAACTCACCGAGGTCTACGAGCCGGTGCGTCCCATCGGACTCGACGTCGCCGACCGGATCGTGAACCTGCGCGGAGAATTCGTCGAGGACACCCAGGTGATGATCGCCGACCGCCTCCAGGACGGCGAGGACGGCTACTGGGCAGTGGCAGCCTTCCGTGTGGCCGGCTCCCCGGATGGTCAGGTGATCCCGGTGGTCCGCGGCTGGAGTGAAAATTACGACGACGCCGGCCCACCACCGCAGGGGCAGCTGGAACTGCAGGGACGGCTGCTGCCGACTGAGGCCCCCGGGCCTGGTCCGCGGGAACTGCCCGTGGGAGTCCTTCCGACCCTCTCCGTGGCCGAGCTGATCAACCTCTGGGGTGAGGACTCCTACTCCGGATTCGTCGTCGACTTCAGCGAAGAGGCGATCGGGGCGTCATCGACCCTTGAACCGGTCTGGGTGGGACCCCAGCCCGAGGACAGCGAGATCAACTGGCAGAACCTCTTCTACGCCATTGAGTGGATCGTCTTCGCAGCCTTCGCCTTCTATATGTGGTGGCGACTGGTCAAGGACGATCACATCCGCCAGCAGGAGGAAGCCCGGCTGGACCGCGAATGGGAAGAGCAGTGGCGGGCCGAACAGCTGGCCAAACTCCAAGCGGCCCGGGCAACAAACACCGAAACGAAGGACCAGGCATGACTGAGAAGAATCAGAATGAGGCTCAGGGTGTAGCCGAGGAGACTGAACTGGGCAACCCGCCGCCGCGCCCCAAGGGCACCAATCGCCGGCTCTACGGCACCGCAGAGCAGATCCGCAGCACCCGGACCTTCTACCGGGTCATGGCTTTCATCACCGGTATCTTCCTGCTCATTATGGTCGCCAAGATCCTGATCAGCGGCTCCCTCTTCGGCTGGGTCTTCATGGAAGGCGGCCAGGAGCTCTACATCGGCGGCACCACCGTTACCGGTGAGTCCAATGCCATCGGCTTCTACCCGGCTGACTCCCTGCAGGATGCCCGGTCCACCTCCACTCTGATCGCTCAGGCCCACGGTGTGGCCTATATCGTCTACCTCGTGGCCGGATTCCGGCTCTGGTACATGATGCGCTGGGGCGGGGCGAAGATCGCACTGATCATCTCCGGCGGCCTGGTGCCCTTCTTCAGCTTCTTCGTCGAGCGCAAGATCGTCGCCGCCGTGCGCCGCGACCTCGACGCCGCCCCAGAGGCCGCATCGCGGTACTGACCAACGCGGTCCTGACCAACACAGATAGGATGTACGGGTGACTTCTGCTGAGACCCAAGCCCCTGCTGCCGAACGTCCAGACCACAGCGCGCAGACTGTGCTGGTGGTCGACTACGGCGCCCAGTACGCCCAGCTGATCGCCCGCCGAGTCCGCGAGGCCCGGGTCTACTCCGAGGTGGTTCCGCACACCCTGCCGGCAGCCGAGATCATCAGCCGCCAGCCGGCAGCCGTGATCCTCTCCGGAGGCCCCTCCAGCGTCTACGCCGAGGGCGCACCCTCCGTGGAACGTGAACTTTTCGAGGCCGGGATCCCCGTACTGGGCATCTGCTACGGGTTCCAGGCCATGGCCCACTCCCTGGGCGGCGAAGTCGCCCGCACCGGCGACCGCGAATACGGCAAGACTGAAGTCCGCGCCACCAACGTCCCCCATGGTCTGCTCGACGGCACCGATGCCGTCCAGACCACCTGGATGAGCCACGGGGATGCGGTGACCAAAGCGCCCGAGGGCTTCGAAGTTCTCGCGGTCTCCGATGCCGCCCCAGTAGCCTGCTTCGCCGATGAGGACCGCCGTCTCTACGGGGTGCAGTGGCACCCCGAGGTCAAACACTCACCTCAGGGCCAGCGGGTCATCGAGAACTTCCTCTACGAAGGGGCAGGCCTGACCCCAGAATGGACCACCGGCAATATCGTCGAAGAACAGGTCGCGGCCATCCGCGAGCAGGTCGGCGATGCCCGCGCTATCTGCGGGCTCTCTGGGGGAGTGGACTCCGCCGTGGCCGCCGCCCTGGTCCAGAAAGCCATCGGTGACCAGCTGACCTGTGTCTTCGTCGACCACGGTCTGATGCGCGAAGGTGAGGCCGAACAGGTCGAACGAGACTTCGTCGCCGCCACCGGCGCCAAGCTCTACATCGCCGATGAGAAGAAACGCTTCCTGACCGCACTGGCCGGAGTCGCCGACCCTGAGGAGAAGCGCAAGATCATCGGCCGGGAATTCATCCGCGCCTTCGAGGAGGCCGAGCGCAATATCCTGGAGGAGGCCGAGGCCGAAGGCGCCAAGGTCGAATTCCTGGTTCAGGGCACTCTCTACCCCGACGTCGTCGAATCCGGCGGGGGAGAAGGTGCGGCAAATATCAAATCCCACCACAATGTCGGTGGGCTGCCCGAGGATCTCGAGTTCCAACTGGTCGAACCTCTGCGCGCCCTGTTCAAAGACGAGGTCCGCGCTGTCGGTGCCGAACTGGGCCTGCCGGCAGAGATCGTCCAGCGCCACCCCTTCCCGGGCCCCGGCCTGGGCATCCGGATCATCGGCGAGGTCACCGAATCCCGTCTGGAGATCCTGCGTGCCGCCGATGCCATCGCCCGCGAGGAGCTGACCGAATCCGGCCTCGACGCCGAGGTCTGGCAGATGCCGGTGGTCCTGCTGGCAGATGTCCGCTCAGTCGGTGTCCAGGGCGATGGCCGCACCTACGGCCACCCCGTGGTGCTGCGCCCGGTCAGCTCCGAAGACGCGATGACCGCCGACTGGTCACGGCTGCCCTACGAGCTGCTGGCGACCATCTCGAACCGCATCACCAACGAGGTCGAAGAGATCAACCGAGTAACCCTCGACGTGACCTCGAAACCCCCAGGGACCATTGAATGGGAATAGGGGTAACCTTCCTCCAAACCCTTGCTGTGACTGTTGTGGAGGAAATAGGTGAGCGCCAAGGAGTCCGCCGCGTCGGCTGAAGCCTGGATCGAGTCCCAGGGCACCGGCACTGAGAACGACACCATGCTGCGGTTCACCCCCAGCCAGCACAATGCCATCGACCTCACAGAGGCCAACGCCTCAGGTCTGATGCAGCTGCTGGGCGGGCGCCGCACACGGCTCTCAACGCTGCTGAACAACCCCTCGGTCTTCGACCCCGCGGCCAAAGCTGCCGGAAATATCCGCACCAAAATCCGCGAGATGCGCGAAGAGCGCGGTATCGAAGTCGGCTGTCTGGCCGCCGGGATCGCCTCCTGGTCCGAGACCACCGATGCCGGTACCGAGTCCTTCACCGCCCCGGTGATGCTGGTGCCCATTGCCCTGCGCAGCCGTGCCGAGGCCACCAGCGTGGGCAATACCGACTACGAGCTGCAGTTCACTGCACCCGCCCAGCTCAACCCCGCCCTGGCCCGGCACCTGAAACAGCGGCATGGGATAGTCCTGGACCCCGATGAGTTCCAGGCCACCGGCTATGTCACCGCCCGGTTCGACCCCCACCGCACCGCCGATGCACTCTCCCGCATCGCCGCCAATACCGAGGGCGATGGCCCCCTGGGATCCCTGCAGGTCTGGAAACAGCTCTATGTCTCCACCTTCGCCGATCTCGCCGACCTCGGAAACCCGCAGAGCCTGGACCTTCAGCATCCGGTGCTGACCGCCCTGAGCAGCGGCGAGGAACTCGACCAGGCTGAGCCCCTGGAGGCCGCTGAGGCCCTGGATCCGGTGGATGAGCGCACACCTGAGGACGAACGGCTGATCACCGACGCCGACGCCGACCAGCAGGCCGCACTGGACGCCATCCTCTCCGGAGTCTCGGCAGTGGTCTCCACCCCGCCGGGCACCGGGCAGACCCAGACCGCGGTCAACGCCGCAGCAGGACTGGCCTGGTCGGGCAAACGCGTGCTGGTCATTGCCGAACGGGCCGATACACTCACCGAATTCACCCAGCGGCTCTCGGCAGCCAAAGCCGGCACCCTGGCCGTCAGTGTCACCGCCGGCCCGCTCTCGGCCTCCTCGCCCTCGGAGGAGCTGCGCACCCAGGTGGTCCGGGCGATCAAACGCGCCGAACGGGCCGAACCCCCGCGGCTGAGCCAGCTGCACAGTCGGGTCAGCGAACGCCGCCACCAGCTGCGTGACCATGTGGCCAGCCTGCATAAGGTCCGCCAGCGCTGGAACTGCTCTCCGTACCAGGCCATGCAGGCCCTGGCAGCCCTGACCAGTCTCAGCCCCGCACCGGGCACCAATGTCCGGCTGAAGCGCTCGGTACTGGACAACACGGTGGACCGCAGCGGGGTCTCCGTGAAGCTGAAGCGGATCGCCGAGCTCGGAGAATTCTCGGCCGAGACCCGCTCCAGTGCCTGGTTCGGCGCGAAGCTCTCCAACCGCCAGGAGACCACCGACGCCCAGGCCCTGGTCAGCCAGCTGCGCGAGGAGCTGCCCGGCTTCCGCGAACAGATGGAGACCGCCTGCGCTGCCGTGGGAGTCCGCCCCGGGAAGACCTTCTCCGAATGGCACTCCCAGGTGCTGCTCTTCCAGAGGGTCCAGGAATCCCTGGGCCGGTTCAGCCACGATATCTACGCCCGCGACGTCGACGATCTCATCGCCGCCACCGCACCGGGCTGGTGGCGCCGGCAGAATAACGTGGAGATGAGCTCCATGGCCCGCTCCCGGCTGCGCCGGGTGGCCAAGGAATACATCCGCTCCGGGGTCTCCATCAACGATCTGCACTCCTCCTTAGTCGATGTCCAGTCCGAACGTGAGGAATGGACCGGCTGGATCGATGAGAATAACGACGACGCCGGACTGCCCCGGGTCCCGAAGAACCTCGACTCCCTCATCAATAGGGTCGGCGAGGTCCAGACCCGGCTGCAGAAACTCGTCGGCGTGCTGCGCCCAGGTGACCAGACCCTCTTTGACCTCCCCGTTGAAGAGCTGATCAGCACTATCGAACAGTTGGAGGAGGACGAGCATTCGCTGCTGACCCTCCCAGAGCGCACTCTGCTGGCCGAGCAGCTGACCGAACAGGGCTTCGCCGAGCTGCTGGAGGACCTCGCCGAACGTGAGGTCCCAGCCGCCCAGGTCGCCGATGAGCTGGAGCTGGCCTGGTGGCAGTCCGCCCTGGAAGCGATGATCTCCGGGGATGAGTACTTGGCGATGACCACCGGGGAGAACCTCCGGCGGACCGAAGCCGAGTTCCGCAGTGCCGATGCCTCCCATATCGAATCCGGTGCCCAGCGGCTGAACCACACTCTGGCAGTGCGCTGGAAGTCCGCCGTGGAGTCCCATCCCGATGCCGCCGCCCATCTGCGCAGCCTCCTGCGGGACTCCGTTCCCACTGTGGCCGCCCTGGAATCGGTGGCACCGGAGATCACCCAGCCGCTGGTGCCCATCTGGGCGACCTCACCGGTAGGCCTGGCCTCCCAGTTCCCCGCCGGTGAACCCGGCACCCCCAGCTTCGATACAGTGATCCTGCTCGATGCCGAAACCCTGGATGTGCCCTCGGCACTGGGCGCGGTCTCCCGGGCCAAACAGGTGGTGGCCTTCGGTGATCCGGTCTCCGGTGCGCCCAAACCGATGATCGTCTCCGCCGATCCCATCGCCCGCGAGGCCGAGGCCCAGGTGCCGGGTTCCATCTACCAGGAGCTGGAGCGTGTGCTGCCCACCTATCGGCTCTCCGAGGTCCACCGCGGGGTCGACCAGGAGCTGACCCAGCTGCTGTCTGACTCCCTCTACGAGAGCCGGCTGGTCCGCCTGCCCGATGCCGCCCAGCTGACCGGTCAGGGCCGGCGCCTGCGCTTCGAACAGGTCAACGGAACCGGCGGACGGGAACCGGTGGAGTCGCCCACCGCCGAGGTCAACCGGGTGGTGGACTTGGTCTTCGAACATGTCCGGGCCCACCGCAACCGCTCCCTGGCCGTGGTCACCGGATCCGAATGGCATGCCAAGCGAGTCGCCGATGCCATCCGGCTCCACCTGGCCAACCACCCCTGGGCCGCGCCCTTCTTCGAACACGGAGCAGCCGGTGTGCCCGGCGGCTCCGGAGCCGGGGCCGCAGGAATCGGCACCGGTGAGAAATTCGTCGTCGCCCCTGTGGAACGCTGCCACTCACTGGTCCGCGATGATGTGATCTTCTCCCTGGGCTTCGGCCGCTCCGCCAAGGGCGAGGCCGCCCACGACTGGGGAGAGCTCTCCGGACCCCGCGGTCCCGAGTACATCGCCCAGGGGCTCACCCGCGCCCGCGGCCGGCTCACCGTGGTCAGCTCCATCAAGGCCGAGGACCTCGACCCCGAGAAGCTGCAGCCGGCTGCGAAACTGCTGCATAAGCTCCTGCAGCTTGCCGATGGCACAGAGACCAATCCCAGCGGTTCGGCCGATCTCGCCGACCCCCTGGTGCTGGATCTGGTGGACCGGATCAGGGCCCGCGGCGGCCGGGTCGAGGACGGTTTCCGCGGCACCCTGGACCTGGCGGCATGCCCCCGCCGGATCACCGCTCAGTCCACGGTCCGTCCAATTGCCATGGTCTCTGACGGAACGGATTCCTATGCAGGGCTCTCCGTGCGTGAACGCGCCCGGCAGCGCCCTGCCCGCTTCGAGCAGCTGGGCTGGGAGTACATGGTGCTGTGGACCATCGAGGTCTTCACCGATCCCACAGCGGCTACTGAGATGGTCGCTGAGAAGGTGGGACTGGGCTCCGGTCCGGAGTTCGCCCAGCACGGCCGTGGGCGACTGACCAACACCACGGGGCCGGTCACCTTCGGGGGAGCCGCTGATGAGTCCGATGAGGAGGCCCACCGCCGGCATAAGCGGTGGCCCAGCCCCAACCAGCGGCGGCCCTGAAAGACCGAGATGAACACAGAACGACGCCGCCATCGGCGAGTAGTTGCCCCCGGCACTGCCGAACGGGCCGAGGAGATCGAAGCCCAGGGTGGGCTCATCTCCCCGGTGGAGAGCGCTGAGTCCCCGGAGGAACTCCCGCAGGAGGATGCCCGGGGTGAATGGATGAAGGCCGAACGCCCACCGCATTGGTGAGGGTTTTCCCCAGCCCCAGTAAGGGTCCCTGGGACACTCCGGTGTCTCCACAGTCCGGCCCATAGGCCCAGGCGCGGGGTGCGCTCGGCTGCATGCTGGCCGGTATGAGCAGTGAGACCTTCTCAGCCATCGCCCCGGCGCGCCGGCGGCATATCCGCAGACCGAGGCCAGTGACTGAGAAGAGTGTCCCCTTCACGCCGGGCAGACCTCAGCATGCTGCACCCCGGCCGGAAGCGCCGGTGGAGACCCGCAGGCGCTCTGCCTCCCGTGACCGACAACGACGACGGCGGCAGCGGAGCAAGCCGCCGCGGGTCAGCCGCCGGCTGAAACCCGGTGGGCTCTACCGGTGGATCCGCAGATTCCGGATACCGGTGGCCATAACCCTGGCCCTGGCAGCCGCAGCGGCAGTGCTGCTGGCGGCTGAGGCCCCCGAGCTGGAGACCACCCAGGCGGTGCGGGTCACCACCGATATCGGAGTGGGGGAGAGGCTGGAGGCAGAGCACCTTGAGATCGCCGATATCGACTCCTCCGCAGTCCCCGAGGGCCACTCCGGGCAGCTGGAAGACTTCCTGGGCCAGACAACGGCCACCACACTGCCTGCCGGGGCGATCGCGCACCCCGCACAATTGGTGGGCCCCGGCCTCCTGGCAGGCTTCGATCCCGGAACTGTGGCGGTTCCGGTTCGGCCGGCAGATACTGCCATCATCGGGATGCTGACCCCAGGCCAACGAGTCGATGTCACAGCCTCAGCCGATATCCCCGAGGAGGACACCGGACCGCGGCGGATTGCCGAATCTGTGCCGGTGCTGTGGGTGCCGCAGGAGGAGTCGGAGAACTGGCTCGGTGCCGGAACCGAGGCGCAGAATGTGGTGATCCTCGCCGTGGATGCCCAGACCGCTGAGGCCATCGCTGAGGCCACCCACAGCGGCCGGCTGCACCTCAGTCTCGTCGGAGAGGAGGACTAAGAGCTGGAGGTTGAGGCAGCCGCAGTTGAGCTGCTGGAACTGCTAGAACTGCTGGAGCTCGAGGAGGTGCTGGAGGACTCACCGGAGGAACTGGTGCTGGAATCGCTGCTGGAGGAGCTGCCGCGGGAATCGGTGCGGTAGAAGCCTGAACCCTTGAAGGTCACACCGACATTGCCGAACTTCTTCCGCAGCACACCGGAGCATTCGGGGCATTCAGTCAGTGAATCCTCCGTAAAGGACTGCACGATATCGAAGGCGTGACCGCAGTCCTTACAGGCATAGGCATAGGTAGGCATTTTCCAGTCTCCCGGGGTTAGCACTCAGAAGTATCGAGTGCTAATTCTAGCCCAAGGAGAGGACTCCGGTCTCGGTCACCGCCTGCTGGATCCGCAGATCATGGGTCTCCACCGGGAAACTGCCCGGGGAAAGAACCTCCCAGGAGTGAACCACAGCCAGCAGCTGAGCCCTGGTGGCCAGCTTCGGGTTCTGCTGGAAGAGCGTGTCGTAATAGCCGCCGCCCTGGCCCAGCCGGGCACCTGAGGTATCCACTGCCAGGGCCGGTACCAGGACTGTCAGCTTCCCACCGATGAGCTCCTCAGTGCTGATCCTGGGGCCTGCCGGTTCGCTCACCGGAGCAAAGGGGCTGGGCTGCAGGGGAGTCTGAGGCGACCAGGCAGTCCACTGCATAAGCCGGTTCTCAGCATCGGCGATCACCGGCAGATAGACCACCCCGCCGCGGCTGATATGCCGGTGCAGAAACGGCAGCAGATCTGGCTCTCCGGGGATTGGGAGGAAGCCAGCGAGGACGGCATCGGCGGGGATGAGTGCGGTCAGGACCTCAGCCAGCTGTTCGCCACGGCTGCGGAGGTCCTCTGCGGTGAGCTGCCTGCGGGCGGTACGGAGGCGTCGTCGTACCTCTGCCTTAGCTGCTGCGGGGGAGGGCTCCGTCATTGACATCAGATCCAGGACTGCAGCCACATGCGCTGGCGCCACTGCTCATAGGGGATGATCTCAGCGGTCCACAGCGGCCAGAAATAGGCCGAGACCGCAATCGCCAACAGGACGAAACAGAGCACCATCACCGTATTGCGCTGCTGGGCGCTGATGATCTGACTCTTGGGCCGTGACTGGCCATCGCGGCCCACTGGGGATGTTCCGACTCTCAGCACCAGGGCCGCCACCGCCGTGATCGCCAGGATCAGGAAGGGGTGGTAGCTGATGGTGTAGAAGAAGAACATGGTCCGGTCGTTCTCACCGAACATCAGGACCAGCAGCCAGACGAAGAAACCGCCGACCCAGCCGGCGAGGATTGCCCCATAGCGGAAATCTCGGCGCCCGAACCACAGCAGCAGCACCAGGAGTAGGGCAATCACCCCGGTCCACCAGATCAGCGGATTCGGCAGATCCAGCACTGCCGAGGAGCAGTGGTCATAGGGGCAGACCACCGCCGGCTCACCGCCGATGGCGGTGTGCTCGAAGGCCTCGCCCTCCTCCCGGGACTGATAGTGCATCGACACTGGCCGGCCGGCGAAGAGCCAGGTCCAGGGATGGGAGGCGTACTCATGCTCGGAGTCCAGACCGGTGTGAAAATCAGTGGCCGAGCTGTGATACCGCCACAGCGACACCAAGGGATTCGGATGGGCGTCCCGGTCCCAGCCCCGCTCACCGAGCAGCCAACCGGTCCAGGAGGCCAGATAGGTCAGCAGGGCCATCGGCAGGACGGTCAGGACTGCCGGCAGGCCATCACGCAGCAGGCCGCCGAGCAGCCAACGCCGGATCCCCAAGGTGCGGCGGGCCTCGATATCCCAGAGCACCACCATGATCCCGAAGACGGCGATGAAGGCCAGACCGGAGAGCTTCACAGCCACCGCGCAGCCCAGCAGGACCCCGGCAACCAGCCGCCATGGCCGCCACAGCAGCCAGGGGCCTGCTGTCCAGAGCTGTGAATCACTTGGTGTCTCGGCTGCCCAGGCGGCCAGGCGTCGTCGTCCGCTGTACCGATCGGCCAGCAGCGCGGCAAATGCTGCCAGGACGAAGAGCATCAGGAAGATATCCAGCAGCGCCACCCGGGACATCACCAGATGATGGCCCTCCACCGCGGTGAGCACACCGGCCACACCGCCGAGGAATACCGAGCGGAACATCCGCTGGGCCACCAATGCCACCAGCAGAGTGCCCAGAACCCCGGCCAGGGCGGGGGCGAAACGCCAACCTGTGGCCTGCTCAATGCCGAAGAGATGGATGCCGATGGCGATCAGCCATTTGCCCAGCGGCGGATGCACCACATAGGAACCAGCTGCCCCCGGCTGCGGGGTCTCGCCCTCAGCCAGCCAGACATCATCGGCCCCCTCAGGCCATTCCAGCTCATAGCCGGCCTCCAGCAGGGCGTAAGCATCTTTGGCGTAATAGGTCTCGTCGAAGATCAGCGCATGGGGGTCGCTCAGCCCCGGGAAACGTAATAATGCGGCAAAGACCGCCACCACTGCTGGAACGACTGCGCCCAGCCAGCCGGGGGAGAAGCGGTCAGCCCCCAGCCGCAGCTCCAGCTTCCGGCGTTTCTCGGTGGTATCGGCCTGACTCACCCTCGATATGCTACTTGCCATGACCCACCACGCTGCGCATTGGCTATGGGATGCACCCGTGGTGCTGGCCGCAACCCCCATCGGGAATCTCAGTGACGCCACCGATCGGCTCAAACAGCTCATCAGCACCGCTGATCTCATTGCCTGCGAGGACACCCGCAGCACCGGGCGGCTGATCCAGTCCCTGGCTGTGAGCACTGATGCCCAACTGATCAGCCTCCACGAACATAATGAGGCCTCACGCTCGGCAGAACTGGTAGACCGTGCCGCAGCCGGGGAACGGATTCTGGTGGTCTCCGATGCCGGAATGCCCGCTGTCTCCGATCCCGGGCACCGGCTGGTCTCCGCAGCAGTAGAAGCCGGGGTGCCGGTTACCGCAGCGCCTGGCGCCTCCGCAGTGACAACCGCCCTGGCCCTGTCCGGACTGGCCACCGCACAGTTCACCTTCGGCGGCTTCTTCCCCCGGAAGCAGTCCGAGCAGACCGCCCTGATCACCCGGCTGCAGTCCGAGGAATGGACCACCGTCCTCTTCGAATCCCCGCACCGGGTCACCGCCACTGTGGAACTGCTCAGCGCGGAACTGGGGGAGGATCGGCAGGCCGCTGTGGCCCGGGAGCTGACCAAGAAATACGAGGAGATCCTCCGCGGCAGTCTCGGTGAACTGCATGCCGAGCTGGCCCGGCGCCAGGCCGCCTCACGGATCAAAGGTGAATTCGTCCTGGTGCTGGCCGGCACCAGCGGAAATGCCGGGGAGGAAGAGCTCAGTCTCGAGGAGGCTGCCGGCCTCGTCGTCGAACGTTCCCAGCGGTCCGGGCAGCGTCTGAAAGCCGTGGCCAAGGAGCTGGCGGCCACCACCCCCTACAGTGCGAGCGAGCTCTACGACGCCGCAACCAGGGTCATTCCGCGTTAAATCAGGCAAGGGCACAGCCTGGCGTGGTTAACTGGCCACCGTGAGTGATGAAACCCAGACCACTGAACAGACCGGAATCCGGGAGTCCAGCACCGAACAGGTCGCCCGGATCGATGACAGCGTCAACGTCACCGACGGGGTGCTCGCCCTGGCCGAGCACGCCCCCGAACACCCGGTCTACGCCGTGCGCAACGGGGCCGGCGGCTGGCTGGACGTCACCATCAGCGCCTTCCTGGAGCAGGTGCGCTCCGTAGCCAAGGGGCTCATCGGACTCGGTGTCCAGCCCGGGGATCGGGTCGCGGTGATGTCAGCGACCAGCTACCCCTGGGCAGTGGTGGACCAGGCCATCTGGTTCGCCGGAGCCATCTCGGTGCCCATCTATGAGACCAGCTCCGCACACCAGGTCGCCCCGCTGCTGGCCGACTCCAAGGCACGTATGGTGCTCATCGGAGATGACCAGCTGCGCGCCAAGGTCCAGTCCGGGGCGAATATGTCCGGAGGGAAGAACTCCGGAACCGAGATCTACCCCATCGCCAGTACCGCCGATCTCGAGGAGATCGCCGCCAATGGCAATACCGTCAAGGACGCCACCCTGGAGAAGGCCCGCTCCGGGGCCGGGGCAGATGATGTGGCCACCCTGGTCTACACCTCCGGGACCACCGGCAAACCCAAGGGAGTGCGCATCACCCACCGCAACCTCGCCGAGGGTGCGGCCAATATTGTTCCCTTCGCCTCCGATATCCTCGGCGAGGGCGAATCCCGGACCCTGCTCTTCCTGCCTCTGGCCCATGTGCTGGCCCGGGCCGTCCAGCTGATCTGCCTGCACCGCGGCATCCAGGTCGCCCATACCGGGGACACCTCGACCCTGCTGGATGACCTCGGGACCTTCCATCCCACCTGGCTGCTGGCCGTCCCGCGGGTCTTCGAGAAGGTCTATCACTCCGCGGCCGCCAAAGCGGAGTCCGAGGGCAAGGGCAGGATCTTCAACACCGCCTGCCAGACCGCCATCGACTTCTCCAAGGCCCTGGAATCAGCCGCTGCCGGCGGACGTGGACCCTCCCTCGGTCTGCGGGCCAAACATGCCCTCTTCTCCCGCCTGGTCTACTCCAAACTGCTGGATAAACTCGGCGGCGAGGTCACCCATATGGTCTCCGGCGCCTCCCCGCTGAACCCGGAGATCGGCCATTTCTTCACCGGCATCGGAGTTCCGGTCCAGGAGGGCTACGGGCTGACCGAATCCACCGCCCCGATCACCCTGAACATCCCCGGTGCCACCCGGGTGGGCACAGTGGGCCTGCCGGTGCCGGGAAATACGGTCAAAATCGCCGACGACGGCGAGGTCCTGCTGAAGGGACCAGTTGTCTTCGCCGGCTATCACAACAACGAGGAAGCCACTGCCGAGGCATTCGACGAGGAGGGCTACTTCCGCTCCGGTGACCTCGGGCAGCTCGATGAAGACGGCTTCCTGACCATCACCGGCCGGAAGAAGGAACTGATCGTCACCGCCGGTGGCAAAAACGTCTACCCCACTCCCATGGAGGAGAAGGTCCGGGCTCATCCATTGGTGGCTCAGGTCGTCGTCGTCGGGGATGAGAAGCCCTTTGTCTCCGCATTGGTGACCCTGGACCCGGAGTCGATCCGCGGCTGGACCCAACGCAACGGACTGGGGGATCTCACCCTTTCCGAGGCGCTGAAGGACGCCGATGCGGCTAAGGCCCTGGAGGCTGAGGTCCAGAAGGCAGTCGATGCAGCCAATGATGAGGTCTCCCGGGCGGAATCTATCCGCGAGTTCCGAATCCTCGACACGGAGCTCACCGAGGACTCCGGGCATCTGACCCCCTCGATGAAACTGGTCCGCGGCAAGGTCATCGAAGACTTCGCCGATACCATCAAGGAGATTTACTCCTAGCTCAGGGGAAGTATCCAGTAACCTTCCAGGTTTCTGCGCCAATGTAATGCGCATCATCTCATTTAATACTGGAAGGAAAACTGTGATGCGTAACGATAGTGACGTCGCCGATGGCCTGTATTTTGACATCCATTTGTTCGCCTTTCAGGACTACTCCTCTCCAGAAGAGCAGTGGGAGGAGGCTGTCACCGATCGTGGAGACGGCGATGTGGGGGATGAGGGTTACTTCGTCTTCAGCCTGCCCTCAACGGGATTCGAGAGCACTGGAGATCTTGGCCCCAGCGAGGAGCAGCTGGAAGCTCAGATTGAGCTCGCTGAACTGATTCTCGAGCGTATGTGATCTCTCCGGCGGCTCCGCGGCTAGACTGGTGGGCTGTGAGTACCGAGACTGCCCAGATCACCCCGGGCCAGACACCGCCTGCCTATCTGCCCACGGGGCAGAACAACGACGACGGCGCAGGCGGTCCGGTCCGGGACCAGACCGAGGAGAAGTCCAAGAAGAAGCGCCGGCTGGAATACCCGCCGGCCCCTGAACCGCTGCCGGTTCCGGTTCTGGACAACCACGCCCACCTCGACTTCCGGGACGGGCTGGTTAAGGTCACCGTGGCCGAGCATCTCGATACCGCCGAGGCCCTCGGAGTCAGCGGGGCCATCCTGGTCGGCTATGACGTGGCCAGCTCCGAATTCTCCGTGCAGGCCGCAGGGGAGGAGCCCCGGGCCAAAGCAGCCGTTGCCCTGCATCCCAATGACGCCCCGCGGCTGGCCGAGGACGGGAAATACCAGGAGGCCTTCTCCCGGATCGATGAGCTCTCCCGGGACGGTCAGGTTGTGGCCATCGGAGAGACCGGGCTGGACTACTTCCGCACCGGGGAATGGGGCCGGGAGTCCCAGCGCAAGAGCTTCTACGACCACATCGCCCTGGCCGCTGAGCGCGGACTGGCCATGCAGATCCACGACCGGGATGCCCATGCCGATGTCGTCAAAGTCCTCGACGACGCCCCCGAGCTGCCCGGCTCGGTGGTCTTCCACTGCTTCTCCGGAGATGCCGAGCTGGCCCGGATCTGCAATGAGCGCGGCTGGTACATGTCCTTCGCCGGTACCGTGACCTTCAAGAACGCCGAGGGTCTGCGGGAGGCGCTCGCCATCGCTGATCCCCAGCTGATCCTGGTGGAGACCGACTGCCCCTTCCTGACCCCGCACCCCTACCGCGGCCAGCCCAATGCGCCCTATATGATCCCGCAGACCATGCGGCTGATGGCTGATGTGCGAGAGGCCGACTTGGGTCAGCTGTGCCAGCAGGTCATGTTCAACACCAACCAGGCCTACGGGCAGTGGGTATGAACGAGCTTCTCTCAGCAGCCCATATCCGTGACCTCGCCGATGGGCTGGGCATCCGCCCCACCAAACAGTGGGGACAGAACTTTGTGATCGACCCCAATACCATCCGACGCATTGTCGGCATGGCCGAGCTCGAGGGCACAGAGCATGTCCTGGAGGTCGGACCAGGGCTGGGTTCGCTGACCCTGGGCCTGCTGGATGAGGCCGCCGAGGTCACCGCCGTGGAGATCGATCCGAAACTGGCCGCCCAGCTTCCTGAGACAGTGCAGCTGATGCGTCCTGAGAAGGCTGAGAATCTCACCGTCCTTCGCCAGGACGCCCTGAAGATCGCACCGGAGGAGCTCGGTGAGCCCAGTGTTCTGGTCGCCAACCTCCCCTATAACGTGGCGGTGCCGGTGGTGCTGCACCTGCTGCAGGTGCTGCCCAGCCTCACCAAGGGCCTGGTCATGGTTCAGGAGGAGGTGGCCGACCGCCTGGCCGCAGGCCCCGGCTCCAAGATCTATGGGGTGCCGAGCGTGAAGATCGCCTGGGACACCCAAACCCGGAAGGTCGGCGTCGTCGGCAAGAAGGTGTTCTGGCCCGAACCACGGATCTCCTCAGGACTGGTGCGCTTCGACCGCAGTGAGCCGGTCACCGATGCGATCAGCCGCCAGGAGGTCTTCGCTGTGGTGGATGCTGCCTTCGCCCAGCGGCGCAAAACTCTCCGGGCAGCACTGAGTGGTCTGGCCGGATCCGGTACGGCCGCCGAGGCTGCCCTGCGTGAGGCCGGTGTGGACCCCCAGGCCAGGGGAGAGACCCTGGATGTGCGGGCCTTCGCCAAGATCGCCGAGGCCCTGCGGGACCAGGATGGGTGAGGCGGAACATCACCGTGTCCCCAGCGGGGGATACCGTTGAGCATGATGCGAGACAGCGAGTTCTACGGGCATGTCACCGCCCTGGCCCCGGGCAAAGTGAACCTGGGTCTGCGGGTGGGGCCGCTGCGTGCCGATGGCTACCACGATGTGGCCAGTCTCTACTACGCGGTCTCCCTCTATGAGGAGGTCACTGCGACCCCGCGTGAGGATGATGCGATCACCATCTCCATCTCAGAACGCTCAGCCTTCACCAGCATCTACACCAAGGACCCCGAAACTGGTGAGCCTTCCAAGGCCGAGATCCCCCTGGATGAGCGCAACCTCGCCCATCAGGCGGCAGTCCTGCTGCGGGAGACCCTGCAGAACCGCGACGCCGCCACCTTGAGTTTCCCAGGCGCCGAACCACCCAGCTATGGGGTGGACCTCAGCATCACCAAGAACGTGCCCATCGCAGGCGGAATGGGCGGCGGCTCCGCCGATGCGGCTGCGACCCTGGTGGCCTGCTCCGCACTCTGGGAAGCCGGTCTCACCAAGGAACAGCTTGCTGAACTTGGCGCCCAGCTCGGAGCAGATGTGCCCTTCTCCATCCTAGGCGGTGCGGCCGTGGGCCAGGGGGCCGGGGAGGAGCTCACCCCGCTGCTGACCCCCGGGGAGCTGCACCTGGTGATCGTGCCCTCCTCACGGGGACTGTCCACTCCTGAGGTCTACCGCAGGCTCGATGAGATGCGGGCATATTCTTCAGTTCAGTCGGATGTGCCGGAACTCGACGCCGATCTCGTCCGGGCGGCCTGCACCTCCGATCCCGAGATGGTGGCCAGCCTCATGGCCAATGACCTCCAGGCCCCGGCAGTCTCCATGTTCGGTGCCCTGGAAGACATGATGGATGCAGGACTCACCGAGGGGGCCATGCAGGGTATGGTCTCCGGTTCCGGGCCGACCGTGCTGTTCCTGGCCCGCGACGCCCAGGCCGCCACCCAGCTGGCCACGGGCCTTCAGGAACGTCTGGATGTCTGGGCAATCCCGGTCAGCGGCCCCGCCCACGGAGCCCGGCTGCTCTAGACCCAGAAGGTCTCGCGGATCCCCATCACCAGGGAGATCCCGGCGCCGATGAAGGCCAGCACAATCACAATCCGGCGGGCCCAGGAGTCGCTGATCATCGTGCGCACCAAGGTGCCGATCCGCATACCCACCAGAATGGCGATGAGACTGCCCAGCCAGAACCACCAGGGGAACGCTGGGATCTCATTGCCGCTGAAGGTCAGTTTGGTCAGGAACCCGCTGACGGCCATCAGCACCCACAGCGGTTGGAGGGTGGCAGCAAATTTCCGCACATCCCATCGGGAGACCACCGAGTAGATCGCCATTGCGGGACCGCCGACACCGGCCAGCACAACCCCACCACCGGCCCCCACACCGGTGAGCACCCGGGCGATGGGACCATCCACGGCTGCACTGATCCGGCTGACGATCAGGGAGATGCTCAGCCCCAGGATCACCAGGCTGGCCACCACAATATAGAGCGGCCCCTGCGGGGAGATGGCTGCCAGCCAGCCGAAGAGCGGCATCACCAGCACTGCGGCAGGACCGATGACGGCGACCTTACGCCACTCGATGTCACGCCAGACAACGGGGATCATCAGGGCTGGGGCGAGGAAACTGAGCAGGTTCGTCAGCATCACCCCGCCATGGGGACCGATCATGACCACCAGGAATGGGGCCATCATCATGGCGAAACCGATTCCGGTGAGGCGCTGCAGTGTGGCAGCCAATACGACCAGACCAATAATGGCCAGGGCCACTGTGAGCTCAGCGCCCATCATCACCTCGTTCTCTCTGGGGCATATCCCAGCTGACCACATTACCTCCCCAGGTAGATAAGCTAGATCCCCTATGGCTCATCTTCTCGGCGCCGAAGGCATCTCCATCACCTTCGGCACACGCACTGTGCTCGACAACATCACACTCGGCATCGACGCCGGGGACAGAATCGGCATCGTCGGCCGCAACGGCGACGGCAAATCCACGCTGATGCGCATCCTGGCCAAATCCACAACCCCCGATGACGGCCGGGTCACCTGGCGCGGGGGCACCACCGTGGGTTTCCTGGACCAGCAGGACATCCTGGACCACAGCGCTACCCTGGCCGAAGTTGTCCTGGGCGGGATGGCCGAGCATGAGTGGGCGGCTGATCCCCGGATGCGGGATGTGGCCTCCGGGCTTCTGGGCGGCATCTCCTGGGACGCCCCGGTGGGGTCGCTCTCCGGTGGGCAGCGGCGTCGTGCCGCCCTGGCGAAACTGCTGATGAGTGACGCTGAGGTCATCATGCTCGATGAGCCCACCAACCACCTCGACGTCGAGGGTGTGGCCTGGCTGGCCAATCACTTGAAGACCCGGTGGAAACCGACGGAGGGTGCCTTCCTGGTGGTCACCCACGACCGCTGGTTCCTGGACGAGGTCTGCAGCACCACCTGGGAGGTCCATGACGGGACTGTGGACTCCTTCGACGGCGGCTACGCTGCCTATACCTTGACCCGTGCCGAACGGGACCGGGCAGCGGCGGTGGCAGAGCAGAAGCGTCAGCAGCTGGTGAAGAAGGAGCTTGCCTGGCTGCGCCGTGGTGCCCCGGCCCGTACCTCGAAACCGAAGTTCCGCATTGATGCGGCCAATGCTCTGATCGATGATGTTCCGGCTCACCGGGACGAGGTCCAGCTGAAGAAGATGGCCACTGCCCGGCTGGGCAAGGATGTGCTGGACCTGGAGAACCTCAGCTACCGGATCTCAGAGGAGGACACAGCTGAGGGGAAGGTGGAGCAGCCCGTTCTCTTCGATGACGTGACCTTCCGGCTTGGCCCGGGGGAGCGGGTCGGCGTCGTCGGGGTCAATGGCGCCGGGAAATCGACCCTGCTGCGCCTGCTCGATGACCGGATTCAGCCTCAGTCCGGCCGGGTGAAACGGGGTAAGACTGTCCGTACCGCGGTGCTCACCCAGGAGGTGACCGAGCTGCGGGAGCGTGAGCATATGCGCGTTCTCGAGGTGATGACCGAGGAGAAGTCCACTTTTGAGGTCGGCGGGAAGGAGCTCTCGGGCGCCCAGCTTCTGGAGACCCTGGGGTTCTCCCGGTCGAGGCAGTGGACCCCCGTCCGGGATCTTTCCGGTGGTGAGCGGCGTCGCCTGCAGCTGCTGAAGCTGATGACCGGTGAGCCGAATGTGCTTATGCTCGATGAGCCCACCAATGATCTGGACACCGATACATTGGCGGCCATGGAGGACCTCCTGGACGGTTGGCCCGGGACTCTGGTGGTGGTCTCCCATGACCGCTACCTCCTGGAGCGGGTCACCGATCACCAGGTTGCCCTGCTGGGTGATGGCAAGATCCGCGCCCTGCCTGGGGGAGTGGAGCAGTATCTGCGAATCCGCTCTGGCCAGGAACCAGCCCCGAGCGTTGATGGCCGCACCTACCGGGGGCAGAGTTCCTCGGCTGCGGCGGCGACTTCCCATGCGCCGGCGAACACTGGGGCGCCACAGTCTGCCCCGGCGGAGCCCTCTACAGCTGAGCCTGCCTCGTCGGGGGATTCTGCCTACTCCGAGGCGCAGAAGCGCCAGGCCCGTAAGGATATGCAGCGGGTGGAGAAACAGATGGAGAAACTCTCAGCGCAGCAGACCGAACTGCATGACCAGATGGCTGCAGCCTCGGAGTCCGTGGATCTGGAGAAGCTCGGCACACTCCAGGAACGGCTCAGCAGTATTGACGCTGAACTCGCCGAGGCCGAGGAGGCTTGGCTGGAGGCCAGCGAAATCGCTGAATCCTAAAGGAGGGGAGTGAAGGCTACGGAGTGGTCTCCACGAAAGTCGTGAATGCCTCGATGTAGTCCTTGGCCCGCTTGGTGGTTCCCTCGGCGGCGGTGCCGTCCTCGTTGAAGGTGTTCTCCCTGACAGTCTCGGCCACCACGGGTGTGCCCATGAGTTTCACGCCCAGAGGCGGCAGTGACTGCCGCAGCTGGGACTGAGAGTTGATGGTGCCGAAGCGTCCCGGAGAGGCCCCCACAATGCCCAGTCTCAGACCGGCCAGTTGGAAGCTGCCGCCGCGGGAGAGGATATCGATGGCATTCTTCACCGGCGCGGGGAAGGACTGGTTATGTTCCGGGGTGACCAGAAGTAGCCCGTCCACCGCCTCGACCTCCTGTTTGAACTTGGTCATCACCTCGGGGAAGTCCTCGTCGAGGTGCCGGTCGTAGAGCGGCAGCTCCGCAATGCTGATCTCAATCAGCTCTGCCCGCTCCGGGGCCTGGGCAACAATGACCTTAGCGAGCTTCCGGTTGATGGAGTCCGGGGCCAGGCTGCCGACGATGTATCCGATCTTCACCATGGTGTCTCTCCCTACGTGGTGGTTGGTCCAGGGATACTTCCGCTGCCCAGCCTAGCGAAGCCCCGGGACGTGGATAGGCTTGGGGGATGAGTCAGCATGAGCGTCTTCACCTGGATAATCAGAACCCTGAGCTGTACCGGACGCAGAGCAGTGTGGCCAAACAGGCCGCAGCTGCCATGGAGGAGGCGGGGCTATCGCGAGAGCTCATGGAAGTGATCAATATCCGGATTTCGCAGATCCACGGCTGCCCCTTCTGCCTAGAGATCCATACCCGCCGCGCTGATGAGCGCGGCGCAGATAGCCGGAAGCTGGCCCTGCTGCCGGCATGGCGTGAAGCAGGAATCTATACCGAGCAGGAACGTGCTGCCCTGTCGCTGGCGGAGATGGCTGCAGAGAAACCGGCGGTGGAGAATACCCAAGACTACGACGACGCCCGCGCAGTTCTTGGTGATGAGGCCACTGCCGCGGTGCTGTGGATGGCAGTGGCGATCTCTGCCTTCAACACCATTTCGATCATGAGTGGGCATCAGGTGCGCTGATTCCTTTGGGTTGCTGGCCTGGAGATTTTCCACCTTCAGGGAAACATCAGGTAAAAGTTGCGATAACGCCTAAAAATCTCTGAAGGACTTGGAATCTGACTGTGAGCTTAAAGTGCTAGGTCAGAGTGTTGTAATACTTGTGGCAACCTGGTCGCCAGCAGAATAGACCCTTGCGCTTTCGGTCTTTATCACTAAGGTAGGAGGCAGCTCGTACCTCCGTGCACGCACCATTGATCGGAGCGACCCGTTATGATTCGGGCCCTTTTGCGAAGATGATGTCCACCAGTGTTCTGATTGCACTGGTAGCAGTTCCTCTGATGGCCGCGGCCTTTGTGATGCTGCCTGCGGCGACTGAATCTGAAGAGGCCGATGCCTCACCCATCGAGGGCACGATGTCGAACGTGCAGATTCGCCCCTCCTACGACCGCAGTCTCTGCCTCACAGCGGTGAACTGATTCTTCAACCCGAACCAGACACCCTCTGCCTCCAATGGCAATATGCGCAATACCGACAGGGCGTTGACCCTGCAGCGCTGCGCCACGGAGCCGGGGGGGTCCGGGTCAGGGGTCGCTGTTGGACGATCTTCAGCGGTGGAATTACACCTCCGCCCACCGAGTCCACCTGATCGTTGGTGGCGGCAACACCTCATCCCGAGGTGACAGGTGCATCGACAACTACGGCGGCGGCCTGGCTCAGGTGGGTATTCAGCTGACCAACGTCTGCGGCGATAACCCCAATGTCAATGAGTGGAACTATCAGCGTCAGGGCACTGCGAATATCGCTCCCGGCTCTTTCCGCAACCCTACAGGGGTCTGCTGGAATGTTGACACCCAGTTCACCGGTGGGCAGATTCGAGCGGGCGCCGAGGTCAACAAGTCCGCCTGCGCTGGCGGCACTGGTGGAGTCCGTCACGACTACTAGTCGTTCTCCATGGGCACCAGCGATCCCGTCTCTGACCTGGCCATCGCCAAGGAAGCCTCCGGCAGTGACCCGGTGGTTCCCGGTACTGAGTTCACCTACGAACTCACTGTGACGAATAACGGCCCCTCCACCGCCCACGATGTCCAGATCACGGATGTGCTGCCCAGCCACCTGCGGTTCGAAGGCGCAGAGTACACCGTGACCGTGCCCAGCGCAGAGGGGGAGGGTGACACCGTCACCGTGGACTCCGGGACCTGCGAGGGCGCCAATGAATACGGCGCCACCGTCAGCTGCCTGCTGGCGACCGTGGAGATCGATCAGACGGTGACCGTGACCGTTGAGGTTCATCTGAACCCCGAGTACACCGGTGACGGCTCCGATATCGTCAACCGCGCTGAGGTGTGGCCGGAGGAGACGGACCAGGATCCAATCCACTCCAATAACACCACCACCGCCGGTGTACCCGGTGGCGAGACGGCCCGGCCGCAGGCTGACCTCAGCATCGAGAAGGTCCACACCCTGCCAGGTGACGAGATCATCCCAGGTGAGACCTTCAATGTCACCCTGACGGTCACCAACGACGGTCCTTCCACCGCCAACGGCGTCGTCGTCATCGACGAGCTGACGGCCGAACTGCGCGCCGCCTCCGCGACCATGACCGATGGTCAGACCTGTGACATCGGTAGGCCGTGGAACCCACCGAGGACGCCGCTGAGGCGGAGACTGAAACCACAGTGGAACACACTCCCGGCACCGAGGATCATGGCCCCCGACGCGCACGCCGGACCAACAGCACCGACTGACCCCACCCTTATGTATAGGGTGGCTACCAATGGGTGATGTTTTCGCTGGACGCTACGAATTAGTCGACCCCCTCGGCGAGGGCGGGGCCGGCGTGGTCTGGCGCGCCTGGGACCGCAAACGCCAGCACTATGTGGCAGCGAAGGTCCTGCGCCAGGTGGACGCATCCTCCCTGCTGCGCTTCATGCGGGAACAGTCCATGCGACTGGACCATCCGCATGTGCTGGCCCCAACCGGCTGGGCAGGGGAGGACGAGAAAGTCCTGTTCACCATGCCCATTGTCCGCGGCGGCTCGGTGGCAACATTGGTCAGCGACTTCGGCCCCCTGCCAGTGCGGTTGACCGCCGTTCTCTTAGACCAGCTGCTGGCGGCACTGGAGGCCATCCACGCCGAACGCATCGTGCACCGGGATGTGAAACCGGCCAATCTCATGCTCGATGCCACCGGAGATCGGATGCCCAGGCTCTGGCTGGGCGATTTCGGCATCGCAGCCGGCGACGACGCCCCACGCCTGACCCAGGGCCCCTACGCCATGGGCACCCCCGGCTATGTGGCCCCGGAATGCCTGCACCAGGGCTGGCAGCCCGATTCCCGGGCAGATCTCTACGCAGCCGGTATGTGTGCAGTGGAGATGCTCACCGGGCTCTCCCCGGTAACCGATACCGATGCGGCCGAGGCCATCCATCTCGCCGAACGACCGGACCCAGTCCCGGGCGAGCTGATCGGGGTCATCGACCGGCTTACCCGCCCCCAGATCACCGACCGCTACGGAACGGCCTCCCACGCCCGGGCGGCCCTGCGTGAGACCGGCCTGGTCTACGCATCCTCTGCCCAGGAGGTCCTGGGCGAGGTCGAAGTCTTCGAACATATCCCGCCGCTGCCGGATGGCTGGGGCGATTCCGGACCCCTGGGCGAGACTGCCGAGGCGCAGCCGGATCCCGAGGAGGTGCCCGCCGAGGTGCCCACCGTATTGATGGGCGCCAATACGACACCTCCGCCACCGGTCTCCCCGGGCACACCAGCCTCACCCTCCACCAATGCACTTGCCGAGCAGAGTTATGCCCCAGTACCCCAGCTGGGTGTGAACGAGCCGCAGACAGTACCCAGCCACGCCTATCAGAACCCCGGTTACCAGGGTGCCGAGGCGGCGCCGTACGCCACAACGGAATCACCATTCCGAGAGGCGGAGACCCAGCATAACTACGCTGCCTATAGTCCCACTGCGGCTGCACCGGCAGCACCGGCGGCCACCCGCCGGTCTCGCCATCAGCCCAAACGGGGACAGGGCCTGGCCGTGGCGATGATCCTCTTCGGCCTGGGCTTTGTCACCATCGCAGCAGTGCTGTTCCTCGCCCTGGACTAGCCGCCCGGGCTTAATCAGCGCCGGCGCAGACCCTTCAGCAGGGAGACCCCGCCGAAGGCAATCAGGCCCACACCCAGGGCGCCGAGCCCCAGGGCCAGCCAGTGATACGTACCGAAACTGCCTGAGGCGTCTACGCCGTCCTGGGCCTGTTCACCGGCAGCTTCGGGCTCCACCGGTTCCTCGTCATACTCAGGCAGCGGCTCATTGGCGCCTTCGAAGACTCCGGTGGTCAGCCGGTAGGGGACATTCAGCGAGCTCTCCCCGACATCGGGGTCCATAGCCACCAGCACGAAGTACTCCCCGGGGACGGAGGCATTGCGGGCATTATCCCCGGCGCTGGAGGCGAACCGGCCGGTCCAGGTCACCGGATAGGACTGGGCCCGCAGGGTTGTGGCGTGGGTTTCGTCGATAGTGGCAGAGAGGTTCTGCTCATCTGAGGCCCGGTTGCTGCCGGGCATCGTCGATCCGTAATAGGGGCTGATGATCGAGACCTGAGCCTCAGCCCAGCTGCGCTCGAGTTCATCGGAGAGCTCACTGGCCGGTTCGGGGAAGAAGACCTCAGCCTGAATCTGGTCATTCCAGTCGGCCTCGACCCGGTAGATATGCGCTTCTCCGGGCTGCAGCTGTGCGTCATAGGTGGTCCCGGTCTCCAACAGGGGAGCGTTATAGATGGAGCTGCCGGGCTCGATGGGGTTATTGGCATCCCGGTCGCGTTCCATCGTGAACCACTCCAGGCCGTCATCACCCCAGTGATTGCGGTCGTCATCGAAGGAGGACCGCAGCTGATCCCCATTGGTGGGATCCGGTTCCTCGCTGACCACCAGTTCGAAGTCCCGGCCGGAGAATTCATCGCCCTCGGGCTGGACTGAGAGCAGCAGCTGATCTAGGGAACCGCATTCTGGAACTGCGTTATACCGATCGGGGTCCTGGTCCGGGGTGGCCAGCACCTGCGCTCCGCGCTGCAGATAACCGGCGGGGGAGGCCTCCCAGCCGAGATCCGAGGAGTCGCAGGAACTGCCGTCGAAGGTGCTCAGCTCCAGGGTGGCATTGGTGAGCATATCGCCTTCAGGATCGGTATAGGCCAGGCCCACATGCAGGGTGGAGTTCTCCATGGTCCGCGAGACCCGGAAGAACATATTGTCCTGCTCGAAATTGGAGATATACCGATTCCCCGGTTCCAGGAGGGGAGCGCTGTCCTGGTTGGTGCCCGATTCCACCCGCTCAACACCCTCTGGAACCTCCGAGGTCTCCTCCTCGGTGTCATCCATCGCCCATACCGCCAGTGCAGGGGAGGAGGAAGCCGTCACCAGCCCGGCTACTGCTGCAAAACCGGCGAGCGCCCTCAGGGGAGACATAAGGGAGCTCTGCGGCAAAGTCATCAGTTCTCCGTCCTCGGCCTCTGCAGTTCCCATGCGGTGCGGTGATCAGTGCAGTCACCAGAGTACTCGTCAGTCAGCCCTGTCCTCCATTTGGGTTACTTCCTCGGACTGGGTATGACTGCCGGCCCCGGCCTTGGCGGTGGGCATCAGGCCCACCACCAAGAGCCCGACCAGGAGCATACCGATCAGAGTTTTCACCGGGGCCTGGACCGCCCAGGTCTGCTGTTCGGCGGAATCTGCCATGACTTCACCTTCAGGATTTCCGCAGGGCGCGGGCCAGCACGAGTCCACCGGCGGTCAGCAGCAGCATGGCGAAGGCGCTGAGCCCCACAATGAGGCCTGTGGTTGAGGAGAAGAAGCTGTCCTCCTCATCAGCGGCCTCGGAGGGAGCCGGATCCTCGGATTCGGTTCCGGTGCCGGCTGTCTGCGCCTCGGCAGAGGCCTCATCGGCGCCGTCGTCCTCATCCTCTTCCTCAGGCGGGGCAACACAGCCGACGCCGGCCTCCTCCTCATCCTCCTCGGGCGGAACGCAGCTGCCGTCCTCGCTCTGGCCGCCGGTGGTCTCGGCGTAGACCGGCTCAACCTCGCCGGTGGAACCATCGGAGAAGGTCTCGACGTGGAGGTAGAAGGGCAGTTGGGTGCTGACATTGGGATCGGAGTACTCACCCACATTGACCACTACGTAGTAGTCCCCGGCCACGGCGGTATCACCGGGAGCAGTGCGGCCGTAGTTATTGGGGGTGCGATTGTTGTACTGCACCGGATAGGTCTGCACCTGGGCGGTCTGCCGGCCGCCCTGGGCGAAGTTGATATCCCAGACCCGGTGCGGGTGATTCGCGCTGGACTGGTTGGGCACCACATCCCCGCGGTGGGGGTTGATGACCTGCAGCTCGCTGCCGCCGATGCCAAGGGGGCTGGGCACATCAGCATCCTCGGGGAAGAGCAGCTCCACCTGCAGCTGCTCGCCCCAGTCCACCGGCACCCGGAAGACCTGGGTCTCACCGAGAAGGGAGGTCCCGGCATAGGTCTCCCCGGGGTCCAGAGGGGTTGCGTTATTGAAGGAGTTACCGCCCAGCACCTCGTTCTCGCTGCGCTCATCCAGTTCCATATCGTGCCATTCGACCGAGCCGATATTGTCGGAGTAGCGCTCAGGCAGCTCCTCGGCGTTCTCTGCCGGGGGCTCCTCCCAGACCACAATCTCGAAGGGCTTGCCCGCATAGGCCTCGTCATCCTCCTGCAGTTCCACCGAGAGGATCATCTCGTCATCAGAACCGCAGTCCTCATGAGTGCCACCGGGATCCGGCACCGAGGTCAGACCCCCGGTGCGGGCCATCACGGCACGGGCGCGGGTGGATTCAGTGAGGTAGACCCATTCACACATTCCGGTCCGCGACCCACCGGAGTCATTGCCGTCCCATTCACTGGTGCCGAGATTGGCCTTGATATGGCTGAAGGCCCGGTCGCTGTCGAGATCGCGAAGGGTCGTGACACCCACATGCAGGGTCGAGCCCTCCATCGTGCGGGGGATGGTGTAGTACCGGTTATCCGGGTGGATAGTGTCCAAATACTGCCCACCGGGTTCCAGCACCGGCCGGTCATCGGCGAAGTGAGTTGCCCCTTCGACCTCCTCACCCTCCAGCTGGAAGGGTTCAAAGGCTCGCAGGGAAAGCCGCTCCAGAACCACCGAGAGGCTTTCAGCGTCATTGGCGTCGTAGTAGTCCCCACCGCCGGCATTGGCAATGCACTGCAGCTGCTCGCGGGCCACAGCGGCATCGGAGTCCTCTTCATCAATATTGAAACCGACGGTGTGCACCTGCAGGTCGATACCCTGATCGGCAATCGCCTGGGCGGCCTCACAGGGTTCAGGATCGCAGTTCTCCTCACCATCGGAGACCAGCACGATGGTCCGGGGCCCATCACCGTCGAAGTCCTCGGCGGCCTCTTCCAGGGCGTGGGCCAGGGGTGTCATGGCTCCGACGGCGTCGTAGTCATCAATGGCCCCGGCGAGCTCATCGCGGTTATCGGTGCCGATATCCACCGCGAGGTGGGAGTCCTCGCAGGCGTCCGGGTGGCCGGAGTCGGTGACCTCTCCGGAGAAGATGCGCAGGCCCACCTCCTGGTCATCACCCAGGGAGTCCACCACTCCGGTCAGCGCCTCCTTGGCGGCAGCGATCCGAGTCTGGCCGCCGGCGTCATCGGCGCTCATGGAACCGGAGGCGTCCATCACCAGCAGGAGTTCGGCATCCTCCATCTCGGGCTGGTCGAGCTCATCGGAGGCTCCGGCCTCCTCGACCTCCTCGGGCTCCTCCTGATCCGCAGCAGCCGCAGGTGCGAACCCGGCAATCATCAGAGCCGCCAGTCCGGCACCGGTGAACGTGCGAAGAGGGTGGGTGCTGTACCCCAGTGAAGCTTTGTGCTTTTGCATATCTGTCTTTCCTCGTATCAAGGTGACGGATCCCGCAGCAGGACCCCTGCCTGTGTTTGCATAAGCAAATCTATGAGGTTGCAGGAGCAAAGTCAAGCATATTGCGTGTAGGATTTACGGCAGCAAAGGATTCGCAAAGGAGTGATCTGATCATGAGTGACCCGGTAGAGGCCAATAGGGAAGCCCAGCGGGCGGCCTATGGGGAGCCGCTGAACGAGACCTTCGACCGGATCCGGCAGGCCTTCGGTCTGAACCAGGCCGGGCTGGCCGCGATCCTCGGGATCTCAGCGCCTATGCTTTCCCAGCTCAACAGCGCCCACCGGGTCAAAATCGGCAACCCCGCCGTGCTCTCCAGGGTGCACCAGCTGACCGAACTCGCTGACCAGCTGGCCTCCGGCCAGATCGGCGCCGATGATGTGCCTGATCGGCTCGAGCAGATTAAGAACTCCAAGGGCACCATTGGGCGGACCACCCAGCTGATGGCAGACCAAGCCAGCGACGCCGCCGTCGTCGCCGGTATCCGCAATCTGCTGCGTGCAGTGGCCTCCGGGGCAGAACTGCGCGATGCCGCCGATCAGCTATCGGCCAACTACCCCCGGATTGCCGAGGTCCTCAGCACCTACGGAACCGGCCCCAGCCACCCCGCAATGGAGCACTTCACCAAACATAAGGACCTGTTCTGAGCTGGTCCCGGCGGCGGGGAAACCCCGCTCGCCTCTCGTTCCGCTAACGCGGAACTTCACGCCTGAAGTCGCAACGTCGCTATCGCTCGTTGCTCACATAGGTCGTTGGGGTGGCTCTGTAGACCGCGTCTCGCAGGTAGTCTGTGTGCGGTACCCTAGTGGGGCTGAATATTCCGCCATGGTGTAATGGCAGCACACCGGTTTTTGGTACCGTGAGTCCAGGTTCGAGTCCTGGTGGCGGAGCGGAATAACACTGACCATGCAGGAGCGTTTACGTGTCTGAGAGTGCTGTACGTCCCGCAGCAGTCATCGTCCTGGCGGCGGGGGCCGGCACCCGGATGAAATCCCGCACCCCCAAGATCCTGCACACCCTCTGCGGGGTCTCCATGATCGGCCATGCCCTCGGTGCAGCCCGGGACCTCGACCCCGAACACCTCGTCGCTGTGGTCCGCCACCAGCGGGAGAAGGTCGCCGATCACATCACCGCCTGGGGTGAGAGGCATGATGTGGATATCACCATCGCTGACCAGGATGAGGTCCCCGGCACCGGCCGGGCTGTGGAATGCGGCCTCGAACAGCTGGCCGCCCAGGACGCCCTGCCGGTAACTGGCACGGTCGTGGTCACCTATGGTGACGTCCCGCTGCTGACCACCGATCTGCTGCGCAAACTAGTCAGCACACACGAGACCGAGGGCAATGCGGTCACCGTGCTCACCGCCATCCTCGAGGACGCCACCGGCTATGGACGCATTCTGCGCGATGCCGATGGCTCGGTCACCGGAATCGTTGAGCAGAAGGACGCCACTGCCGAACAGCAGGAGATCAAGGAGATCAACTCCGGGATCTACGCCTTCGACGCCCAGGTGCTCACCGAGGCCCTGGCGGAGGTCTCCACCGATAACGCCCAGGGGGAGAAATACCTCACCGATGTGCTGGGCATCGCCCGGGCGGCAGGCCGCCGGGTCGCCGCAGTCTCCACTAAGGACCGCTGGCAGGTCGAAGGCGCCAATGACCGCATCCAGCTCCAAGCCCTGGGCGCTGAGCTCAACCGGCGGATCGTGCGCTGGCAGATGCGCCACGGCACCACGGTCATCGACCCCGCCACCACCTGGATCGACGCCACAGTGATCCTGGAAGAGGACACCACCATCCTGCCTGGCACCCAGCTGCACGGGCGCACCCATGTCGAATGCGGCGCCGTCGTCGGTCCTGATACCACCCTCACCGATGTGGTGGTGGGGGAGAATGCCACCGTCACCCGCACCCACGGCTCCGGTGCCCGGATCGGTGCCGATGCCACGGTCGGGCCCTTTACCTACCTCCGCCCTGGCACAGTCCTGGGGGAGGAGGGCAAGATCGGCGCCTTCTACGAGACCAAGAACGTCACCATCGGCCGCGGCTCCAAGCTCAGCCACCTCGGCTACGCCGGGGATGCCGAAATCGGTGAGTACACCAATATCGGCTGCGGCAACATCACCGCAAACTACGACGGCGAGAATAAGCACCGCACCGTCATCGGCTCCCATGTGCGCACCAGTTCCAATACTGTCTTCGTCGCCCCAGTGGAAGTCGGCGACGGCGCCTATACCGGAGCCGGAGCGGTAGTCCGCAAGGATGTGCCCCCGGGAGCCCTCGCGCTCTCGGTAGCCCCCCAGCGCAACTCCGAGGACTGGGTAGAGAACAAACGTCCCGGTTCAGCAGCAGCTGAAGCGGCGAAAAAAGCCAAAAACGACGACACCGCTGAGTGATCACAGCAACGGACTGAAAGAGGACCCCGCCGAATGGACGAAATCAGGCAGAGCACCGAGAAGACGATGGTTGTGGCCTCTGGGCGGGCGCACACCGAACTGGCCCAGGAGATCGTCTCCGAGCTCGGCACCGAGCTGCTGCCGATGAGCGCATACGACTTCGCCAATGGTGAGATCTACGTCCGCTCCTCCGAGTCAGTGCGCGGTAAGGACGTCTTCCTGCTCCAGTCCCATCCCGCTCCGCTGAACAACTGGCTGATGGAACAGCTGATCATGATCGACTCCATGAAGCGCGCCTCAGCCAAGCGGATCACCGTGGTCTCGCCGTTCTACCCCTATGCACGGCAGGACAAGAAGGGCCGTGGCCGCGAGCCCATCTCCGCCCGCCTGGTCGCAGATCTCTATAAGGCCGCCGGTGCAGACCGGATTATGAGCGTGGACCTGCACACTGACCAGATCCAGGGCTTCTTCGACGGTCCGGTGGACCACCTCTTCGGTGTTCCGGTGCTGGCCGACTACATTCACGAACAGGTCGCCGGCGAGGAAGTCACAGTGGTCTCCCCGGATACCGGACGCGTCCGGGTGGCCGAGCGCTGGGCCGACCGGCTCGGTGGTGTGCCCCTTGCCTTCGTGCATAAGACCCGCGATCTCACCCAGCCCAATAAGGCCGAGTCCAAGCAGGTCGTCGGCGATATCGAAGGCCGCACCTGCGTGCTCATCGATGACATGATCGACACCGGCGGGACTATCGCCGGGGCGGTCTCCATCCTCAAGGACGCCGGGGCGAAGGATGTCATCATCGCCGCCACCCACGCGATTCTCTCCCCGCCGGCCACTGAGAAGCTCTCCAACTCCGGGGCCCGGGAGATCGTGGTCACCAACACCCTGCCGATCCCGCCCGAGAAACGCTTCGACCAGCTCACCGTGCTCTCCATCGCACCAGTGCTCGCCCGGGCCATCCGCGAGGTCTTCACCGACGGTTCGGTCACCACCCTCTTCGACGGCCAGGCCTGAACCGGGTATAGTAAGTCTTTGTGCCCAGGCGAGGGGGCGGCATCTGCTGCCCCGTAATCGACGAGGCGAGACTTTCACGGCGAGGCAAGCTGCCGGCGTCGTTCTCTCTCCTTCTGTCAGCCTGGCGATAACCGACCACTGACAAAAGGAACATCATGGCTGACAAGATTGAGATCGCGGCCGAGACCCGCACCGAATTCGGCAAGGGCTCCGCACGCCGCGCACGCCGCGCCGACAAGATCCCCGCCGTCATCTACGGCCACGGCGATGACCCCCGCCACGTGCTGCTGCCCGGTCACGAGACCGCCCTGGCCGTGCGTAACCCCAACGCTCTGATCACCCTGGACATCGAGGGCGACGAGCAGATGGTCGTCCCCAAGGACATCCAGCGCGACCCCATCAAGCCCTGGATCGTGCACCTGGACCTCCTGGCGGTGCGCAAGGGTGAGAAGATCGTCGTCGACGTGCCCGTCGAGGTCACCGGTGACCCCGCAGACGGCTACGAGTACATGCTCGACCAGCCCACCGTGCCGGTCGAGGCCGACGCCCTCAATCTGCCCGAGTCCATCGGCATCGACATCACCGGCCTGGACGAGAACGCTCTGCCCGATGCGCTCATCCTGCCCAAGGGTGCCGAGCTGGCCCTGACCGACCTCGAGTCCCCGATCGTCTCCATCTACGAGCCGCAGGAAGTGGAGCTCGAAGAGGACACCGAGGAAGAGGCCGCCGAGGCCGAGGGCGAGGGCGAAGAGTCCGCCGCAGGCGAGTCCGAGGAGTCCGGCGACGAGGAGTCCGGCGACTCCGAATAAGCACTGGCCACCGCCTGATCAGTACACTGGTCGGCATGGCAGAAAACGCATGGCTGATAGCGGGTCTCGGGAATCCTGGGGCCCGCTATCAGCACACTCGGCACAATATCGGCCAGATGGTCCTCGACGAACTCTTGGACCGGATGGGCGCAAGTTACACCCGCACTAAAGTCGGCGCCAAAGCTGTCGGCGCCCGGCTCGGCGACGGAGGCCCCAAGGCAATCTTTGCGATCTCTGAAGGGTATATGAACACCTCCGGCAAGCCGATCCGGAAAGTGATGGACTACTTCTCAGTCCCAGCCGAACAGCTGATCGTCGTCCACGATGAGCTGGACATCGACTTCGGCCGACTCAAACTCAAACGCGGCGGCTCCGAGGGCGGACACAACGGACTGAAATCCATCACCCAGCACCTCAGCGGCAGCCGCGACTATATCCGTGTGCGAGTAGGCATCAGCCGACCACCGGGGCAGATGGACACCTCCGACTATGTCCTGCAGAAGTTCTCCGTCAAGGAGCAGGAGGAACTGCCCGCGGTGATCGGCAAAGCCGCCGACGCCGTGGAGTCAATCCTGCTGGAGGACCTCACCACGGCACAAAATAAGTTCCACTAGGCCTGGCCCTTGATGAACTTGGAGACCTCTTTGGCCTGCAGGTTCACGAACTTTGCCATATAAGGCTCGGCCTGGGCCTTGAGCTTCTTACCGATCAGCGGAACCTTCACATCAACATCTCCGCGCACGGTCGAGAGGGTCTCCTCCTCGCCGCGGACGTGCAGGTTCTGTGAGGCTGTGGCCTTCACCGGGGCGCGCTCAACGTTGACCGCAGTATCGGAACGCCGGGAACCTCCGGCATCGGGGGCGCTCCACGTATCGGTGATGTTGACTGTCACGGTGCCCTTGATGACCTTCTTAGCCAGATCGGGGAGTCGGTCCGCACTCATGGCCTGCACTGAGCTGATCACCAGACCACCGTCATCCTGACGGGTCACCTCAAAGCTCTGCAGCTCGGAGCCGACCTTCTCTGCCAGATGTTCGTGGAAAGCCCGTGAGGCATATGCCTCCACAATGGCCTCGACCGAGTGGGGAATCACTTTTTCAGCTTCAAGTGCCACAATTGCTCCTTGAGGTTCGGTATGCGGCTGCAATGACTCTGCCATCCTATCCGGATTGTGGCCAGAAACACCGGCTGCCAGGAGGTCAACTTTCGTATAGCAGGAGGTAGCATGGGTGCGGTGACTCTCCCCACCATCCTCTTGCTGATCAGCGGTTTTGTTCTTCTTGTTTTCGGCGGTGAAGCCCTGGTCCGCGGTGCGGCATCCCTGGGCAAGACCGTAGGCCTCTCCTCACTGGTCATCGGTCTCACCGTCGTCGCCTTCGCCACCTCAGCCCCCGAATTGGCAGTCAGCCTCGGAGCGGCCATCGGCGGCTCACCGGGACTGGCGGTCGGCAATGTGGTGGGGTCCAATATCGCCAACATTCTCTTCGTCATGGGGCTCACCGCCGTCTTCGGTGCCCTGCTGGTCCGGGTCCAGCTGATCAAGGCTGATATCCCCTTCATGATTGCGCTCTCGGTGCTCGCGCTGATCCTGGCCGCCGATGGCAGCTTCTCCACAGTCGACGGCATCGTTCTGTTCAGCCTCCTGCTGGTCTACCTCATCGGAACCATCTGGTACTCCCGCCGCCGCAAACAGGCAGGGGATGACCCCCAGCTCGGCGTCGAAGAGGTGCTCAGCGAGGGCACCGGGAAACTCACAGCAAAACTACGAGCCACCAAACTGCGCTCCACCACAGTGGATGTCATCCTCATCGGCGCCGGTGTGGCCATGCTGGTCTTCGGCGCCCAGCTGCTGGTGCGGGCAGCCACCGATATCGCCGCAGCCCTAGGGGTCAGTGACCTCATCATCGGCCTGACCATCGTGGCCATCGGAACCTCCCTTCCCGAACTGGCCACCTCGGTCATCGCCGCCGTCCGCGGGGAACGGGATATGGCCGTGGGTAACCTCGTGGGCTCAAATATCTTCAATATCGGCGGTGTCCTGGGGCTCACCGGTCTCATCTCGCCCACCGGCGTCCAGGTGGAATCGGCTGCCATCAACTTCGATCTGCCGGTGATGATCGCAGTCGCACTTGTCCTGCTGCCCCTGGCATTCACCGGCCAGGCCATCGCCCGCTGGGAGGGCTATGTCCTCTTCGGGATGTATGTGGCCTATGTGGTCTACCTCGTCCTGGCCGCCGCGGATCACACCGCGCTGCGGCCCTTCAGCGCCGCCATGCTCTGGTTCGTCCTGCCGATCAGTGCCGTCTGGATCACCGCGATGGCCGGTTATGAATTGGGACGCAACCACCGCAGACGGAAAGTCGAATCCCAGAAAGCAGCTGAAACCAGTCACAGCATGACCTAGTATCGGGTCATGGAGCCTCCACGGATTTCTGCCACTGCCGGGGTGCTCGCTGCCCTGATTCTGACCTCCTGCAGTACTGACGAGGAACCTCAGGAGCTTACCGCCGAGGTCGACTACCAACCGGTGGCCCTCAGTGAGGCGACAGCTATCGACGACGCCGTGGCAGCCTCCCTGGCCACTGCTACAGAGATCCTGAGCCAGGACTCCGAGCCAGGTGAGAATACGGTGATCTCCCCGGCTTCGCTGAGCCTGGCCCTGGCCATGTTGGCCGAAGGAGCAGAGGGTCCCGCCGATGAAGCCCTTTCGGATTTCCTCGGGGCCAGTGACCAGGACCGGCGCGAGGCCTTCAGCGCCCTGCAGGCAGCACTGGGGGAGTACGCCGGGGATCCCAGCGTGGTCGAAGAAGACGAGCTCCCCGAGGTCCCTGTGCTCCACCTGGCCAATCAGCTGGTCATGCAGGAGGGAGAGGAACCAGATCAGGAAGTTCTGAATAACCTCGGGCAGTATTTCGACGCCGGGATCGTGGAGACCGATTTCGCCTCTGAAGAGAGCAAAGAGCTCCTGGACTCCTGGGTCTCGGAGAACACCGGGGGACTGATCGAGGAATCCGCCATCGAGGCTCCCGACCCCGAAATGCTCTTCACCCTGCAGAATGCGGTGCTCTTTGCCGCCGAATGGCGGGCGCCCTTCGACCCCGAACGCACCGATGATCTGCCCTTCACCACCGATTCAGGTGAGGAGGTTGAGGCGGAGATGATGCGTCATGACTACGGTTCAGTCCGTTACACCGAGTACGACGACGCCCAGATCATTCGTCTGCCTTATTCAGAGGGCTTCGCCATGGATGTGGTTCTGCCGGCCGAAGGGCACAGCCCCGAGGAGTTCACCGCCGAGGACTGGACAGCAGTGGATGAGGCCTTCGCCGAGGAGCCTACTGCGGAGGTGGAGCTGACCCTGCCGAAGGTGGAGGCCCGAACTGATACCGCTCTCGACGGCGTTCTCCAGGACCAGGGGTTGGGTCCCATCTACTCCGGTGATGATCTCAGTCCCCTGGGACCGGTTTGGGTCGGGACAGTCAATCAGCAGGCAGTGCTGGCGATCGATGAGGAGGGCACTGTCGCGGCAGCGGTCACCGAGATCGGCATGGTCTCCTCAGCACCTGGTGAGGAGGAGACCGAACCAGTGGAGATGACCGTGGACCGGCCCTACACCCTGCGCATCGTCCACGATGAGACCAACCTCCCGCTGTTTATGGCCGTGATCAACGACCCCACCCGGGAGTAGCTGCCCACAGCAGATCAACCCAGAGCGGATCAACCCAGGGCAGATTAACCCCGCGGTTTCTTTCTCTGCCGCCAAGACTGGGGGGCATGAGCGAAGAACTCAGAAATGAAGAGAACACCGGGCAGTATGTCACCGGTCAGATGCGCGAGGAACTGGCCCACCGTGGGGTGCTGATGCTGGACTCCGTGCTGGAGGACGACAACGGCGCCTGGCTGATGTCCAAACTGCTGACCCTCGCCGCGGACCAACCAACCCGGGGCATCTGGCTGTGGATCAATTCCCCGGGCGGATCGGTGCCTGCCATGCTGGCCATCCGCGACATCATGCGCAGCATCCCCAACCGGGTCTCCACACTCGCCCTGGGCATGGCCGCCAGCGCAGGCCAAATCCTGCTCTCGGCGGGAGAACCCGGTCACCGCTATGGCCTGCCCCATTCGAAGATCCTGCTGCATCAGGGATCCTCAGGAATCGGCGGCACAGCGGCCGATGTAGAGCTGGCCGCCGGGGAACTCCGCGATATGCGCGATACCGTCCTGGGACTGATCGCAGCCGACACCGGCCAACCGGTGGACAGAGTCTTCGAAGACTCCCTGCGGGACCGCTGGAACAACGCAGAGGCAGCCAAGGACTACGGCTTCATCGACCATATCGTCACCAATTTCCATGACATCTCACCCAGCGCAGCCAGACAGCCGGTGGGGTTGACCTCCACTATCCAGCCGGCGTCGTCGTTCTCTGATGAAAGAGAACAGGTATGAGCACCTATACGATTCCGAATGTCATCACCCGGGACTGGCGTGGGGAACGGGTGATGGATGTCTACTCGCACCTGCTGGCCGAATCCGTGGACAGCCCGGTGAATCTCTATATCAACTGTGAGGGTGGGGACCCCTCGGCGACGATGGCCATCTACGACACGATGCAGTACATCAAGGCCCCGGTGGCCACCACCTGCGTGGCCATATTGCGCAACCGGCGCAGCCTGGCCCCGAGAACCTCACGCCAGAGTGGCTGGTCGGCCGAAGAGTCCTGGCGGTGCAGTCTGCGCTGGGCGAGCTCATCCATGCCGCTCACATTACCCATGTCGGTGTGATCCTGAATCGAGCTTCTGCCCAGAGCAGAGGAATTACTCACATGGGATAGACATGCACAGCAAGGGCGTGAGTGACATTGGGGTCATCGCTGAGGGCCGCGCCCTCACTGGTCATCCCCTCCAACATGGGGCGGGGCTCGGGGTGGTCGAGTTCTGCGAGATAAGCCTCATGGGCCTCCAGGGATCGGATGGCCTGCTCCAGAGGCTCCCCGGAGACATCGATGAGGTAGTTCGGCTCAGTATTGGGCACGATCAGCGTACTGGTACCCCAGGGTTCGAGCCCCTCCTTATCCAGAAGGTCACGGAAGACCCAGGGGTTATCGGCATCGCGGATGGCATCGACGGTAGCCAGTCCGGTGGCCCGGTGGTCGGCATGGTTGAGACCCCAGCCGACTTTGAGCTCCCAGGGCTGGGTGAGCACCACATCGGGGCGGAAAATCCGGATCTGTCGAGCGATCTGCCGGCGGGTCTCAAGATCAGGCTCGAGCATGCCATCGGGGAGATCCAAGACCGTGAGATTCTCGACGCCGACCTCCGCACATGCGGCACGCTGTTCCTCAGTACGCAGGGCTGCGACCTCAGAGGGCTGACGGTTGCGCATCCCCGCCTCACCGGCAGTCAGCAGCAGATAGGCGACCTCCACACCAGCGGCAGTCCAGCGGGCCACAGCAGCGGAGGCCCCATATTCCATATCGTCGGGATGGGCCACCACGCACAGAACGCGGCTGATCCCGGTGTCGTCATAGAGCGGAAGGGTTGTCATGAGGTGCTCCTGCCTAAGGTCGGGGGCTGTTTCGATCATGGCACAACGGCCGGTTGAAGGGGAGGTCTGGACAGCGTGAGCGTGGCCGCGAAGCCCACTGCCGCCACGGCGAATGTATTGATCAGGATGAAACTGGCCGGTGCTGAGAAGGTGGTGGCCGCCGCCCCGGCTAAGGCCAGCATCCCCGCAGTGGCCATACTCTCACCGGCCTGAAGACCGGAGCTGAACCGGCCATGCTGCTCCTGCGGAGCCAGCCGCAGGGTTGCCGAAGTGATCCGCGGATACAGGGTGCCGAAGCCTGCGCCCATCAGCGCACAACCGGCGACGACGACGCCTAAAGGCGCATTTCCGGTCACGTAGAGCAGGGCGGCCATGGGGCCGGCGAGAACCAAAACCGCACCGGTGGTGATCAACCGATAATCGGTGTTCTCATCGGTCTGGCTGCGCCCCTGATACCAAGCGCCCACCGCCCAGCCGGTGGCTCCGACGGCGATGACCAGACCGGCGATAGTTGCTGAGAGCCCCCGGTGGCTCTGCATATAGAGCACGAGGAAAATCTCAGTGGCCCCACTGGATGCCGCGAGAACGGCCCGAATGACCACCAGCCGCGGGGCCCCGCGGACCAAGCGGAGGGTCCCGGCCGGCAGCAGCCGTGAGGCAGCCAGCATCAGCAGGGGTCCGCCCAGGAGCAGAGCTGTGACAGTGGTCAAGGCGCCATCGGACTGTCCGCCCAGATGCAGTGCCAGGGCAGCCCCGGCGGCCAGCAGCGCCCAGAGCATGCTGCGGCTGAGCAGCACCCGGTCCGCTGCACCGCTCCCAGAGGTTTCCAACGGTTTCTCGGTGCGTGTGCTGCGGATCAGACCGATCAAAGACAGGGCCGCGCCGATGCTGACGATGCCGAACATAATCCGCCAGGAGGTCAGTTCCGCCAGAGTTCCTGCGGCCAGCGGGCCAGCCATCGAGGGTAGAAGCCAGGCCGCAGAGAACAGGGCGAAGAGTGCTGGACGCAGATCCTCGTGAAGTTTGCGTCCGATCAGCACATAGATCACCACTGAATTCAGGCCCCCGCCGATGCCCTGCAGCAGCCGCCCGAGCACAAAGATGCTGATATGCGGTGCCGCGGCACAGAGCACTATTCCGGTGACGAAGAGGATCCCACCGATAACAAGAGGTGGACGCGGACCAGCCCGATCCGCCCATCCACCGGCCAGGATCATGCCCAGCAGACCGGTGACCACAGCCCCTGCTGAGGCTAGGGCGTACCACTGCTGGCCGTCGAGGTCGGCCACTACCAAGGGCAGGACTGTGGTCACCGCAAAGAACTCCAGGGCGATGAAAGTCATCAGCCCCAAAGCGCTGCACAGAAACGGGGCGCGCTGTAGGGTCCATAACTTCATAGGTCACCGCCGATGCTCAGCACCACTTTGCCCCGGCCATGCCCGGTTTCGATCTCACGGTGTGCTTCAGCGGCTTCCGCCAAGGGATAAATCCGGCGAATATACATCTGGAGGTCACCGGTGGACACCAGATCCACCAGGCGGCCCAACCGAGCCGCAGACCGGTCGCTGCGCAGCATCTGCAGTCCCAACTCCTCGGCGAGTTGAGGATCAGCAATAGTGGCAATGCGGCTGGTGTCTGGGACTACCTGGGTGGCGATATGCAGACTGCCCTGCCCGCTGGCATCCAGGGCCGCGTGGATGGGGCCATCGGCAGCCTCACGGATCCTCTCCAGCTGACCCTCCCCGTAGCTGACTGGGGTAGCGCCCAGCTGTCGCAGATGGGCATGGTTCTGTGGACTGGCCGTGCCGATAACTACGGCTGCACGGTTCCACGCCAGTTGAACCACCATGGACCCCACCCCACCGGCGGCACCGTGGACAAGAAGAGTTTCTCCTGCGGTCACCCGCAGGGCGTCAAGAACTGTATCTGCGGTCTGCCCGGAAGCTGATAGTGCCGCGGCCTCAGCCCAACCCACTGACGGCGGCTTAGGTACAAGCTGGTCAGCGGAGACGGTCAGATACTCCGCGTATGAGCCAAGCATCCTGTAGCCCAGAACCTCATCCCCAGGCTCAAAGGAGCTGACCTCCGAGCCAACGTCAGTGACCACACCGGAGAAGTCATTGCCTGGAACCATCGGCATACTTGGGCTGCTGCCCGGTAGCCGCCATCCGGCTCGTGCTGCGGCGTCGGCGGGCTGAACACCGGCATAAGCCACCTTCACCTGGACTTCTTCGGGCCCCGGGATCGGGACCGGCAGCTGCATGGTTCTTAAGTTCTCTGCGGGGCCGAAGTCTGTTACCGCGGCGGCATTCATGCTGTTCATCAGTGGAGTCCTGTTCGTCAAGTGAGCTTCAGGTAAAGTTGACTACATCAAGTGGACTTGACGTCAAGAGGTCCACAGAGGAGTCCTGATGCCGCAGCTGCCAGAGGGCCGGAATTGGTTGAAACCTGGCCAGGTGGCCGAACGTGCAGGAGTGGCGGTCTCGACACTGCATTACTACGAGAGCCAGGGCCTCATACAGAGCCGCCGCACTGCCGGCAATCGGCGCGAATACCGTAGGGATGTGCTGCGCATGCTGGCCTTCATCCGTGCCGCACAACGGGTAGGAGTCTCCCTGGATCAGATCAAGGCGGCCCTGGACCAGCTGCCCGAGGACACTGTGCCCACCAAGCGGGACTGGGCCAGTCTCTCCCGACAGTGGAGAGACGATCTCACCGAGCGGATCAACTACCTCACCGCCCTGCGAGACTCCTTCTCCAACTGCATCGGATGCGGATGCCTCTCCCTGAAAGCTTGCCCCGCATCGAACCCCAACGATGAACTGGGAGCCCAGGGGCCAGGTCCCCGCCGTTTTCCCTAGTACAGGTTGGGGGAGTGCGGATAGGCTGCAACCTGTGGCGCAGATATCGCTGAGTTGCCGCCTCCAATGGCGGGGACGAACAGTTGCCTGGGACCGCTTCGGTCAGGGCCCACCCCTGGTGTTCCTACACGGGACACCCTGGTCCTCTGCGCTCTGGAGGCCCATTGCGGAGTCGCTGAGCAGCCGATTTACTGTCTACCTCTGGGATATGCCCGGCTACGGGCAGTCCTCCAAGGAGCCCGAGCAAGGTGGATGTCGTGGCACTCCGCCCATGGGGATCAGCCTTCTTCAATCTGGTCAAAGACCATGCCGAGGTCTTCACCCAGTTGCCGGCAGCAGTGCACCGCGGAGCAGTCGAGGCCTATATCCAGACCGCCAGCCACCGGGGACTCACCCCAGCAGAGCTCGAGATGCTGGTGAGCCCTTGGCTTGAGGCTGGACAGTCAGCCTTCTACAGGCAGATCGCCCAGGCCGATGAGCGCTACACCCAGGAGGTTGAAGACCGACTGGATGCCATCTACGAGCCCGTGCATATCATTTGGGGCACCGAGGACACTTGGATCCCGGCCGACCGCGCTCGCAGACTCCATGAGCTCATTCCCCATTCAACCCTCACCGAGGTCGACGACGCCGGCCACATCATCCAACTCGATGCCCCCAACCAGCTGAGTGCCGACCTTACCGACTGGCTCTCCAGAACAGAGCATCGCGCAGGCCCTCACGAGAAGTAGAGGCAAGTCTCAGCATCACCCTGGAAGCGATGCGGATCATATGCGGCGGCAGGCTGCGTCGTCGTTGATACTGCCTGATTGCCCGGCGGAGGCTCAGCGGAGTCCCGCTCAGGGCCGAGCCGAGCGTGACCGCATCGATCAGCGACTCATTGGCTCCACGGCCCAGATTCGGAGACATTGCATGTGCCGCATCGCCTAGCAGTACAGCATTCCTCCGGTTCAGCCGGCGGGGCCAGCGGGACTCCCAAAGATCGTTGACCAGGGTGTGCTCCGGCGAGGCGAAGCGTAGAACAGTCTGAGGAAGCTCCGAATGATCCTTCCAGCGCTGGTGCAGGGCCTCGAGGGCTTGAGCTGGGCTGTCGAATCTCGTCTGAGGGACGGTGGCGAACCAATTGGCGCCCCCATCTGGATGTGGTGTGACTCCTAAGAGCCCATCCGGTCGCCAGATCTCCTCCAACGCATTTATTTCGATCTCCTCGCGGATGATCCCGCGGATAACAGTGACGCCCAAGGGGCGTGGCGCGGAGGCGGTCCCCCAGAAATGACTCCGCACCACACTGTGTAGATGCTCAGGGCCCGAAGTGCCTCCTGGCCACCTTTATGCAGGCCGAAGAGAGTCGGCACCTGACGGGTCTGCCACTGGGCCTCATGAAGATGAACATCCCAGTCGGTCGGAAGGCAGCTGGCCAGCGCCAACCCGGAGACGCCACCTCCGACGATGTGAACAGTGGTCATATCGAAAATGTACAACACTTGTTGTTTACGTACAACGGATGTTGTGCGACTATGGGGGCATGCCTTCGCGTCGTGAGGAAATTCTTGATGCCGCTATCCGTGTCCTAGGTGCCCAGGGCCCACGGGGGCTCACCCACCGTGCCGTGGATAAGGCAGCCGGTCTGCCGCTGGGAAGTACTGCGAACCTCTTCAGCCGACGGGATGACCTCATGGGGGCACTTGTGGACCATATGGAGGAGGCCGACCGCAGTCAGTGGGCGAAGATCCCGCGAAGTGCTGATCTCTCTGAAATGTTGACGGAACTCGTCTTTCGTAGCGCCCAGGAGCCTATGCGGACTGTGCAGACCGCCCGGTATCACCTGCAGTTTGCTCGTCCCGAAGAGACTGCAGCAGCTAACCGTCGACTCAGTGAAGAACTGGCTGCCCTCTTGGCGACAGCCGGTATCCCCGCCGAAGAGGCGGAATTGCTCTCGCCTGTCCTCGATGGCTTCATGCTCCGGGCTGTCACCTACGGTGCTGAATCTCTGCCGGCATATGACGAGGTTGCCAAATGTTTGAAGACCCTGATGACGGGGGCTAATCCATAGGGAGTGGGCTGTTCACATAACCCCAGCTCAGGCGTAGCCTGGGGGCATGTTAGTAGCGTTCTCCGTTGCACCCAGCAGTACTGACAGCGACGACGGCTCCGTCACCAAGGCCGTGGCTGCCGCAGTGAAGGTCGTCAAGGACTCCGGGCTTCCGTATGAGCTGAACTCGATGTTCACCATTCTGGAAGGCGAGTGGGATGAGGTCTTCGAGGTGATCAAACGAGCCACTGACGTGGTCGCCGAAACCGCCCCACGCACCTCCCTGGTCATCAAGGCTGATATCCGCCCCGGCCACACCAACCAGCTCACTGAGAAGGTCAAGCGAGTCGAGCAGGAGCTGGGCGGCCTCAGCTAACTCGCATCCCAGAGGTTTCGGTAGAAGGCGATGCGTTCCTCGTCTGGCTCCACCCCGTAGGTGGCGAAGAAGAGGTCATCGTAGCTGCGGCCGAAGTTGATCTGCCAGCTGATGCTGTAGGTGGCGATCGCCAGATCCGCCCAGCGGTCTGCAACGCCAAGCTGTCCCAGATCCACATGGGCAGCGAAGCCTCCATCGGTATGTACCAGAGTATTCGGCACGCAGGGATCGCCGTGACAGACCACGAGTTTCTCCGGCTCTGGAAGGTCGACCCCCTCCGCCTCCGCCCAGCTGCCCTGGAAGGGGCATTCGTCCACAGGCAGGGTGTTGTGCAGTTGCCGCAGACCTGAAGCGATGGCACGTACGGCAGTCTCCGGCTCGGCCTGCCAGCGTGGATGGACAGCAGGCAGCGCTTGGATCCCCGTGGTCAGCAGCCATGCAGCCTCATCGTCGTCGCCAACTTGTAGAACCTCGGGCACGGATATGAACTGTCCCGCCCAGGACAGGCGGTCTGCCTCTGCCTTGAGGTTCACGTGGCTGCGGTGGATAGAGCTCAGCCCCGAATAGCGCTGCCACTTGAGGTAACGGACACCCTCACCGCCGGAGAGTTTGAACGTGACCCCGCCAAGCTCGTTGTGCCAGACCGGCTCGATGGCGTCCCCGCCAGCAAGGTCGCGGGCCACAGCAGGCAGCTCGTTCATAGTCTCACTGTATGTCTGTCGCGCCCAGAGGTGGGGACTCATCGATGATCTGCTGCAGGGCACAGCGCATGGTCTCCCGCTGACGGATCTCCTCCACCAGCCGATCATGCTCCTGGATCAACCGCCTAGTCAGCTCTGAGGTCTGAGTGGCTGGTTCGCTGAGGCACGGCAGCACATCAGAGATGGCCTCGGTGCCCAACCCGGCCGAGAGTAGACCGCGGATCAGCCGCACTCGCTGGACGGAGTCCTCTGCGAACAGCCGCTGACCGGTGGAACTGCGTTGGGCAGCGATCAGCCCACGCTCCTCGTAGTACCGCAGAGAACGAACGCTTGCACCCGTTCGATCCGCCAACTCTCCAATGCGCATGGCCTCTTGCCCCTCACACCAATGTCAGGTTCTAGCCTCTGGGTTATGGAGAACAACAACACACCACCACAGAACACTTCCCCGGTGCGTCAACTGCGCCTGGTCGTCCACGCCGAGGACTTCGAATCAGCCCTGACCTTCTACCGAGACGTGCTGCGGCTGCCCGAAGAGGCCGCCTACGAGGGTGACGGTGATGCACGGGTAGGGATCCTCGACGCCGGACGCGCCACCCTGGAGCTGGCCAATACCGAACAGGTGCGGATGATCGACTCAGTAGAAGCCCAGGGCCAGCCCAGTGCGAGACTGCGAGTGGCCTTTGAGGTCGACGACGCCGCAATCCACACACAGCAGGCCACAGCAGCCGGGGCGCAGCTCACCGCAGAACCAACGCTGACTCCCTGGGGCTCCCTGAACTCCCGGCTCGAAGCGCCCGCGGGACTGCAGATAACCCTCTTTCAAGACGTGGCTTGATCACCGCTGCTGGAGCAGTTCGGCCTGCCGGATCAGAAGGAATATCGGCATGTCCGGGCCCCTGGTTAGTGTGGCAAGTATGAAAGATAAACAGCGGCAGAACCGGCCCAAAGTGCCGGAGCGTGTGGCCTCTCTTATGGTTGAGCCACAGCTTGCCGCTGCTTGGAATACAGGTGTTGAATTCCGGCGTCGCTGTGCTGAGCAGGTCGCTCAATTATTGGCCTACTGGGAGCACTGCAGTAAGGAAGCTGAGAAGGAGAATGCCTTTGCGCAACTGGTTGCCGAGCAAGCAGCAGTCAAAGACGCCTCCTTCATCCTGGAGATGAGTGAATACACCGCCGCCGGCCTGCTCACCGAGGCGAAACTCATCCGCGACACAATGCCCATCTTCTGGGGACTCTTCACCTCCGGTGCCGTGGACCGGGAAAAACTCTGTACTCTCGGATCAGCCATCAGACCCATCGAAGACCGCCCCGACCTCCTGGAAATCCTGGACACAGATGTAGCCGAGATCGCCCCAGGGAAGACCCCTGCGGAACTCAAGCGCTGGCTGAAACGTAAAATCCCCACACTGGATATCGAACTCTTCGAAGCCCAGGTCGAGAAAGCCGTCCAAGACCGGTACGTGAGCGTCCGCCACGGTGAAGACGGTGTCAGCCTCATTCAAGCTCTGCTGCCCACCCCAGAAGCAGAGGCCATTGCCAAGAAACTCCGTGCAGCAGCCCGATCCATGGACCGGGCCAGACCCAAAGACTGTGAAGTTCCGCCGCCACCGGCTGCTGCAGAGACCCTGACCGACCCCTTGGCTCCCCACCAGCCCGTGGCAGAACCCCCATCGCGGGATATCGACCACGACGGTCGCTATCAGGGCCACGACCCTCTGCTCTATGGTGATCAGACCGATGAGCGAACCCTGCAGCAGCGAGAGGCCGACCTCTTCAGCGCCTGGCTGCGAGACGGGCACTGCTATGGCGTGCCCATTTCGGCAAAGATCTGCGTGATGGTCCCAGAGGAAACCCTGACCGGAGAATCCAATGAGCCGGCCATCGGCGCCGATAGGTCATGGGTCCTCCCCGCCCCAGAGTTCCGAAAGCTAGCTGCGGACCCCGCCGCCGAACACCAGTGGTACACCGCAGGAACACGACCCAACCCCAAAGAAGCAGAACGAGACATCCTCAGCGTCGTCTACAACGGCCGGTTCCCACCGGACAGCCTCCGCGATGCCATCATCTTCCGAGACGGAACATGTCAGGCACCCGGATGCGTGGTCTCGGCCGAACGCAGCGATCTCGACCACCAAATCCCCTTCGAGCGGGCTGGGGCAACCACCGCCTCAAACCTCTGGGCACTGTGCAGACGCCACCACAAGATGAAGTCCCATGGCTACCTTGAGGTGCCTAAGAGCGCGACTCCCGTTTCAACAGGCTTTCCTTGATCCGCAATCCATAGCGGAACCCACCCAGGGAGCCGCCTGTCCGGATCACCCGATGACACGGCACGAACAGGGCAGCAGCATTCTTCGCGCAGGCCCCTGCCGCCGCACGTACAGCACCCGGGTTCCCCGACCGTGCGGCATACTCCGCATACGTATCTGGAGCTCCCGGCTCGACCTCACGCAGCACCTCCCAAGCATGCTGCCGAAACGGCCCCGACTGCTGATGCACTGCAACGCGCATCGGAGCCCAGTGGTCGCCGTCGTAATAGACGGTCACTGCATCCTGCGCCTCCGCCAAGACCCGGGGGCCCTCTGAATCCACTGCTGTGCCCCGCAGGGATGGGTGGACCAGCGAGATGAGGAGGTCGACATCCTCGGTCCACCCCGAGGCTAATACCGCCGATTCATCGGTCACAATGCTGAAGGCCCCATCAGGGGTATCCATCTGGGAGGTATACAGACTTGTCATGGGTGAGGTCCTTCCTTCTGGGCAGATGCAGCAGCCCATAGGTGCATAGCGGCATAGGACCGCCAGGGCGACCAGCGGTTGGCAGTCTCAGCAAGTTCCCGGTGGGCAGCCGCCTTGAGGAGGTCATCTGGGATCAGGCCCAGCTTCTTGGCACCGGCGATCAGTGCAACATCTCCGGTCATCCACACATCGGGATCCCCGAGCAGGCGCAGCGACAGATAAGCAGCCGTCCACTCACCGATACCCGGCATTGATTTCAACTCTTCACGCATCGCAGCAGGCTCACGACCACTGTGCATATCCAACTGCCCCTCCACCAGGGCTGCGCATGCGGTCCTGATTGTCTTCACCGACCGTGCCGGCAGCCTCAGCGGCCGCTGGGGGTCAGGGGTTTGCCCCGAAACAGGCTCCGGCACACCCGCCAGGATCTCAGCGGGGGAGGGGAACAGCCTGCTCAGCCCCGCAATCCTGGACTCATAAGGCGTCCCCAAGAGCCCCGCCAGACGGCAGAGATGAGCCCGGGCCGCTGAGACCGAGATCTGCTGACCGACAATAGCCCGGACCAGATACTCCTGAGGCTCAACTGTGCCTGGCAGCCGGATTCCTCGAACCGCGGATACTCGCGGCTGCAGGACAGGGTCCTCGGACAGGGCGGAATCAATCCCGAGCGGATCAGCATCGAGGTCCAGGAGCCTGCGCGCGGCAGCCACTGCGGAGGGCACATCGGCCAGGGAACTGAGCTCACAGGACAGCCGGGGCAGCCACTCTCCCTCCACCAGCTGCGCGGTGACCTCCAACGCTCCAGGCCCCTGTGGCAGGTGTACGGTCCGAGCAAAACGTAGATAGCGCGCTCTGAGCTCTGCGGCCTCCACTCCATCTATCGCCCGCTCGGCCAGGAAGCGGAAAACCCCGGGAGCATCAAAGGGCTGCCGGACGGGCAAGTCCAGAGTCAAGACCAGAGGAGTATCCGGGGCCTGCTGCGCAGTGACCTCAAGGTGCTGGGTGCGGCTGCGGATCTGTGAGGGAGAGCAGTCGAAGACCTCACGGACGGTGGCATTGAACTGGCGCACCGAGGAGAACCCCGCGGCGAAAGCCACATCCGATACTGACAGCTCCGTGGTGCTCAATAAGGCCCGGGCGGTATGCGCCCGCTGTGCCCGAGCCAGTGCCAGGGGACCGGCACCCAATTCCGCGCGCAGAATCCGGTGCAGGTGCCTGCTGGTGTAGCCCAATCGTGTGCTCAGCGCCTCGACCCCGCCCTGGTTCATCACACCCTCACGGATCAGCCGCATGGCCCGGCCGGCGAGATCCTGGCGAAGATTCCACTCCGGGGAGCCTGGGGTCGCATCGGGCAGACACCGTTTGCACGCGCGGTAGCCGGCCTCATGGGCAGCCGCCGAGGTGGTGTAGAAAGTGACATTCTCCGGTTTCGGGGTTCGCGCCGGACAGGAGGGTCGGCAGTAGATACCGGTGGTTGAGACCGCCAAGAACAGCTGGCCATCAAACCGGGGATCTCGAGACTTCACAGCACGATACCGCCGGGTGAAATCCGGATCCTCGGTCAGTGCCGCCTGTGCCTGCATACTCCCATCCCACCGCCTGCCCGGTGGCTTGTCCAGCGGAAATCGGACATTGCCTTTTAGATGTCCTCCAGAACGGTCAGCCCCAGATGCTCAGCGAGACTCGGGGCCAGTTCGCTCAGCTGCATCGGACTGATCACAGCACCTCGAAGCGAATCAATACCGATAATCCTGCTCAGCTCGGCGCCGGTGAGATCAACATGGGCGAAACTGGCCTGTGTCGCTGCAAAGGTCTCCACCTGACAGCCGATGAACTGCACCCGCTTGGCGCTGCAGCCGGCGAGATCAAGTTCCCCGATAGTGCAGTTTTCGAAGACGACATCGGACAGCTTGGCCCCACGGAGATTCACCAGGTCCAATTTAGAGCCCTGGATATGCACCGAATCCAGGACACCGTCATAGAGGTCAGCAGCACCAATCCGGGAGCCGGTCAGCAGTACATCCCGCCAGGAGGAGCGAGGAGCTGACAGATGCGGGGCATTCAACCCGCGGATCCAAGTCTCAGCAATGGTCACCGCCGAGAGATCAGAATCCATGACATAGAGGTTCTGCAGTGAGCATTCAACAAAGCTGCCCCCGCTGATGTCCTCACCGACCAACTCCTGACCCTCGAAGCTCAGCCCCTCGGCCTCGCCTAGCAGCTCACTGCTGGTGCCAGGCACCAGATGCCTGGGCTCACGCAGGTCCAACTGGGGGCGGTGGAGGGCCATCAGGGCACCAATGCTTGAGCAACGAGATCGGCAGCTCGCTGATCCCCGTAAGTATCGTCCCAGGGGAGTCGGTGCCAGAGCAGAAGCAGAAGCTCCGCGGCTGGTCCCTCTAAGACAGCCTCCTCCGGGGCCTCGCCGATCACCACGAGCTCAGCCTCGAGATCGGTCGCTGATATTGCGAGGCTCACCGGCAGTGGATCCACCCGGCCGGCGCGGAGCATACGCGGATACATGACATCGCGGATCTCGGCGATGCCGTCAAAGGCCAGGGCTTTGTCGAACTCTGTCTGTTGGCTCAGGGCAGAGCGGGCATCCCAGAGATGCACCAAGGTCTCATGTACCTGCCGACGCTGCCAGAACAAGGCCGTGCGCTGCTCCTTCACCAGTGTCCAGCAGGGTGCATGGGGACCTGCCTCGGCCAGGGCATGCCGCAGATTCTCCGCTATGCCGGCATACCAGGGCGCCAATGGACCCTTGGGATTATCCTGTGGCCGATCGCGGGGATCCGCCCCGGCCAGGATCTGAGTGGCCCACAGATGCGTCCGTCCCACGTGAATCGCCAGCTCTTGCAGATCCCACCCCGGGCAGGCAGCAACTGGGGTGCTCAGGGCGTCGTGGTTCTCTGCTGAGGCGATAACCGCCCGAAACTGTTCAGTGGCCGAGGCCAGCTCATCCAACCACGGCCGTCCAGTGGGAGAGATCACGTTGTGGAGCATACCCCGCATCCACCGATCGGTGGATATGTGACTCAGCCGAAGGGCTGTCCAGTTCCACCCAGATCGTCGATGTGCCCTCGTGCTGGGAGCGACAGTCTGGATATATGACGATCCTCAACATCAAAAACCTCACCAAACGCTATGGCGGGCACACGGCCGTGGACGATGTGAGCTTCAGCGCGAGCAAAGGCGAGATCTTCGGCATCCTCGGACCGAACGGTGCTGGAAAGACCACCACAGTCGAGTGCATCTCCGGGCTGCGGAGCCCCGACAGCGGCTCCGTCACCGTCTGCGGACTGGACCCCCAGCGCAACCCATCGGACCTCTCAGGGCTGACCAATCGAGAAACAGCTAAAGAACTGTTCATCAGTGAGGCCACAGTGAAGACCCATCTCATACATGCCTATACAAAGCTCGGGGTCAAGGACCGCGCTGCAGCAGTTGCCGCAGCCTACTCCCAGGGTTATCTCCGGTAATGTAGGGGAGGTCTATTTTCTCCCCTTCAGTTCTGTGGTGAGGTGTTCTTGTGTCTCTGAAAGGTCTGCGAGCCGCATTGGCGGAGGCGTCGTCGTATGCCCGAGTGGCATCTGCGGCGGGCCACCCTGCAGCTGAACGCACCGATGAGGTGCAGATCGCTGCTACCTCGGGGCTGCGCGGTGCGCTGCTGGCCGAGATCACCGAGAACCTGCGCAAACACCACAGTCAGGCCGTCACCCTGGCGATCACCGCAACCGATCGCGAAGCCGATGAGCTGGAATCAGCGCTCAGCTGCTACGCCCCACAGGCACGGGTCGGACACTTCCCCTCCTGGGAGACCCTCCCGCATGAACGGCTCTCCCCACGCTCGGATACAGTCGGGCGCCGGCTGGGAATCCTGCGGCAGCTGGCCCATCCTGAAGATGCCGGTGGACTCGATATCGTCGTCGCCCCCATCCGGGCGGTCATCCAGCCGCTGGTCGAAGGTCTCGGTGACCTCGAACCGGTCAGCCTGTCCACCGGTGAGTTCTACGAATTCGATGAGGTCGTCACCCGACTGGCCGCAGCCGCCTACTCCCGGGTGGATATGGTCACCCGGCGCGGCGAGTTCGCCGTCCGTGGCGGCATCCTCGATGTCTTCCCACCCAATGAGACCCATCCGGTACGTGTGGAGTTCTTCGGTGACGAGGTCGAACAGATGCGGCACTTCGCCGTGGCCGACCAGCTCTCCATCGAGACCGATGATGCCCCCACCACCGTTCACGCCGTACCCTGCCGCGAACTGCTGATCACCGATGAGATCGCCGCCAAGGCCAAAGAGCTGATGGCCACCATGCCCCATGCGGTGGACATGCTGGAGAAGATCAGCCAGCACCAGGCCGTGGAAGGGATGGAATCCCTGGCCCCCGTGCTGGCCGAGCGGATGGTCCCGCTGGTCTCCCAACTGCCCGAAGGCTCCCTGGCCGTGGTGGTGGAACCCGAGAAGGTCCGCACCCGCGCCCATGACCTGGCCGCCACCAATGAGGAGTTCCTCGCCGCCGCCTGGCAGGCAAGCTCCGACGGCGCCTCAGCCCCTATCGATGTCACCGCGCAGGAAAAATCCTCCCTGGAATCCGGGGCCTTCGCGTCCCTGACCGAAACCCGCGAATCCTCCCTGGAGAACGGCACCGGCTGGTGGTCGATCACCTCCCTGGGCCTGGACGAGGACCTCGAACAGGATGCCGATATCATCTCCATCGACTCCCGGGAACCCATCGGGTACCGGGGATCAGTGGAACAGGTCATGGAATTCCTCGCCCAGCGCGCTGCCGATAAGTGGTCCGTTGTGGTCACCACCGCCGGCTCCGGCTCAGCCATCCGCGTGGGTGAACTGCTCGAAGAGCACAACGTCCCCCACGAGCTGGCAGAAACCCTCGACGACGCCCCGGCCGCCGGGAAGATCACCGTCACCACTGCCAATGTGGCCGAGGGCTTCGGGGTGGACTCCCTGCAACTCGCCCTGCTGACCGAATCCGAGATGCTGGGCCGCTCCATCCGGCAGGACTCCCGGGCCGGGAAGAAACGCGCCACCCGCCGGAAGAAGAACCCCGTGGACCCGCTCTCCCTGGCCAAGGGGGACTATGTGGTCCACGAACAGCACGGCATCGGCCAGTTCGTCGAACTCATCCAGCGTCCGGTGGGATCCCCGCAGTCCATCCGCGCCGGGACCGCCGGAATGCGCGAATACATGGTCCTGGAATACGCCTCCTCCAAACGCGGGGCACCCAAGGACCGGCTGATGATCCCCACCGACCAGCTGGACCAGGTCTCCCAGTACGTCGGCGGGGATGCCCCCAAACTCTCCAAAATGGGCGGCTCCGACTGGGCAGCCACCAAACGCAAAGCCCGTAAAGCGGTCAAGGAGATCGCCGCCGAGCTCATCCGGCTCTATGCGGCCCGGATGGCATCCCGCGGCCACTCCTACCAGACCGACACCCCCTGGCAGTCCGAGCTCGAGGACGCCTTCCCCTATGTGGAGACCCCCGACCAGCTCTCGGCCATGGACGAGGTCAAACGGGATATGGAAGCCGAGGTCCCCATGGACCGGCTCATCTCCGGGGATGTGGGCTTCGGCAAAACCGAAATCGCCATCCGGGCAGCCTTCAAAGCAGTCCAGGACGGCAAACAGGTTGCGGTCCTGGTGCCCACCACACTGCTGGTCTCCCAGCACTATGAGACCTTCACCGAACGCTATGCCGGATTCCCCGTCCGAGTCCGGGCGCTCTCCCGGTTCCAGACCGCCAAGGAGTCCAAGGATGTCCTCAACGGTCTCAAAGAGGGGACTATCGACGTCGTCATCGGAACCCACCGTCTGCTGAGCAAAGAGGTTCAGTTCAAGGACCTCGGCCTGGTGATCATCGACGAGGAGCAGCGCTTCGGCGTCGAGCACAAGGAACAGCTGAAGAAGATGCGGACCAATGTGGATGTGCTGGCCATGACCGCCACCCCCATCCCCAGGACCCTGGAGATGTCCCTGGCCGGGATCCGGGAGACCTCCGAGCTGAACACCCCACCGGAGGAGCGCCACCCGGTGCTCACCTATGTGGGCCCCTATACCGATAAACAGATCTCGGCTGCCATCCGGCGCGAGCTCATGCGAGAAGGCCAAGTCTTCTACGTGCACAACCGAGTCGCCGATATCGATAGGGTCGCCGCACGGGTGCGTGAACTGGTCCCCGAGGCCCGGGTGGAGGTCGCCCACGGCCAGATGGGGGAGACCCAGCTGGAACGCATCGTCAACGACTTCTGGGAACGCCGCTTCGATGTGCTGGTCTCAACCACCATCATCGAAACCGGCCTCGATATCTCCAACGCCAATACCCTGATCGTGGACAAGGCCAGTGCCTTCGGGCTCTCCCAGCTGCACCAGCTGCGTGGACGAGTCGGCCGGTCCCGGGAACGGGCCTATGCCTACTTTCTGTACCCCGCGGAGAAACCCCTGGGCGAGGACGCCCTGGAACGGCTCAAAGCGGTCGCAGCGCATAACGAACTCGGCGCCGGATTTCAGCTGGCCAAAAAGGACCTCCAGCTCCGGGGAGCCGGAAACCTCCTGGGCGGAGAACAGTCCGGACATATCGAAGGAGTCGGCTTCGATCTCTATCTGCGGATGGTCGGCGAGGCTGTGGCGGACTACCGGGGCGAGGAGGACACCCACCCCGAGGAGGTCAAGATCGAACTGCCGATCAACGCTCACCTCCCGGCCGAATACGTGCCCAGTGAACCCCTCCGCCTGGAGGGCTACCGGAAGCTGGCCGCAGCCGATACCGATGAGAAGGTCGATGAGGTCGTGGCTGAGTGGAGTGACCGCTACGGCGAACTGCCCGAACCGGTGAAGAACCTCGTGGAAGTCTCCAGGTTCCGCAACCGCATGCGGGCAGTGGGCATCACCGATGTCGGAGTTCAGGGCAAGTTCATCCGGTTCGGTCCGGTCGAAGAGCTGGCCGAATCACGTCAGCTGCGCATGGAGCGGATGTACAGCGGGCAACATAAGGCTGCGATGAAACAGGTGCTGCTGACTAAGCCCACCACCAAGAAGATCGGCGGGGAGGACCTCACTGACGGGCCACTGCTGGAATGGTTGGGCCAGGTCTACGAGGCCCTGTTCAAGCAGTAGGCCCCGTCAGGGGCGAAACGCTCAGTAACGGGACTGGGCGGTGGCTTTGCGCTCACCGCGGGGAGCCTGGGACTCCGCCTCACGGGAGTTCATGGCGTCCAGGGGCTCGCCGTGCTCACCGTGGAGGTCCTGCTGATCCAGTGTGTCGGAGCGGCCGATGACCTCCTTGGCCACCAGGAAAGCGCCGGTGTACAGACCCAGGAAGGCCAGGCCGGGCCACCAAGCGTTATCCAGATCCCAGAAGTTCAGAATCACCATCGAGCCCAGAAGCAGGCCGAATACAAACAGGAAAGCAACGAAGTTGCCGAGAAAACGGCCCTGACCGGAGTAGGCCTTGACATTGCCCTGAGCGTCAATCATGTGATCCCTCTATAAAGTCGTACGGACTGCAGCGGCGAGTCAGTAACCGCCGTCTGAGCTTGGATTTCCTACCCCCACAATATCAAGTGAGGAGCTTGCTCCGATGCGGGTGGCACCGGCGTTGATCACCGCCACCGCATCCTGGTAGGTACGCACGCCTCCTGAGGCTTTGATGCCCAAGCGGCCGCCTACCTCCTGATGCATCAGGGCGATGTCCTCCACAGTGGCCCCACCGCCGGCGAAACCGGTGGAGGTCTTCACGAAATCGGCACCGGCGGCCTCTGCTGCCTGGCAGACCAGCCGCTTGGCCTCCTCGCTGAGCAGGGCGGTCTCCAGGATCACCTTCAGAATCGCCCCACCGGCATGGGTGGCGGCAGCAATGGCAGCGATCTGACCCTGGACGGCATCAGCGGCCAGGGTATTGGCATCGGCGATATCGACGACCATATCGATCTCATCGGCGCCCTCGGCTATGGCCTCCTGGGCTTCGGTGACCTTCTGTGCGGTCGTCGTCGCCCCCAATGGGAAGCCCACCACAGTGCAGGTGCGCACCCCGGTGCCGGCCAGCTGCTCAGCAGTCAGAGAGACCCACTTCGGGTTGATGCAGACCGAGGCGAAACGGTGCTCCACAGCCTCATTGATGACCCGGCGCACCGTGGGCTCATCGGTATCGGGTTTGAGCACCGTATGGTCGATCATCCCGGCGATCTCCGCCGGTGTGGGCGCAGTGGTCATCAGCGCAGTGTCCTTTTCGTCGGTTGTGGTGATCAGGCGAGGATATTCTGCATTGCGGCACGGAGATCGCTGAGGGTCGACTCCGCAGTTTCACGGGCTGCTGCCACCGCATTCGGTGCAGCCGAGGCCGGTTCGGCAACAGCCTCCAGATAGCATTTGACCTTCGGCTCAGTGCCCGAGGGCCGTACGATCACCCGGTGACCGCCGGCAGTCAGGAAGATCAGCGCATCAGTGGACTTCGCCTCGGTGAACTCCTTACCCGGCAGTCCAGCAGTGGAGAGGTCCAGAGAATCCACGACGACGTCGCCTGCGATCTCCGTCGGTGGGTTCTTCCGCAGGGCCGCAGTGATCTGCCCCAGCTGAGAGAGATCATCAACCCGGATGGTCAGCTGACCGGTGACATGCACCCCGGCCTCCGCGGCGATCTCATCCAGGGCTCCGATAGCAGTCTTGCCCTTGGCCTTCAGATCGGCCATGAGCTCGCTGAAGATCAGCGCAGCCGAGACCCCATCCTTATCCCGGACATGGACGGGATCGACATCGAAGCCGATGGCCTCCTCATAGCCGAAGACCAGATTCGGCACTCGAGCCAACCATTTGAACCCGGTCAGTGTTTCCTCATGCCCGACGCCGCGGCCGGCGGCCAGTTTGCCCAGCAGGCGGGAGGAGACCACGGAATTGCCGATTACTGGGGTTGTGTCACCTGGCTGGTTCTGCCAGCCGGTGCGCAGCGGACCGCGCTCGATGATATGCCGGCCCAGCAGGGCGCCGATCTCATCACCGGAGAGCTGACGCCAGTCATCGGCGGCGGCGTCATAGACCGCAGCTGAGAGCCGGTCAGCATCGGGGTCATTGGCCAGTACGAGGTCGGCGTCATGCTCCCGGGCGGTCCGCAGCGCCAGTTCCAGGGCCCCAGCTTCCTCGGGGTTCGGGAAATCCGCGGTGGGGAATGCCGGATCCGGTGCGAACTGCTCCTCGACCGGGATAACATCGGCGAAGCCTGCCGCATAGAGCAGATCGGTCGCCGCCGCACCGCCGACACCATGCATCGCGGTATAGACGATGCTGAGATCTCGATGCGGATAGCTCTGCGGGTCCAGCAGCTGCAGGGCCTCACGCTGGTAGCTCTGGCGGGCATCCTCACCGATGATCTGAACACCCGAGGGGGTCGGCACCTCCGGAGCGGGAACCGCCGCCGGGGCGGGGGCATCGGGAGCGAAATCCTCGGCCACCACCTCAGCGATAGTGGCTGCGATCTCCTTATCCACCGGGGAGACGATCTGGGCACCCACGCCCAGCCCATCGGGCTCAAGGAACCGGGAGAGCTCCCCGCCGAGGTAGACCTTATAACCGTTGTCCCGGGGCGGATTGTGACTGGCGGTGACCATCACTCCGACCTCGGCATCCTGGACCAGCACCTGTCGGGCCAGCAGGGGAGTGGGGCCGGGGCGGTCGAAGAGATGGACCGCCCAGCCGGCATCGCGGAAGATCTCCGCAGTCTCATAGGCGAACTCATCGGACTGGTACCTGGCGTCGAATCCGATCACGATCCGGCGTGCGCCAGCAGCCTGAACATCCTGGGGATTGTCCACCTTCGCGGTGGCCCCCTCCAACGTCGCAGTGGCGTATTTCAGCAGTCCCACAGCAGTCTGGCGAACCACCAGACGATTCATCCGCAGCGGACCAGGCCCCAGCTCCGCGCGCAGGCCCGCGGTGCCGAAGGCCAGACGACCGGCGAAAAGCCGCTCCAAGGTGTCATAGGCATTCTGCTCACCGGAGCGAGCATCAGAGAGCAGTTCGCTGAGCTCGGCACGGGTACTGGGATCGGGATCCAGATCGATCCAGCGCTGGACAGTGCTCAGCAGATCGGTATGCGACATTCTCAGCTCTCCTCTGCTGTGCGCTTGATGACCCCGGCCAGCAGCCCGGCGATCCGCGGGGCAGCGGCCTGGCCTGCCTCGATGACCTCCTGATGGGACAGCGGCTCAGGTGAGATCCCGGCGGCGAGATTGGTCACCAGTGAGATCCCGAAGACCTCCATCCCGGCGGCCCGGGCGGCGATTGCCTCTAAAGCGGTGGACATGCCCACCAGATCGGCGCCGATGGTCTTGAGGTACCGGATCTCTGCGGGGCTCTCATAATGCGGTCCCGGCAGCTGGGCGTAGACACCCTCATCCAGGCTGGGGTCGATCTCCCGGGCCAGCTCGCGCAGCCTGGGGGAGTAGAGATCGGTGAGATCCACGAAATGCGCCCCGGTCAGTGGCGATGCCGCGGTGAGATTGATGTGATCGGAGATCAGCACCGGGGTGCCGGGCGCCCAGTCCCGGTTCAGCCCGCCGCAGCCATTGGTCAGGAACACCTGCTTAGCCCCGGTGGCAGAGGCTGTGCGCACCCCATGGGCGACGGCTTCAACGCCACGGCCCTCGTAGTAATGGGTGCGGGCACCGATGACCAGCACATATTTGTCCTGACAGCGGATGACTTTCAGGACCCCGCTGTGCCCGGGGACCGGGGAGGTGTGGAATCCCGGGATGGTCTCGGCAGGGATCTCGGCGATCTGCTCGCCGATCTGGCCAGCGGCCTCACCCCAGCCGGAGCCGAGAGTGCAGGCGATATCGATCCGGTCCACGCCGGCGGCTGAGAGCAGGGCTTCTGCGGCCTGCTGAGCCTGCTGATTGGGTGCGGAGGCAGGGTCCTTGGTGCTCATGCCAGTAAGATTACTCGTCCGTCGGCTCCATCACATGCAGGTGCAGCCGCCGCGCCGCCTCGGCCACCGAACCGGTCAGTGAGGGATAGACGGTGAAGGTGGAGGCGACATCGTCCACATGGAGTTTATGAGTCACCGCCAGGGCCAGTGAGTAGATCAGCTCAGAGGCACGCGGGGCGACGACGACGGCGCCGATCACCGTGCCGGAGCCGCGGCGGGCAAAGATTTTGACGAAACCTTCGCGGATATTCATCATCTTCGCCCGCGGGTTGGTGGTCAGATTCAGCTTCACCACATCGGCCTGGTACTTCCCGGAGTCCACCTGGGCCTGGGTGACGCCCACAGTGGCGATCTCCGGGGAGGTGAAGACATTGGATGCCACCCGGTGCAGCTGCAGGGGTTTGACCGCCCCGCCCTGCATATGGGCCACGGCAATCCGGCCCTGCATGGCCGCCACAGAGGCCAGCGGAAGCATCCCGGTGCAGTCGCCGGCGGCATAGATATTGGTGGCGGTGGTGCGGGAGACAGTATCGACCCGGATATGACCGGACTGGGTGGTCTCCACACCGCATTCCTCGAGGCCGAGATCGCCGGTATTGGGCACCCCGCCCACTGCCATCAGGCAGTGTGAGCCGTTCAGAACACGGCCATCACTGAGGGTGACCCGCACCCCGTTCTCGGTGCGTTCGGCGGATTCGGCCCGGGCCCGGGCGGCGACTTTGACCCCCACTCGTTTGAAGGAGTTCTCCAGCACGGTGGCCGCATCGGCGTCCTCGCCGGGCAGCACCTGGTCACGGGAAGAGACCAGGGTGACCTCTGCGCCCAGGCGGCGGTAGGCGGAGGCGAACTCCGCGCCGGTGACACCGGAGCCGACCACGATCATATGTTCGGGCACCTCGGTGAGGTTATAGGCCTGGGTCCAGTTCAGGATCCGCTCGCCATCGGGCTTTGCCGAGGGCAGCTCGCGGGGATGGGCGCCGGTGGCCAGGATGACCGCATCGGCCTCGACCCGGAAGGTCTCACCGGCGGAATCGGTGACATCAACATGATGCGGCGGGGCCAGTCGCCCCCGCCCGGAGATGATCTTGACCCCGATGGCCTCCAGGGAGGCGTGGATGTCCTGGGACTGGGTCTTCGCCAGCTTCAGCAGACGCTCATTGACCCGACCGAAATCCGCCCAGGCCTCAGTCTCATATTTATCGCCTCCGCCTTCGCCGAAGCGGACTCCAAAGGCAGTGGAGGCATTGACCCGCCGCATGGCATCGGCCGTGGCGATCAGAGTCTTGGAGGGCACCACATCGGTCAGCACCGCTGAACCGCCCAGGCCCTTCTCCTCGATGATCGTGACCTCCGCCCCGGCATCCGCGGCGACCATGGCGGCCTCATATCCACCAGGTCCACCTCCGATAATCGCAACACGGTCCGGGGCAAAGCGTTTAGCGGGTGCGGAAGCAGTCATGACCTCCATTCTTGCCGACAATGGAACCCCATGTCACAGAGGTTCGTGTATATGTCGAAGCTGAGCCGGGAGCATCGGATACCCTAGAACAATCAGCGGCACCCCCGTCGAACCAGGACGGAGCCGAAGCAAGCATCAGCCATCGGGTTGATCGAGGGCAGGTGGAGACGTTCATGACGTTGGGCCTCTGGCTAACAACAGCCGGATTCGTCGACATGATCCCCACCCTGCCCATTCACTCTTCGGTCCTCATCGTTCTGGTCGCCGGGCTCTTCCTGGCGGCGCTGGTACTGAGAGCCCAACGGCTGCCTCAGAAGGCAGCAGACGCGCAGAAACCCGGTCTGAGCACGCGCCAGGCCCGGGCAGCACGCAGACGTGTACAGCAAGGGACAACTATGAGCACCGCTAGGAAAACGACACAAGCCAACGACGGCTTCCAGATCTACTGGGGGCGTACCTTCCTCGCAGTGGTCGGGCTCTTGGCGCTCATCGCCGCAGTCGGCGGCGCCCTGCTGGTCCCGTTCACCACCGCCATCACCTGGGCGGTTCCCCTGTGGAGCGGGGCCGTATTCCTCGCCGCTCTGGTGAGCCTGCAGGTCACTGCCGCAGTACGGCGCCGGCATAAGCGCCGCCAGCGGATCGAACGCGCCTTCCAGGAGGCCATCGAGACCCAGCCGGAACCCCAGCGCACCCCCGAGGCCGAGGCCCCGGCGCCGAAGAAGGCTCCCTTCGATGCGATGACCCAGGACCGTACCGGGGTCGGTGGACCCGATTCTCTGGTCCGCACCGATGAGGACGGACTGGCTGATAACCCCGAGCGGCTCTTCGGCTCCCAGGCCCCGAAGGTCGATGCCTCGCTGTTCGACCAGGGCGACAGTGCCGACAAGGGCGAGAAATGGGAGCCCCGCGAGGTGCCGCAGGCGAAGTACATGGTCGCCGAGAAGGCCGAACGCAGCACACCCGAGGTGCAGGTCGAGACCAGCCCCGCAGAAGCCGAGGAGTCCGCCGAGCAGGAGGCCGAGGCCAAACGGAGGAAGGAAGAGGTCAAACTCAAGCAGCCGGCTGCCGCACCGGCAGAGCCGTCCATGGACCTGGACGCGGTGCTCAGCCGACGCCGTGCCTGAGCAGCTCAAGGCTCAGCCGGTGGCCACCACCCAGGACGAGAATTCCCAGCTGAGCTATCTTCAACAGGCTGACCTCGTTCAGCCGCATATCGCCGCGGCCCTGCAGAGGACCTCCGGGATCACCGCTGAGGGTATCCACCTCGAATCGGTCCAGCACCGTCCCGGCGCCGGGGTCACCGGCATCTACCGTGTTGCCCTGCCCGGCGGAATCGATGAGGCCTATGTCGGCATCACCACCGAAAGGCTGCGCCACCGCTCGGAAACCGCGCTGAGCGCTGATTCGCCCCAGGGCCAGCTGACCCTCTGGCAGCATCCCTATGACCCCGCACTGCCGGGTCTGCAGCGGGCCACCGACCCCGCAGAGGTAGTCCGGATCTGGGGCGGGGGCCGCAGGCTGACCGGCCTGGAGACCATCAGCTACCGGCCCCTGCGGCGTGCGGTGATCGCAGCAGATTTCGACGACGGCGCCCGGGTCTATCTCAAGGTTCTGCGCACCGGTCGGGCTGAAGAGCTCGATGCCCGCCACCGGCTGCTGCTGGATGCTGGAATCCCCGCCCCGGTGCCGGTGAAAGAACCCGTCGACGACGTCGTCGCCCTGCATCAGGGGCAGGGCGTATCCCTGGCCGAATATTTCCTGGCCGATGGCGGTGCCACCGTCAGACCACAGGACTTTGTGGATCTGCTCGATGCCATGCCCGCAGATGTCATGGCTCTACCGGCCAGGGATGCGTGGACGGACCGGCTGCCGGCCTATGCCTCGGCGGCGGTGGCGGCCCTGCCGGACTGCCAACGCCGAATCCGGCGGTTGGAGGAGGAGATCCTGGCCGGAATTCCGGTCACCGACCGCGGGCCGGTTGTGCCCACCCACGGGGACTTCTACGAGGCCAATGTGCTCATCCGAGGCTCAAAGGTCTCCTGCCTGCTGGATGTGGACTCCCTGGGCCCGGGCCATCGGGTCGATGACCTCGCCTGCTTCCTGGGACACCTGGCAGTACTGCCGGCAGTGGACTCCCGGTATGTCCATGCCCCGGCCGGCTTCGACCGGTTCGCCCGGGTATTCGCTGAGGGAGTGGACCCCGAAAGCCTACGGATCCGGTCAGCCTCAGTGGCACTGTCCCTGGTGGCCGGAGCACGCGATGCCCGCCGCACCGGATGGGAACCGGCGGCCGAACACCGGCTGCGCTGCGCTGAGGTGCTGCTGGGGCTCACCCCTCCCGCTGGGGATCTTCCTCACTGGCCAGCTGTGCTTTAGCAGCCTCCAATTCGCCCTCCAGCTCAACGGCGGCATCCTCACCGCCGAGATCACGCAGGGCTTCTATCCGGCCCTCAAGAATGGTGATCAGCAGGGGTAAGGAAATCTCCCGGCTCTCGGCCGCCATCCGGAAGACCAGCTCGGCCTCCTTGGCCTGATTCGACTGCAGCAGAACAGTTGCCGCAAAGATCTCGGCATCGGCTGCAGCCTCCTCATCACCGGCCTCGGTGAAGAGATCCGCTGCCGCCAGGGCAGTGGAGACCGCCTCGCTTCCGCGGCCCAGCGCAGTCAGAGAACGCGCCTTGGTATCGGTGATATCCGCCTGCTGCCAATCTGTGCCGTGCTCATTGGCCACCGCAAGGGCCCGCTCCAGGTACTGCAGTCCCGCCTCCTCCTCATGACGGCAGAGCAGATGACCCAGTGAGTGCAGGGCCTGCAGCAGCATCAGGGGATCGGTGTCCTCACCCTGATCGGCTAGCTTTAGGCCCCGTTCATAGTGGTGCCGGGCGCTGTCCACCCGGTCCAGGGAGGCCGCCAAGGCCCCGGCGGCCAGATGCGCCCGGGCTGCCTCATCCAGCTCCTGGGCGGCCAGGAACTGTTGGGCAGCCTCATCCCAATGGGACATCGCCTCCAGGGGGCGTTTCTGCTGGGTCACGGCATGGCCCAGACCCATCAGGGCCCGGCCGCGGGTGGAATGCTCATCCTCGGCCCCGGCCAGCCGGAGGGACAGCGCATCGAGGACCTTCTCGGCTTCTGCGTGGTCCTCCATCTCCAAAAGCTGTTGCCCCAGAGCCAGGGAGAGCATCCGCGATTCCGGGAACTCACCGAGCTCTGCCTGCTGGACGGCCACCCGCCAGGCCAGCACGGCCACCTCGGACTGGTTCAGACTGGAGGTGATTCCGGCCAATAGGGCAGCCGCAGAGGCTGCTCCCTTGCGGACTGCACAGGCCGAGTAGAGCTCAGTGGACTGCATCGCATCGGCCACTGCCTCAGTGGGACGCTCGGCCTGGTGATGAATGGTGGCACGCAGCATCGACATCGCACCCCGGATGGCCCTGTTGGACTCCCCGGAGAGCACCTTATCTGCGGTGACCAGGGCGGCATCGGGGTCTTCGGTCAGCAATTGGGTATGAGCCAGGAACATCCGAGCCCCGGCCAGGGCCTGACGCCGGTCCAGCTGCTCCAGGATCTCGCAGGCCTCACCGATCAGCGGCAGGGCCGCATCCGGGCCCTCATCATGCAGCCGGCGCACCGCCAGAGAGGAGAGCACATCGGCGCGTTCAACACTGGGGCCTGAGCCGTCGTCGAGCTCCTCTGCCAACCGGGCGAGGATCTCGGCTTCGACCCGATCGGGCTCACGCAGCAGCATAGGACCCAGCCGGTCCTCGACATCGGCCTGGCGCATCCGGCCCAGCCGGCGCAGCAGATCGACCCGCTGCCGCAGGAACGGGGCCGAACGTTCAGACTCCCCACGCATCTCATAGACACCGGAGAGGATCCGCAGCAGCATCAGCCGGTTCTCGGGGTCCTTGGCCCCGGGGGCAGTCAGACCCTGCCGGGCAGCCTCGGCTGCGGCGGCGTAACGTTCCCCATAGGCTGCTTCATAGGCGAGGTCCACCCAGCCTCGGGCGGTCTCCGCTCGGGGCTGACTGGGCCCGGTACTACGCAGCAGCGATTGCAGCCGCCTATTCAGCGGCGCCGAGCCGGGGATCTCGACGGAGAGGTCAGCAGATTCGCCCTTCATCCCCCCTAGGGTAGCGCGGACGTAGAATATTCCTCATGACTTTTGCTCAACGGTCGGGTGCAGCTGTGCTCACAGCGGCCATGCTGATCACCGGCTGCTCGAGCCCACCACCACCTGCACCGGAGCCCACCGGCGATGATCTGGAGCAGGCCTGGCGGATCGCGGTGGGGGAGAACCAGCTAGATGCCACTATCGCTCAGGTCTACGCCATCGCGCTGAACTCCCATGAGGTGCCCACAGTGGTCACCGAGGCCGAGGAATCAGCCGTGGACCTCGCCGTCGCCCTGGCCCGCGGGCAACAGCTGGCCGAGGATGACTCCGAGGATCGGTACGAGATGGTTGTGGCTCGCACTATGCCGCTGGCCGAGGCCCTGGATCCCAGTGCGTATTCCGACACCATCACCGCCTCCGAGGTGGAGTACACCCCTGCGGCGTCCCCGGAGGAGCTGACCGAACTCATTGAGTCCCGGATGGATGCTGCCGAGCTGCTCGAACCCACAGCGGGGGTGCTGGGGCAGGGCTTCCACATCACCTCCATCACTGCTGAGGAGTTCGAACTCGGCGGAGAGGATGAGGATGCCGAGGACTTCGCTCCGCACTGCGGGGAGCTGCGGATGGGGCTGAACGAGGAGCTCACCGATGCCGCCGATCAGCTCGCCGAGGTCTATGACTGTGTGCCGGCCGAAATGCAGACCGGCTCCGAGGAGGAGCTGGTCCAGCTGCTGATCACCGCCGAGATCGATGCAGCCCTGATGACCCTGTCCCATCCGGCCGCGGCAGATCACTCCCTGATCACCTTCTCTGATGCCAGCCGGGGCTTCCCACAGGACCAGTACGCACCGGTGGTCTCCTCGGAGATCGCCGATGAAGTCCCTGAAGTCGTCGTCGAAATCTCTGAAGCCCTCGATGAGGACTCACTGCTGACCCTGCGCCGGCTGATCGAAGGGGAGAACGGCCTCTCCCCGGAGGATGCGGCGGTCTATTGGCTGGTCGAAGAGGGGCTGCTGGCCGAACCTGATGACTGGGGCTAACCATGAGGATTGTTGACAATCGCCTTAATGGGGCAGAATCTTGTCATGGAGGAATTCGAGGACTTCACTCAGGCGCATAAACTGCGCAATGTCCGCTATGACGTCCGCGGACCTATTGCCGTAGAAGCCGCCCGCCTGGAGCGGGCCGGCCACCGGATCACCAAGTTGAATATCGGCAATATGGCCCCCTTCGGATTCGAGGCCCCGGACTCGATCATGATGGACATGATCAAGCACCTCCCCACAGCCCAGGGCTACTCCGACTCCGCCGGTATCTACTCGGCGCGCACGGCCGTGGCGCAGTACTACCAGACCAAGGGGATGAAGGACGCCGCCGTTGAGGATGTCTATCTCGGCAATGGAGTCTCCGAACTGATCACGATCACCCTCCAAGCCCTGATCAACCCGGGGGACGAGATCCTGATCCCCGCCCCGGACTACCCCCTGTGGACTGGACTGACCTCCCTCTACCAGGGGATCCCGGTGCACTACATCTGCGATGAGCAGAACAACTGGTGGCCGGACCCCGAAGAGGTCGAGGCTAAGGTCACCGACCGGACCAAAGCCCTGGTGATCATTAACCCCAATAACCCCACCGGGGCGGTCTATCCGCGGGAGATCCTCGAGGCAATGGTGGATATCGCCCGGCGGCATAACCTCATGCTGCTGGCCGATGAGATCTACGAGAAGATCACCTACGACGACGCCGAGATGATCAACGCCTGCACTCTGGCCGAAGATGTCTTCACCATTACCTACTCCGGACTGTCCAAGACCTGGCGAGTCGCCGGCTACCGGTCCGGCTGGATGTACATCTCCGGGCCTAAGTACCGGGCCAAGAACTACCTCGAGGGCCTGCAGCTGATGTCGAACCTCCGCATGTGCCCCAATGTCCCCGGGCAGCATGCAGTCCAGACGGCCCTGGGCGGGTATCAGTCCATCGAGGAGTTCATCCAACCGGGCGGACGCCTCTATGAGCAGCGACAGGTCGCCTATGATCGTCTGCGCGAGATCGAAGGGGTGGAAGTCACCCAGATGGACGGGGCGATGTACCTCTTCCCACGCCTGGATCCGGGGATCTATCCCATCGAGAATGACGAGGCGTTCGTGATGGAACTGCTGCGTCAGCAGAAGATCCTGGTCTCCCACGGACGGGCCTTCAACTGGATCGATGACCAGCATTTCCGCCTGGTGACCCTGCCAGCAGTGGATGAGCTGGAGGAGGCCATCGACGGTATCGCGACCTTCCTAGCCGAGTACCGCGACGCATTCGCATCGGTGCCACGCTGAGCCACAGTGATGGTGCATGATTGGGGGATGCAGAATTTCGCCGATGATTTTCTCCAATCACCCAAACTGGCTGAAGTCCGCTATGACGTCCGCGGTCCCATTGCCCAGGAGGCGGCCCGGTTAGAGGCGGAGGGACACCGGATCACCCGGTTGAACATCGGCAATCCGGCGCCCTTTGGATTCGAGGCCCCGGAGCAGATCCTGCAGCATATGATCAAGACCCTGTCCACCGCGCAGGGCTATACCGACTCCCAGGGCATCTATTCAGCGCGCACTGCCGTAGCCCAGTACTACCAGGCCCGCGGAATGCGCAATGCCAGCCCCGAGGATGTCTACCTCGGCAATGGGGTCTCCGAGCTGATCTCCATGGTGCTCACCGCACTGATCGGCCCCGGGGATGAGATCCTGATCCCAGCCCCCGACTATCCGCTGTGGACCGGGGCCACCAAGCTCGCCGGCGGTAAGGCCGTGCACTATATGTGCGATGAGGACAATAACTGGTGGCCGGATCCAGCGGAGATCGAAGCCAAGATCACCGATAAGACCCGCGCCCTGGTGGTCATCAATCCCAATAACCCCACCGGTGCGGTCTACCCCCGGCATATTCTCGAGGCCATGGCGGAGATCTGCCGCAAACATGACCTCATGCTGCTGGCCGATGAGATCTACGAGAACATCACCTTCGACGGGGTAGAGATGGTCAATGCCGCCACCCTCAGCGATGATGTTCTGACCATCACCTTCTCCGGTCTCTCCAAGACCTGGCGGGTGGCCGGTTTCCGCTCCGGCTGGATCTACGTATCCGGGCCCAAGCACCGGGCGAAGAACTACCTCGAGGGTCTCAGTCTGCTGATGAATATGCGCATGTGCGCCAATGTTCCCGCCCAGCACGCCATCCAGGCCGCCCTGGGCGGGTACCAGTCCATCGAGGAGCTCATCCTGCCGCAGGGCCGGCTCTACGAGCAGCGCAATACCGCCCACCGGCTGCTCAGCGAGATCGAGGGAGTCACGGTGACCAAGGCCGATGGCGCCCTCTACCTCTTCCCGCGTCTGGACCCGGAGATCTACCCCATTGAAGACGACGAGAAATTCGTCATCGAACTGCTTCGGCAGAAGAAGATCCTGGTTTCCCACGGCAGGGCCTTCAACTGGCCCGACACCCAGCACTTCCGGCTGGTAGCACTGCCCAGTGTCGAAGATCTCGAGGAGGCCATCGGCGAGATCGCCGATTTCCTGGCAGAGTATAGGTCATGAGGAAAAGCTTGATAGCCCTTGTTGGGCTGGGGGTGTTGACCGCCTGTGGCGGGCCTCCGATATGGGCCCCGGCAACGATCAGCTGTTCGTCCTGGGGGCTCAGCGGGGCGTTCTGCTGAGGCTGCTCTGCTGGTAGTCATTCTGCGGATAGGGGTTCTGTGACATCTGTGATCACTCCTTGACTCATTGGGGGAACGGTCAGGAGTGAATTTACATATATTTACTGCAATTTGCAAGAGTAATTATTGCGAGTCGAGGTCTTGGCGAACCTCTTCTAGTTTCGCAGTGGCGCCATCCAGCCAGCGTTCGCAGCGATCGGCCAGGGCCTCACCGCGCTGCCAGAGGGCAAGGGACTCCTCCAGCGGAGCTCCACCGGTCTCCAGTTTCGTTACTACTGCAACGAGTTCATCGCGGGCCTGCTCATAGCTCATCTGCTCGATGTCATCGGTTTTTGCCGCTTCGAACTGGGCCTCGGGCTCATTGCCGGGGTTCAGGCTCTCCTGGCTCATTCACTTATCTCCTTCTGACTGGGCATTGACGTCTATCACTTCGGCGGAGAACTCACCGGTGGCCACCATCACCTGAACCGGGGCGCCCGGGGTGAGCTCGGCGGCGTCGCGGATAATTCTGCGCTGATGCTGGACCACCGCATAGCCGCGGTCCAATGTGGACTGTGGGGACAGGGCGGTGACCCGAGAACGGGTGGCGCTGACCCAGTCCCGGGCACGGTGCACCGCGGTCTCAGCCGAGACGAGGGCCCGACGACGCAGGGCACCCAGCTCCTCGGCGCGAACCTCGATCATCGACTGCGGATGGGCAAGTACCGGGCGGGAGCGTACTGAGGCGAGCCAATCGGCCTCCCGGGCAAGCATCCGCTCCAGGCCCTGAGACATCCGGCTGCGGGCCAGAGAGATATTCTCCCGCTCCTGGGCCTCCTCAGGCACCAACAGTTTGGCCGAACCCGTGGGTGTGGAGGCCCGGACATCGGCCACCTCATCCAGCAGGGGGCGGTCAGCCTCATGCCCGATGGCCGAGACCACGGGAGTCCCAGCAGCAGCCACGGTCCGGATCAGCCGCTCATCGGAGAAGGGCAGAATGACCTCCTCCAGGGCCCCGCCGCCGCGGGCGATAACAATGACATCCACCTCTGGATGGGCATCAAGCTCCTGGACTGCGGCCGCCACCTCAGTCGGTGCGCTGACCCCCTGGGTGGCGACCTCACGGATCTCGAACTGTGCGGCCGACCAGCGGGCAGTCACATTGCGCAGAATGTCCTTCTTGGCATCGGAATCTCGGCCGGTGATGATACCGATCCGAACCGGCAGCACCGGCAGCGGCTTCTTCAGCCCGGGGTCGAAAACCCCCTCAGCGGCCAGCTCCTGTTTGAGCCTCTCGATCCGCGCCAGCAGATCACCCAGGCCCACCGGCTCCATCCGCTGGGTCACCAGCGAAAGCCGCCCTGACTTCTCCCAGAGCGAGGGCTTGACCAGAGCCACTACCCGCGAGCCCGGGGCCAGGCCCTTGGAGGCCAGGCCGCCGGCGACATTCCGCCAGGCCACCGCGGTGAAGGAGACCTCCTGCTCCAGATCCCGCAGGGTCATCCAAGCAGTGCCGTTGCGCAGATTGAACTCCACCAGCTGACCCTCAACCCAGGTGGGGTTGACCCGGGCGATATGAGCCTTCAGCTTCCCGGAGAAATGACTCAGCGGCCAGGGGGTCTCCTCAGAGGTCTCCTGTGAGGTGGCAGGTATAGCCGACACTGTGGCGGCTGGGTCTTTGGCGTGTGGCTGCTGGTAGTTCATACTCCAGAACAGGCTACTCGCCCGCGTGGACATCAGACCGTTATTCCATAGGAGATTCTTCCCGTGCGCCATGTGCTCAGCATCATCAGTCTTCTGCTGGCGGCCCTGCTGGCTGCAGCGGCCCTTGCAGGGGGTCAGGTCAACCAGCTGCTGCGCAGTGAGGAGCCGGTGCGGGGGATCGCAGGATCCCTGCCGGAGGATGATGACTTCGCCCGGTCGGTGACCACCACGGCCCTGGATGAACTTGCCGGGCAGCTGCCCGGCGGGGTGCAGGACTACCTCCCCACCGACAGTGTCGAAGGTCTGCTGACCCCTGTGATCTCTGATGCCTTCACCGCCGACCGGGCCCTGGCCGCCTGGGATGAGGTCCTGCAGACAACCCGCTCCGACTACACCGCACAGTTGGAGGCGATCTTCGAATCCGGGACCCAGGGAGATGTCCGCGAGCTGGATATTGAGCTGAATCTCACACCGGTCTCTGAGGCGATGACCGAACCCCTGCGCGAAAGCCTCCACGATGCCCTGGGATGGGTCCCCGGAGTGGATCTCGACAGCTTCGATATGATCGCCCCGGATATCGTCCTGGACATCGAGGCCGCCACCGGCGAAACCGCCGATCCCTATACCTGGGCCACTGTGGCCGTGGCCAGCCAGTACTGGGGTGCCTATGCCATCGGCGCGGCAGTTCTGGCCCTGATCGGGGTGCTGGTCGGCGCCGGTCGGATCCGCTGGTACGCCATGGCATCCGGGGGAGTGGTCGCAGCCATTATCGGCCTCTGGATGGCCACCACAGTCGCCTCCCCGCAGTTCGAGCCCCCACCGGAGACCCCTGCGGCTGCGGTGGCGATTCTGGAGCATATCCAGCACCAGTTCACCGAATGGGCGCAGCCAGCCTGGTGGGTCTTCTCCGCCCTGGCCGGTGTGGTGGTGCTGGCCGGGATGTTGGTGGGCCTGCTCACCCCAACACGCAGACGTTAGGGTTGCGGCAGTAGACTTATCCCTATGACTACGACGACGCCGGAAGCACCAGCCCAGCGCCGGAAGCACATCTCCGTGCCCACGCCCCAGGTGCCGCGGAAGCGCCGCTCACCTGAAGAGATTGCCGCTGAGCAGAGTTTCACCGGGGACAAGCGAATCCTCCTGGCCGCCCCGCGGGGCTACTGCGCAGGAGTCGACCGCGCCGTCGTCGCTGTGGAGAAGGCTCTGGAGCAGTACGGCCCCCCGGTCTATGTGCGCAAGGAGATCGTGCATAACCGGCATGTGGTGGACACACTGACCGAAAAGGGCGTCATCTTCGTGGAGGAGACAGAGGAGGTTCCCGAGGGGGAGCTGCTGGTCTTCTCCGCCCATGGAGTCTCCCCGGCCGTGAAGGAATCGGCTTCACAGCGGAACCTGCAGACCATTGACGCCACTTGCCCCCTGGTGACCAAAGTCCATCGCGAGGCAGTGCGGTTCACCAGCAAGGACGACTTCCATATTCTGCTGATCGGTCACGACGGCCATGAGGAGGTTGAGGGAACCTATGGGCACGCCCCGGAGGCCACGACCATCGTCAACGGTCCGTGGGAGGTCGACCAGATCGAGGTTCCGGACCCGGATAAACTCATCTGGCTCTCCCAGACGACGCTTTCGGTGGACGAAACAATGGAGACGGTTCAGAAGCTCCGGGAGCGGTTCCCGAACCTCCAGGATCCTCCTTCGGATGACATCTGCTACGCCACGTCCAACCGTCAGGCGGCGATCAAGAAAGTCGCCCCGCAGGCGGATCTGGTGATCGTGGTCGGCTCGGCCAACTCCTCGAACTCCGTACGGCTCAAAGAGGTCGCCAAGGAGTACGGGGCCAAGCGGGCTGAGCGGGTGGACTACGCCAACCAGGTGGATGAATCCTGGTTCGCCGATGCCCAGACCATCGGAGTCACCTCGGGTGCTTCAGTGCCGGAGGTCCTGGTCCAGGAGGTGCTGCGCCTGCTGGCCGAATACGGCTACGGCGAGCCCGAGGAAGTCGTCACCGCAGAAGAGGACATCGTCTTTTCCCTGCCCAAGGAGATCCGCAAGGCGCTGCAGGAGGCCGGGCACGATAACGTCGGCCGCGGCGGACGCAAACGCAACGCCTGCAGCAGCAGCTGACCCCGCGGCTGCCCGGGACTGGCTAGTATGCACGGGTGAGCGTTTTAGGCACTGTGGCAATCATCGCGGCCGCAGTGCTGATCGGAACTATCCTGCAGAGACTCTCCGGAACTGGAGTGGGTCTCGTTGTTGCCCCGGTGCTCTCCCTGCTGCTGGGCCCTGCCTTCGGGGTCCTGGTTACTAATATGACCACTGTGGTCTCCGGGTTCCTGATCATGCTCAGTGTGTGGTCGGCGATCAACTGGCGGAAGTTCTGGCTGATCATCCCCGCAGCCGTCATCGGTGCCTGGCCCGGTGCCTGGTTGGTAGGCGTACTCTCTGCCGGCTGGCTGTCGATCATCCTCGGATCCATTGTGGTCGCCGCCCTGCTGGTGACGGTGACCCTGCGCAGACTGCCGGAGTGGACCACCAAACCACCGGCAGTGATCACCGGGCTGATCGGTGGATTCTTCAACACCACCAGTGGGGTGGCAGCACCGGTGATGGTCATCTACTCCCGGCTCTCCCGCTGGGATCAGCGCTCCTTCGCTGCGACCCTTCAACCGATCTTCATGACCATGGGTGCAGCCTCAGTGATCTCCAAACTGGCCCTGGGGTCGGTCAGCACCGATGGGGGAGCAGGTATCCCCTTTGGCTGGCTCTTCGCGGCCATTGTGCTCACTGTGATCATCGGGATCCTGATTGCCGGTCAGCTGGCCAAGGTGGTCTCGGCCTCGGCGGCACGCACTCTGGCGATGACCCTGGCCGGCCTCGGCGGGGCCGGTGCGATCATCCGTGGGGTCATCGATGTCATCTGAGGGACTGCAGGCCGGAACCCCGGCCTACCGCAGACTGCTGGTGGCACTGTTCTTCATCGGTGTAGCCACCTTCGCCCAGCTCTACTCCCCGCAGGGGCTGCTGCCGCTGATCTCCACTGATCTTGACATCACCCCCGATCAGGCCGCCCTGATGATCTCCGCAGCCACCCTTGGCCTTGCCCTGGGCGTGATCCCCTGGTCCTATATCGGTGATGCGGTGGGCCGGAAGCAGGCCATGCTGGTGGCCGTCAGTCTCGCCTGTGTCTTCGCGGCACTGACAGTGCTGGTGCCCACCTTCCCCCTGGCACTGGTAATGCGGTTCATCGAAGGCTTCATGCTCGGGGGAGTGCCGGCCCTGGCAGTGGCCTATCTCAGCGAGGAGGTCAGCGCCAAGGTAGCCGCCATCGCAGCGGGAACCTATATCTCCGGGACCACCATCGGAGGGCTCTCCGGGCGCATCATCGCCGCCCCCATCGGGGAGCAGCTGGGCTGGAAGACAGGCATGCTGGTGGTCACCGGCCTCGCGGTGGCCTGTGTGCTGATCTTCCTGCGCCTGGCACCACGGGCCCGCAACTTCACCCCTGGGCGCAGCAGTTTCCGTGAAGGCATGGGCCAACTCTTCGGGAACCTGCGCTCCGGAGCGCTGTGGGTGATCTACCTCCAGGGGTTCCTGACCATGGGCGGATTCGTCGCCACCTATAACTTCCTGGCCTTCCACCTGGCGGCCCCGCCGTTCTTGATGCCGCTGTGGCTGACCAGTTTCATCTTCCTGGCCTATCTGGCCGGCACCCTCTCCTCACCCCGGGCCGGGGCGCTGGCCTCCCGGATCGGCCGGAAACCGGTGCTGATCGGCGGCAATCTGGTGATGCTGGGCGGACTCGCCCTGACCCTGGTGCCCCAGGTCTGGGTGATCATCCTGGGCATGGTCGTGCTCACCGGTGGCTTCTTCGCCTCCCATGCAGTGGCCTCCGGATGGGCCGGAGCCTCAGCGGTAGCCGGACGGTCGCAGTCGGCCTCCCTCTACAACCTGGGTTACTACGGAGGATCCTCAGTCTTCGGATACCTCGGAGGAACCTTTCTCTATATGGCGGGATGGCCCGGCACAGTAGCCATGGTCGCGGCTCTGGCAGTCCTCGCCACGCTGCTGGTGGCGGTCGTACTGCCGCGCAATTGATTCATGTACGCTACGTACCTACTGATGTGACGTAACGCACTGTGATGTGCAGCCCCTGCCAAGGAGTCCGAGACGATGACACCTCCGCGATCCCGGGTCACCGGAGCCCACCTGCAGCAGTACGACCCCAAGGAACAGTCCAAACGCGAACAGGCGGCGCTCTCACCGGGGCACCGGGCAGAGGGATTCGAGAAACCCACACTGATTCGCCGACTGATCGGGATCTTCGGCGGTTTGGCCGCCTCGCTGCTGGTGTACTTCATCATGCCCGGCGATCTCGATGTCTGGCTGCGGCTCACAGCCGCCACCGCCGTACTGATGGCCGTGTGGTGGATGACCGAGGCTATTCCGATCCCGGCCACCGCACTGCTGCCGCTGGTGATCTTCCCAGTACTGGTCCCCGATGAGGAGACAGTGACCGAAACGATTGAGGACGGGGAAATCGTCGAAGCCCCCAGTCCCGTCGATGTCGACGTCATCGGTGCCTCCTACGGCAACAACATCATCTTCATCTTTATGGGCGGGTTCATGCTCGCCCTGGCCATGCAGCGGTGGAATCTGCACCGCCGCATCGCATTGCTGACCCTCCGGGCGATGGGTTCGAAACCTGCCAGCCTCATCGCCGGGTTCATGATCGCCACCGGCTTCCTGTCCATGTGGGTCTCGAACACCGCAACGGCAGTGATGATGCTGCCCATCGGTCTCTCCGTGCTCATGCTGGTCCGTCGCATCCTCGCCGGTGAGGACCCCGTAGCCGCCGAACCTGAATCCGAGGAGGACGAGGAGGACGAGGAGGTCAGCAAGAAGGAGGCCATCAAATCCAACTTCGGCACCGCGCTGATGCTGGGTATCGCCTATGCCGCCTCCATCGGTTCCCTGGGCACGATTATCGGCACCCCGCCGAACACCTTCCTGGTCGGCTATATGGGCAACGAGCACGACATCCACATCAACTTCGGCCAGTGGATGCTGGTCGGTATCCCGGTGTCCATCGTGATGATGCTGATCTGCTGGTTCCTGATCACCAAGGTGGTCTTCCGGCCGGAGATCGACGATATCCCCGGCGGGGCTGAGCTGATCAAATCGGAGCTGGCCAAACTCGGCCGGATGAGCCAGGGCGAGCTGCGCGTACTGCTGATCTTCATCCTCGCTGCCTGCTCCTGGGTATTCATTCCCTTGGGCACTGATCTGCTGATCGAACTTGAAGCCCTCGATGAGGATGCCGAACCGTTCATCGACGACGCCGGCATCGCCATGGCCATTGCAGCCCTGCTCTTCCTGCTGCCAGCCGGTGGTGATACGAAGAAGGGTGTGCGCCTCCTCGACTGGGAGGCAGCGGTCAAACTGCCCTGGGGTATCCTGCTGCTCTTCGGCGGCGGACTGGCGCTTTCCGGTCAGTTCGGGGCCTCCGGGCTGTCTGACTGGCTCGGCGAGCAGATGGAGGCCCTCGGCGGCGTTCCGGTCTGGATCCTGGTCGCCGTTGCCGTCCTGGGTGTCCTCTTCCTGACGGAGATGACCTCCAATACTGCCACTGCGACGATCTTCGTGCCGGTGGCCGCAGGTGTGGCCATGGGCACCGGCGTTGATGCCCTGGTGCTGGCCGCGCCGGTGGCACTGGCGGCAACCTGTGCCTTCATGCTGCCGGTGGCCACACCGCCGAATGCCATCGCCTATGGTTCCGGCTATGTCACCATCGGCCAGATGGTCAAGGGTGGTCTGTGGCTGAACATCATCTCGGTAGCAGTGATCACCCTGGTCTCGATGACGATTCTGGTGTGGGTCTTCGACCTCAGTCTCTGACACGCGCAGCGGCTGATTTGCCACTGAAAACCTGATCGTGTTTGCCATTTCGTCACCGCCGAAGATGAGGACACGTACCAGTACCATTGGGAGGGCGAAGACGTAGCTTCGGTCTCGGTGGTTGCTTCACCCGTCCAAGAGGGCGCTGACCCCGAGCTGGCCCTGTCCGAACTGGCAGGTCAATCAGGCGGCGACGTCGAGGAGGTCGATATCGCAGATGGTGCCGTGATCTTGCCTGGTAACCAGCTTGGTGTCATCGACGGCACCCAGATGTATCTCCTGGCAGGCCAGACAACCCAGGAAGACAGCAAGGAGCACTTCATCGCACTGGCAGAGGCAGTCACCTCCAACTAGGCTCGGAGGATGGCACCTCAGAAATCCGACACAGTCGAACTCAGTGGAGTCCCTGGACCGGATACCGGTCTGGGGCTGCCCTTCACCGGTGACCCGCGCCAGCTGTGGCGCGTTCCCACCTTCCTGAAGGATGCCCCTTTATGCCTGGGCGATGTCCCAACCCGACGTCGTCGTGGATTCAAAGGCGGAAAGAAGTCGGGCCAGCAGGCTCTGAGCCAGCGGGCCGAGCTGCTCGCTGAGCTTCAGGAGCTGTTGTGGGCCCATGCGATCGCGGCACCGGCCGATGACCGCAAGGCAGTTCTGAAGTCCATCAGCTCCCGGGTTCCCCGACGCAGTAAGCAGGAGAACGCCCGGCGTAAGGAGCTTTTCACCCCTGCAGTTCAGAAATTGCTTGACGGGCTGGAAAAGGGTCCGCGGATGCTGCTGGTGCTGCAGGGAATGGATGCCTCCGGAAAGGGCGGCATGGTGAAATCGGTGGTCGGCGCCATGGATCCCCTTGGGGTGGATGTCTCCGGCTTCGGCAAACCCACTGAGGCCGAGGCCAAGCAGCATTACCTCGAGCGGATCATCAAACGCCTGCCGACTCCCGGACACGTCGGGGTCTTCGACCGCTCACATTATGAGGATGTGCTGGTCCCAGCGGTCACCGGTACCCATGACGAGGATGAGCTGGCCGAACGGGTCGAGGCCCTGCAGATCTTCGAGCGTGAACTGGTCCGCCGCGGCTTCGTGATCGTCAAAGTGATGCTGCATATCTCCTCCGGGGAACAGCTGGACCGCCTCGTTTCCCGCCTGGACCGCGAGCATAAGCATTGGAAATACCACCCTTCGGATGCCGATGCCCGTGCCGAGTTCGGCACCTACCAGACCGTTTACTCCACGCTGCTGGAGGCCACTGATGAGGATTATGCCCCCTGGCATATCATCGGCGCCGACCGGAAGTGGTACTCCCGCCTGGCCGTCCAAGAGGTCCTCATCGCAGCCCTCGGGGACCTGCAACTGCACTGGCCCCCGGCCGACTACGACGTCGAATCCGAACGCAAACGCCTCCTGAGCACCTGATCAGTCGGTGAGGAGCCGGCGCCAGCTGGGGTGCCGGAGTCTGTGATCCCGGGTGATCCCGGAGTGTTTGACCTCGGCGGTCAGCTTCGGGGTGACCCAGGTGGCATCTGAGGCATCCTCGCCTGGAACATCATCTACCGGTGGGGTCTTCCGGGTGATGCCATCCAGCATTCGGCGCAGTTCGGTGAGATCCGCATCGGAGAAACCGGTGCCGACTCGTCCGGCATAGCGCAGCTGATCATCCTCCTCGGTGATGCCCAGCAGTAGGGAGCCGAAGGTTTTGGCTCGCCCGCCTCTGCCGCGGCGGTAGCCGATGATGACGACGTCGGCGTGATTGTCGTGTTTGATCTTCAGCCAGTCCTCGGAGCGCCGCCCGGGGTAGTAAGGCGAATCTGGCCGCTTGGCGATGATGCCCTCCAACTGCAGGTCGAGGCTGATCTCCATCGCATGGTCCAGTTCCTCGCCGAGGTCCTCGGGCAGCTGAACCTGTTCACCGGCGGAGAGCAGCTCGAAGAGAATCTCCCTCCGCCGCCGGTAGGAGAGGTCCGTGACATCCCCCTCCTGGGGAGTGTGCAGGACATCGAAGACCATGAAATGCACCGGAATGCGGTGGGCCGCCCGGTCGATCTCGCGTTGACTGCTCAGCCGACCACGTTGCTGCAGACGGCCGAAATCTGGCCGACTGGCGGCGTTCAGGGCCACGACCTCCCCGTCGAGCACTGTGCCGGGAGGTGCTAGATCAGCCAATTCGGCCAGTTCAGGAAAGACTGCGGTGTAGTCCTTGCCATTCCGGCTGCGCAGCTGGACCTCTGGCCCCTCATCACCGGGGCCGATGCCAGCCAGCATCCGGTAGCCGTCCCATTTGGCCTCATAGACCCAGTCCCTGCCCCGCATGTCTGAGGGTTTCCCTAGCGTGGCCAGCATGGGGGAGGGCAGTGGGTCAGGCAGGGGCTTTGGCTCTTTCTTGGGCCGTTTGCTGCGGGGCTGGTCCTTGGTCATTCGGATTAGCCAGTCCTTGCCCTCCGTGCGCACCAGGGCGTAGCGCCGCGGTTTAGCCTTCAGGCCGCCATCGGGCTGGCCGTGCAGGACGAAGACGACCTTGTCCTGTTCCCATTTCTCGATATCGACGGTCCCGGAGTCCCAGATGCTGACCTCCCCGCCGCCGTATTCACCTTTGGGGATGGTCCCTTCGAATTCGGCGTACTCCAGAGGGTGGTCCTCGGTCTGGACTGCCAGGCGCTGGGTGCCGGCCTTCAGCGGTGGGCCCTTGGGCACTGCCCAGGAGACCAGTACACCGTGGCGCTCCAGGCGGGTGTCATAGTGCAGTCGGGAGGCGTGATGCTCCTGGATGACGAATATGGGATCCCCATTCCGGGCCGAAGGGGAGGCCTTGGGCACCGGCTCGGGGGTCTTGGAGGCATCCCGCATGGATCGGTAGGTACTCAGAGCGTCCTCGGTAGGGGAGTCGGCCACTAGGTCCGCCAGGGGATCGATCCCATCGGCCAGGCGCTGCATCACCTCCTGGAAGTCCAGCTGCTTCAGATCCGGATCCTCCAGCTCCTCCCAGGTCCGCGGTGCGGCAACCCATGGATGGGACCGACCGCGCAGGGAGTAGGGGGCGACCGTGGTCTTATTCGCATTATTCTGCGACCAGTCGATGAACACCTTGTTCTTTCGGGCGGCCTTCTTCATCTGGCTGACCACCTCTTTGGGGTGATCTGACTCCAGGGCGCGGGCCAGTTCCTTGGCCACCTGGGAGACCTCCTCAGAGGTGTATTCACCCTGCAGGGCGGCGTAGAGATGAATCCCCTTGGAGCCGGAGGTCGCCGGAATGCTGGGCAGGCCCATATCGTCGAGAATCTCTCGGCACCAATGGGCCACCTGCGCACATTCGGCCAGTTCGGTGCCCGGGCCCGGGTCGAGATCCAGCACCAGCCGGTCGGGGTTCGAGCGGGCAGCAACCGGGGGCTCACCGCGCTGCTCAGCGGGGATGAAAGGGGCGACGTCGGCGTCGAACCTCCACTGCGGAACATGCAGTTCCAGCGCTGCCACCTGACCGAACCAGGCCAAGGTGGCTTGATCCTGAGCCAGGGGATAGATATTGACGTGATCGGAGTGCTCCAGGCCCAGCCGCGGCACCCAGCTCGGTGCGGAGTCCTCAAGATTCTTCCGGAAGAAAGCATCCTTGGGGGAGTCCTCGGTGCCCGGCCCATCCGGCCAGCGCTTACGGGTCACCGGCCGTCCTCGCAGTGCCGGCAGCATCGCCTCAGCCACTGTCTGGAAATACTCGATGACCTCGGCCTTGGTGGTGCCGGTCTCCGGGTAGAGCTCCTTATCGAGATTCGTCAGCTTCAGCCGCCGTCCGGCCACTGTGACGGTCTGCTGGGATGCCATGTTGACCAGGATGAACGGCGAATCTGGATATCGGCTGGAACCTTGGAAGCCCTAGGCGAAGATCCAGAGCGCCAAAGCCAGAAGCGCTGTGTATCCGGGCATCATCAGTACCGGTATATAACCTGCCCGACGAGCGGAGCCCACCCGGCGCTGGAGGGTCGATTCATCTTCCAGGGGAGAGGTGATCATGCCCTCGGAGGTGCTCAATCCCCACCTCCGCCAGGGCCGCGCCGATCTCCTCGCCAGCAGCCTGGCGAATATTGAGCTCCATGGTGAAGGTGGCGGCCCATTTGGGATCAACATGCGGAGCCATCTCGTGCTCGAACCGGTACTTACTGCTGTTGCTGCTCATGATCGCTCCTCGGATTTCGCTGTTCCTTCAAGGATCTGCTCGGTGACCTCGGCGAATGCGCGCCATCGTCGACTCATCTGCTCCAGGGCAGCTCGGCCCTGATCGGTGAGCACGTAGTACTTCCGTCCTGGGCCGCCCTCGCCGGGGCGCCATTCGATATCGACCCGCCCAGAGGCCTCGAAACGCTGCAGCAAGGGGTAGAGAGTGCCTCCTTTGACCTTGCCGAGTCCCCCGGTGGCCAGCCGGGAAGAGATCTCATAGCCGTAGGTGGGGCCATCGGCGAGGATGCGCAGAACGCACAGCTCCAGGACCCCGCGCAGCCACTCGGCCGGCCACTCCTCAGTTGAACTCATACCTAGATGGTGTCACTAACTAGTCAGGTGTGCAACCTAGTTCGGCGTGGTTGAGAACTATTGAAGGACGGCTCTCAGCTGAGGAAAGACTTCAGCAGGGCGGTGAAGACCTGGGGCTGTTCGGCGTGGACCCAGTGGCCGGCGTTCTTGATGGTGCTCAGCCGGGTCCGCGGGAAGAGCTCGCGCATTGCCGGGGCGTACTCATCCTCCACGTAATCGGAGTTCTCCCCGGCGATCCAGAGTACGGGGCCATCGAACTGCTTATCCGTTAGATCCGGGAAGTCGCCGATCACCGGCAGCGAGGAGCGCAGCAGCCGAAGATTCGGCCGCCAGGTGAAGCCATCGGAGGTCCGGGTCAGGCTCTGCAGCAGGAACCCGCGGACCATATCCTCAGGAATCGGATCCTGCAGCCGCTTATCGGCCTCACCGCGGGAGTTGATCTCCTCCAGCGGCAGACTCAGGAGAGCATCCAGAAGGTGTTCGAACTCGTCCATATCCTTCCGGGCGGCAGGGGAGATATCCACAATCACCAGCCGCTCGACCAGCTCCGGGTGGCGCAGAGCCAGAATCATCGCGATCTTCCCACCCATGGAATGGCCCACCAGATGCACCGGCTGCTCGCCGGCACCTTCGGTGCGCAGCTTCTCGGCTACGAGATCAGCCTGCTGGATGTAGTCGAACTCATCGGTCCAATCACTGGCGCCGTGATTGGGCAGATCCACCAGAATTGACTGGAACTCCGGCTGCAGTCCCTTGGCGATCTGGGTGAAATTCTTCCCTTGGCCGAAGAGCCCGTGCAGGAAGACCACCGGCTGCCCGGAATCACCGAAAATTTCAGAATTGATGGAAAACTCATGGCTCACCCTGCCAGGATAGAGGGTATGCGCGCTATATGGACCGGCGAGGTCAGCTTCGGGCTGGTTTCCGTGCCGGTGAAGCTCTACTCCGCCACCAAGAGCCACGATGTCAGCCTCCACCAAGTCCACGATGCCGATGGCGGAAGGATCCGCTATCAGCGCCGCTGCGAGGCCTGCGACAAGGTCGTCGACTATAAGAACATTGACCGGGCCTACGATGACGGCGAAACCTCGGTGATCATCACCAAGGATGAGCTCTCCGACCTCCCAGCCGATGAGTCCAAGGAGATCGCCGTCGAGCAGTTTGTGCCCTCAGACCAGATCGACTCCATGGTGATGGATAAGTCCTACTACCTGGAGCCGGCTGGGAAATCGGCGAAGTCCTATGTGCTGCTGCGCCGCACCCTGGAGGAGGCCGATCGGATGGCCGTGGTCACCTTCACCCTCCGGTCCAAAACGCGGCTGGGTGTCCTGCATGTCCGCGATGACGTCATCGTTCTGCAGGGGCTGCGCTGGGCCGATGAACTGCGCGAGCCAGAGTTCGACATACCCAAATCCCGGGTCTCGAAGAAGGAGCAGGAGATGGCCGCCTCCCTGGTGGAATCCTATTCCGAGGACTTCGAACCTGAACGCTTCACCGATGAGTACCAGGAGCAGCTGCAGACCCTGATCGAGGAGAAGCTGGAATCCGGTGAGGAGATCGACACGGAGGCCACCTTCGGAGAAGTCGATGAGGACGACGAAGGCGAAGGAAACGTCGTCGACCTCATGGAAGCCCTGAAGAAATCAGTCGATGAGCGGCGCAAGAAATCTAAGAGCTCAGGTGGGAGCAAGAAGAAGTCCGCCTGAACACGCTCCTACGTGGCGTCCAGTCAGCATCCAGCGCCATTCCCGTATTCACGCAGAGAGCTTTCCTAGGTTCGGTGCATGACGTACGCAGGGCATAGCATCACCACAACGGGACTCAGCGTCCTCGGCGCTGCAGCCCTGATCGGGCTGACTACCGGCTGCGGCGATGATGAACCCGAAGTGGAGACTGTCCATCCCGATACCGCCGAAACGGCCTGGCCCGAAGACGAGGAGGCCGATGGCGGCGAGGAAACCCCTGATGATGAGGCCATGGCAGGAGAAGCCGAGGTCGAAACTGAGGGCGAAGAGGCCGAAACCGAAGCTGACGCGCAGGGCGATACTCTCCCGACCCAGGACGTCGAACACATCGATGACATTCTCTGTGACCTCCTCAGTGCCGGAGAGATCGAAGCCAGTACTGGCTATGGCCCCTTCACCGAAGGGGAGATGAACGAAGAAGAGGCCAATCTCCCAATTTGCTACTGGGGCGACCAGGAGGATGAGAACCGGGGAGTCAGCGTCTACGGCGTCAGCGGCACCGCGGATGCCGCAGAGGAGTATTTCGAGGGCCTAGCCTCGGGGGAGTCGGTGGAGATTGAAGGGGCCGATGAGGCCTCAGTCGACGCTTATGAGCGGGATATGGTACTGATCCGCATTCAGGATGAGGTTTTCCGTGTCGATACCTTTGGTATGGATAATATGGAAGAAGACAATTACATCGCTCTAGCGGAAACTCTTATCAGCAACCACGGATCATGACTCTTGAAAAACGCTCAAAAGCCGTCCTCAGCACCTTCTCATTACTGGGGGTGGTCGCTTGTGCGGATAATGATGCCGATGCCGAGACCGAAGAAGCAGAGGACCTCGAGGTTCCCGAATGGGCAGGGGAGAGCGGTGTCGATCTTGTCATCCTTGAAGATCAGGAGGATGCCTGCAGTCTCCTGAGCCCCGAAGCGATTGAGGAGATCATCGGCGTCGGCGGTCATGAAGTGGACCCTGGTGACACGCACTTCATTCTCGCAACGGGCATGATGATGCGAGACTGTCGTTTTAATAACTTTGAGGCCCCCGAATCCGCGCTCACCGTGGGCGAGAACACCCACCTTGACCCGGCGGCGATGCTAGAGGACTACTACGGGGAAGATCAGCGGCCAGTTGAGGTCGAGGGTGCCGAAGAGGCGGCGGTTCATGACACTGAAGGAAAAATCGCATGGTGGCGTGGCGAGACTTTCTACAGGGTGGAGCAGCAGATACCTACCGAAGAAACCCGGCCTGATGACGAGATCCTCATTGAGCCCGCCGAGACCGTCATCCGGAACGAGGGATGAGCCATGCCACCGCAGCCGAGAACGACTAGGGCGTTGGCGCTGGTCGGTGTCATCGGTCTTCTTGCAGCCTGCGCCGAGGAGGATCCCGCGGAGGAACCCCGCGAGGATCCCACAACTCAGGACCAGGAGAGCCCATCACCCCAGGAATCCCCAGAAGAGGAACCCACTGAAGACAGTCCGGGCGATTTCATCGCACCCGGAGGTGAAGGTGGTGCCAGCCTCGAGTCCGCATGTGACCTCCTGAGTCCAGCCCAGCTGGAGGAGATGACCGGGGCCGGGCCCTACCAGGATGGGGAGTCTGCTCTCGACACCATTGGCGAAGAGTCCCCAGGGGAGTTCACCACCTGCCAATGGGAATCACCTGAGAACCCCGATAACAGCATCCTGCTGCGCATCGGCTCAGCCGAGGAGAGCGAGTTCCTCCGCGAGGATGACGATGAACCCGTAGAAATCGCAGGCGCAGAAGAGGCCGCCTTCAATACTGAGCTCAGCCGCATCACCTGGAGCTATGAAGACACCCTCTATGTGCTGAGCCAAAGCAGCCGAGAGCCCGCGGACCTCTTCGACACCGAGGTGTTCATCGAGCTGGCCGAAACTGTCATGAGTAACCACAGCTGACAAATGTCATAGGCAGGTCGTGACACCTGCTCTAAGCCCGGCGATGTACCTCCACACAAGATGGAGGTATGAACACACAGAGAACGGATACACCACAGCCCGGGACAACCACTGCCGCGGTGACAATCACCGATGCTGTGCGCTCTTTCCCCGATGGTGACGGCGGGAAGGTCCGCGCCGTCGATGGGGTCAGCCTCAGCTTCGACTCTGGTGAGGTCACCGCCATCCTCGGCCCCAATGGGGCAGGAAAAACCACCCTGATCGACCTGATCCTCGGACTCAATACCCCCGAATCGGGATCCCTGACAGTCCTAGGCAGCAGCCCCAAGAAGGCCGCCCAGAACGGCAAGGTCGGTGCCCTGCTGCAGACCGGAGGGCTCCTGCCGGACCTCACCGTCAAAGAGACCGTGCAGATCATCGCCGCCCTGCATAAGCGGCACCTGCCGGTGGACCAGGTGATGGAAACAGCCGGCATCACCGGTATCGCCTCCCGAGCGGTGGGCAAATGCTCCGGCGGACAGCAGCAGCGGCTGCGCTTCGCCCTGGCCCTACTGCCCAAACCAGAGCTCATCATCCTCGATGAGCCCACCGCTGGGATGGACGTCTCCGCCCGTCACGAGTTCTGGGACCGGATGCGTGAGACCGCAGCCGGCGGAACCACCATCCTCTTCGCCACCCATTACCTCGAAGAGGCCGAACAGTTCGCCCGCCGCACTGTGCTGATGAACGCCGGACAGATCATCGCCGACGGTCCCACTGATGAGGTGCGTCAGCAGGCAGGTGCCGCCCATGTGAAAGTCACCTGGACGGCGTCGTCGGAAGAAATTCAGCGCATCCCACATGTGATCGACTACGAAATCCGCGGCGGCACCATCACCTTCCGGACCGATGACGCCGATACCCTTGCCCGCTACCTGCTGACCCAGACCGAGGCCCACGGCATCAGCGTCCGGCCGGCCAGCCTCGAAGAAGCGTTTATGCAGCTGACCAAAGAGGAGGCAGCCCGATGAGCCTCATGACCTATATCCTGATGGACTTCTGGCGGAACCTGCGGAACTTCGGCAACAGTTTCTTCATCATCGTTCTGCCGGCCGTGCTGTTCCTGATCTTCGGGGTCAGCGCCGACTGGAATGAATTCCCCCTGCCCACCGGCACCGGCAATGTCAGCGCCCACACCCTGATCGGGATCGCGGTTTACGGTGCCGCCACCGCCACCACCTCGCTGGCCTTGCTGGCCGGTGGGGTAGCGGTCGAAGCCCTGACCCAGGAGATCTTCGAACCGACCGTGCGCACCCTGTTGGCAGTGCTGCTGCTGGTCCTTGGGGTTGCCCTGAGCGCCGGTGCCTTCTGGCGCTGGCTCAAGGTGGAACGGAGGGTCCGGCAGAAGGACGCCCTACCGCTGCCGCTGATCGCCCCATTACTCGGAGCCGGAATCGCTGTGGTCTCTGCCCTGCTGATCTGGGCCATGCTGGCCTGAGGCTGCCCCAGTGCGGAGAACACATACCGATCCGGGCCTGCAGCCTGAACGCACACTGCTCTCCTGGAGCCGGACGCTGCTTCTTGTTCTGGTGGTCGGCGGTTTCTTCATCCGCTGGGTGCCGTATCACGGGGCGGCAGTGCTGGGGCTCTGTGCCGCAGCAGCCCTGGCCGCCGGCGGGATCTGGATGGGTCAGCGCCGGCGCTATATCCGGGCTGATGCCGGTATCAGCGCGGAGCGCTACCCACCCGCTCTGGGCGGGGCGCTCAGCCTCTCACTAGTGGTGATGGGGCTGGTCGCCCTCGCTCTGCTGCTGGTCCTCTAAGCGTTATCGCCCTTGATGAGGTCAGCGGCACGCTCACCGATCATCATGGTGGTGATATTGGGGTTGACCGTGGTGATCTCAGGCATCACCGAGGCATCAGCCACGCGCAGACCCTGAACGCCCTTGACCTTCAGATCCGGGGTCAGCGGGGACATCGCGTCATCGGCAGCGCCCATCCGGACTGTTCCCACCGGGTGGTAGACGGTGTTGTGGGTCCGGGAGACGTAATCGGCGATCTCCTCATCGGTCTGCACATCCTTACCCGGGTAGAGCTCCTCACCGGCCCATTCGGCCATCGCCGGCTGGGCGACGATCTCCCGGGCCAGTTTGATGCCGTCCACGGCCACACGCATATCGTGGCCCTCGGGATCGGTGAAGTACTTCGGATCAACCATGGGCTTATCCCGGTAGTCCCGGGAGCGCAGCCGCACGGTCCCACGCGCCTTGGAGTGGGTGATATTCGGGGTGAGCACAAAGCAGTTATCAGCAGTGGGGTAGCCCTGACGCACCGTGTGCATATCGAAGGGCACTGAGCCGTAGTGCATCATCAGATCGGGGCGGCCAGGCCGGTCGGAACGGCCGGTGCCCTCCAGGAGGTCAGCGAAGATGCCGATCTCCCAGAACTGGTAGCCCTCCTCGACCATGGGCTGCTTGGCCTCCCAGCCGATGACCGCCTCGGGGTGGTCCTGCAGGTTCGAACCCACACCGGGGGAATCGACCCGGGTGGGGATACCGTGCTGCTCGAGGTGCTCAGTGGGACCGATGCCCGAGAGCATCAGCAGCTTGGGGGTGTCGATAGCCCCGGCCGAGAGCACGATTTCCTTATTCGCGGAGATGGTGCTGGCCCGGCCGAATGCATTGTTCACCACCGAGACCCCTACCGCGCGGTCGCCGTCGAAGATCACCTCGCGGACCCAGGTATCGGTCAGCAGAGTGAAGTTCTCCCGCTCCAGGATCGGGTGGATATAGGAGACCGACGACGACGAACGAGTCCCGTCCTCACGGCGGTTGATCTGGAACCAGTTGGCGCCCTTGACCACAGTCTCACCGCTGTTGAACTCCACCCGCGGGATCCCCGCCTGCTCGCAGGCATCCAGGATGGCCACACCGCAGGGGTCATGCGGCGGGACGTTCATCAGCGTCACGGGACCCTCCTTGCCGTGATGGTCGCCGTCGTTCTCATTGGTCTCCAGGCGCTTCAGCAGAGGCCAGACGTTCTCGGCGTTCCAGCCCTCAGCACCCAGCTGCTCCCACTCGTCGATATCCTCCGCCGGAGGCCAGAAAGCGATGCAGGAGTTATGGGAGGAGCAGCCGCCGAGCACCTTGGCCCGGGCGTGACGCATAAAGGAGTTGCCGTTCTTCTGCGGCTCAATGAGGTAGTCCCAATCATAGCCGGACTCCAACAGCTCCATCCAACGGTTGAGCTGCAGGATCTCGTCCTTGCCCTGGTCAGTGGGACCGGCCTCCAGCAGGGCAACTGTCACATTGGGGTCCTCAGAGAGGCGGGCGGCCACGGCTGCGCCGGCGGAACCACCGCCGACGACGACATAGTCGAAAGTCTTCTCTGCCATATTCAGAATCTCCTTTATCCAGCGATCCGGGATGCTCAGTTATCGGAGAACCAGCCGGAGACGGCGGGCTCGGTGTTCTCGTAGACATGCTTGGCCTCGCGGTACTCCTCGAAGCCGATATGGCCGAGCTCGCGGCCGAATCCGGACTGTTTGAACCCGCCCCACTCAGCCTGCGGGAGGTAGGGGTGGTAGTCGTTGATCCAGATGGTGCCGTGGCGCAGCCGGGAGCTGACCCGGTGGGCGGTACCACGGTTGGAGGTCCAGACCGCACCGGCCAGACCGTAGTGGGTGTCATTGGCGGTGGCGATGGCCTCCTCCTCAGTGGTGAAGGTCTCCACGGTGATCACCGGGCCGAAGGCCTCCTCCTGGACCACGAACATGCCGCGTTTGACGTCGTCGAGCACGGTGGGGGCGTAGAAATAGCCGTCCTTATGCTCATCGGAGCCGAAGTGGTGTCCGGTGCGCAGGGTCGCGCCCTCGGCGATGCCCTTCTCGGTGTAGTCGTGGACCTTCTGCCGGTGCTCGGCGGAGATCAGCGGGCCGGTTTCGGCGTTCTCATCGAAGGGCCCACCCATCCGGATCTTCTCGGCGCGGCGGACAAGTTCGGTGACGAACTTCTCCTTGATGGACTCCTCGACGATCAGCCGGGTACCGGCCGAGCAGACCAGGCCGGAGTCCAGGAAACCGGCGTTGAGGGCATTGTCCACCGCGGCGTCGAAGTCCGCGTCGGCGAAGACCACATTGGGGTTCTTCCCGCCCAGTTCCAGGGCCACCTTCTTCACCGTCTCGGATGCCGATGCCGCGATCTTCCGGCCGGTGACCAGGCCACCGGTGAAGGAGACCATATCCACATGCGCATGCGAGGACAGCGGTGCGCCTGCGGTGGCACCGGGGCCGGTGATGAGGTTGGCAACACCTGCGGGCAGACCCGCCTTCTCGAAGACGTCCATGATCAGCATCCCGGTATGCGGGGTCAGCTCTGCGGGTTTGAGCACCAGGGAGTTGCCGGCGGCCAGGGCCGGGGCCAGCTTCCATGCAGCCTGCAGCAGCGGGAAGTTCCAGGGGGTGATCAGACCACAGACACCCACGGGTTCGTAGACGATCTTGGAGATGACGGTGGGATCTCCAGCGTCGACGATCCGGCCGGCATCGGAGTCAGCCAGCTTCCCGAAATGCTTGAAGCAGCCGATGATGTCGTCCATATCGATCTGGGCCTCGACGAACCGCTTACCGGTGTCCAGGGCCTCCGCGCGGGCGAACTCATTCTTGCGGTCCTCAATTGCCTTGGCGACCTGCAGCAGGAACTCTCCGCGCTCGGATGCGGGGGTGTCGGCCCAGACCCGGGAGTCGAAGGCTTTGCGGGCTGCGGCAATGGCTTTGAGGGTATCGGCTTCACCGGCCTCAGAGACCACACCGACCTCGGTGCCGTCTGCGGGGCAGTAGATGGTGCGGGTCTCGCCGCTGGTGGCGGCCACCCACTGGCCGTCGATGTAGAGCGTGGCAGTCATGATTACTCCTTGACGTAAAGATGTGGAGGTGAGGCGGTGCCGGGTCCAGCCTAGCCAGCCGGGCCCGGCACTGTAACGGCCCGCAGGCCGGTGATCTGCGACGGGGCGGGCCCTCCTATTCGGAGGTGCCGCGGGTCCGGACGTGGTCCCAGTCATCTGGGATGGAATCAGGGTTCAGGGGTACCGGGGCGGCGCCGTCGTCGTCGTTCATCCGCAGCACCACCAGGTGACGCTCATATGCGTCGAGGATGTCGCAGATCAGCTGCTCTTTGGAGTAGCCGTAGACGTCGTAGCCGGCTGAACCGGTGGCGGAGAAGACCTCCACCCGGTAGTAGGTCTCCTCGCTGGTGTTCAGCCGCAGCGCGAAGTTCGGCACCGAGTATTCGATGGGGTAGGCCTGGTACTTGAACATGGCCTGGTCGCCGAAGTCCACGTGGAGATCGATCTGCGGGATGCCGCCGTCGATCTCGGCCTCGGTCTCGGGGACGGTGCCGCGTTCGCAGTAGACGGTGGCGCCCTGTTTCTCCAGTTCTGCGGCGACCTCCTCCACAGCAGGCATGGCGGTGTTCTCCATGTACTCGGAGATTTCCTTGCCGCTGGGGTAGTGCATATGCCGGGCCAGGCGGCGGCGCCAACGGCCTGGGCTGGTGCCCCCGGCCTCGGCGATCCGTTCGGAGAGGGCGGAGGGCAGTGTGGCTTCCATGGAGTCGGCGTTGTACTTCTCCTGGCGCAGGGCGCGCCAGACGCTGACCATCAGCAGGTAGAGCACCAGGGACAGCGGAACACCGATGATCACTGCGGCCATCTGCAGGGAGTCGATGCCGTTGAGCATTAGCATCACCAGGGTCAGTGCGCCGATGATGATCGACCAGACGATACGCAGCCAGGAGGGGCCATCGGAGTTGGCGTTTTCAGTCTTGGAGGTGAAATTGGCCAGCACCAGGGCACCGGAGTCCGCACTGGTTGCGTAGAAGAGCAGGCCGACCAGGACCGAGAGGCCGATGATGAAGGTGGCACCGGGGAATTCGGCCATCAGGGAGAAGTAGCCGGCGCCGTCGGGGTCCTCGGCCATTTCTGCGAATGCTGCGTCCCCGGGGACATCGCCAGCCTCGTGACCCATGATGCGCATGATGGTGGCGTTGCCGAAGATGGAGATCCACAGGGCGTTGAAGGCAAAGGGCACCAGAAGCACGCCGATGATGAACTGGCGCAGGGTGCGCCCGCGGGAGATTCGGGCCAGGAAGAGCCCGACGAACAGTGCCCAGGCCATCCACCAGGTCCAGAAGAAGATAGTCCACCATTCGACCCAGGCCTCGTCGACCCATTCCTCGGAGGTGTCGAAGGCGAAGGTTTCGGTCATCATGCCCGGCAGCAGGGCGAAGAAGTCACCGACGTTCTTCACCAGGGCGTTGAGCAGCCGGACGGTGTCTCCGGAGATCAGCACGTAGAGCATCAGGGCGATGGCCATCAGGACATTGAGCTCGGACAGGCGACGGATACCTTTCTCAACACCGGAGACGGTGGAGATGGTGACGACGACGGCGGCCAGCACAATGAGTCCGGCTTGGACCCCGGTTCCTGGGGGAATGTCGAAGAGGTAGTCCAGTCCGTAGGAGAGGAAGACCACGCCGATGCCGAGGCTGGTGGCGATGCCGAAGATGGTGCCCAGGACGGCGGCGATCTGGACAGTGTCGCCGGCGGGGCCCTGGGCACGTTTGCCGATGATGGGGTAGAGGGCGCTGCGGATGGACAGCGGCAGGTGGTACCGGTAGGCGAAGAGGCCGAAGGCGATACCGGTCAGGGCATACATGGCCCAGCCGGGGATGCCATAGTGGAACATGGTCCAGATGGCGGCTTCCTCGGCGGCCTGCAGGGTCTCGGGTCCGGCGCCGGGGCCGAGCCGGAGGTTGGTGGCCGGGCCGATGACGGCGAAGAACATGAGGTCCACACCGATACCGGCGGCGAAGAGCATCGATGCCCAGGTGAAGAGGCTGAAGCGTGGTTTGGAGTGGTCGGGGCCGAGTTTGGTCCGTCCCACCCGGGTGAAGGCGATGATCAGGACGAAGACCACGATGATCGCGGCGGTGAGGATGAAGTACCAGCCGAGGTTTCCGCTCAGCCAGTCGAAGGCGGTGCCCAGTGTGGCCTCAGCGGTGGCCGGGGAGAACGCGGCCCAGAGGGTGAATGTCACGATGAGGGTGGCGGAGATGCCGAATACCGGCCAATTGACCTTGGAGACTGCAGGTGCAGTTGCCATGGATTCCTGCTTTCTGTGAATGACCTCTTGGTTAGGGAGTGATGTACGGGGGCAAACGGGCCTACGTTATGCAATTGCACAGAGGTTGTGGCTTGAGTCGTGGGTGGGCGCAGTCGCGGGTAGCCGCGTGATCATGCGGGAAGCAGCCTGTTGACAGCATCTTACAGCTGTGTCGAATATCACGGGCCTGTGGGCGTCGTCGGGCTTTATGGCGGGGGAATCGCGGCAGTCGGCGGCGGGACGGTAGGCTAGGGGCCCGTGGCACTGACTATAGGTATTGTGGGGCTGCCCAATGTGGGCAAGTCGACCCTCTTCAACGCTCTGACCCGGCAGACCATTCTGGCTGCTAACTACCCGTTTGCGACGATCGAACCCAATGTGGGCATCGTGAATCTGCCTGATGAACGGCTGGATAAGCTCGCTGAGATCTTCAGTTCGCAGAAGATCATTCCGGCCACGGTCTCCTTTGTGGATATCGCCGGGATCGTCAAGGGTGCCTCCGAGGGTGAGGGCCTGGGCAACCAGTTCCTGGCCAATATTCGTGAGGCCCATGCGATTGCGCAGGTGGTTCGGGTCTTTGAGGACGAGAATGTGGTCCACGTGGACGGGAAAGTGGATCCGGCCTCTGACCGCGAGACGATCAATACTGAGCTGATTCTGGCGGATATGCAGACCCTGGAGAATGCGATCCCCAAGCTGGAGAAGCAGGTCAAGGGCAGGAAGGCCGAGCAGTCCACGCTTGATGCCTACCTGGGGGCGCAGAAGGTCCTGGAGGACGGGCGCACGGTGTTCTCGGCCTCGGATTCCCTGGATATGGAGCAGCTGGCTCAGTTGAACCTTCTGACGGCTAAGCCGCAGATCTATGTGTTCAACGCCGATGAGGGTGTGCTGGGTTCCGCTGAGAAGCAGGCTGAGCTGGCTGAGTTGGTTGCTCCGGCCCAGGCGGTGTTCCTGGATGCGAAGATGGAGTCCGAGCTGGTGGAGCTCTCCGAGGAGGAAGCCCGAGAGATGTTGGAGCTCAATGGTCTGGAGGAGTCCGGGCTGGATCAGCTGGCTCGCGTGGGCTTCGAGACCCTGGGGCTGCAGACCTACCTGACCGCCGGGCCGAAGGAGGCCCGCGCCTGGACCATCAACCAGGGCGACACCGCCCCGGAGGCGGCCGGTGTCATCCACACCGATTTCCAGAAGGGCTTCATCAAGGCGGAGATCGTCAGCTATGACGATCTCGTCGCGGCCGGCTCCATGGCTGAGGTCAAGTCCGCCGGCAAGGTCCGCATGGAGGGCAAGGACTACGTCATGAAGGACGGCGACGTGGTCGAGTTCCGTAGCGGATTAACATCTGGTGGTAAGAAGTAGCCGGATGCCACGTGACCTATCGGGCCTGAAGGTGAGAGACCTGCTTCAACTGGAAGCCAGCGTAGTCACCGAACTCCGGAGCCGAGGTCTGGTTCGCACTAACAACAAGCCTCTGGGGGACATAGCTGAACAGGTGGTTCTCGCTGCTCGTGGCGGAGTTATCGAGCCGAACTCAACGAAGTCGCATGATGTCACGGATCCCGGCGGGCAGAGGATACAGGTCAAGGCGATGGGCGGGAGGCGGGCCGGTAGGTCAGGGAAGTTCAGTCCGTTCCGCAGTTTCGACTTCGACACTGCGGTGTTCCTAGTTTTTGAGGCTGAGACCTTCGAGTTGGACTTCGCTCGTGAGGTTTGCGCGAAGGACGTTGAAACAGTCTCGCGATACAGCGCTCACACCAACGGACGACAGCCAACGCTGAGACAGATTGAGAGTCTTGGGGTCGATGTGACAGACGAGATGCGCACTGCATATGGAACGCTTGACGATGAAGCCCTGGAGCTCCATAGCGGTCTAACCTCTGGCGGAGGCAAGAAATGATCTGGCTAAGCCCCGAGTTCTGCGTTGACATCGCAATAGCGCCAGATGCCTGCCATCGCGCAAGCGACGTCGCGGGGACTGCTGCACGGATAGGTGACAGTTCCTAGTCACGCCGCCAATGTGAGGGACTGCTGCGCGAGTAGGGGGACTGATTCGCGATCAGGTGTCAGCTGGGGTTAGGCCGCCAGGCTGACGGTCGGGTTCATGATGGTCTCGTACTCGATGGGGGTCGATCGGCCCAGTCGGGCTTGTCGGCGGCGTCGGTGGTAGTAGGTCCGCTCGATCCAGGTGATGATCGCGATCCGCAGCTCTTCTCGAGTCCGCCACCTCTTGCGGTCCAGGACGTTCCTCTGCCGCAGAGCGAAGAAGGACTCCATCGCGCCGTTGTGCCCGGCGGCATCCACTTTCCCCATCGATCCGATGAGGTGATGGAAGTTCAGGGCGTGCACGAAGCTTCGCGCGCAAAACTGGCCGTATTCAACCGGTGCTCGCAACAGTTGCCTGTTGGACTGAGCGTAGCTGATCTTCGAAGGCTTCGGCAGGTGTCCTCCAGCCTAGGATCCCTCGGGGCCGGTTATTCATCGCGGTGGCTATCGCAGCAATCTCCGCGGTGCTCCACCGTGAGAGGTCGGTGCCTTTCGGGAAGTACTGCCGCAGTAGCCCGTTGAGGTGTTCGTTGCTTCCGCGCTGCCACGGGCTCTTCGCGTCCGCGAAGTACACCGGGGTCTTGGTAGCCTCGGTGAAAAGAGCATGGGCTGAGAGCTCTTTGCCTCGATCCCAAGTCAATGACCGGCGCAGCGATGCTGGTACTGAACTCATGACGTTGATCAGGGCATCGTTCATCGTCAGTGCTCCATAGCCAGCCAGGGCGGGACCGTTCTTCTTCGGCGGGATGAGCCCATAGCCGACCTCCCGGGGCAAGTGCACCAGTATCGCGTAACGAGTGGTGCGCTCAATCAGGGTGGCCACCGCTGAGCGTTTCAACCCGATAATCAGGTCACCTTCCCAATGGCCAGCAACCTGGCGATCCTCAGCCTCCTTGGGGCGTTTGGCCAGCACCGTCTTGGCGGTGACATGAGCCCAGGCTTCCTGCCGGGTACGAGCCCGGGGCATCCGCTTGGTGCGGCCTCGGCGCAGGTGCCATGACTGCTTACGCTCCAAGCCGCCGCGGGATTCGACTTAGAGGGCCTGATAGATCGCCTCATGGGAAATCCTCATGGTCGGGTCATCGGGGAACTCCATCGGTAACCGTTTCGCGATCTGCTGCGGGCTCCAGGCGGTGACCCACTCGCGGTCACCGCGGTGTGGTTTGTTCTTCCCATCCCAGACCGGGCCATCCGGGCCGACGACCTCACCTTCAGCGGTGAGGATCTCACCGCTGAGCTTGTCCTGGACGTACTGACGAAGCCGTTCATTGGTGGCCATCTTCGCGACCTTCGGACGGCGGGCACGCCGCTCTGCATGCCATTGAGCAGTTGAGGCCTTGTAGTCCAGCTGATACGTCCTGGTCGAAGCGTTACGTCGTAACTCCCGTGAGACTGTCGAGGGACTGCGGCCCAGCCGGCGGGCTATTTCTCGGACCCCGATCTCTTGGGCTCGCCATAAGGCGATTTCCTCCCGTTCTGAGGAAGAGATATACCGTCCCGAAACACTCGGAGTCAGTTGTGGATTCACGCCACCAGCATGCCTGAACCACCGGTGAGCTACAGGCTCGGAGACACCAGCAGCCTCACCGGCTTCCCTCGTCTTGGCCCCGGCTGCGATAGCCTGTCAAAACCGCACGCGGTCCTCACGCCAGGCCACTGTAGGACGCCCAGGAGAGACGATGTGACCGCGATACTCCCTTGCTCGTTTCTGCCTCGGGCCGATGCCCATCGAACACCTCCATCAGATAGGTGTTGCGACGACCACTTGAATACGGCCTGGGTGAATTCAATCGGTGGTAGCAACACTCGGTTGTTGTACTGATTCTAGATAATCTTTGAACGCTTCAGCTGGGGTTCTCCATCCCAGGGTCTTTCGCGGCCTGGTGTTGAGGGTGTGAGCGTTGGCTGCGACTTCTTCAGCGCCCCATCGTGAGAGATCGGTGCCTTTGAGCCACGAAAGGCGTACTTTGCAGACTTTGCATTAGCACATAACCTCGGCTAATCTCTATTGCAGACCCCAGCCCGATGCAGATCCCCCTTGAAAGGACCCCCATTATGAAGGCTCTTCCGACTCGGAACGCGGGTGCCGCCGGTGCCGGACTCGCCCTTATCGCACTGCTGGCAACCAGTGGTTGCATCAATTTTGACGGTGAAGACCGCGAAACGACTGAGCCAGCTCCGGCTGAGGAGACCGAAGCCGCCGTTGAGGAAGGCACTGAGGAAGAGTCCGAGGAGGAGGAATCCCCGGAAGAGGAGGATGACTCCACCGAGGAGGAAGAATCCGACGAAGACGCCCCGGCAGCCGAGGGTGGGCTGCAGGAAGGCACTGTCACTGTAGGGGAAGAGCTCGACGTCGAGCCGCGTGAGATGGAGGTTGCGCAGTCTGTCGGCGAGGCTGAGCCGCACTTTGTGCTCGAAGAGCTTGAGATTACCTACGACGACGACGTCTCAGATGAAGCCCAGGGCGCTGCCGAAGACGGGATGGTCTGGGCAGTGGTTCACCTCGATGTCGAGCTCACTGGCGACGACGATATTTTTGAATACACCGAGGGCCAGTGGAACCTACGGCTGACTGACCAGGATGGCGAAGAATGGTCAGAGTCCTACGAGGTCACCGGCGATGGTGCCTGGCCTTCCGGCGAGGTGGCCCTGGCTGTGCAGATCCCGGCTGACACCGCTGAGCTTCAGTACCAGTCCACCATGCGCGCGGAGTTCGAACCGGTGGAACTGCCCGATGGCATGGTGGATGCCAATACCAACCTGCCCTTCACCACCAACAGTGAGATCGAGATCGACCTCTCGGAACTCCTGGGCTGAGACTGCAGCTCCGAGGTCATTCCTCCGCAGGCTTTAACATGGCCACTATGACCACGGAGATTCGCCCCGCAGCCTTCGTGGACCTTCCGCGTCTGCAGCAGATTGAACGTGCCGCAGGGGAGATGTTCAGAACAGTTGGCATGCCCGAGATCGCTGACGATGCCCCACCGAGTATCGAGGAGCTGCAGCGATATGCGGATGCTGGACTGGCCTGGGTGGCAACAACGGGGCCGCACCCTCTGGAGGCGTATCTCCTGGCTGAACGGCTAGACGATGCGCTGCATATCGAGCAGGTCTCTGTGGATCCCAAGTATGCGCGGCTGGGTCGGGGGCGTGAGCTGATCGACCAGGCAGCAAGGGTCGCCGCTGATCTCTCATGCACTGGTCTCACCCTCACCACTTTTGTAAAGGTGCCATGGAATGCGCCCTACTACCGAAGGCTCGGTTTCAAAGAAATTCACGACGGCGCCCTCACCCCTGGGCTCGCAGCCGTTCGGCAAGGAGAAGCAGAGATCGGCCTCGATCGCTGGCCACGGGTCGCCATGTACCGGCCGCTAGGATGATACGCATGGCAGTACCGCAGAAGAAGACCGAAACCATCGACGGATATGAGATCAAGTATCACGCTGATGGGCTAACACGGTGGTCGAAGGGCAAGGTCGAGGACGGCCAGCCAGTTGGTTACTGGGAGTGGTACCGGAAAGACGGCACCATCAAGCGCTCGGGGTACTTCGATGCCGGGGAACCCGTAGGAAAGTGGATCACCTACGATCAGGCGGGGGAACCGTATAAAGTGACCGACCGCGGCGCAGGTAAAGGCTGAGTCCCCATCAAGTGAGCGAACAGCTAACCCTCCGACCGCCTCAGCTTGAGGATGAGTCGCAGGTTCGAGAGGCCCAGGCTGAACTTGCCCGCGAGGACTTCCTCTTCGTGTTCCAGAAGCCAGACCAATCCTGGGCGGAGTACCTGAAGCTGGTCGAACGTCAGAGCGCTGGTGTGGACTTACCTCCGGGTCGCATCCCAGCTTCCATGTTGATGGGCGTTGTGGGATCTCGCATCGTGGGCCGAGTCCATATCCGACATCAACTCACCCCTGAACTGCGTGAAGTCGGTGGTCATATTGGATACGCCGTGCGGCCGAGCTTCCGCCGTCAGGGGTACGCCACTGCGATGCTTCATCAGGCTCTGGCAGTTTGCCGGGACCTAGGCATCACTGAAGTCATGCTCACCTGCGACGACGACAATCCAGGGTCAATCACCACCATTGAGCGCTGCGGTGGGGTCTTGGAATCTGACTTCACACCTTCCCAGGGTGTTCCCAAACGCCGCTACTGGATTGAAGGGGAGGGCCACCTGTGACTCTCAAGGGGGCGGGCTGAGTCACTTGGCCTTTCATGCCGGTTCAAAGCACGACGTCGACGGTCTTTGGGAATCTGCTGTCTGGCATGGCTGGACACAGCTCTATGTAGACCGTCATCCCTATGCCGGTGGTCTAGGGCATTACGCCGCATACCTGGAGAACGCAGAACGGTTCAAAGTCGAACTTGTCGCTGGATAGGTCTGAGGCCACGGGCTCGTAAAGGTCGAACCTAGCTAATCCACGGCGCGGACAACGAGGCCCTCGATTCCCTCGAAATCATCTGGGTTCTTCGTATAGACAGGGAGGGACTGAGAAATTGCGGTAGCGGCGATCAGGGCATCATATGCACGCGCGGCGCGTTTCCTCCCGGCCTGTCGAAGCTGTGATGCCACGGCTCCGAAAGCTCTGGCAGATGCTGCATCGAAGGGTAGGGGATCAAAGTCAGCTTCCGCCTGTTGCAGGTGAGTTTGCCTAGTGGCCCTGTCCGTCTCGTTGTGAGCTGCCAAGGGTCCAACTGAAAGCTCTGCAAGGGTGATAGCAGTAATGGCTGGTTGTTTGGGCAGGTCTTCAGGTTGGGTTTCAGCCAGGTCGATAACGACTGATGTATCGAGGATTCCTTCTTCGTCGCGCATGCTGGTCACAGGCCTGGATCCAAGATCTCGTCGAGGTCGCTCCGCATCGTCTCGTAGCTCACTTTAGGAAGATTGCGCCGACGGGCGATCAGTTCTTCAGCACTGAGCCGCTTACGAGGCAGGGGAGACACCACGGCAACTGGCTCACCTTTCTTTGTGACAACAAGGGACTCGCCCTGAGCCACTTGGCCCAGCACTTCGGCACTGCGGTTGCGCAGGTCTCTCACGGTCACCGGCATCATGGCATCAAGTGTATCACCAGTGATACATCTAGATCCGGGAACTGCCTCGAGGGGGTGCAGAATTCGGCGATGTTACGCAGGCCCAACTCGGTCGAGATACTGGCATCGACCGCAGTGACGTAACAGCTGTTCTAGTCCACCTAGAGGAACGAGAATTGGTTGCCCGTGAGGTTGACCCTTCTCACCGGCGTCGGAAGATCGTAAGCATCACGACCAAGGGGCGACGCGCACTCATCAACCTGGATGAGGTGTTGGATGAGATCCAAGAAGAGTTGCTAGCACCTCTGACCGCAGTGCAGAGGGAACAGTTGCACAGAATCATGCTGCGGATCGCAGAGGGGTGAGCCCTGCGTTGTCTGGTGGAGGAGTTTCGGGCCTGTCAGTGTCGTGGTTATCCAGGCATGACGTGTCGCTGGCGGTCACGGATATGGGTGGTCAGGGCAAACCCCTGATTCTGCTGCACGGGCTGGCAGGCAGTTCACGGGAGCTCATCCCCACTGCAGAGGCTCTTCGAGCAGATTTCCGAGTGATTCTCCTCGACCAGCGCGGGCACGGTCAGAGCACACGACGCCCAGCTGATTTATCCCGAGAGGCGTTCGTCGACGACGTCGTGCATCTCATGCAGACCCGCTTTCCTGGTGAACGGTGTGTGCTGATCGGCCAATCCATGGGCGCTCACACTGTGTTCCTTACCGCGGCCGCCCGCCCGGACCTCGTCGACCGGTTGGTGATGCTCGAGGGTCATGCGGCAGGTAATGAGGATCCCGCTTCGGTCGCCCAGATTGGCAAGTTCTTCGCCGCATGGCCCACACCATTTGAAGACGAAGCTGCCGCGCGCCGCTATTTAGGTGATGAGACTATAGCCGGGGCATGGATAGCCGACCTCGAGCCCACCGGAAATGGGCTGCAGCCCCGTTTCGACGCCGATGTTATGGAACAGGTCATTACGGCAGTACACAAACCCCGGTGGGCAGAGTGGGAGTCGCTTGAGGTCCCGGCACTGGCTGTTTTCGCCAAGGACGGGATGTTCGCCCATCAGGACAAAGATGAGTTGATACGACGCCGGCCAGAAACGACGCGTATAGACCTACAAGCTGGCAGCCACGATGCCCACCTCGATGCCTTCGATGAATGGATCAATGCCCTCCGACAGTGGCTCAACCCTCGGGCCAGGATGCCATCGCGGCGGCCTGGTCGGCTGAACGTCGATTGCTGAATCCGGCAGTGCGCTCTGACAGCGAAACGCTCCAGAAGCTGCTAGCTGCAGATTTCCACGAGATCGGTCAGTCCGGTAAGCACTGGACCCGAGATGAAATTCTGAATGTACTCATCTCAAACAGCTTCGCCTGCTCAGTGGCGACATCCACAGGCAGCCGGTCCTCGGTGTAGGCATCGCGAACAGCGGCGCTGACCCTAAACTGCTCGCCAGGTGCCAGACCCGCATCCGCAGGCTGTACCACCAGGTCCCAACCCATGGCGTAGAGATCCGACTCCACCACCCAGTAGCCCAGCTGCTGGAGGTGCTGAATGCCGTCATCGCGCAGGCTCCCATTCAGAGACTGAGGTTCAGGATGGGCGCTGAGCCAAAGAACTGTTCGCGTCATAAGGCTATCCTCGACCCCATAAACACACTGCGGAAGTACGGACATTTTTGTCCCTGAGGAGTAACCGAGAATGCGACTACCGGTGCAGCGTGCCATGGAGGTCTGCACCGTGGAGGTGGCCACCTCCGTATTGGGCGGCACCTGGAAACTGACCCTGGTAAAACATCTCAGCGAAGGCACTCTCCGTTTCGGTGAGATCAGCCGGCTGGTGCCCCTGGCAAACCGCAAGACACTCACCCGGCAACTGCGTGAGTTGGAGGAGGACGGCATTGTCCACCGCGCGGTCTACGCCGAGGTGCCACCCCGGGTTGAATACTCCCTGACCGAGCTGGGCCACAGCCTCACCGAGGTCCTGGATGCGGTCAATACCTGGGGTAAGACCTACAGCCAGAGGATGGGGATGGCACCGGCGCAGTAGGATGAACACTGTGACAGATGAAACTCGCCGCTTCCTGCGGTCCATACCGTCCCTGTCCGGCGCTGCCCCCGAGCTGAACCCGCAGGACCTCCCCGATGATCCCGCTGCAGCGTTTCTGCAGTGGCTGCAGGCCGGCATCGGGGCCGGGGTCCCCGAACCGCATGTCATGACCCTCTCCACCGTGGATTCCGACGGCGTTCCTGATGCGCGGACGCTGGTCCTCAAGGACGTCGACCAGCGCGGTTGGGCCTTCGCCAGCACCAAGAGCAGCCGCAAGGGCTCCCAGCTGGCCCACCGGTCCGCGGCAGCCCTGAGCTGCTGGTGGCAGCCTCAGATGCGAGCCGTACGCATCCGCGGTGAGGTCATCGAAGCTACCCCGGAGGAGAGCCTGAAGGACCTCCACGCCCGCTCACCGGTAGCCCAAGCCAGCGTGGATCCCGAGGACTGGACCCTCTGGTGGGTCCAGCCAGAGAGAGTGGAGTTCTGGCAGGGCTCCACCGACCGGCGGCACCAGCGCATCATCTACACCCGGGATCAGCAGGACTGGACCCGCGAAGTCCACCGAACGGAGGCTAGCTGAGGCGATGAAACGCGTTCTGATCTCGGGATTCGAACCCTTCGGCGGAATGGACTACAACCCCTCATGGGATGTTGCTGAGCAGCTGCAGAAGACCCATACCGGGGCTGAGGTCCATGCTGTCCGGCTCCCGGTGGAATTCGGCACCGCCGCCGAAACTCTGCTCCAGCATGCTGAGGCCCTGCAGCCGGATCTCATCATCGCCACTGGCCTCGCAGGTGGTACCGATGCTGTGCGTCTGGAGCGGGTGGGACTGAACCTGCGCGATGCCCGGATCCCGGACAACTCAGGTGCCCAACCGGTGGATGAAGCAATCGACGACGACGGCGCAGCAGCCCTGTTCTCCACACTGCGCCTGAAGGCTGCCCACGCCCGCATCAAGGAAGCCGGCATCCCTGTGCAGCTGTCGCTGAGTGCTGGCAGCTTCGTCTGCAATGACGTGCTCTACTCGCTGATGGCCGCTGTCGCCCGGATGCAGACCCCGGTTCCAGCCGGATTCGTCCACCTCCCAGACCTCCGGGATCCCGCTGTTTCCCTGACCACGGAGCAGTCCGTGGAGGCCCTGGGGATCCTGATCGAGGAGTCACTGGCCCCGGAACCGGATGCAACGATTATCGGCGGAACCCTTCACTAAATGCAGCAGCTGCCGTAGGTTGCTGTATATGCGCTTCTCACTGAGCTCACCGGGTGGCGTACAGCCCGGAGATCAGTCCAGTGAACATTCCGAGGCCAATTTTCCCCGCCGCAGCCTCCTCGGAGCAGCCGCCGCCGTGGTGACCGGAGGCGCGGTACTCGCAGCCCCGGCCACTGCCGCAGCCCAGGAGTCCACGCAGGCACGAACCCAGCGTTCATGGGAGACCGACTACGACCACCGCGGCAAGATGGAGAACCCGGCCAACCCGCTGGGCTGCCCCCTCGGGAAGGGGGTGTGACCGATGCCTACACCCATCTGGCGAACCACTGAGAACTACACCGCCGGGCGCGAAGGCACCCCGGTGGACCGCATCGTCATCCACTACATCGTCGGAACCCTGGCCGCAGCCGATGCCACCTTCGCCGACCCCGCCTCACAGGTGAGCGCCCACTACGGCATCGGGGAGGGAAACTTCCACCAGTACGTCAGTGAGCTCAACACCGCATGGCATGCCGGCAACTGGGCAATGAACCAGCGCAGCATCGGCATCGAACACTCCGCAGATCCCGACCGCGCACCGAGTGAATCCACCTACCAGACCAGCATCGACCTCTGCGTGCGGATCTGCCAGGAATACGGGCTGAACCCCCAGACCCAGATCATCCCGCATAGCGCAGTGGTGGCAACGGCCTGCCCCGGCACAGTGAATCTCCAGCGAATCCGCGACGCCGTCGCCGCTCGCCTCTGAGGAAACTAATCCGCGAGGACAGCTGTAGCCTCAACTTCGATCAGCAGATCGGGCTCACCCAGGGCGGCCACACCAACCAGTGTGATGGGCCGGACCAGGTCGAAGCCCAGCTTTTCTGCGGCACGCAATGCGCCGTCACCCAGCTGCGCCATCTTGGCCGATTCCCAATCCAAGCTAGGACACAAGCTACAGGCATGGCGATAGGTCAGGAACGGCGTCGCTCCCTGCGCAGGAGGGAGCGCAGAGTCTCGGCGTTTGCGTAGCCGACCCGTAGCGCGATCTCGGCGGAGGTGAGGTCCGTGGTTGCTGAGAGGTGCCGAGCTCGTTCGATGCGAAGCCGTTGGACGAAGCCGAGCGGCGTGAGGTTGAGCGCCGCACGGACTCGTCGTTCGAGGGTGCGCCGGCTGGTGCCGAGCGACTGCGCGACGAAGGCGACGTTGAACGGTTCGTCCAGTCGGGCGCGCACAAAGCGTTCGAACTCGATGACGATCGGGTCCTCGTGCCGGAGATGTTCGTAGGCGACGAAGGCCGCCTGCGACGGGCGCTCGTCGATGATGAGGAGCTTGGCGACGTGTTGGGCCAGGTCGGGGCTGATCGATCGCACGAGTGAGAGCGCGAGGTCGATGTGGGCGAACGCGGCGCCGGCGGTGACGAGGTTCCCGTCGACCACGACCATGGTGTCGAGATCGAGGGCGACGGTAGGATAGCGCTTCAGGAACTCCGGCCCCAGGAACCAGCTGGTCGTCGCCCGCCGATGATGCATCCGTCCGGTCTCGGCGACAGCGAACACGCCGGTGCACGCCGCGGCGATCCGGGTGGTCGCCTCGTCGAGGCGCCCGAGCGAGGCAATGACCGAACGAGCATCTCGGCTCTGGAGGACGTCGTTGGTAGCGTCGGCCGTAAGGGTTCCAAGCGCAGGGACGACGACCACGTCGAACTCTGCGGACTCCGACAGCGGGTGGTCCACCGACAGGGTCATCGATGCCGTCGTGGTCACTCGCCGTGTCGGTCCGAGGATGGCGAGTTCGATCGGGTCGATCCGCGGGTCGACATCGCCGCGGGCTCCGTCGGCCACCCGCACGATGTCGATGATCGACGCGATAGCCGAACCGAAGCAGCCGTCGATCGCGATCAGTCCGATACGCATGACGTAAACAATAGCAATATTGCCGTATACGCCACTTCCCGCCGGCCCTCGCTCGTCATACGCTGAACTCGTCCCACGAAGAACCCCGACGTCAAGGAGAGTCCCTCATGTCAACACCCGCATCACTTCCGTATGCCTTCGTCGCCAAGATCGTCGCGGCCGATGGACAGCACGACGCGCTCGCCGATCTGCTCGCCGGCGCTGTCGCGCTCGCCAACGAAGAAGTAGGAACGGTTGTCTGGTTCGCGGTCAGGACCCACGCCGACACCTTCTGGATCTTCGATGCATTCCCCGACGAGGCCGCTCGCGACGCCCACGCCAACGGCGCCATCGTCGCAGCCCTGAAGGCCAACCAGCACCTCCTCAGCGCAGCACCCGAGATCCTGCCGGCCGACGTCCTCGCGTCCAAGCTCCCGTAGTCCGCCAACGCACGAGAGGATCGCGCCCCGCCGAGCCGTCGCCAGGTCGCGACGCAACGCCATGCTGCGTTGCCGAGCGGTGCGAGGCCTATCGGCACACGGACAGGATGCCGGCCGCGAGCGCTCAGCCAGCGAGGGGTCCGTCGCAGAGGACAGCGACGTCGGTGTCGGGCAGAGCCGTGAGGCCAGCGCATCGCGCGACCACCAGAACCGAACAGCCCCTGCCCTGCGTTTCCGCAGGGCAGGGGCTGTTCGCCGGACTGTCGGAATCGAACCGACGACCTAATCACTTCGGCTTTGCGTCTATCGCTTGATGCGCCCACTGGGCGAACGAGCCGCTGACCTGCGCAAACGCCGAGCGTGGGGGGGGGACGCCGCCATCCGGTGGTGACCGACGACGACCGACCGTTTCACCAGAGCTTGCGGCGGCGTCGAAGCCGAGCAAGCTCCATTCCTTTAGCTCACCGCGCCCTCCTCCTCGCCGGTCCCGTCGTCGTCGAAGACGTTTCAGGGGTCTTCTCAGATGAAGGTGTAGGTCGGCCGGGCGCGTCGGTCCGCAGATAGACGTCGAGGTCTCCCGACGATGGAGGTTCCTACGCCATCCATCCGAAAGACCTCGATGTGTCCGACGCTACCCCGCCGGCCGGCTTCGGCCGCCCTGACCTGACCGCCTTCGCTCGACTCGACGGCCTCGGTCTGAGCGTGACCGGACAACGACTTGAACCGGATCGTGCGGTCCTCGCGTGCCGCGTGGTGGAACCAGATCGAGGATGGCGCACTGGATGAGGACACGGAATTCAGCTTCACCTGGGAATGCACCTTGTCCGATGGTTCCACGGTGCCGGAGGGCGGGCCGGGAACGGTCCTCCTCACCGGTGGTGAGGTCTGGGTCTCCGAGGAGATAGAGGCTGAGGCGCAATGCGCTGTGGAGGAGACTGAGCCCGAGCCCAGCCAGCCGGGAGCGCTGCCTGAAACAGGAACCTTTGCGGGCTGGCCAGCAGCCACGGCGGCTGTAGCGCTGCTGCTGATCGGAGTCAGTCTGCTGATCTTCAACCAGCGCCGGGACCGGAGCAGGACCAACTAACGACGACGGCGGCCGCCCTGGCCACGACCGTTCTGGCTACGTCCACCCTGTCCACGTGACTGCGGTGCGCCACCGCGGCGGGGTCCACCGGAGCGCCTGCCGCCACGGCCCTGTCCGCCCTGGTTCTGGGTCGGTGCAGGAGCCGGCTTCACGTAGGGAGCACGCTCGCCGACTAGCTCCACCACTTCAGGGGAGTCGCTGCTGACTGCCAGTGGCTGGACCTTGATATCGGCCTTACGCAGCAGGGCCTGAGTGTCTTTGCGCTGCTCGGGCAGCATCACGGTGGCCACATCACCGGCAGAACCTGCACGAGCGGTACGACCCGAGCGGTGCAGATACGCCTTATGCTCGGCGGGCGGATCCACATGGACCACTAGCTCGATACCGTCGACATGTACTCCGCGGGCGGCAACATCGGTGGCCACCAGCACATTGACCTCACCATTGAATGCAGCGAGATTCTTATCCCGCTTGGCTTGGGAGAGATTGCCGTGCAGGTCAACCGCTGGAGTCCCTGCAGCCGTCAGCTTCTTCGCGAGGTTCTTGGCCTGATACTTGGTGCGAGTGAAGAGGATCCGCTTACCGGCACCGGAGGCCAGCGTGGCCACCAATTCTTTCTTCTCCTCGGGCTGGACCTCGAAGACGTGGTGGGTCATTGCCGAAACATGGGAGGTCGCCTCATCCACGGAGTGGGTCAGGGGATCGCTGAGGAACCGCTTGACCAGCTTATCCACGCCATTGTCCAGGGTCGCAGAGAAGAACAGCCGCTGACCGGACTTCGGAGTCTGGGCCAGCAGACGGGTCACCACAGGAAGGAATCCGAGGTCAGCCATATGGTCGGCCTCGTCCAGCACGGTGATCTCTATATCTTCTAGGGTCAGGGCGCCCTGTTTCAGGAGGTCATCCAACCGGCCGGGGCAGGCGACAACAATATCGACACCGGCATCCAGCGCTTTGGTCTGCGGGCGCTGGCTGACCCCGCCGAAGATCGTGGTGGTGCGCAGCTTATAGGCAGCAGCCAGGGGCGCGAGCACGGCCTCAATCTGAGTGGCCAGCTCACGGGTGGGTGCCAGCACCAGGCCCAGGGGACGGCGCGGGCGCCGCTTAGCTGCAGCACCGGACTCACCGAGCCGGGCGACCAGGGGAAGGGAGAAGGCAAGCGTCTTACCGGAGCCGGTCTTTCCGCGGCCCAGCACATCCCGGCCGTTGAGCGTATCGGCCAGGGTCGCGGACTGGATGGGGAAGGCAGTGAATTTGCCGTCGGATGCCAGGACCTGGGTCAGCGGGGCAGGGAGGCCGAGTTCGGCGAAGGTCACCGGGGCGGTCTCGGTCAGAGTGGGTGATGCAGTAATGGCATAAGCCTTTCGGGATGCGCCAGTGGCACAGCGGCAGCCGCCGATGGTCTGGCAGGTGGCGAACGCACCGGTCGGTGCACTCGGTTCGCCGCGAGAAGATCACAGAAGCCCATGGGCGGTTGAATCACCGGGCTGAAAGGAGGGCGTTCCTACGACGCATGACGTCCACAGTAGGAACATCACAAGGGCACCAGTCTACACGCCGTAGGATTGGGGCCATGGCCCACGGTGAGTACAAGGTCCCCGGCGGCAAGCTGGTGGTCGCCGATCTCGAGCTGACAGATAACGACGACGCCGCAAGGATCGCCAGAGCGTCCATCAACGGAGATTTCTTTCTCGAACCCGATGACGCCCTGGAGGACCTCAACCGTGCCCTGACCGGCCTCCCAGTTTCTGCGACCCGGGAAGAGATCGCCGGAGCGATTACCGCCGCCCTCCCCGAGGGCACCCTGATGATCGGTTTCGATGAATCCGCCGTGGCCACTGCAGTCCGCCGGGCCCTGGGGCGGGCCACCGGATGGGAGGACCACCAGTGGGAGGTGCTGCCTGCGGTCAACCTCCCCATCCAGCTCAATGTCGCCCTGGACCAGGTGCTCACCGAGGAAGTCGGCGCAGGCCGGCGGCCACCGCTGATGCGACTCTGGGACTGGTCGGAGCGGGCAGTGGTCATCGGCTCCTTCCAATCCTTGGCCAATGAGGTCGATGCCGAGGCCGCCGCGGAGTTGGAGGCCGTCGTCGTCCGCCGTATCTCCGGCGGTGGGGCGATGTTCATGGAATCGGGCAACTGCATCACCTACTCCCTGTGCTTCCCACAGTCCCTGGTGGATGGGCTGAGCTTCGCCGATTCCTATCCCTTCCTGGACTCCTGGGTAATGGAGGCCCTGGACAAGGTGGGCGTGCAGGCTGAGTACAAGCCCCTGAACGATATTGTCTCCGCCGCCGAGGGCGAGGGGCAGGGCCGCAAGATCGGTGGTGCGGCGCAGAAACGCCTGGCCAATGGCGGGATGCTCCACCATGTGACCATGAGCTATGACATCGACGCCGAACGGATGACCCAGGTGCTGCGGATCGGCAGGGAGAAACTCTCGGATAAGGGGCACCGCTCGGCGGTGAAACGCGTTGATCCCCTGCGCAGCCAGACGGGTCTGCCGCGTGAGGAGATCATGGAGGTCTTCACCCGGACATTCGCCGAACGTCATGGGGCCAGTGTTGCCAGTATTCGGCCCCATGAGCTGGCCCGTGCTGAGCAGCTGGTGGCCCAGAAGTTCGGCACCGATGCCTGGACCGCCCGGGTCCCGTAGAGATAAGGAGTGGGCAGATGAGCGTTCATGAGGTACTAACCAGTCAGCTGTTGGAGCGTATCCGCCAGCGGGCTCCAGGGTATGACCAGCGCAATGAGTTCTGCGCCGAGGACTTAGCGGAACTGCAGAAGGCCGGTTATCTCAAGGCGCTGGTGCCTGAAGGCTTCGGGGGACTCGGCTGGAGCCTGCCGCAGCTGGTTGAGGCCCAGCGGCTGCTTGCTGCCTATGCTCCGGCGACTTCCCTGGCGGTGAATATGCACCATGTGTGGGTCTCCGTGGCCCGCCAGATGGTCGCGATGGGACATGCCGAGTTCGAACAGGTGCTCACTGAGACAGCCGAGGGGCATATCTTCGCCTTCGGGATCTCCGAGGCAGGTAATGACGCGGTCCTCTTCGACTCCACCACCCAAGCGCGGATCCACGACGACGGCGCGGTGAGCTTCACCGGGACCAAGATCTTCACCACCCTGGCACCTGCCTGGACCCGACTGGGGCTCTTCGGCAAGGATACTGCTGCCACCGGGGCTGAGGGGGAGAAGCCCCTGATCTTCGGTTTCCTGCCCCGGGAAGCTGAGGGCTGGGAGCTGATCGAGAACTGGGACATGCTCGGGATGCGGGCCACCCATTCACATGCCACTGCCCTCGACGGCGCCCGGGTGCCTGCCGAAAGGATTGTGCGCAGACTGCCCACCGGGCCGAACCAGGATCCGCTGGTCTTCGCGATCTTCTCCTCATTCCTGACCCTGTTGGCCGCGGTCTATACCGGTATCGGTGACCGGGCCCTGCAGCTGGGTGCCGAGCATGCCGCTGCCCGCAGCTCGCTGACCACAGGGGAGTCCCTGGACCAGGATCCGGATATCCGCTACAAGCTGGGAGAGGCGCAGCTGCAGCAGTTGGCTCTGGATACTCAGCTGCGCGGTGTCGCCCAGGATGTGGAGGCCGGTTCCGAGCATGGAGCCTCTTGGTTCCCGCGTCTGGTGACCTTACGCACCACAGCAACCCGGACTGCCCGGTCAGTGCTAGATGCAGCACTGGGTGTCAGTGGGGGAGCGCAGTATCACCGGACCTCGGAGCTCTCCCGGCTCTACCGGGATGCCCTGGCCGGAACCCACCACCCCTCCGATGACGAATCCTCCCACCGCACCCTAGCGAACTTCATCCTCGGACCCCAGCCCTAGATACGGGAAAACCCCCGCCCAGTTGAACTGGTGCGGGGGCTTTCCTCGAAAGGTGCGAGTCAGTAAGACTCAGACCGAGAAGTAGAGTTCGAACTCGGTGGGAGTGGTGCGCATGCGGATGGGATCGATCTCCTCCTCGCGCTTGTACTCGATCCAGGCCTCGATGAGGTCCTCGGTGAACACGCCACCCTCGAGCAGGAAGTCGTGGTCCTCCTCCAGAGCCTCCAGGGCCTCGTCCAAGGAGCCGGGAGCCTGCGGGATGTCCTTCAGCTCCTCCGGGGGCAGCTCGTAGAGGTCCTTATCGACCGGCTCATGCGGTTCGATCCGGTTCTTGATGCCGTCCAGGCCAGCCATCAGCATGGCGGAGAAGGCCAGGTAGGGGTTACCGGAGGCATCGGGTGCGCGGAACTCGATGCGCTTCGCCTTCGGGTTGGAACCGGTGATCGGGATGCGGATAGCAGCCGAACGGTTGCCCTGGGAGTAGACCAGGGAGACCGGAGCCTCGTAACCCTTGACCAGACGCTTATAGGAGTTCACGGTCGGGTTGGCGAAGGCCAGCACTGCAGCAGCGTGCTTCAGGATGCCGCCGATGTACCAGCGAGCAGTGTCGGAGAGGTTGGCGTAACCGGTCTCGGAGAAGAACAGGGGCTCACCCTCGTTCCACAGGGACTGGTGGCAGTGCATACCGGAGCCATTCTCCTCGAAGACCGGCTTGGGCATGAAGGTGGCAGCCAGACCGTAGGCAGCAGCGGTGTTCTTCACCACGTACTTGAACTTCTGGATGTCATCGGCAGCCAGAGTCAGGGTGTTGAACTTGTAGTTGATCTCCTGCTGGCCGGGGCCGGCAACCTCGTGGTGGGAGCGCTCCACGGACAGGCCAGCGCGCTCCAGGGCCAGAACGATCTCATCGCGGACATCAGCGGACTGATCCTGCGGGGAAACCGGGTAGTAACCGCCCTTGGTGGCCAGCTTGTGGCCGCCGGGTCCATCCTGCAGTGCATCGCCGGAGGTCCAGATGGCCTCCTTAGCGTCCAGGGAGAAGAAGGACTCGTTGGGGGTGTTCTTGAAGGCCACGCTGTCGAAGAGGAAGAACTCAGCCTCGGGGCCGAAGAAGGCGGTATCGGCGATGCCGGAGGCCTTCAGGTACTCCTCAGCCTTCTGGGCCACACCGCGGGGGTCGCGGCCATAGGGCTCACCGGTGCGCGGGTTGACAATGGAGAAGGTCATCACCAGAGTCTTGGCCTCGCGGTACTCGTCCAGGTAGGCGGTGGAGGGGTCCGGGATCAGCTGCATATCTGATTCCTGGATTCCCTGGAAACCACGGATGGAAGAGCCGTCGAAGAGCTGACCGTCCTCAAAGAAGTCGAGGTCTACGGTGTGTGCGGGGACGTTGAAGTGGTGCTGCAGACCGGGGAGGTCGGTGAAGCGGACATCAACAAACTTAACGTCCTCTTTCTTGATGAAATCGAGGACTTCCTGAGGGCTTGAGAACATGCGTCCGTTTGCTCCTTGTTCAGTGGTTTACTACAGGATCGGCTCAAGCCTATCCACTGGCTGGTTTCCCAGCGGTCACACAAATGTTTCTGGCATGTTACACACTTTGCACAGGGTGCTGGCGCGTAGACTAGATGGCCGTGAGTAACGACGCCGGCTACCCAGGTGACAGACTGGGACTCCCACCCAATGGCCCCGGATCACTGGCCCCCTGGGGCCGCAGGATCCTCGCTCTGTTCATCGACTGGGGATTAGCCTCCCTGATCTCCTGGACCTGGTTCAATTTCAACCCCTGGGTCACATTAGGCGTCTTCGTTCTGATGCATGTGGCCCTGACAGGGTTCCTCGGCGTCACCATCGGCAAACGACTGGTGCGTATCCAAGTGGTGCGCCTACAGCCCAATGCGCCGGTCTCAATCCCCGGACCACTTTGGGCTTTGGTCCGCACACTCCTGCTGCTGCTGATCCTGCCGGTCATCGTGATATCCCCGGATGGGCGCTCAGCCCATGACAGAATCGCAGGGACAGTCCAAGTCATTATGTAGAAGGGGAGCTATGGCTGACCAGCAGGTGAGCAGGCGGCGTCGTACTCAGTTCAGTGCTGCTGCAGCAGCCCTCCTCGTGGTGGGGACAGCCTGTGCAGCCGAGGAAGAGCCCCAGCAGGCCACCGATGCTGAGGATCAGACAGAAAACTCCGACGACGACGCCACAGCCGAGCAGGAGACCGAAGGCACCGAGGACTCCGACTCATCTGAAACGGATGAGGAAGATGACAGTGAGGCTGAGGATCCTGATGTGGAGGAACCCCCGGATTTCCCGGAGTCCAACACGACCACCTTTGAGCACACCGAGACCATCAGCGAACCGGTGATCACCCCGAAATCAGTGGTGGCCAACGGCCGTGGTCTGGCGATCGCCAACAACATGATGTACCAACATTCGGTGACCATCTACGACACCGAAACCGGTGAGCTGGTCCAGGAACTCGACGACACCATCAACCCCGGAGCCCTGGGTGTGGAGGGCTATCCCGACAACGTCGAAGGGGCACCGGTGGAGGCGGTCTGGACCGAGGATGGACAGCACGCATATGTCTCCCAGTACCGACTCGGGGACCTGGGCGCCACCGCCTATGATGACTGCCGCAATGGGGAGGATGTCGCGCCATCGGGGGTCTTCCGCTACAGCGTGGAGGACCAGGACTGGGACCAGTTCATTGAGGTCGGCCGGGTGCCGAAGTACCAGGCGCTGACCCCGGATGAGTCCCGACTGCTGGTGACCAACTGGTGCGATTTCGACCTCTCGGTGATCGATACCGAAACCGGTGAGGAGGAGATGCGGGTTCCGCTGAACTCCCAGCCGCGCGGTATCGCCGCGATGCCGGATAACCGCACCGTCTATGTCACCGCGATGTACGCCAATGAGCTCTGGAAGGTGGATCTGGAAACCGGAGAGGGCGAGGTCATCTACAACGAGGCGCAGTTCCCGCGCCACCTGGTGCTCTCACCCGATGCCGAGACCCTGTATGTGACCTTCTCTCGCTCCGATCTGCTGGTGGCCTTCGACACTGAGACCGATGAGGTCATCGGTTCCACCAGCACCGGGCGGGAACCGCGGACCATGGATATCTCAGCCGACGGCACCGCGCTGTATGTGGTCAACTATTACGAGGACAGCGTCTCCAAATTCGACGCCGAAACTCTGGAGGAGATCGACCGGCGGGATACCGGGCATCTGCCGATCGGGGTCAGCTATGACGCGATGACCGGCAGTGTTTGGGTTGCCAATTACTCCGGATCGTTGTCGATCTACGACGACACGGTCTCGCGCTGAGCGGCCTCAACGCCGAGTCCGCGGGTGCGGTAGTCGGCACGGTACCGGTCGAAGACCAGGGTCGCGGCCACCATCAGAACTGCTGAGCCGAGCATATGGAACCACACCAGCAGGATCGGCAGGCCGGTCCAGTGCTGCCAGTAGCCGATCACGCCCTGGGCCAGGATCACCGCAATGAGGAACCAGACGGCCTTCCGCTGAGCCGGTGATGTCTGCGTCCGGAACTGCTTGATCGCCAGCACAACAGCGGTCGCGCAGAGCATGTAGACCGGGATGACATGCAGCTGGGTGACCAGTTCGGCGTCGAAATCATGCCGCGGTGAGCCGGGGTCGCCGGCATGCGGGCCGGTTCCGGTCACCACAGTGCCCAGTACGACGGCGGCCCAGCTGGTGGCCAGAGCCACAACGGCCAGCTGCCGGGAGGTGCCATCCGATGCACCATCGGCAAGGGGAACGCCCTGCAGTCCGCCCTGCTTGAGCTCGAGGGTGACCCGTCCCAGCAGCATGGTCGCGACCATCACCAGTCCGGCTGAGGCCAGGAAGTGCAGGGCTACCACCCAGGGGTTGAGGTTGGTCCAGACGGTGATACCGCCGATGACACCCTGCAGGGGGATGCCGAAGCCGATGATCATCGACATCACCACCAGGGGCCGGTGGGTTTTCCAGAGCCGGACCACTGCCAGGAACATGGCGACACTGATGGCGATCAGCACATAGGTCAGCAGCCGGTTGCCGAACTCGATGGCTCCGTGGATGCCCATCTCCGGGGTGGAGATCCAGGAGTCGGCGGTGCACCGGGGCCATTCGGGGCAGCCGAGGCCGGAATCGGTCAGCCGCACTGCACCACCGGTGAGGATGATCCCGATATTGGAGATCAGGGTCGCCCAGGCCAGTGCCTTGGTCACACGGGTGATACGGGTGGGAAGTTTTTGGACGATCATGTCCATCGGAACCATCTCCTTGCGGCGAGGACACCGGCCAACGCCCAGCCGGCCAGAATCAGCAGCGGAACCAGGGCGAGGCTGCCCTGGGTGGTAGCGGTACGCATGGTCTCGCCCAGTGCCGCAGAGGGCAGGGCGAGCAGCAGTGCCCCGGTGCCCTCATGGTTCAGCGGCAGCACAGCGCCACCGCCGGCGCCCATAAGCACCCAGGCGATATTGGTCAGAGCAAGTGTTGCCTCGGCCCGCACGGTGCCGGCGATCAGCAGGCCCAGGGCGGTGAAGGCGGCAGCACCGAGGACTACGGCGACCAGCAGCCAGATCAGCCCCAGCGGATCCGGTGTCCAGCCCAGGCCCAGGGCCGCACCGCCGAGGACCAGCACCTGGATGAGCACCACGCAGAGCACAGCCAGGGCTTTGCCGAGGATCAGTCCGACGGGGCCCAGGGGAGTAGTGGCCAGATAGGCCAGGACCCCGTATTGGCGCTCGAAACCGGTTGCGATGCCCTGTCCGGTGAAGGCGGAGGCCATCACCGCCAGGGCCAGGACCCCGGGGGCGATGGTGTTGATATCGGGGACGATATCGGTGGCCGCGTGCACCCGGTGCAGTCCCACCAGGACCAGCAGCGGCAAAATCAGCGAGACCAACAGCTGCTCGCCATTGCGCAGGGTATTGCGGGCCTCATACAGCCCGTGGGCCAGCACCCGGGTGATCGGGGGTGCAGGACGGGAGGGGGTCGGCGTCGTCGTGGTCTGGTTTGCGGTCACGGGACGGACACCTCCCAAAAGACGTCTTCAAGAGTGCGGGCTTCGAAGCTGACCTCAGCGGGCATGAGGTCGATCTGGGACCACCACTGGCTGAGCTTGGCGAAGTCTTCAGGCCCAGCAATACCGGTGACATTCCAGCGTGCGCCGGCACCATTGCTGCCGCTGGCCAGTTCAACTGGCAGGGGAGCGGTGGCCAGTTCCTCCCGGGTGATGATTCGTGGGGAGGCGAAGGTCAGTGGCCGGGTCTCGGTGGGCAGAGTTCCGTTGGTCTCAGCGGTGGAGCCGGTGAGTTCCTCCACAGTGCCGGAACGTACGACGACGCCGTCTTTGAGGATGAACACCGAATCGGCGAGGCTCTGGGCCTCCTCGAGGAGGTGGGTGGTCAGTACGATGCCGATGCCCTGGGTGCGCAGGTAGTTGATGAGTTCGAAGACCAGCTGGCGCGATTGGGGGTCCAGTCCGGCGGAGGGTTCATCGAGGAAGACGAGCTCGGGGTTGCCGATCAGGGCTGCAGCCATGGCGATGCGCTGTTTCTGGCCCCCGGAGAGGCGGCGGATATTGGTCTGTAAGAACCCGGAGAGATCCAGGCGTTCGATGAGGTCATCCAGGGGCCAGGGGTTCTGGTGCAGGCTGCTGATATGCCGCAGGAGTGTGCGGGGTTTCACCGATTGGGGGAGGCCGCTGTCCTGGAGCATGACTCCGACTCGGGCGCGCAGATCGGCCCCGGCCCGGTAGGGGGTCTGGCCCAGCAGTTGGACAGTTCCGGCTGATGGTTTCAGCAGTCCCTGGGCGATGCCGAGGGTGGTGGTTTTGCCAGCGCCGTTGGGTCCGATGATCACGGTGACTTCGCCGCGGTTGGCGGTGATATCGACACCGGAGAGGATTTCGGTCACGCCCTGGGCGGAGCGGGCGGATCCCACGGCATAGCGCACTCCGGCCAAACGGAGGCAGGCGGCGGATGAGGGCACCCCACTAGTCTACCGTTTTCTACGCAGTGTAGAAGTTGCAGATGTCAGGCGAATGACCTCGCCTGTGGCAGGTGGGGGAATTCGACAAAAGGAGCCTAGTCGGAACCGGTGTGGTCTGAGACACTCTTGGCTATACCTGATTCTCTTTCTCGCCGGGATAAGTATGTCTTTGCGCCGCTGGCCGGGGTGCTGTTGTTCGCTGTGGGATGCAGTGGAACCCCTGGTGGGGATCTGGAACAGATTTTGGAGAATGAAGACGCCGGCGCCATTGGCCTCGACTGTGACCGGCTCGGTCCCGATGAGGGTGACTCTGTCTACTGCGAGGCGGATGAGTGGCCGTTGTCTGTTCCGGGGCGTGTAAATCGGGTTTCCGAGATCGAGATGGAAATGCGTGGGGCTGAGGGCGGTTATGAAATCACTGTTGATCTCGAGGGGGAGCCGGGAAGCGTATGGCATGAAGTTGATGCTGATTACTTCCGTATGGCGCCAGGTAATCGGAGCACGTCCACCGATAGCGATTCATTCAGTCCCATCGACGTGGATTTTCATGATGGGGTGGTTCTCACGCCGGCGGGACTCGTGGGCGCCTCAATCACGGCCGGCGGCCCTGCGATGTATCCGCCAGAGGATAGCGATGATAGAGACCATATGACGAGGATCATGGCACTGAACTAGAAGTATGTTCGGCGTACCAATTCTGGGAAGCAGAGCTGTCCGGTTGGTCACCAGCCGAAGGGTGGGCAGAACCCGGACGGGGTTGGTTTGCATTCGAATTGCGACCTAGGCCTTATGTCTACCACCAGTCTGATCCTATTGACGGATACGAGATAGGCGATATGAGTCGAAACAGGCCTCGTCTACTGATTCTGCGATGACGTGGAGTCGGTAGGCTTCTGTCGGTGAGCGATGAGAACATCATCCGGGTGGCCGCCGTCGTAGTCCTGGATGCCCAGCAGCGAGTACTGACCGTCCGCAAACGAGGCACCAGCCGGTTCATGCAGCCAGGTGGTAAGCCCGAACCGGGGGAGAGCGGAGCAGCCACCGCCATCCGGGAGGCCCAGGAAGAGATCGGCCTGACACTCACTGCTGATCAGCTGAGGCCGATGGGAAGTTTCAGTGCGGCCGCGGCGAACGAAGAGAAGTTCACTGTTGTCTGTGAGAATTTCCTCGTGCAGTTCCACGAGGAGGCTGAAGCCATTCTCACCCAGCTGGAACCGGCTGCCGAGATCGCGGAACTGCAATGGATCCCCCTAGACGAACTGCAGCCCCGAGAGGATCTCGCCCCCTTGCTCACCGAAGAGGTCGCCCCAGCTGTCGGCACGCTCCTGGTCGATAACGCATGAGGCGGGCGCTTACCGGCGTCGTCGTTCTTGGGTTTTTGGCCGCGGGTGCCGCTGCGGGGAACGCTCAGGATGAGACCACATATGAGCCTGCTGTGGAGGTCCTGGCGCGGATCACCGTGGCCGAAGACGCCTCCATGGATGACTACGAGCGGTCTGACTGGGGAACCTCTTGGACCGATGCCGATGGCAGTGGCTGCGATACCCGCAATGATGTGCTTGTCCGCGACCTTGACCCCGACACGCTCAGCGTCCGTGAGGACTGCGCGGTCGAATACGGTGAAACCACAGACCCCTACAGCGGCGAATGGATGGAACACGTCCTGGGGGAGTCCCAGGTGGATATTGAGCATGTGGTCGCCGTGGGACAGGCCCACCGCAATGGTGGACACGACTGGACCGAGGAACAGCGCCAGGAGTTCTACCAGGACAAAGAGAACCTCCTGGCAGTTTCGGCATCCGAGAACCGGTCCAAAGGCTCACGCGATGTCACCGAGTACATGCCGCCGAACCAGGGCATCTACTGCGAGTTCGTCGGAACCAAGATCTATATCAAGGACAAATACGAGCTCAGTATGACACCGGCTGAGCACCAGTTCATCGAGAACGTACTGGCCGATCCTGAATGTGCCGACACCCCGGCAGCCCCGGCTGTGGCCATGACCGACGCTGGCCCTGAAGAGGCTGCTGCCGCTGAGGCTGCACCGACCGAGCGGGAAACTGAGGAGCCTGCCGAAGAGCAGGAAACCGAGAGCCCAGAGGCATCACCCGATGCTGCAGAGGAACAGCCCCAGTCTGAGTCCGAAGACGGCGACGACGACGAAGTGCCGCGTGCGGTCGGCCTCGTACTGCTGGGCGCTATCGTGGCCGGTGCCATCTGGTGGAGGAAGCGCAGCCGGGCGCGGAACCCCCAGCGCCGTCGCTCCTAAAGACCCAGGGTGCGGTAGGCGTGGAGTGAATACAGAGTCTGGGGACGGGCGTCGTCGCCGTGTTCCTCCGCCCATTTTCGAAGGGCAGCGGGCGTGCGTTTGATCGGCTGCAGGCGCGAGACCTCCTGGAAGAAGTCATGGAAGGTATCGGGCAGAACATCCTCGGTATGCGGGAACTGGTTGGCGTCCAAGCCGGTCCGCAGATCCTGCGGGGGAGAGAGGAAGAAACTCTGCGGCCGGATGCTGGCCCGGATATTCTCCCGGTTATCGCTCCAGTCGATGGGTGGGACGAAAGGCGCCAGGGTAGTGATCCGGGTATCTTCCTCGATCTGGTTCTGCCGGCGGGCCTGTTTCCGGCGGGAGGAGATCTTGAATGACCGGGCTGTTTTGTTCCACCCGACATCCACAACGCGCTGCGCAACAGCACCCAAGATCGCCCCTAGAATAAGTGTGACAGCAGGGTTGGTGAAGAGGTCGCTGAGCATCCACCCAGTATTTCAGCGAAGACTCCTTGCCGATGTTAGGTGGGCCTTGCTAGACGCCTTAATCTGAATAGGTCAGAATAGAGTCATGAAATTCGAGGCCGAGACTACTGCGGAAGTCCCCGAAGAGGGCATCACCGCCGAGTCGGACGGGTCTACCCGTGAGCGGGTCCTGCAGCTGGTGGTGGAAGAAGGTCCCATCAGCGCAGCACAGCTCGGCCGGAAACTGAATCTCACCGCCGCCGCCGTGCGCCGCCACCTCGATGCGATGACCGAACAGGGCGTCGTCGAAATCAAAAACATCAGCGGCCGGCGCAAAGGTGCCGGCCGGCCCTCCCGCCGCTACGTCATCTCCTCCCGTGGGCAGGAGGAACTCGGTGATGACTACCTCAACCTGGTCCGCACCGCGCTGTCGGTTCTGGAGAAACATGCCGCCGAGGACCACGGTCAGACTGAGCCCACAGAGCTCGACGCCGCCGGTATCGGCGCAGGGGAGTCCCATACTGAGGACTCCGAGGCAGCTCGAGCACTGGCCCAGGCATACTTCACACAGTTCGAACAGCGATACGTCGATGAGCTCAACAACATCGAGGACCTAGACGAACGCACTGAGAAGCTCTCCGCGCTGTTCAATGCAGACGGATTCGCCGGCTTCACCCGGTTGGTCGGACGGGATAACCCGCTGCTGGCCATGCAGTCCACCCAGCTCTGCCAAGGTCACTGCCCCATCCGGGAAATAGCAGCAGCCCATCCGGTGTTCTGTGAAGAAGAGACCGCGATGATCGCCCGGCTGCTCAACGTAGACGTCCGGAGGCTCTCCACCCAGGCAGCTGGCGCCCACGTCTGCACCACACACGTCCCCGTCGGGCGCGAAAAACTCGCCGCCGAACGAGCAGCACAAAAGGACGGAACCCAGACTTCGCCGGCAGGCACGAAAGCCGGTCGTAAGAGAATCGTGATTTCCCCGCGTCAACAAGAGAGGTTGTCATGACCGAGCAGATCGCCAAGGCCGAAGAGACTTTGCGCAACACCAACGACCCCGGTGTCATCCAGAAAGTTCTGGATGACAACCCTGAACTCCAGGGGCTGGGCAACTACGAGTACGGCTGGGCCGACTCCGACGACGCCGGCGCCAGCGCCAAGCGTGGTGTCGATGCCGACGTCGTCGCCGATATTTCGGCCAAGAAGGACGAGCCTGAGTGGATGCTCAAGCTGCGCCAGAAGGGCCTGAAGTACTTCGACCGCAAGCCGATGCCGACCTGGGGTGCTGACCTCTCCGAGATCGACTTCGACAACATCAAGTACTTCGTGCGCTCCACCGAGAAGCAGGCCCAGACCTGGGAAGACCTGCCCGAGGACATCCGCAACACCTACGAGAAGCTGGGTATCCCGGAGGCAGAGCGTGAGCGTCTGGTCGCCGGTGTGGCCGCCCAGTACGAATCCGAGGTCGTCTACCACCAGATCCGTGAGGACCTCGAGGAGCAGGGTGTCATCTTCATGGACACCGACACCGCCCTGAAGGAGCATCCCGAGTTCTTCGAGGAGTACTTCGGTTCGGTCATCCCCGTCGGTGACAATAAGTTCGCCGCGCTGAACACCGCCGTGTGGTCCGGCGGCTCCTTCGTCTACGTCCCCAAGGGCGTGCACGTCGAGATCCCGCTGCAGGCCTACTTCCGCATCAACACCGAGAACATGGGCCAGTTCGAGCGGACCCTGATCATCGCCGATGAGGACTCCTACGTCCACTACATCGAAGGCTGCACCGCCCCGATCTACAACACTGACTCCCTGCACTCGGCAGTGGTCGAGATCGTGGTGAAGAAGAACGCCCGCGTTCGCTACACCACCATCCAGAACTGGTCCACCAACGTGTACAACCTGGTGACCAAGCGTGCGGTGGTAGACGAGGGCGGCACTATGGAGTGGATCGACGGCAACATCGGCTCCAAGGTCACCATGAAGTACCCCGCTGTCTACCTCACCGGTGAGCACGCCAAGGGCGAGACCCTCTCGGTTGCCTTCGCCGGCGAGAACCAGCACCAGGACACCGGCTCCAAGATGGTGCACATGGCGCCGAACACCTCCAGCTCCATCGTGTCGAAGTCGGTGGCACGCTCCGGTGGCCGCGCCTCCTACCGAGGACTCGTCCAGGTCAACGCAGAGGCCAAGAACTCCGCGAACTCCGTGGTCTGTGACGCCCTGCTGGTGGACACCATCTCCAAGACCGATACCTACCCCTACATCGACATCCGCGAAGACGATGTCACCCTGGGGCACGAGGCAACTGTCTCCCGGGTCTCGGAGGAGCAGCTGTTCTACCTGATGTCCCGTGGCCTGGCCGAGGACGAGGCAATGGCGATGATCGTGCGCGGCTTCATCGAGCCCATCGCCCGTGAGCTGCCCATGGAGTATGCCCTGGAGCTCAACCGGCTCATCGAGCTGCAGATGGAGGGCTCCGTCGGCTAATACGCCCGACGACGCCGTCTGCATCATTTCGCATACCTAAAGCATCCAGTCCTGCACACAAGAAGGAAACGATGACCAATACTGAAGAGAAGGTCGCCGGCGTCGACGTCGGCGAACGCCGGATCTCCATTCCCGGCTTCACCGAGGAGGGCGAACAGCTCGCCGCCGCCAAAGTGGACACCGAGCACAGCCACGGCGGCCTGGGCGAAACCCAGAGGAAGACTGTGGCCTCAGCTGGCTCCCGCGCCAACCGCCACACCGGTTTCGACCTCGCTGAATTCCCCCAGCCCAACGGTCGGGAAGAGGAGTGGCGGTTCTCCCCGCTGAAGAAGCTCGCGGGAGTCCTCAGCGATGAGCCCACCGCCAACGCCGGCACCGAGGACGAGCCCGTCGACTACCAGGTCAAGGCACCTGAGGCAGTGGTGATCTCCACCCTCAAGGCCGACCAGGCACCGCGCAACACCGTGCTGCAGCCTGCCGACCGGGCCGCCGTTCTGGCCACCAAGCACACCGAGGATGCCCTCTACATCCAGGTGCCCGCCGATGCCGAACTGGACGAACAGGTCAAGATCGACATCACCGGGATCAAGGCCGGACTGCGCGGCAATGCGCATATCGTCCTCGAGGCCGGGGTCAACTCCAAGGCGACCTTCGTGCTGGAGCACCGCGGCTCGGCCAACTTCAACGGAAACGTGGAGATCAAGGTCGGCGACGGCGCAGATGTGAAGGTCATCAGCCTCCAGCGCTGGAACGACGACGCCATCCACGCCGGGCAGCACGATGCCGAAGTCGGCCGCGACGCCAGCTACAAGCACGTCGCTGTGACCCTCGGCGGTGAAGTGGTGCGCCTGAACACCAACTTCCGCTACGCCGCAGAGGGTGCCGAGGCCGAGATGTACGGTCTCTACTTCGCCGACTCCGGCCAGCACCTCGAGCACCGGACCTTCGTGGACCACAACACTCCCAACAACACCTCCAATGTGCTCTACAAGGGCGCACTGCAGGGCGAATCCGCACGCACCGTGTGGATCGGGGATGTGCTCATCCGCAAGGCCGCCGAGGGCACCGACTCCTACGAGAAGAACGAGAACCTGGTGCTCACCGACGGCGCCCGCGCCGACTCCGTGCCCAACCTGGAGATCGAAACCGGCGTGATTGAAGGAGCAGGCCACGCCTCCTCCACCGGACGCTTCGACGAGAACCACCTCTTCTACCTGATGGCCCGCGGCATTCCCGAGGACATCGCCCGTCAGCTGGTGGTTCGCGGCTTCCTCAACGAGATCATCCAGAAGATCGAGGTGCCCGAGCTCGAGGAGAGCCTCCAGGAGGACCTCGAGAACGAGCTGAAGATCCACGGCAACTGACGTTCCGGCGTCGTCCCCCTAATCGTTAAGACCTTTTAGAACCAGTAAAGGACACCACGCAATGTCTACCCTTGAGATCAAGGACCTTCACGTTTCCATCGAAACCGACCAGGGCACCAAGGAGATCCTCAAAGGCGTCTCCCTGACCATCAGCTCCGGTGAGAAGCACGCCATCATGGGCCCCAACGGCTCCGGCAAGTCCACTCTGGCCTCCACTATCGCCGGCCACCCCCGCTACGAGGTCACCTCCGGCTCCATCACCCTCGACGGTGAGGACGTCCTGGAGATGGAGCCCGATGAGCGCGCCCAGGCAGGCCTGTTCCTGGCCATGCAGTACCCCGTGGAGGTCCCCGGGGTCACCATGACCAACTTCCTGCGCACAGCCAAGACCGCCATCGACGGCGAAGCTCCCAAGCTGCGCACCTGGACCAAAGAGGTCAAAGACGCCATGGAGAAGCTGCGCATCGACGCCGACTTCGCCAACCGTAACGTCAACGAAGGCTTCTCCGGCGGTGAGAAGAAGCGCGTGGAGATCCTGCAGCTGGAGCTGTTCAAGCCGAAGATCGCCGTCCTCGACGAGACCGACTCCGGTCTGGACATCGACGCACTGCGCGTGGTCTCCGAGGGTGTCAACCGTGCCCACGAAGAGAACAACATGGGCACTCTGCTGATCACCCACTACACCCGCATCCTGAACTACATCAAGCCTGACTACGTCCACGTCTTCGTCGACGGCAAGGTCGCCGAGCAGGGCGGGCCCGAGCTGGCCGACGAACTCGAGGCCAACGGTTACGACCGCTTCCTGGCAGCCGTCTCGGCCGCCTGAAGTACTTAGGAGCATTTTGACCCAGACTTCCCTCAACGTCGCAGGCGACTTCCCGCTGTTGGGCCGTACGGTCCGGGACGGGAAACGCCTGGTCTACCTCGACACCGGGGCCACCGCGCAGAAACCCACTGCGGTTCTGGACGCCGAGCGGCGCTTCAACGAGAAGCACAACGCCGCCGTGCACCGCGGCGCCCACCAGATCGCCGAAGAGGCCACTGAGGCCTATGAGGCGGCACGGGCTGCCGTAGCGGGGTTCGTCGGTGCCGAGTTCTCCGAGATTGTCTGGACCAAAAACGCCACCGAGGGGCTCAACCTGGTGGCATACAGCTTCCTCAACGCCACCCTCGGGCTGGGCGGGACCGCAGCAGAACGGTTCCGCCTGGCCGAGGGGGACGAAATCGTGGTGACCGAACTCGAGCACCACGCCAATCTGGTGCCCTGGCAGGAGCTGGCCGCCAAGACCGGGGCAAAGCTCCGGTGGATCTCCGCCACCGAGGACGGCCGCCTGGACCCTGCCAGCTTCGACGTCATCGGTGAGAAGACCCGGATCGTGGCCTTCACCCACGCATCCAATGTCACCGGGGCAATCACTGATGTGCCCGCCGTCGTCGACCGTGCCAAGGCCGTCGGTGCCTACACCGTCCTCGATGCCTGCCAGTCAGCGGCCCACCTGCCGGTGAACTTCACCGAACTTGGTGTGGACTTCGCCGCCTTCTCCGGACATAAGATGCTTGCTCCCACTGGGATCGGGGTGCTCTACGGTCGTGGCGAGCTGCTCGAAGCCATGCCGCCCTTCCTCACCGGAGGGTCCATGGTGGAGATTGTGACCATGGAGGAGACCACCTTCATGCCCCCGCCGCAGCGTTTCGAGGCCGGCACTCAGATGGTCGCCCAGACCGCTGGCATGCATGCGGCCATCGACTACCTCAACAACCTCGGCATGGACCGGCTGGCCGCTCATGAGGACCAGCTGGCCGAGCGGATGCTCGAAGGCATCGCAACTGTCCCCGGGATCCGCGTGCTGGGCCCCACCACACCGGAGAACCGGCTGGCCGTGGTCGCCTTCGACGTCCCCGGGGTCCACCCCCACGATGTCGGGCAGGTGCTCGATGACCAGGGAATCGCGGTGCGCGTCGGCCACCACTGTGCGCAGCCGGCTCACCGCAGCTTCGGAGTCCATGCCTCCACCCGCGCCTCAGCCGGGGTCTACAACACAAACGACGACGTCGACGCCTTCATCGAGGGCCTCAAACAGGTGGTGAAGTTCTTTGGCTAATGCGATGGAACAGCTCTACCAGCAGGTGATCCTCGATCACTCCCGGGAACGCTCCGGGGAGGGCACACTGGAGAACCCCGCCGGGCAGTCCTTCCAGGTCAACCCCACCTGCGGGGATGAGTGCAATGTTCAGGTCAACACCGCCGAGGGCAAGATCAGCGAACTTGCCTGGACCGGAAAAGGCTGCTCGATCAGCCAGGCCTCACTGTCACTGATGTACGAAATGGTCGACGGCGAACCCGTCACCGAGGTCGAGGAACTCGGCGAGACCTTCCGTGAACTCATCCACAACCGGGGCCAGGAACTGGACCCCGAAAAGATGGACCAGCTCGAAGATCTCGGTGCCTTCACCGGGGTAGGGCGCTACTCAGCACGGGTGAAATGCGCACTGCTTGGCTGGATGGCCTTGCGGGACGCGCTCATCCAAGCGCAAGATGGAAGTAAAGAAGGGAGTGGGGAATGACTGACACCACCACACAGACACCCCTAGAAGACATCGAAGAAGCCCTCAAAGAGGTCATCGACCCCGAACTGGGCATCAACATTGTCGACCTCGGGCTGCTCTACGGGCTGCACTACGCCGAGGACGGCGCCCTGATCATCGATATGACCCTGACCACTGCGGCATGCCCGCTCACCGATGTGCTCGAAGAGCAGGTCGGTCAGCATGTGGGAACTATGGTCGATGAATGGCGGCTGAACTGGGTATGGATGCCGCCATGGGGCCCGGAGAAGATCACCGAGGACGGCAAGGAGCAGATGCGCGCCCTCGGGTTCAACATCTAGCCCAGAGCCAAGCGCCGGTAGTGGGCAACGGCCGGGGCAGGTGCGCCGTCGAAGGCCAGATGGCCCTCATGGAACACCAGCACCCGGTCGGCCCGCGCCGCGAACTCCAGATCATGGGTGGCCACCACTAACGGCACATCCAGGTCCAGCAGCCGGTTCTGAAACTCCGCAGCATTGCGGAGATCCAATAGCGTGGTCGGCTCATCCGCCAGGACCAGACCCGGCTCAGTGGCCAGAACACCAGCCAGGGCGACCTTCTGAGCCTCCCCGGAGGAGAGCTCATAGACACTGGAATCAATCCGGTCGGCCAACCCCAGGCCCCGCAGAATCTCCTCAGCACGACGCCGACGCTCAGCACGCTGTTTGATCCGCTGCCGCAGGGAAAACTCAATATCCTCACCCACCACCGGCATCACCAGCTGGGCCTGCGGATTCGCGAAGATGAACCCTGTCGAAGGCCTCGTGGGGGAGAACCGCACCTCACCAGCAGTGGGCTGAGCCAGACCAGCCAGCAATCGCAGCAGCGTGGACTTCCCCGAGCCATTCGAACCGATCACCGCCACCCGCGACTCGGTGATCTCCAGCTGAAGCGGATGCAGAATACGCCGCTGGTCGCCTGCGGCCGTTTCGACATCCAGGCATAGATCATCGACCCGGATCGTTAGACTGTCCTGGTTGTCCAATAACTTCTCCATCATCTACATCTAAGGAAATTCACCGTTGATCAGCGTATCCAACCTTGAGCTGCGTGCCGGTGCTCGCCTGCTCATGGACCAGGTGAACTTCCGGATCGACGCCGGCGATAAGATCGGTCTGGTCGGCCGCAACGGCGCCGGCAAAACCACCATGACCAAGGTCCTGGCCGGACAAGCCCAGCCGGCCGCCGGTAATGTCGACCGGCGCGGCTCCATCGGGTATCTGCCACAGGACCCGCGGGTGGAGAATATGGAACAGACCGCCCGGGACCGGATCCTCTCCGCCCGGGAGCTGGACGTCATCTCCCGCAAACTCACCCAGGCTGAGGCAGATATGGCCTCCGAGGACGACCGAGCCCGGGAGAAGGCCATGAAGGCCTATGACCGGCTGCAGTCCCGCTTCGAGGCAGCCGGAGGCTATACGGCTGAATCCGAGGCTGCCATCATCTGCAAGAACCTGGACCTGCCCGAACGTATCCTCACCCAGCCGCTGAAGACCCTCTCCGGAGGTCAGCGCCGGCGTGTGGAACTGGCCAGGATCCTCTTCAGCGATGCCGATACCCTGCTGCTGGATGAGCCCACCAACCACCTCGACGCCGACTCCATCGTCTGGCTGCGGGACTACCTCCAGCGGTTCCCCGGTGGTGTACTGATCATCTCGCACGATGTGGACCTCATCGAGACCACAGTCAATAAGGTGCTCTACCTGGACGCGATGCGGATGACGGTCGATGTCTACAACATGACCTGGAAGAAGTACCTCGCCCAGCGGGAGCAGGACGAGGCGCGGCGCAAACGCGAATTCGCCAATGCGGAGAAGAAGGCCAGTGCGCTGCGGGCCCAGGCTGAGAAGATGCGCGCCAAGGCCACTAAGGCAGCTGCCGCGCAGTCCATGTTCAAACGTGCCGAGCGCATGATGGCCGGTGTTGAAGGGGAGCGGCAGGCCGATAAGGTCGCCAATATCCGCTTCCCCTCACCCCAGGCCTGCGGCAAAACACCTCTGATGGCTGAGGGACTGTCCAAGTCCTATGGCTCCCTGGAGATCTTCACCGGGCTGGACCTGGCCATCGACCGAGGATCCCGGGTTGTGGTGCTCGGTTATAACGGTGCCGGTAAGACGACCCTGCTGCGCATGCTCGCCGGAGCATCCGAGCCGGACTCCGGAGAAGTGATCCATGGTCATGGGCTGAAGCTGGGCTACTTCGCCCAGGAGCACGACACCCTGGATACCGAACGCTCCGTCTTGGAGAATATGAAGACGGCAGCGCCGTTCCTCTCCGATACCGATCAGCGCAAGATCCTCGGCAGCTTCCTGTTCTCCGGGGATGACACCTCCAAGCCTGCCGGGGTGCTCTCCGGCGGTGAGAAGACGCGGCTGGCCCTGGCCACTCTGGTGGCCTCCAGTGCCAATGTGCTGCTGCTGGATGAGCCCACCAATAACCTAGACCCAGCATCCCGTGAAGAGATCCTGGCCGCGCTGCGCACCTACGAAGGCGCAGTGGTGCTGGTCAGCCACGACCCCGGGGCGGTCGAAGCGCTGGATCCCGAACGAGTCGTACTGCTGCCCGACGGCATCGAGGACCTCTACACCAAGGAATACGAAGACCTCGTAGAACTCGCCTGAGCCAGCCGCAGCTCAGCGGTTCAGAAGACGTTCCTCAACCCAGGCGTCTTCGGCGTCCTCATCTGAGTACTTGCCAGACTGCTGGCGACGGATGCGTTTCAGCTCGCGCAGGCGCTCCTGCTTCGACAGGGAGACCGCAGGGGAACCGGCCAGGGCGCCGTCGTCCTCTGCGTCCTCCAGCAGCTCCATGTCACGGTTGCGGGCGTGGACCCGGGCCGCATAGCCCCAGCCGACAAAGCTGAGCAGGCCGAAGGCCACCCACTGCATGGAGTACCCCAGGTGAGGGCCCTCATCCAAGGCAGGGCGAGCCAGCTGATAGGGGACATCTGCCGGCTGAGGCGACTCCTCGGCCATGAGCCCATAGGCACCCTCGACCACCGAATAGTCGACCACAGAGGCATACTCCTCGAGGTCCACTGAAGCCAGCTGGCCTTCCGGGGCGCCACGGTCGATGGCCGGCTCAGCCGGTTTCAGACGAACCGTGATCTCGGCATCCCCCTCCGGAGGATCCGGGTTGAAAGAGGGTTGAGAGCCATCCGTGCTGGAGGTCGGCAGCCAACCGCGAGAGACCACCAGAACATCGCCGGTGGAATCCTCACGGAAAGGCACCAGCTGCTCATAGCCCACCTGGCCGCCATGCCCCCGGTTACGGGCCAAAAGAGAGTCCTCCGGCATGTATTGACCAGACATGGTCACCACAGTCCACTCATCCTCATCGGCACCCTCAACGAAAAGTTCGCGAGCCTCAGAGTAGGGGATGGGGTCCTCATCGTAATTGGAGACCACCCGGTTGATCTCCTCCAAGGCACCCTCACGGCGGTCCAACTGCCACTGGCCCAGCAGATAGCAGACCGCGCAGAAGATCACACAGGCCGCCAGCCAGCCCAACCAGACCGGGCTGATCAGGAAGGAGTAACGCTCTTTCACGCGGCCTCCTCCATCGGTTCAGTGCTGCGCCAGAACATCCGCTGGCGCAGGAAATTCTCCAACCAGTCCCGGTGCTCGGAGCAGGCCAGCCAGATCTTCCTGCGCTCGGGGTCATGGATCTTGGGATTGTTCCATTTGATCTGCCACTGAGCCTCGGCAGTGCAGCCCTTGCGTGAGCAAGTAGGGGTCTCCGGGCCAGCCTCACCGGAGCTGAGCGCACCGAGCAGATCCATCAGTGCTGTCTCCCTGAGGATCGCTCCTGCACCAGCTCACCAGAAATCACCGTAGAGCTGTTCTGCTGGTCAGCGGCATCGGCAGAGTCCTCGGCCTCCCACCACTGGGGCTGTTCGTCGACCACGGGATCCTCGTGTCCGGTGGTCAGCTGAGGCTGCGCCTCAGGGGAGACCGGCTGGCGTGCAGCCTGATAGCGGTCCCCACCGGCATTGGCATCGACCACAGCCACATAGGGCAGTACGACGGCGGCGGCCACCAGAGCCAGGGCCCACCAGCTCTGCCACACCGCCCCGACAACAGCAGCCAGCACGAAGCACACGATACGGATAGACATGGCGATGGTGTAGCGAATCATCCGGCTGTGCTGCTCGACGCTGTGCTTCAGCGGGGCGTCAGTAATGGAGTGGACCTGATCGGTCATCCCTCTATTCTACGCGCGGTAGAACTCCCTGTCAGGGACGGGGTGTGAACCCGCCGGTAATAGGCCGTGTCGCGTAGGGTGTATTCGAGCAATTTTCGCAATAAGCACTTCGAGCAGCACAAAGGGAGCCGTATGAGCCAGAGATCGGTACTTGTCACCGGAGGCAACCGGGGCATCGGTAAGGCCATCGCCGAGGCGTTCATCGCCAATGGCGACAAAGTGGCGGTCACCACCCGTAACGGCGATGCACCCGAGGGCGCACTCGGAGTCGCCGCAGATGTAACCGACTCAGCCTCCATCGACGCCGCCTTCAAACAGGTGGAGGAGGCCCATGGGCCGGTGGAGATCCTGGTCGCCAACGCCGGGATCACCCGCGACACCCTGCTGCTGCGGATGAGCGAGGACGACTTCAGCGATGTGCTGGACACCAACCTCACCGGAGCCTTCCGCGTGCTCAAGCGCGCCTCCAAGGGCATGCTGAAGCTGCGCAAGGGCCGAGTGGTGCTGATCGGCTCCGTGGTGGGCCTCTACGGCTCCCCGGGCCAGATCAACTACTCCTCCTCGAAGGCAGCCCTGGTGGGTATGGCCCGCTCGCTGACCCGCGAACTGGGCGGGCGCGGGATCACCGCCAATGTGGTTGCCCCCGGATTCGTTAAATCAGATATGACCGATCAGCTGGATGAGGACACCCAGAAGAAGTACCTGGAGAACATCCCCGCCGGACGCTTCGCCGAGGCAGAGGAAGTAGCCCGGGTAGTGCGCTGGCTGGCCAGCGATGACGCCGGCTACATCTCCGGTGCTGTCATCCCAGTTGACGGCGGACTAGGAATGGGACACTGAACATGAGCAAAGATCTAGAAGGCAAAGGCGCAGTCATCACCGGCTCCTCCCGGGGTATCGGTGCAGCCACCGCGCAGCTGATCGCTGAGCGCGGCGCCGGCGTCGTCGTCAACTACCGTGCCAAGGCGCCCCGAGCGAGAAAGGTCGTCAAAGGCATCGAGGAGGCTGGCGGCAAAGCCGTAGCAGTCCAGGCCGATCTCACCGAGGCCGCCGGGGCCCAGGCGCTGGTGGATGCTGCAGTGGAGAACTTCGGGTCCCTGGATCTACTGATCCTCAACGCCTCCGGCGGTATGGAGGCAGACCGCGGGGAGGACTACGCCCTGCGCCTGAACCGCGACGCCCAGGTCACCATGGTCAAAACTGCCATTGAGGTGATGCCAGCCGGTTCGCAGATCGTCTTCGTCACCAGCCACCAGGCGCATTTCATCAAGGAAGTCACCACCCTGGATGCCTACGAGCCGGTAGCCCGCTCCAAACGTGCCGGGGAGGACGCTCTGCGGGAACTGGTCCCGACCCTGGATGAGAAGGGCATCAAGCTCACCATCGTCTCCGGTGACATGATCGAAGGCACTATCACCGCGACCCTGCTGGACCGCGCCGAGCCCGGTGCCATCGAATCCCGCCGGGAGGCAGCCGGCAAGCTCTACACGGTGGAGGAATTCGCCGCCGAAATCGCCCAGCTGGTCAATAAGCCCGGCCTGGAGCAGGAACACACTGAGCTGGTCGGCGGAGCCCAGGACTTCCTCTCCCGCCAGTGAACCAGACTGCTGGCCTCAGATCAGCAGCAGCAGTGAGGTTGGCACCGCCAGCAGAGCAGCTGCACAGAAGACGACGCCGGCTATGGCGCTGGTGCCCAGGGGAGCCTTGGGCACCAGCAGCCGCTGCAGACGCACCCCGGTGATGAGACTGGCCTCAGCCGTAGGTTTCAGATCCTTATCCGGGGAACCCTCCCCAGATACAGCCAGTGCGCGGAGGAGATCCTCTCGGGAATGAGTGGCCAGAGCGCCGTCGTCGGCGAGCATCTCGGTGATCTCCAGAACGGCCTCCCGCCCGTGGCGGGTGGTCGGCAGCCAGGGCAGGGCCCGATACCAGGCCTCAAAGGCCATGGTCAGCAAGTGATGGCGCTGGCGCAGATGGGTCTTCTCATGAGCCACCACGGCTGCCAGTTCCTCCTCGGTCAGCGTCTCCAGCAGACCGCGGGAGAGCACTGTCACTGAACGGGCATTGGTCCGCCCGGGCAGACAGTAGGCCAGCGGAGTCTCGTGTTCGATGACTTGAGTGGCCTCGCTTCCGCCATCGGAGGCCGGCAGGGGAGTCGAGAGCAGGGAGACCAATTGGCGGTGGCGGCGTCGTGCCGAGAGGACCCGGAGGTAGGTGCGCACCACAGTCAACACCAGATGCCCAGCCAGAAGCAGTCCCAGACAAAGTGCGAAGATATGCCAGGGATGGACCTCCAACTCGCCCAGGGCAGGGTAGTCCTCGCTGAGAGTCAGGCGGATCGCAGTGTTGATCGCCTCCGGCAGCGCATCACCGAAAGGCGCCAGGCCATAGACCATCGGTGCCCCGACCATAGAGAGCCCGCCGGCCAGGGCGATGGCCTGCCAGAGCAGCATCGCAGCCCAGGGGGAGCGGGCACGGAAACGCGCCTCATGCAGCAGCATCGGCACGGGGACAGCCAGGACAACGGCCAGTCCAGCAAGGAAAAGGGCAAGTGGTTCCACTAGGGGAAGAGTTTATCTACTCCGACGCCACTGTGAGACCTACCCACGGTCCGTGAGCTGCAAGCGTAGCGAGCAGCGACTTCAGGCGTGAAGTTCCGCGCAGCGGAACGAGAGCGGCCGGGACATGTGCCCGGCCGCGGAACTAACCCAGTATCTTGCGCAGGGCGGCGGCCTCGTCCTCGGAGACACTGCCGATGAACTGCGCCAGTACGGCCTCACGGTCAGGAGCAGTGCCCAGGACCTCATTGAGCATCTCCACCGTGTGCTCCTCACGGGAAGCAGTAGCGGAGTAGCGGTGCGGCCGGGAGGTCCGCTCCCGGTGGACCATGCCCTTCTTCTCCAGGCGGGCCAGCACGGTCAGCACGGTCGTCACGGCGAGGTCCTCATCCAGCTGTTCGCAGACCTCATTAGCGCTCAGCGCCTGCGTGGAATCCCACAGCAGGGTCATCACTGAACGTTCAAGCTCACCGAGGCTTGCCATAGTCGTGCTCCTTGTGCCAAAAGACTGTTCTGACTTTTACGATACTCCCCAGTGAGACAGATTTCTACGTGATGTAGAACTATGTCGCAATCGTGACGGAAATCGCAGTCTCAGCCATGGCCTGGGGAGAGGAAGCAACCGCCTCAATGGACTGCTCCACCGGCACACCAGAGGCATCCCGACGGGCCATCTCAGCCGGAACTGTCCGGGCGGCCCCGCGCTTATCCGCAGCCAGCGGCGGCGACATCACGGCAGCGCCCAGGGTCAGCTGATCCTCACCGCGCAGGAACCGGTGGGCTCGCACACCCCCGGTGGCCCGGCCCTTGACCGGGAACTCGCTGAGATCGCTGACCTTCACGCTCTCGCCTCCGAGGCCATCCAGAGTCTCAGAACCGGTGGCGCAGGTGACCACAACAGCTCCACCAGGTTCCTCGGCAGCTGCGGCCGGAAGGACCTGAAAGCCGATGAGCGCGTCGTCGTCGGCCAGTTTCATACCGGCAACCCCGGATCCGGTCCGACCCTGCGGGCGGACATTCTCCGCCGAGTAACGCAGCAGCTGGGCGCCCCGGGAGATGAAGACCAGCTGGTCGGAATCCCCGGCGGCCACCGCGGCACCGACCACCGTGTCCTTATCCTTCAGGGAGATGACCTCCCAGTCATCACGGTTCTGCGGGTAATCGGGGTTGACCCGCTTGACCCGCCCGGCAGCAGTACCCAGGGCGATTACCGCATCCAGAGGTACGAGTCCGATAAGTGTCTCGCGCTTCTCCAGATTCAGGAAGTCCTTGATCTTCGCGCCCTGATTGAGATTCACCGTGCCGCCGGCGACCTCCAGAGCCGGCATATCGATAACAGGCACCCGGATCATCCGGCCGGTGGAGGTCACCGCGCCGATATCCCCGCGGGCAGTGGCAGCAACCACAGAGCGCAGAGCATCATGACGACGACGCCGGGTGGGATGGGCCAGGGCACTGCGATCAGTGGTGCGGGCCAGCATCCCGGAGGTGGACAGCAACACCCAGCAGGGGGAGTCCGGGATCTCCAGGGAACTGCCCGCATCCTGGTTGGCCTTGCCACTGGCAGGGGCGGCGGCCTCAAGCTCGGCAGGGGCAGAATCGGCCAGTTCGGTCCGGCGATCATCACCGTACTGCTGGGCGACCTCGGTGAGCTCATCGGCCACCGTGCGGCGCAGCATCTCATCAGACTCCAGGATGGCGGTGAGCTGTTTGATCTCCTCCTCGAGCTTCTGCTTCTCCTGCTCGAGCTCGATAGTGGAGAACCGGGTCAGCTGGCGCAGTCGCAGCTCGAGAATATGCTCTGCCTGTGGCTGAGAGAGATCGAAGATGGTCATCAGCCGCTCACGGGCGGTGGCCGTGTCCTCCGCGGCGCGGATGATCTGAATGACCTCATCGATATCCAGGATCGCGATCAGCAGACCCTCCACCAGGTGGAGGCGGTCCTTGCGCTTACCCAGCCGGTGGGTGGTGCGGCGCCGGACGACATCGATCCGGTGATCCACATAGACCTGAAGCAGCTCCAGCAGCCCCATAGTCCGGGGCTGACCGTTGACCAGTGCCACGTTATTGATCCCGAAGCTGGTCTCCAGGGGTGTGTGCTTATACAGCTGGGCCAGCACCGCCTGCGGATTGAAGCCAGCCTTGAGCTCGACGATCATCCGGGTCCCGTGCCGACGATCGGTGAGGTCCAGGACATCGGAGATCCCGGCAAGCTTCTTAGCCTGCACCGCCTCCTTGGTCTTGGTGATGATGGACTCCGGGCCGACCATATAGGGCAGCTCAGTGATCACAATCCCGGTGCGGCGGGCCGATACCTGCTCGATGGAGGTCTTGGCACGGATCTTGAAACTGCCGCGACCGGTCCGATACGCATCATGGACCCCCTGCAGGCCCACAATCTGGCCCCCGGAAGGCATATCCGGCCCTGGGATATGGGCCATGATGTCCTCAAGGGTGGCCTCGGGGTTCAGGATCAGATGGATCGCCCCGTTGACCACCTCCCGCAGGTTATGCGGGGCCATATTGGTGGCCATGCCCACCGCGATACCGGAGGCCCCGTTGACCAGCAGGTTCGGCAGAGCCGAGGGCAGCACCTCCGGCTGGGTGAGCTGGTTGTCATAGTTGGGTTCGAAATCGACGACGTCCTCGTCGAGATCAGCAGTCATCGCCAGGGCGGCAGGTGCCATCCGCGCCTCGGTGTAACGGGCCGCAGCCGGGCCGTCATCGAGGGATCCGAAGTTGCCGTGACCGTCCACCAGCGGCAGCCGCAGCGCCCAAGACTGGGCCATCCGGACAAGGGCGTCATAGATGGCGGCATCGCCATGCGGGTGAAGCTTACCCATCACCTCGCCGACCACACGGGCGGACTTCACATGACCCTTCTCGGGACGCAGTCCCATCTGGGACATCATGTAAAGGATTCGCCGCTGCACCGGCTTCAGGCCGTCCCGGGCATCCGGAAGCGCCCGGGAGTAGATCACCGAATAGGCATACTCCAGGAATGACGTCTCCATCTCAGAGGAGACATCGATATCGATGATGTTGTCAGCACTGGTGGTGGGCACCGTGGCATCGGTTGAGCGGCGGGCCATAAGCGGGGAACGTGATCCTTTTCTGCGTGATCGTTGCGATCTCTAGGTCTAAACAATTTCTCTGGTTAGTCTTGATCCTATGGGTGAGACGGCGAAAACCAGCGGATATCCGGCCCACTGGGAAGCAGATGTTGTGCTGCGCGATGGTGCAGCAGCCCATCTGCGTCCGGTACGGCCCGATGACGCTGACCGTTACGCCCGGATGCACCGACGCCAGTCGGAGTCCTCGATCTACCTGCGCTACTTCACCTATAAGTCGGCGCTGACCGAGAAGGAACTGGAACGGTTCACCACTGTGGACCACGTCAACCGGGTCTCCCTGGTGGTGCTGCTGGGTGGTTCCTCCGGTGAGGAGGAGATCATCGGCGTCGGCGGTTTCGACCGCATCGATGACTCCACTGAGGCTGAGGTCTCCTTCAATATTGCCGATCAGCACCAGGGCCGTGGGCTCGGTTCGATTCTACTGGAGCATCTCACCGCCGCCGGGCGTGAGGTCGGCATCGAGAAGTTCTCCGCCGAGGTGCTGCCGGAGAACCGCAAAATGCTCACTGTCTTCTCCGAGGCCGGCTACGAAGTCCAGCGCAAATACGAGGACGGTGTGGTGCTGCTGGAGTTCTCCATCGACCCCACTGACCGGTCCAGGGCGGTGATGGAGGCCCGCGAACACCGCGCCGAGGCCCGCAGCGTCCGTGAGCTGCTCAACCCCGACCAGGTTGCCGTCATCGGGGCCTCCCGGGAGTACGGTTCAGTGGGCTACCACCTGCTGCAGAACATCATCGAGGGTCAGTTCTCCGGGGGAGTGCACTCGGTCAACCCCGAGGCCTTTGAGGTCGGCGGGACCCCGGCCTACTCGGCCTTGGAGCACATCAAACAGGACATCGACCTCGCCGTAGTCTGCGTCCCCGCCGAACATCTGGCCGAGGTGGTCAGCGACTGCGGGCGCAATGGGGTCAAAGGCATTTTGGTCATCACCGGCGGAATTGACGGCACTGACCAGCGCGAACTGGTCAGTCAGGCCCGGCGCTGGGGGATGCGGGTCATCGGACCGGCCTCAGTGGGCCTGATCAACACTGACCCCGATGTCTCCCTGAACGCCTCGCTGTCACCGACTATGCCCGTGCCCGGGGGAGTGGGACTGTTCAGCCAATCGGCCTCCATCGGTGTCTCTCTCTACGCCCAGGCGCACCGCCGGGAGCTGGGGCTCTCCTCGGTGATCTCGGCGGGCAACCGTGCTGACCTCTCCGGCAATGACGCCATGCAGTATTTCGAGGACGACGACGCCACCCGCGCCGTCGGGGTCTATCTCGAGTCCTTCGGCAACCCGCGTAAATTTTCCCGGATTGCCCGGCGGCTCTCGCTGACCAAACCTGTTGTGGTGGCCACCGGTGACCTCAGCGGACACCGGCTGCCCCCGGGCCATGAGGTCCGTCTTTCCCGGGCTCCCAAGGGTGCGGTGGATGCGATGCTGAAGAACTCCGGGGTTATCCAGGCCGGTAACCACGATTCCCTGATGGACATCCTCGAAGTCCTGGCCACCCAGCCGCTGCCGGCGGGTAACCGGCTCGGCATCCTGGCCAATTCCGCGGCCATGGGCCGGCTGCTGGCCGATGCCGCCGAGTCGCACGGCCTGGAACCCACCACGGTGATCAGCGACCTCGATCTCGAGGGCACCAGGGCTGTTGCCCAGGAGAATCTCACCACCGCCCTGGCCCAGCTTTTCGAGGACGACGACGTCGACTCCGTGGCTGTCTGCCTGCAGCCCTCGATCACTGGGGACCACCACGACCACTCCCGGGCGATCTCGATGACCGCCCAGCAGTACACCAAACCAATGGTGATGTCTCTGATCGGGATTCTGGATGCCGATGTTCCGCTGAACTTCATCGGCAATGCCGGACCGGTGATCGAGACCTCCGCCCTCCAGCAGGGAGTCCCGGTCTTCTCCTCCCCGGCCCGCTCAGTCTCGGCACTGGCCAAGATCGTCAGTTATCACCGCTGGCGGTCCCAGGGCGTAGGGGAGTCCTATATCCCCGAAGGGCTCGAAGGAACCAAAGTCGCCCGCCAGGGAGATGCCCTGCTCGATGGGTGGCTCCAAGATGTCGACGGCGCGGCACTGCACCGGCTCAATGATGAGCAGCTGAAACAGCTGCTGGGACTCTACGGGCTCGAGGTTCTGCCCTCGGTGGGCTTTGAGACTGTCGACGCCGCCGCGGAGGCAGCAGCTGAACTGGGCTATCCGGTGGCAGTGAAGTCCACCAACGCGTATCTGCGCCATCGTCTGGACCTGGGCGGGGTGCAGCTGAATATCGACTCCGAGGATATGCTGCGCCGGGTGGTGGCCGATATGCGCCGTCAGTTGGCCAAATACGGCAGCCCCGGACTGGAGGTCCAGGCCATGGCCCCCACCGGGCAGGGCTGTATTGTCCGGGCGATTGAGGATCCCATGATGGGCCCAGTGCTGTCCTTCGGCATCTCCGGGGACGCAGTGGATCTGCTGGAGGACTGGGCCCATGGGGTGCCACCGCTGACCGACCAGGACCTGCACCGGCTGCTGCATGCCCCGAAGGCCTCCCAGAAGCTCTTCGGCTACCAGGGGCTGCCCGCGGTGGACTATGAGGCGCTGCGGGATACCGTGCAGCGAGTGGCCACGCTGAAGGACAACCACCCGCAGGTGGCTTCCCTGCAGCTCTCCCCACTTCTGGCCTCTCCGGAGGGTGTGAGCATCCTGCATGCCACAGTGGATATCGCCAACCCCGAGCAGCGCACCGATTCCGCCCGCCGCGCCATCAGCAAATACTGACCTCCTGTTCGGCAACGATTTTCATAGAGTTATTCGAGATTCAGACCCCTATAGCCATCTGCGGCATCAACAGCTCTATGAGGATTGGGTAGGCACTCCCGCGCGCTGAAGCTTGCGTCTGAGCTGCTCGGGGTTCTGGAGGTCCTCCCAGTAGATGCGCAGGACAGTGAAACCGAGGCTGCGAATGGCATCCTCACGCAACTTCTCTGCCCTCAGGGCTTCACGACCCTCTGTCTGGTACTTCATCCACCCATCGAACTCCCCGACAACGCCGGCCTCCTCCCAGAGGAAGTCCACCCGGTACCTCTTGCCCTCAGTGGTTAGGGAAACCTGTAGCTTCGGGGTCCTGAAACCCAGCTCTTCATAGAGAGCACGGGCCCAGGACTCTCCGGGGGACTCAGATAGTGGACTTGCGGTGTTGAAGGCTTTCTCCCACCGAAAGCGAGCTGGACGGGACCCCATTAACTCCGAGGCCAATGATTGCAGAAGCTCGGTCGAGACGGGGGAGTGCTGGTCAGTTCCACGCAGGGCTGCATCAAGGGCCACTACCCCGTCAGCGAAGCTGAGGCGTGGAAGCGGAGTCACATACCGAGTGCCGAAACCGCGAAAAGCTGCCGGTGAGACCAACTCCTTACGGATATCAGTGCACTGACGCAGGAATGCATCGACAGTCATCCTGACTGTCATCCTAGGCTGGGGTATCAGGCGCACCTCACCCCGGTTCTTAGCCCTAACCTGCACTGCTTCTGGCATTCGAAGCAGCGGTATACCCCATATGTGCAAGGCTGTCTCACGGCAGAAGATAGGCCTTTCCAAATGAGCGGCTACAGCCTGAATAGCGTAACTGAACCGTTCAGAAGGATGAGCTTCAAACCAAGTTATGGTGGGCACATATATACCCCGTCGGAGTTTGAGCAGTTCGCCACGCTTCACCTGGCGGCCGTAGTGGAAGGCCAGATGAGTCCCATCTTCTAGAGCGCGGCTCAGCTTCAAAACGGTGTTCTGGGCAGAGTTCCCGGACGCCATGTCCTCATGATGTCCGTGATTCCGAAATTCTGCAGACGTTTTCCACAGCTGGGGGCCGAACCCCCTTCCGACCAGCCGATACAGTGAACTTATGCCACATGATGTCATTGCTGCCACGGAGAAGCTCCTCGATCGAAGCTACCTCTTGGCCGGCTCACAACGGCAGCAAACCGCAGCCGAAGCACTGCAGGATTTGGGTTTGGACTCCATACCAGAGATCGAAGAATGGGTGCTCGCCGGTACTCTCCCGCTGGGAATAGATGTGGACACTTCAGACCTGGACATTCTGGTGTCCAGCCGTGATCCCAAAGCTGCACGGGACGCCGTCGTCGAGTGTTTCTCCCAGGCTCCAGGGCTGTCAGTGTGGCCACACAGCAGAGAAGAAGAGACCTGGTGCGTAGCCTTCGAAGGGGATGCTTTCCCGATTGAGTTCTTCATTCAGCAGACTCCTGTCCGGGAGCAGAGAGCCTTTAGGCACCTGGTGGCGGAGTACGTTCTGCTGCAGCGCGGAGGTCCAGTCCTCGCAGAGCAGGTCCATCAACTCAAGGTCAGCGGTATGAAGACTGAACCTGCCTTTGCCCATGCATTAGGGCTGGAAGGCGATCCCTATCTCGCTCTGCTGGATGAAGGTCTGCTTGCATAGAGCTGTTGACCTATCAGTGAGCTATAGCGCTCTGAGGAACCAACAGGTCTATGAAAATCGGGAGGGGTTAGAGGACGCTGCCGGTTCTCTGGACGTGGTCGGCCAGGCGGGCCAGACCCTCCTCCACGTTGACTGATGGTCTCCAGTCCAAGAGCTCGCGGGTGCGGCGCTGATCAAACCAGTGGGCAGTGGAGAGCTGTTCAGCCAGGAACTTAGTCATCGGCGGCTCGCCGTCACCGGGCATCTGCACAAAGCGTGAAGCCCCAGCCCAGACCTTCTCAATGGCCAGACCAGCAGCCTTGGCCACACCCGGGGTCACCCGCAGCCGCGGGCGGCGAGCGCCTCCGGCCTCAGCGATCCCGATCAGCAGCTCCCCGATCGGCCGGGGCTCACCATTGGTGACCACCAGGCGCTCACCGGCCAACTGGGGCAGCCTGCGCAGGCCCGCGGTGAAAGCATCCACCGCATTATCGATATAGAGCGTATCCACCAGGGCAGCACCATTGCCCAGCAGAGGAAGCCGCCCGGAACGGGCACGGGCAACAATCCGATGGGTCAGCTGGCCATCACCGGGGCCCCAGACCAGATGCGGGCGCATGATCAGCACATTCGTGCCCAGGCTGGTCCGTTCCTGAGCAATCAGCTCAGCCGCAGCCTTGGTCTGGGCATAGTTCCCCTGGGCATGCACTGGATCCGGTGCACCCGCAGAGGCACCGACCAGGGATTCACCGGCATGGGCCACCGAGGGGGAGGAGACATAGAGGATGTTCTCCACTCCAGCCGCCCAGGCGGCGTCGAAGATCTGCTCAGTGCCGCGGATATTGACGTTCTCGAACTCCTCACGGGCACCGGAGACCGAGACCTTGGCCGCCATATGGATGATCGCATCCTGACCCTCCACAGCACGGGCGACCGCATCGGGGTCGGTCAGCGAGCCCCGCAGCTCACGCACCCCGGTCAGCCCCGAGGCACTGCGCTGCATGGTGGTGACCGCATAGCCCAATTCGGCCAGGCGAGCGGCAACACTGCGACCCAACAGTCCAGAGGCCCCAGTGATCAGAACCTTCGACGGCGGCAGCAGTTCAGTGCTCACGGAGCGCTCACCTTCTTCCCGGCGACAACCTGCTCAGCCCACTGGGCCAGGGCGGAACGATCGATCTTGGAGTTATGCCGAATATCAGTGGGCAGAGAATCCACCACCAGCACGGTGGAGACCTCCTGGACATCAGCACAGGCAGCGCGGACCTCCCGGGCGAACTCCGGTCGGGCCAAAGGAGTCCCGGGCAGATGCAGCTTCTGACCCCGCTCAGCCTCCACGATGACAACCACCGACTGGGTGCCCACAGGCCCCACACCCACAGCGGCACTGCGAGCCACTTCCGCCAGGGCATCCACGGGAGTCTCTACGACCCCGGGGCCGATAGGACCAGCCGGGGTAGTGATCACATGCTGAAGCCGGCCCTGAATCCACAGCCGGCCCTGGGCGTCGAAGGCGCCGATATCACCGGTGCGGTGCCAGATCAGCTGATCCTTGGTATCCCGGCGGGACTGCTGATCGGTGAACCACAGCCGGTCGTAGCGTTCCTTCAGATGCGCAGCTGAGACCACCAGCTCGGAGAGCACTCCGGGGGCTTCGGCGGGATCCAGCAGTTCAGTTTCAGCGGGGCGTCCCAGCTGATCCAGGGGAGCAAGGCTGAAATGAACTCCGGAGACTGGACGGCCCACGCAGACCCCGGCCTGGCTGCGGGGTGAGGCTGACTCCTCAGCGGCCTGGTGGATCTCCTCACGGGTGAAATCTGCCTGCAGCAGACCCTCGGTCATCCCGTAGGGGGTGTGCAGCTCAGCCTCCGGGAAGATCTCCTGAACGGTGTCCAGCAGGGCCGGATGCACCGGAGCGCCGGCGGAGAGGACCAAACGGATCCGGCGCAGCGCCTCACGCTGCTCATCGGTGAGCCGATGGGCAGTGGCAGCAACATTCTTCAGTGCCGCCGGGGAGCCGAAGAACATGGTGGCCTGGCCGGCAGCAGCGGCCTCCGCCACTGCCGCAGCAGTCAGGGTTGCCGGTTTGGTGACCACCATATCCGGGGTCACCGAGGTGGCGCCGATGGCTGGGCCCAGCAGCGCGAAGGGTGCGAAGCCGGCGATCAGAGAAGCGCCTGGGGCAACGCCGAACTGTTGACGCAGCAGTGCCACCAGCGCACCCAGCCTGCCATGGGTGTAGACGACACCCTTGGCTGGGCCGGTGGAGCCTGAGGTGAACAGGATCGCGGCATCGTCCTGGGCTGCGGGGGCGGGGATCTCCTGCAGGGCCGCGGCAGTGGAGGCTAGTGAGCCGGCTCGGCGCAGCAGGCGTTCCACACTGGCCTCAACACCGAGCATCTTTGTGGCCCTGGGGGAGAGGGCATCAACACTGATTCGGCGGCCCGGCCAGCCCAGCACCCGGGCAGCGGTGAGGCCGGTGCGCTGACCGATCACCCAGTCTGGGCGGGCACTGCGCACAGCGCGGGTCAGCCCCTTAATGCCCAGTCCGGCATCGGCGACCACGGCCACCGCACCCAGGCGCAGGCAGGCGTAGAGAATGACGGTCAGCGAGTTCCCCGGTTGGACCAAAAGGCTGATCCGGTCACCGCGGCTGACTCCGAGCTCATACAGGCCCGAGGCCAGGGCGTTGACCTCCTCCCGCAGCTGGGACCAGCTCACGGTAACCGGCTGTTCCCCGGGGGCAGCAAGCTCCACCGGTGGCATCTCCACAGCCGCGGGCGTCTCCCGGCGCCAGGAGGCAGCCATCTCCTCCAACTGGTCATGCAGGCCCATGATCTCAGCGGCAGGCTCGGGGGAGGCCAGGCTCTGATCCTGAGGCTCGTCGAAGCGCTGCCGCAGCCAGGTGAAGATGACCTCGCTGATGTCCTTATCCTCACCGACGAGATGACCAGCACCCTCAAAGCGGTGCAGATCAGCCCCCTGACCATCGGCAGCATTTCCGAGCCGGTCGAGGAGGTCATGCAGATAGCGGTCCTGGAAGACAGGATCCTTCGGTCCCCAGATCAGCAGGGCGGGATTGGTCCATTCCCGAAGTGCCGCTGAGGTCTCCTCCAAGACAGTGCGGGAATCATGTTCGGCCAGGGCTGGGATATCTGCGACGAAACCGCCGATGCCGCCGCGACCACGGCGAGAGACATAGGGGGAGCGGAATGCCCGGCGGGTTTCATCATCCATATCCTCGGCCAGCGAGAGGGTCACCTTGAGGAATCCATCGGTGGTCACTGTGGATGCCGGCAGTACACCGGGGGCCATGGCCGCACGCAGAGCAGCCGGCACCGGCTCCCCGGAGGGATGATCCACTGCGGTGTTGAGGCTGATCGCAGCATCCACTGCCTGGTGATGCCGGGTGGCCCAGGCCAGGGAGATGATGCCGCCCCAGTCATGACCAAGGGTCACCAGGGGCTTATCGGTCTCGACCTCAAGGGCGTCCATCAGGCCATCAAGATCAGTGATCCGCTGCTCCAGCTTGCGGTAGCTGGGCGCACCGGCTGAGGGTGCCTCGGGGTGAGCCAGCCGCTCGGAGAAGCCCATATCCAGCTGATCGGGGGCGATCACCCGCCAGATCCGGCCAGAGCCGCCATTGAGTGCCTGCTGGGCCTGCCGAACTGATTCAGCCAGCACCTCCCGCCACATATAGGACCAGGTGGGATTGCCGTGTACGGCAAGGATGGTGCCCTCCGGAGCCACACCGAGCTCCTCGAGCACCGGGCCGGTGTCCAGAACATGGAAACTGCGGCGGCCGTCGTCGGTCTTTGCCTGCACAACCCGGGACCAGACCGGATCCAATCCGGGCAAGGGCGTTTTGGTCAGAGCCTGGTGGGGGTTCTGGGCGGGGCGGGCGCTGATCGGACGCCAGCTGCCCAAACCGGGGATACGGGGAAGTTTCACCATTGGATCTCCAGCATGGCAGTGTTCAGCCCCGAGCCGACACCCATGCACAGTACGCGGGATCCGCGCTCCAGGCTGGGCGCCTGTCGGGCGAGTGTGATCGGCAGTGAGGCCGGGCCCACATTTCCGAGTTCGGGGTAGGTGATCGGCACTCGCTTCTTATCCAGTTTGGCGGCCTTGATAATCGCCGAGGTATGCAGCTGGGAGACCTGGTGGGTGATATAGGCGTCCATGGACTGCCAGTCGAAATCGGCTTTGGCGTCCTGCCAGGCATCCATCACCAGTTCCAGGCCACCGTCGAGCAGGCCGCGGGCGTCGGTGAACATGCCCTGATGGTCACCTACACAGAGTTCGTGGTGTTGGGTGGCAGCCCGGGTGACCCCGCCGATGAGCTGGTGGCCCTCCGGATGCTTATCCGCGGGGCCGATCACCGCGGCGGCGGCACCGCAGCCCAGGGTCAGGGAGGCGAACTCACTCATGAAGTTCTCCCGGGAGAGACCGTCGAGATTATTGATCCTCTCCACCGTGGCGTCCTGGACCCGGCGGGCATCCTCACCGTTGACGATCAGCACGTACTCCGCCTGACCGGAGTCGATCAGGGTGGCAGCAAGGGTCATCGCGTTCACAAAGCCTAGGCAGGCGTTGGTGATGTCGAAGTTCATCGCCGAGCTGGGCAGCCCCAGCTCATGGTGGACACCGACTGCCACGGAGGGCTCGAGGTGGTCGCGGGTCACCGAGGTGTTGATCAGCACACTGATGGCCGAGCGGTCCACACCGGCAGCCTCCAGGGCCTTGCGGCCGGCCTCCACGGTCCCGGTACGCATATCGCCGTCGCGGCGCCAGTTGCGCCGGGAGCGGACACCGGCCACCCGCTGCAGCAGACCGGTGGGCAGCTTCAACCGCTTCAGCGCGTCGGCAAGCCGCCGGTCTAAGTCCTTGGAGGTTAACACCTCCGGAGCCTCTACCTCGGCCACCGACAGAAGGGCAGCATTGCGGTGATGGAAGGTTGCGTTACCCCGGCTGGCTTGGTTTTGAAGCACCGGACCATTATCCAGGATCAGATTGCTCCCTGCGAATCGATACGATGGGTAGTTATGGGCACATCCACCGTATCGCTTAAGGCCGCCATTGAACGCGGCGGCTTCTATCCCTCCCTGGTGCACCACACGGTCACCGATGCATTGGACGGGCGCGAACCCACTCATCAGATTGTGCATGTGGACACCCATTTCGATATGGAGGAAGTCCACCGGCATATCACTGTCCTGGTGCTGGCTGAGGAGGTCATGGTGGTCGCCCACCTCGACGACCACGACATCTACGAGGGTGAGCCGGGGACCTTCAGCCATCAGGACTCGGCAGCACGGTCCGGATCCGAAGTGGTAGCCCGAATCTCCACCGAAGTGGTCCCGGTGGCCAGGATCCGCTCACTGATCCTCTCCGAGGTCCACCGCAAGCCCGATGACTTCCGCCCCGACCGGGGGCTCGCTGAGGTCACCCTGAACATCAACTGGACCGGCGGAGCCCGTTTCGACTCCATGCCGGCCGACTGCGGAAACCCCGAATGTATGGCCGACCACGGTGATACCGGCAGTGTGGTGCCAGAGGACATCACCCTACGGATCGCCGCCACTGCCGAAGGGGACACCGCGGTGGAAGAGGCTCGCAGCTTTGTGCGGGCACTGCGCCGGGCAACGATCAAACACGGCTGAGATCACACATGGCTGAACCTCTCCCGAGTGCCCCGGACTACGACGGCGCCCATCTGCGCCATGTACTGACCTCCGCGGCATCCTCCCTCGGGATCAGCGGATTCAGCAATCGGCTGAATCTCCCCGAGGCAAGTATTGCAGTGGTGATCCTGGCCGATGGGCTGGGGGAGCAGCTGCTGGCCCGCTACACCGGTCATGCACGTTTCCTCGGCTCAGCCTGGCGGGATATGGACCGGGCACGGGTGCTGGACACCGGAACCCCGACGACGACCTCAGCCTCCCTGGCATCACTGGGCACCGGCCTCAGCCCCGGCCAGCACGGTCTGGTCGGCTATGACGTCTACTCACCCCAACTGCAGCGGGTAGTCAATATGCTCGGCAAATGGGATGAAGAAGTCATCCCCGAGCAGTGGCAGCCCCATCCCACGGTCTTAGAAACAGCAGAGGCTGCAGGTGCCCGGGTGCTGACCGCCTCCCGCGGAAAATTCCGCACCTCGGGGCTGACCCGGGCGGTGCTGCGCGGGGGTGAACACCGCGGGGCAAACCGGATCGAGCACCGCTTCGCCTCGGCGGCTGAGTGGATAGATGAGGCCCGCGGCGGCTCGACTGCCACCCGGTCCGGGGCACCACAGCCGCTGTTGGTCTACCTCTACGTGGATGAACTGGATAAAACCGGGCACAGTCAGGGTGCAGGTTCCGCCGACTGGTTGAAGATGTTGGAGTCCCTGGACTCCGCGGCAGCCGATTTCGTCACCCGTCTGCGTACACGCTTCGGCTCACAGGTCTCGGTAGTGCTGACCGCCGATCACGGAATGGTCAACATCGCCGAGGAGAAACGGATCGATATCAGCGAGGACGTCGAACTCCTACAGGGCGTCAGTTATACCGCCGGGGAGCCTCGTTTCGTACAGCTGATGAGCGATCAACCCGAGGCCGTTGCCCAGCGTTGGCGAGACCGCTGGGGAGACGATGCCTGGGTGATGACCAAAGCCCAGGCCATTGATACTGGGCTGTTCGGCCCCATCGATGGTGATGTCTCCGGCCGGATCGGTGATGTGCTGGTAGCCCTGCGCGGGGACCACGCGATCTTCCACACCGAGCGCACCGGTACAGATCCACTGAAGATGATCGGCCACCACGGTTCGCTGACCAGGGCAGAACGGGAAGTCCCACTGCTGCAGCTCTAAGGCGTGTCTAGGCGATCAGTCCTTGCTGCCGAAGAGAATGTCATCCCACCGCGGCATCGTGGGCCGTTTGGAGGAGGACTTCTTCTTCGGCAGGTCCTTCTTCTGCGCGGGGTCATCCTCAGGCTGAGGCTCAGGCTCCGGCTCGGATTCCTCCGGCTCAGCGAGGTCATCGGCGGAATCCTCATAGCTGAAGCCCCAGGCATCAATTCCGCTGTCCTGCTCCTCGACCTCCCGGCTGGTGTATTCCGGCTGGTCCTCCTCGCCCGTCTCAGTGGACTCAGCCTCGGCATCCTGCCGCGGCTTCAGGGAGTGACCGGCCAGACCGGGAAGTTCCTCGGTGGTCTGCTCATTGGCCGGCTGGCGTTTCGGCCGCCGCTGCGAGGTCTTGGCGTTCTGCCCGGGGCTCGGCTCAGCGGCTGCCCGTTCATCACGGGTGAGCAGACTGGCCAGTTTGTCATCGCCTCTCTCATCGGCGCCCAGACGTTGGCCACGGCGGGCACGCAGAATATCCAGCAGATCCTGATGATCTTCACCCTCGGCGTCGTTGTCGTTGGTTCCAGGCGCCGGGGCAGTAGGGGAGGGGACCGCCGGTGCGGGGGTCGTGGCAGGACCATCGACGTCGAAGGGTTCCTCCACTGCAGCCAGCCGGCGTCCCAGCCGGCGGGGCCGAGTGGCGGTATCGGGCAGGGTGGAGAGGGACTCAGCCCATTTATTCTCGGCGCGGACCTGTCGGGAGGAGGGATCGAAGGTCCACTCAGCAGGCGGACGCTGTCCAATTCCTCCGGCCTGTGCCTTGGATGTTTCGGCGTCGAAATCGCAGATGATCGCCCACTGGCCGTTCTCCCGGCGCCAAGCGTCCCAACTGATCGTCTCCAGGGAGACACCCATGGAGCGCAGGCGGACCTTGACCATCGCCTCAAGCGTGGCCGGACTGTCACCGAAGGCCAGCTTATGCTGCTCGGCCGAGGAGGCCCGGGCGACTTGAGTCTGCCGAGCGCGAGTGGCGTAGAAGGCACGCTCATCGGCAACCGGACCGGCATAGCGCAGTACATGCTGACGGCTCAACCCGGAGGCCTCAATGACCTCATCAACTGTGGCGCCGGCACGCAGACGAGCCTGAATATCCCGGGGGGAGAGCTGAACCTGCTTGGCGGAGTCCTCCGCCGGCGGTGCGGCCTGCTGGGCGATGGCAGTCTTCAGTGCCTCATCTATAGGCAGCGCGTACTCTGCGCCTTCAGCATCGGAGAGCAGAAGGCGCGGGGAATCTTTCTGGTCGCCTTCGGCATCGACCCCCACGATCCGCAGATCCTGCATCGGCGGCGTCCTCCAGCTCGTCTGTCGGTGTACTGGCAATTCTTTGACCGCAACTGTACCCCCCTGAAGCTTGGAGAAGCCCGAGACCGCTCAAGCCGAGGTCGAGGCTGAGCGCCTATGCAACACTCGCTTCACAGATTTGTGCCCAGCCAGGTTCTACGACACAATCTGTGCGACCTGATTTATCTGTGTACCAAAAATGGTGCTCAGATGACGCCAGATATCACGAGTGGGAGCGCCCTCTAGCTATGGCTACCGATTACGATGCACCGCGGAAGAGCGACGACGACGTCAATGAAGACTCGATCGAGGAGCTGAAGAACCGCTCAACCAACCGGCAGTCCGCCGTTGTTGATGAGGACGAGGCTGAAGCCGCCGAAGGATTCGAGCTGCCCGGCGCCGATCTTTCCGATGAAGAACTGCAGGTGCGGGTGCTGCCTGCGCAGTCCGATGAGTTCACCTGCGCCTCCTGCTTCCTGGTCCGTCACCGGTCCCAGGTAGCCCGTGAGGAGAACGGAATGTTCTACTGCACGGACTGCGAGAGCTGATTCGCAGACTTCACTTCACTGAGATGCCCTCGGTGCGGACGGGTTCGTCGGCGCCGAGGGCTTTCAGTATCTCCTCCGGATGACGGGTGGAGAACAGCCAATACGGCTTGGGGTCGCGGGGATCGGTGATCTCGGCAGTGACCACCGGATTGATCCAGCCACGAATGCACTGATAGCTGCGCGCATCGAATCCTGGGCCCAGCTGCTCACGGGCAGCATCTTCACGATGGGCCACAACCCGGCCCACATGCTCACGCTCAATCCGAGCCCGGCCCACCTTCAGCCATTTCTCGGTGACCTCAATCTTTGGGGTGGTGCCCACCAGAATGAACACGCCCAGGGCAATACCGCCCAGCAGGGTCACCACACCCCAGATCACGTCAATGGGAAAGATCGCGGTGGAGAGCGTGGCTCCGCCGATAGCAACGACAGCAACCCACAGCCACCAGGCCGGCCACAGCTTCTCCGAGTACAACACTGAATCGGTCATATGAATATGATCCCATGCCCCGCCGGTAGACTTCCTGCTGTGAACAGGATTCAGGTCCCCATCAAACAACTGGACCCCGATGTGCCCCTGCCCCAATACGCCCATCACGACGACGCCGGCGCGGATCTGCACTCCGCCGAGGACTTCACCCTCGCCCCCGGCGAACGGCGTATGGTGCCCACCGGGCTGGCTATCGCCATCCCCGAGGGCTGGGTCGGGCTGGTGCACCCACGCAGCGGCCTGGCCGCCAAACACGGCATCAGTATGGTCAACGCCCCCGGCACCATCGACGCTGGATATCGCGGTGAGCTGAAAGTGCTGCTGATCAACACGGACACCTCCGAGACCGCGAGCTTCCAGCGCGGAGACCGGATCGCTCAGCTGGTCTTTCAGGAAGTCGCCCAGGCCGAGTTCAGCCCGGTGGAGGACCTCCCGGAGACTGTCCGTGGCGCCGGCGGATTCGGCTCCAGCGGTCTGAGCAGCTAGGTCACCTGCGAGCACGTACCTACCCCACGAGGAGACAAGGAGAGTAATGCTCTTCGGCAAGAAGAAAAAGAAGGCAGCCCAGGAACCGGCCACCATCAGGGAAAAACTGGCCAAAGAGGCTGAGAACCCTGCTGATGAGGTGGAGATCACCGAGGGCGAGGCCGGTGAGGACGGCGGTGACGTCCTGGCTGATGGCGCCGAGGAGACTGCCGCCGAGGACACAGAGCAGACCTCCGAGGAAGACAGCACCCCCGCTGCGCCCTCCGGTGAAGTGCCCAAGGACTTCAGCGAAATCGAATCCAAGAAGGGTTACCTCGACTTCGGGGCGATCCTGGTGCCTGCGGCGAAGAACCTCAAAGTCCGCCTGGACATTGATAAGAAGTCCAAGCGAGTGGTCTCCCTGACCATCGCCATGGGACAGGCCAGCATCCAGCTGCAGGCCTTCTCCGCACCGAAGTCCGGCGGCATCTGGGAAGATGTCCGCGGTCAGATCGAGGAATCGGTGCTCAAGCAGAAAGGCCGGGCCAAGATCACCGACGGCCGGTTCGGCAAGGAACTCCACGCCCGAGTGCCCACCACCCTGAAGGACGGCCGCAAAGGCTGGCGTGCCGCCCGGTTCATCGGCTTCGAGGGCAAACGGTGGTTCCTGCGCGGGGTCATCGGTGGCCGCGGCGCCATCGACGCCAAGGCCGCCGCCGCGGTGGAGGAACTCTTCGCCCGGATCGTCGTCGTCCGTGGGGATGAGCCCATGCCGCCGCGTGAGCTGCTGAAGCTGCAGCCTCCGGCCGGCGCCAAGCGAGTCAGCGTCCCGAAGAAGCAGAACCCCTCAGCAGCACCGGCGAATAAGACCAATGGTGTGCCCAAAGCAGCCCAGCAGAAGCCGGAGCAATGAGCGGATCCTCCGCCAATGACGATGTAGGCCGGCAGATCTCGGCCAGTGCCGGCAAGCGGATCTCCACCCGCGAGGACGGTTCCCTGGACGTGATGGCCTCTGTCGGTGGCGTCCGCGGTATTGCCGAGGCCGCACTGCCGGCAACAGCCTTCCTCACCGCCTATCTGCTCACCGATGAGCTGACCACTGCGATCCTGATCTCGGTGGGCATCGGGGCAGTATTCACCATCATCCGGCTGGCCCAGCGCGGCAGCCTCATCCAGTCCTTCTCCGGGCTGATCGGGGTGGCCATCTGTGCGGCCTTCGCCCACTTCTCCGGAGAAGCCCGCGGCTATTACGTGCCCGGATTCTTCGTCAACGCCGGGTACATCCTGGCGCTGAGTGTCTCCATCCTGGTCCGCTGGCCCCTACTGGGGGTCCTTTTCGGGACCCTGGTCCGCGGTGAAGGCTTTGACTGGCGGCAGGACAGGAGCCGACGACGCCGCTACGCCTTGGCCACCTGGATCATCACTGCAGTGCTGGCCTCCCGGCTCATCGTCCAGGTGCCGCTGTATTTCGCTGATAACGAGACCGCACTCGGAGTCACGCGTGTGGTGATGGGCGTACCGCTGTACGCCTTCGCCCTCTGGATCGGTTGGATGATCACCCGACCGGAGGTGCTGGCAGCCGATACCGCCTCAGCAGTTGAGGAACTCGAGAAGGAAGAGGGACAGCGGTGATACTGACCCTCACCGTCGGGCCGATGTCCCATGGCGGACACTGTGTGGCCCGACATGAGGGGCGAGTGGTCTTCGTCCGGCATGCAGTACCGGGGGAGACCGTCCGGGCGGTGGTCACCGACGGCGGCGAGAAAGCCCGGTTCTGGCGGGCCGACACCATTGATGTGCTCGAACCCAGCGACCACCGCCGCCGCCACCCCTGGAAGCAGGCCGATGCCCTCAGGGCCTATAACCACGGCCAAGTGCCGGTTGGCGGGGCCGACTATGGCCATATCACCGATGTCCACCAGCGTCGGCTCAAAGCCCATGTCTTCCGGGACACCCTGCAGCGCATCGGCGGAATCGACATCTCAGCCCTGGACCTCCCGGAGCTGGGTCCGGAGGGGGAGCTGACCACCCGGCAGCTTCCCGGTGCCGATGCCTCGGGTATGCACTGGCGAACGAGGGTGAGCTTCGGCGTCGTCGAGGGTTCTCTGGGGATGAAACCCCACCGCTCCCATGATCTGATCCCGCTGCGGGCAATGCCCCTTGCCGTGGAGGCAGTCGGGGCCTCCGGCATCTTCACCTGGGACTTCAGCGGAGCAGCCAGTGTGGATGTTGTGGCACCCGGGGGAGAAGGCCCGCTGAGCCTGATCATCACCACCGAGGACCCCAGCCGACTGCCAAAGGGCTTGCAGAAGCTCGCCGAGGAGACCCCAGAGGTGGCCAGCATCCTGCTGCGCAGCCCCGAGGGTCAGGACTATCAGGTGCTCACCGGGGAGCGCGAGATCACAGAGGAACTGCCAGTGCCCGTCGTCGGTGACTCTGGAGATATTCAGGAGTCAGTCCAGCTGGCCCCTGAGGGTTTCTGGCAGATCCACCGGAGGGCCCCCGAACAGTTGGTCAGCACCGTGGACCGCATGGCGAAGCTGGGAACCGGAGGAACCGCCATCGACCTCTACGCAGGGGCGGGGCTCTTCACCGCATGGGCGGCGCATAGGGTCGGCCACAGCGGCCAGGTGCTCTCCGTGGAGGCCGCCGAGGGCTCATCAGCTGCAGCCGAGCGGCTATTCGCCGCACGCGCCGGGGTCGAGGTCGTCTGCGCCGCCGCAGAGAAGATCGCCCGCCGGCTGGAACGCAGCGATCTGGTGGTCCTGGACCCACCGCGGACCGGAGCCTACCGGAAAGTGTTGGAGGGAATTGATCAGGCCGGACCCGGGCAGATCATCTATGTCTCCTGCGATCCGGCCTCCTTCGCCAGAGACGCCAAGGGACTGCTGCAGTTGGGCTGGCAGCTGCGCGGGCTCGAAGTACTGGATATGTACCCGAATACACACCATATGGAGTCTGTTGCACTGTTTGAACGCAGATGAGTCTGACGTGTCGCAGTGAGTCTCACCTAAGCAAACACAGTCACAGTAATGAGTAGGATGGATGACGATTAGCGCGCACCCAAGCGCTGTGTCGCCCTGCCTGAGAGACTAAGGAGTCGAAGCATGAGCACAGTGGACAGCTTCGGAGCAAAAGGCGTTCTCAACGTCAATGGCGCCGACTACGAGATCTACCGGCTGAACAAGGTTGAGGGCTATGAGTCCCTCCCGTACAGCCTGAAGGTCCTTCTGGAGAACCTGCTCCGCACTGAGGACGGTGCAAATGTCACCGCCGACCACATCAAAGCCCTCGGAAGCTGGGATGAGAACGCCCAGCCTGATACCGAGATCCAGTTCACCCCCGGCCGCGTGCTGATGCAGGACTTCACCGGTGTGCCCTGCGTCGTCGACCTCGCCACCATGCGCGAGGCCGTGGCCGACCTCGGCGGTGATCCCTCCACGATCAACCCGCTGGCACCGGCTGAAATGGTCATCGACCACTCCGTGCAGATCGACTCCTTCGGCAACTCGGATGCGATCGAACGCAACATGGACATCGAGTACCAGCGCAACGGCGAGCGGTACAAGTTCCTGCGCTGGGGCCAGACCGCCTTCAACGACTTCAAGGTCGTCCCCCCGGGCATGGGCATCGTCCACCAGGTCAACATCGAGTCCCTGGCCCGTGTGGTCATGACCCGTGAGGTGGAGGGTTCGCTGCGCGCCTACCCCGACACCTGTGTGGGCACCGACTCCCACACCACCATGGAGAACGGCCTGGGCGTGCTCGGCTGGGGCGTCGGAGGCATCGAGGCGGAGGCCGCGATGCTCGGCCAGCCGATCTCCATGCTGATCCCGCGCGTGGTCGGCTTCAAGCTCTCCGGCGAGATCCCCGCCGGCGCCACCGCCACCGACGTCGTGCTGACCATCACTCAGATGCTCCGCGAGCACGGGGTGGTCGGCAAGTTCGTCGAGTTCTACGGCGAGGGCGTGGCCGAGGTCCCGCTGGCCAACCGTGCGACCATCGGCAACATGTCCCCGGAGTTCGGCTCCACCGCTGCGATGTTCCCGATCGACGACGTCACCATCGACTACCTGCGGCTGACCGGCCGCACCGAGGAGCAGCTCGCCCTGGTGGAGGCCTATGCCAAGGAGCAGGGCATGTGGCACGATCCCTCCCGCGAGCTGCGTTTCTCGGAGCACCTGGAGCTGGACCTGTCCACCGTGGTCCCCTCCATCTCCGGTCCGAAGCGTCCGCAGGACCGCATCGAGCTCACCGATGCCAAGGAGCAGTTCCGCAAGGACATCCACAACTACGCCCAGGACACCTCCGACGGCTCCGTCAACGGTGACCTGGACGAGTCCGTGGCCGAGACCTTTCCGGCCTCGGACGCCCCCAGCTCCACCCCGGGAGACAGCCAGTCCGCCGCGGACAAGCCGCGTCCGATGGACGCCGGCGCCGAGCCGGTGGTCGGCAGGCCCTCTAAGCAGGTGCCGGTGAAGATGCCCGACGGCCGTGAGTTCACCCTGGACCACGGTGCGGTCTCCATCGCATCGATCACCTCCTGCACCAACACCTCGAACCCGAACGTGATGCTGGCGGCCGGCGTGCTGGCCCGCAACGCTGTGGAAAAGGGTCTGGTGCAGAAGCCCTGGGTCAAGACCTCCATCGCTCCCGGGTCCAAGGTCGTGACCGACTACTACGAGAAGTCCGGTCTGATCGAGTACCTGGAGAAGGTCGGCTTCTTCGTGGTCGGCTACGGCTGCACCACCTGCATCGGCAACTCCGGTCCGCTGGAGGAGGAGATCTCCAAGACCGTCCAGGAGGAGGACCTGGCGGTCACCTCCGTGCTCTCCGGAAACCGCAACTTCGAGGGCCGCATCAACCCGGACGTGAAGATGAACTACCTGGCTTCCCCGCCGCTGGTGGTGGCCTACGCGCTGGCCGGGACGATGGACTTCGACTTCGAGAATGAGCCGCTGGGCCAGGACTCGGCGGGCAACGATGTCTACCTCAAGGACATCTGGCCGGACCCGACCGAGGTGCAGAAGATCATCGAGGAGTCCATCGACACGGAGATGTTCACCTCCAAGTACAGCACCATCTTCGACGGCGACCACCGCTGGCAGGAGCTGGACACTCCCGAGGGCTCGACCTTCGCCTGGGATGAGGGCTCCACCTACGTGCGCAAGGCCCCCTACTTCGATGGCATGGAGCTGGAGCCCCAGCCGGTGGAGGACATCGAGGGAGCCCGTGTGCTGCTGAAGCTGGGCGACTCGGTGACCACCGACCACATCTCTCCGGCCGGCTCCTTCAAGTCGGACACCCCGGCAGGGCGCTACCTGCTGGAGAACGGCGTGGAGCGCAAGGACTTCAACTCCTACGGCTCCCGCCGCGGTAACCACGAGGTCATGATCCGCGGCACCTTCGCCAATATCCGGATCAAGAACGAACTGCTCGACGGCGTGGAGGGCGGTTTCACCCGCGACTTCACCAAGGGCGGCGAACAGGCCTACGTCTACGATGCAGCGCAGAACTACGCTGCTGAGGGCACTCCGCTGGTGGTCCTGGGCGGTAAGGAGTACGGCTCCGGCTCATCCCGTGACTGGGCAGCCAAGGGCACCCGCTTGCTGGGTGTGAAGGCCGTGATCACTGAGTCCTTCGAGCGTATCCACCGCTCCAACCTCATCGGTATGGGTGTGCTGCCCCTGCAGTTCCCCGAGGGTGAGAACGCCGAGACTCTGGGCCTGACCGGTTTCGAGACCTTCAGCATCTCCGGAATCACCAAGCTCAACGAGGGTGAGACTCCGAAGACTGTGAAGGTCACCGCCACCGGTGAGGACGGCAAGTCCGTGGAGTTCGACGCCGTGGTGCGTATCGATACTCCCGGCGAGGCCAACTACTACCGCAACGGCGGCATCCTGCAGTACGTGCTGCGGTCCCTGGTCAAGAGCTAGTTACGTCCACTGAGGGCGAATGAAGGAGGGTCAGTCTTCGGACTGGCCCTCCTTTCGCCGTACACTGAACCAATGAGCATCCTGCAGACGATCGGCTCACCCCAGGATCTCTCCAAGCTCAGCGAGGACCAGATGACCCGCCTCGCCGAGGAGATCCGCCAGTTCCTGATCACCCATGTATCCGCCACCGGTGGACACCTGGGTCCCAACCTGGGCGTAGTCGAACTCACCCTGGCCATCCACCGGGTCTTCGACTCCCCACGGGACTCCGTAATCTTCGACACCGGCCACCAGTCCTATGTGCACAAACTGGTCACCGGTCGCCAAGACTTCTCCACCCTGCGTCAGCAGGGCGGGCTCGCGGGCTACCCCGACCGCAGCGAGTCCATCCACGACATCGTGGAATCCTCCCACGCCTCCTCCTCCCTGGCCTGGGCGGACGGGATCTCCCGTGCCCGCACACTCCAGGGTGAGGGGGATCGGTATGTCATTCCGGTGATCGGCGACGGCGCCCTCACCGGTGGAATGGCCTGGGAGGCGATGAACAATATCGCCGCTGATAAAGACCGCCGGGTCGTCATCGTGATCAATGACAACGGCCGGTCCTATGCCCCAACTGTTGGCGGTATCGCCAATCAGCTCTCCAAGCTGCGCCGCGGTGTGCTGGACAAGCTGCGCACCCACCGGATCTATGAATCCTTTATGGACGGCACCAAGCGGCGGTTGGCCAAAGGTGGTCCCATCTCCCAGATGACCTATCGCAGCCTGCATGCGATGAAGAAGGGTGCGAAGGACTTCTGGGCTCCCCAGGGACTCTTCGAGGACCTCGGCATGAAGTACATCGGACCGGTGGACGGACACGACCAGCGGGCCATGGAAGAGGCTCTTGCCGATGCCAAGAACTACGGCGGTCCGGTGATCGTCCACGCCATCACGGAGAAGGGCCGCGGCTATGCCCCGGCCCGGGCTCATGAGGCCGATCAGTTCCACGCTGTGGGAGTTATCGACCCCGAAACCGGGGATCCCGTGTCGCGTGGATCAGCGCGTTCCTGGACCTCGGTCTTCGAAGAGGAGATCGCCGCCATCGGCGATGAGCGTGAGGATATCGTCGCCCTCACCGGGGCGATGCTGATCCCGGTGGGTCTGCGCAGTTTCGCCCAGCAGCATCCCGAACGGGTGGTCGACGTCGGCATCGCCGAACAGCATGCCGTAGCTGCCGCGGCTGGCCTCGCCTATGGCGGAATGCACCCGGTGGTCGCGGTCTACGCCACCTTCCTCAACCGGGCCTTCGATCAGGTCCTCATGGATGTGGCCCTGCATAAGGCCGGAGTGACCTTCGTGCTGGATAGGGCCGGGGTCACCGGACCCGATGGACCCAGCCACCACGGCATGTGGGATCTCTCCCTGCTGCAGATGGTCCCCGGACTGCAGATCGCCGCCCCCCGCGACTCCACCCGGCTGCGCGAGGAGCTGCGGGAGGCGGTCACCGTGGAGGATGCACCCACTGTGGTGCGTTTCTCCAAGGGCTCAGTCAATGATGAGCTCGACGCTGTCGAGCGACTCAACGACGGCGTGGATGTCCTCTACTCCAGCAGCGCTAAGGAGAAGGACGGCTCCTATACCAATGACGTCATGATCGTCTCAGTCGGTGCCATGGGGGAGCTGTCCCTGGATCTGGCCCGCCGGCTGGAGGACCAGGGCATCACTGCGACTGTTGTGGATCCCCGCTGGGTGCTTCCGGTGCCCGGCTCAGTGGTCTCCCTGGCTGCGCGTCACCGGATTGTGGTCTGCGTCGAAGACGGTGTGAAAGCCGGCGGTGTCGGATCCCGGATCCGCCAGGTGATGCGCGAGGCCGGTGTGGACACCGCGCTGAACGAAGTGGGTCTGCCGGTGGAGTTCCTCGCCCATGGCAGCCGCAATGAGGTGCTTGAGCGGGTGGGACTGACCTCGGCGCAGATCGCCCAGGACACTGTCGCCCAGGTGCTGGGAACTAAGGTCCCCTTCGCCCGCCGGCTCCCCGGTGAGGAAACCCCCACCGGGGAAATCCCGGTCTTCCGGCGTTAGTGGAAGATCTTACCGTTGACCCGCTGGCTGACGCCCTGCTGGTCGAGGTAAGGGGTGATTCCGCCGCGGTGGAAGGGCCAGCCGGCGCCGAGGATCATGCAGAGGTCCACATCCTTCGGTGAGGCCACGACCTCATCGGCCAGCAGCAGCCCGATCTCCTCGGCCAGTGCATCCAGGACAGTGTTGAGGACCTCTTCGGAGGTCTTCGGGGAGTCCCCGATCTCCATCAGGGCCAGGGTCTCATCCTTGATGTACTTCGCGCCGAGGTCATTGCGGCTCCAGATCTCGGTGACCCCATTGTCGATCAGGGCCTGCAGGTTCTTCGAGACGTAGAAGCGTTCGCCGAAGCTGGACTGCAGGGACTCAGTGACATGCTGGGCCACCGGGATGCCCACCATCGCCAGCAGATCGAAGGGAGTCATTGGCAGCGCCAGGGGGGCAAGTGCCTCATCGGCGGTCTTAGCGTCAGTGCCCTCATCGAATGCCTTCTGCACCTCTGCCATCAGACGCAGCAGCACACGGTTGACCACGAATGCGGTGGCGTCTTTGGCCAGCACCGGGGTCTTGCGCAGTTTGGCGGCCAGATCGAAGGCAGTGGCAATGGCCTCATCGGTGCTCTGCGGGGTCCGGGCGATCTCCACCAGGGGCATCACCTGCACCGGGTTGAAGAAGTGGAAGCCGATGACCCGCTCCGGATGCTTCAGATCCGCAGCCATCTCGGTCACCGAGAGAGAAGAGGTGTTGGTGGCCAGGATCGTATCGGGGGAGATGATCTCCTCCAGTTCGGCGAAGACCTGCTTCTTGACCCCGATCTCCTCGAAGACGGCCTCGATGACGAAGTCAGTCTCGGCGTAGACGGATTTATCGGTGGATCCGGAGACGAGACCCGCCAGAGCCTCTGCCTTCTCCTGGGGCAGCCGGCCCTTCTCCATTTGCTTGGCGATCTGGGCGCGGATATAGTCCAGACCCTTATCCACCCGTGCCTGGTCGATATCGGTGATCACCACCGGTACCTGCAGGCCGGTGGCGAAGACCAGGGCCAGCTGGGAGGCCATCAGACCAGCGCCGACGACGCCGACCCGGTTGATGCTGCGCGGAGCAGTCTCCGGGACCCCGGCCGGCTTCTTCCCGCGCTTCTGGACCAGCTCCATGAAGCCGTAGACCGTATTGCGGAACTCGTCGCTGACCAGCAGCTCACCGAGGGCCTTGACCTCCAGCTCGCGGTCCTCCTCGCGGCTGTTCTGCGGGACCTGTTTGAAGATCTCCAGGCAGCGCAGGGGACCGGGGGCAGTGTCACCGGTTTTGGCAGCTACTGTCTTCGTCGCGGTCTCGATGGCCCGTGCCCAGGCCTCCTCACTGGTGTCACGGCTGCGGTGAGTCTTCAGCCGAGCCACAGTGTCGGCGTCGCCGGCGATGATCTTCGCCGCCCAGGCCAGGGATTCCTGCTCGAAGCTCTCGTCGTCGAAGAGCACATGGGCAATACCCAGATCGAAGGCCTGCTTGCCCTTGAGGCTCTTATTGTTGTTCAGGGGGTTGCTGAAAATGACCTGTGCTGCGGCCTCGGGTCCGATCAGCTGCGGCAGGCGATAGATACCGCCCCAGCCGGGAACCAGGCCCAGGAATGCCTCGGGCAGGCCGATGGCCTTCGCACCTGCGGAAACGGTCCGGTAGTCGGCCGGCAGGGCGATCTCCAGGCCGCCGCCGAGGGCGGTGCCGTTGATGAACCCGAAGGTAGGTGCCGGGAAGTCAGCCAGCAGGTTATAGGAGTAGTGGCCCAGCTCGGCCAGTCCCACGCCCTGATCAGCGCTGGTCAGCCCCTGGGCGGAGACGATATCGGCCCCTGCGGCGAGTGCACCGGCTTTGCCGATGACGCCCAGGCCGACGATCTCGCCGGATTCGGCGCGCTCATATTGGCTGGCCACAGCCTTGCCGAATTCGATCAGTGAACCGGGTCCCAGAGTATTGGGCCGCTTTCCCTGCTGATTATCCAGCCGGATAAGCGCCAGGGTGCCGGCGCCATCGGGCAGTTCCACATCCTCGACTCTGCTATAGGTGAGAACTTCCTGGGGGAAGTCTTCGGTCAGTTGAGTGAAGCGGGAGAAATCCTCGGACACCTATGGCCTCCTGAATGGTATGGATGCTGCGGTCTGCATCACATCATACCGAATACTACTGCTCAGTAAGATCCTCAGGGTCAAGCATGGCAACTGTGATGATGGCAGCGCTCTGAGACACCTGCCAGTCCCGGGCGCCGAACTCCCTCAGGGCCTCACTGACCGTATCGAGATCGATGGACTCCGGAGGTGTCCAGCACAGCTGTTTGAGCACTGCCGGTGCCAGCAGAGTCTCCGGCATCATCTCCAGCTCCTCAGCGCGACGGGCCAGTCTCGACCGGGCCGTGCGGAACTGGGCGAAGGCCCGCGGATTCCTGTCCCGCCAGGTTCGCGGAGCCGGGGGAGTGCCGGATGGGACATGTTTGGCCGGAAGGTCCTCACTGCGGGCCCCGGTCTGCACTGCAGCCAGCCATCGGCGAGCTTCCCGTTTGGCGGCCCGGCCGTGGAAGCCATCAGTGCTCAGCAGCATCGGAACAGTCCTCGGCATGGCCTCGGCGGCTTTGACCAGCGCTGAATCTGGAAGCAGGTGTCCCGGTGCAAGATCGCGTTTCTGGGCAAGATCCTCCCGGGCCCGCCACAGCTCACGCAGTACCGCCAACTGCCGGGGGGACTTCAGCCGGTTCAGGCCCGAGGTCTTCCGCCAGCGGTCCTCATAGGGGACCACCGAAGGTTGGAAACTGCGCAGGGCGTCGAACTCCTCACGCGCCCAATCGGCTTTGGACTGCGCCTGAAGACTCTCCACGAGCTTCTCGCGCAGGGGAATCAACAGGTCCACATCCAGGGCCGCATAGCGCAGCCAATCTGCGGGCAGCGGTCGCTTGGACCAGTCGGCAGCCGAATGCTCTTTGGCCAGCCGTACACCGAGCAGCTGCTCAACCACAGCGCCGAGGCCCACCCTCGGCAGCCCGCTCATCCGGGCTGCGAGCTCCGTGTCGAAAAGCTCCTGGGGGTGCATGCCCAACTCCGCCAGACAGGGCAGATCCTGGGTGGCGGCATGCAGAATCCATTCAGCCCCGCCGATGGCGTCCTGGATGGGCGCCAAAGAGTCAAAAGGTTCTGGATCGATGAGCCAGATCCCAGAACCGGTGCGTTTGAGCTGCACCAGGAAGGCCCGCTGGCCATAGCGGAAACCGGAGGCCCGTTCGGCATCCACCGCCACTGGGCCAGTGCCCGCGGCAATGGCCTCGGCAGCCCGCTGCAGGCCCCGTTCGGTATCGATCACGGCGGGAACTTTTCCGCCCTCGGGTTCCTCATGCAGGGGCAGCTCAGCCTCCACCTGCTCCTCTGTTTGAGTCATCGCCTCAATTCCTCCGTAGATGGGGTAGGGCGACAACACCATCGGGCAGCGGGGGCAGGCCGGCGAAAGAACAGACCATATCTGCCCATGCTTCCAGGTGCGCCCCGAAACGGGTGTCCACCGGTGTCCATGAGGCGCGGAGTTCGACGTCGTTGCTGGCCACACGGGTCTCCAGGGAGCCGAATGACTCCGACAGGATGCGGGTAGCGGTGCCCCCGGCCTGAGTGTGCTGAACACCGTGCTGGGCCAGGGAATCGGCCAGCCAGGTCCAGGCAACTGATGCCAGCAGGGGGTCATTGCCCATTTCCGGCTCCAACTCAGCGCGGATGTAGATGACCACCCGGAAGGTGCCGCTCCAGGACTCCTGCCCCTCGGGATCATGCAGCAGGATAAACCGCCCGGTGGCCATATGCTCTTCGATCTCCGCGCTCAGGGCCACAGCATAGGGGGCCAGACGCGCCGGTGCCGGAATCTCCTCGACCACTGCTTCGGAGCGGGTTTCGGCAGCTTTGAGCTCGTAGATAGCGGCGCGGAAGGATTCGGGCACACCACTGAGCCCCGATGCTGCGCTCACAGGCCCGAATAAGCTCACTCCATCAGCCTATGGAGAGCGTCGTGCAGGCTGGCTCAGGCACGCCGCGCAGGCCAGGAATCACCCGGCGGCACAGGCCACCAGAGCCGAAATATCCTCTTCGGTGGTCTGCCAGGAGCACATCAGGCGCAGCACTGGCTTACCTGCAGGGGAGGTATCCCAAATATGGGCCAGGTAGCGCTGCTGAATCCGGTCGGCGATCTCCTGGGTCACCTCCGGGAAGACCGCGTTGACCACCGGTTCGGTAGGCAGGGCTGCACCGGGCAGTTCCGCAATGGCCCGGCCCAGGGCCGCAGCCTGGGCGTTGGCATGGCTGGCATTCTGCCGCCAAAGCTCGGTGCCGAATAGAGCCAGCAGCTGTGCGGCGACGAAGCGCTGTTTAGAGGCCAGCTGCATAGAGAACTTCCGGATGTAGTCAATGCCGTGGCAACGTTCGGGATTGACCACGACGACGGCCTCAGCTGCCAGTGCGCCATTCTTCGTCCCACCCAGGGAGATGATGTCAGCTCCGACCTCAGAGGTGATCTCACCAAGACCCATACCCAGGGCCGCCGCAGCATTGGAGAGCCTCGAGCCGTCAATATGCACGCCCATGCCCAGGGCATGGGCAGCCTCTGAGACCTCAGCGATTTCCGCGGGGGTATAGAGGGTGCCCAGTTCGGTGGACTGAGTCAGAGTCACTGCTGCCGGCTGTGCCGCGTGAACGAATCCGATGGCTGCGGATTCAGCCTGGATATCGGCCGGGGTAAGTTTCCCGTCAGCTGTGGGGCGCGGCAGCAGCTTCATTGCTCCGAGACGCTCCGGGGCAGCCCCCTCGTCATTATTGACATGTGCCTGAGCTGAGCAGATCGCTGCACCCCAGCGGGGCAGCAGTCCCTGCAGGGCCACCACATTGGCTCCGGTGCCGTTGAAGACCGGGAGGATCTCCGCCTGGTCGCCGAACTCCGTCTTTGCCCAGTCGGTCAGCTCAGCTGAGACTTGATCACCCCCATATGGCAGGGCTGCGCCTTGATTGGCGCCGGCCAGTGCCTCCATGACTTCCGGGCTGACTCCGGCGACATTATCTGAGGCGAAAGAGGCGTCGAGCTCGGGGGTGATGGTGGCGCGTTTCTTGCTCATTCTCCGTCTGTTTTCGGTTCGAAGGTCATGGACACTGAATTGATGCAGTAACGAAGGTCCGTGGGTGTGGAGAACCCCTCACCTTCGAAGACATGGCCCAAATGGGATTCGCAGGACCCGCAGCGGACCTCGATCCGCTGCATACCCATGGAGGTGTCCTTCAAATAGGTGACATTGGAACCCTCGGCCGGTTGGTAGAAGCTCGGCCAGCCACAGCGGGAGTCGAATTTCGTCTCGGATTCGAACAGCTTGTCACCGCAGGCCCGGCAGTAATAGGTCCCGGCTTCCTTATTGTCCCAGTGCTCGCCGGTATAGGGCCGTTCAGTGCCACCTTCGCGCAGCACGTGGTACTCGAAATCGGTCAGCTTTTGGCGGAACGGATCAGTCACCTGACCAGTCTACGCTTCAGGCCGTAGAGTAGAGAGCAGCAGGTCATCAGACGGTGGGAGGTCTATGAACGGCGAGATCAGGCGGAAGCTGCAGAAGGCCGCCGATTCGGCAGAACTTGCTCAGTTGAAGACTCAGCGTCAGACCAAACGGCTGCTGGCGAAATTCCGTCGAGAACCTGAGCCCACCCCCTGGATGCGGTCAGTGGTGCTGGGGGCGGGCACAGGTCTGGCTGCCGGGATGACTATCACCGCTGCAGCCTCCGCGCTGGCCGGCTATTTCGCCCGGGTAGTGGTGACCCCGGTGAAGGAGCGCGTTGAGGACCTCGAGATTCTCGCGGTGGTCCGTGGCAGTGACGGCGATGAGGTCATCCTCCCGGCCACCGATGAGACAGTCGTCGACGGCGTCTACGGGCTCTACTTCCACGGCGGAAAGGGGCACGCCAGAATCGGTGAGATCACCAGCTTCACACCCCGGGACGGCACTTTGGCCCGCCGGGTAGAGGCTGTCACCGGTGGTGATCTGCGCACTGCAGTGCGCGGTTGGTGGTCATCCGTGCCCTGGCTGAGCCCCCAGGCAGCAGGCTTCCCCACGGAAGAGGTTGTCCTGGATCTGCCCGGTGGTCCGGCCCCGGCCTGGTACGTTCCGGCAACTGATGAGAATGCGCCCCTGTACAGCAAGAACGTCTGGGGAATCATGGTCCATGGTCGCGGCGGCACCCGCGCCGAAGGGATCAAAGCACTCTTCGCCATGCGGCGGCTGGGCATCAACTCCCTTCTGATCTCCTACCGCAATGACGGCGAGGCCCCGGCTGCTCCGGATGGGAAGTATGGGCTGGGCGTGACCGAATGGGAGGACGTGGAGGAGGCCATCCGCTATGCCCTGGACCAAGGTGCCGAGGAGGTCGTCCTTCTGGGCTGGTCGATGGGTGGGGCTATCAGCCTCCAGACCGCCGATCGTTCGCCGCTTGCTGCACATATCCGCGGGCTGGTGCTGACCGGACCGGTGATCGACTGGATCGACGTACTGGCCTATCAAGCTCGGGCACTGAAGATTCCTGAGCCCATCGGAAGGCTTACCCGCTGGTTCATCTCCAATAAGGCCGGCCGCCGGGTGACCGGACTGGCCTCACCGGTGGACCTGAAGATCCTCAACTGGATCGACCGATCCGACCAGCTGCATGTGCGAACTCTGGTGCTGCACAGTATCGACGACGACGTCGTGCCTTATGGTCCCAGCCGGGATCTGGCCCGGCGGAACAAGATGGCTAGCTTCGTACCATTCACCGGTGCCCGCCACGTCAAGGAGTGGAACCGCAACCCCGAGCGCTGGGACAGCCGGGTAGAGGAGTGGCTCACGGCCCTGTTCACCAGTCCGGAACCGGGACAGCGCCGGCCAGAGGAGCATGAACCGGTGGAACCTGCGGATTAGCATGACCACTACTCACTGGTAAGGTGATGCGCGTCACATATCTTCAGTGAAGGAGAACACGTGAGCATCATCCCCAGTCCGCATGCACCCGTTGAGATTCCTCAGGGAAGTATTTATGAGCTGATCTTCGGCAACCTCAGCGATGAGGATGCCGAACGAACCGCCCTGATCCAGGGTGAAACCGGTCGGGAGATCACCTACGGGGCCCTGAAGGAACAGGTGGACCTCCTCGCAGGAGCGCTGGCCTCCCGCGGAATCGGCCCCGGTGATGTGATCGCCCTGCAGGCCCCGAACATCCCGGAGTTCGTCACTGCATTCCACGGCATTCTGCGCGCCGGGGCCACCGCCACCACAGTGAACTCCATGTACACCGCAGGTGAGGTGGCCAAACAGATTCGCGCAGCCGGTGCCCGGATGATGATCACCGTCTCAGCTCTGGCTGAGAACGCAGTGGCCGGGGCTGAAGAGGCAGGACTAGGCACTGAATCGATCATCCTGCTCGACGAGGACGGGGTGCACCCTTCTCTGCTGCGGCTGCTGGGTGAGGGACTTAAACCGCCGGAGGTCAATATCGACCCCCAGGAGCATCTGGCGGTGCTGCCGTTCTCATCAGGCACCACCGGAGCGCCCAAAGGCGTGATGCTCACCCACCAGAACCTGGTGGCCAATACCTGTCAGATCCAGTATCTGCTTCCAGCCGGGCCCGGGGTACCGATCCAGGCTGTACTGCCGATGTTCCACATCTACGGGATGACCGTGCTGATGAACTTCGGTCTCTACCGGCGGGCCAAAGTCGTCACCATGGCGAAATTCGACCTCGAGGACTTCCTGCGCATCATCCAGGACCAGCGCATTGAGGTCTCCTTCATCGCCCCGCCGATCGCCGTGGCCCTGGCCAAGCACCCCCTGGTGGATCAGTACAACACCGACAGTCTGATCTCCATCCTCTCCGGAGCGGCACCTCTGGATGAGGGCACTGCCAAGGCCGTCTCCACCCGGCTGGGCTGCGAGCTCAGCCAAGGCTTCGGGATGACCGAGCTCTCCCCGGTCTCCCATCTGTCTCCGTATGGTCAGGACCAGTACCCCCAAGGTTCCATCGGACCGGGTGTCCCACTGGTGGAGACTAAGCTGGTCGACCCCGCCACCGGTGAGGACATCGAGGTGCCTGAGACTGGAGACTCCGCAGCCGGGGAGATGTGGGTCCGCGGACCCATGGTTATGAAGGGATACCTCAACAACCCCACAGCCACTGAGGCGACACTTATGGAAGGCGGATGGCTGCGCACCGGAGATATCGCCGTCTACAACTCCGGGGGCTGGTTCACAGTGGTGGACCGGCTCAAAGAGCTCATCAAATACAAGGGCTACCAGGTGCCTCCAGCCGAATTGGAAGCCCTGCTGCTGGAGCACGAGAAGATCGCCGATGCCGCCGTGGTGGGAGTGCCCAGCGCCGAAGGCGAGGAGATCCCCAAAGCCTTCGTGGTCCGGCAGGCCGATGCCCAGGGAAATCCCGCTGAGCTCAGCGCCGAGGAGGTCATGGAATATGTGGCCGCCCGCGTGGCTCCCTATAAGAAAATCCGCGAGGTGGAGTTCATCGAGCAGGTGCCGAAATCGCGCACCGGCAAGATCCTGCGCAGGGAGCTGAAGCCCGCAGCCTGAGCCCAGCCCCGGAGTCGGCGTAGAGTGGAGGCCATGTCTTTTGCTGCCCAACCACTTGCCGAGCGCACCCCGCAGGTCACAGTCGATGACCTCCTGGCCGGTCTGGAGCCTTCCTTCCGCTTCGCCGAGGTCTCCTTCGACAGCTACATCCCCGATCCCCAACACCCCTCACAGACCGAGGCAGTGGAGGCGCTGAGGGGCTTCTCACGCACTTTGGGCAAGCAGGCGTCGTCGTCATTCTTCGGCAAACTCTTCGGCGGGGGGAAAAAGCCCACCGGACCGGCCGGAATCTACCTCGACGGGGGATTCGGTGTGGGCAAAACCCACCTCTTGGCCTCGCTCTACCATGCAGCCGGCGAGCAGGGGGTCCCCGCTGAGAAGCGCGCCTTCGGCACCTTCGTGGAATACACCAACCTCGTCGGCGCCCTGAGCTTCCGCAAAACCGTGGAGGTGCTCAGCGACTATCAGCTGGTCTGTATCGACGAATTCGAGCTCGACGACGCCGGGGACACCACCCTGATGTCGCGGCTGCTGCGTGAACTGGCTGATGCCGGGGTCAAGCTCGCCGCAACCTCGAACACCCTGCCCGGCTCCCTGGGTGAGGGCCGGTTCGCCGCCAGCGACTTCAAGCGTGAGATCCAGGTACTGGCCGATCAGTTCCGGGTCATTCGGGTCGACGGTGAGGACTACCGGCACCGTGGGCTGCCTGAGGCCCCGGCTCCGCTGAGCACAGGGGAACTGGAGGACTTCGCCGTTGAACACTATGGGGACCAGGAGATCGCCGTGGACGATTTCGGCCCTCTGTGCGAGAACCTCTCCAAAGTCCACCCCAGCCGTTACCGTCAGCTGATCAGCGGTGTCGATGTCCTGGTGCTCAAAGACGTCGAGACGATCGAAGGCCAGTCCCTGGCACTGCGCTTTGTAGTCCTGGCAGACCGGCTCTACGACCAGAATGTGAAGATCATCGCCTCCGGTGTGCCCTTTGATGCGCTGTTCACCGAGGAGATGCTCTCCGGCGGATACATGAAGAAGTACTACCGGACCGTCTCCCGCCTCACAGCTCTGGCCCGTTCGGGGCAGATGGGGGAGCAGGCGCTGTAGGCTGGTAAGTCACCGTTCACGCCCCGTTTACACGCGGGTTGTGAGATGACGCCGTCGTCATCGAGTCGTAGGAAGGGCAGCAGCTATCGTGAAACAGGATCTCTGGGAAGGGCTCGAGGCCAATAAGCCGCGGCAGAATCTGCGGGAGTTCATCGACCAGCTGCGCGCCGGGGGATACACCGTTCAGGATGGTCATACCCCTGACCCCGATCTCATTGACCCCCAGGGCAATGCCGTGGAGACCTGGCAGGAGAACTACCCCTACGAATACCGGCTCAGCCGTGATCTCTACGAGATCGAGAAGTACCACCTTCAGGTAGAACTGCTGAAATTTCAGTACTGGGCTGAGGACTACGGGCTTAAGCACGTCATTGTCTTTGAGGGCCGCGATGCCGCCGGCAAGGGTGGAACCATCAAACGGTTCACCGAACACCTCAACCCACGTACCGCCCGGGTAGTGGCGCTGAATAAACCCAGTGACCGGGAACGCGGCCAATGGTACTTCCAGCGTTATATCTACCACCTGCCCACAGCCGGAGAGATGGTGCTCTTCGACCGCTCCTGGTACAACCGTGCCGGAGTCGAGCGGGTGATGGGCTTCTGCTCTGATGCCGAATACGAAGTCTTCATGAACCAAGCGCCGGTCTTCGAACAGATGCTCATCGACGCTGGAGTGCATCTGACCAAATTCTGGTTCTCCGTCACACAGCGGGAACAGCGCACCCGCTTCGCGATCCGGCAGATCGATCCCGTCCGGCAGTGGAAGCTTTCCCCCATGGACCTGGAGTCACTGGACCGGTGGGAGGCCTATACCGAGGCCAAAGAAGAGATGTTCCGGCGCACAGACACCGATCACGCGCCGTGGATCACCATCAAGTCCAATGACAAGAAGCGGGCCCGGCTCAACGCCATGCGGTATTTCCTCTCCCAGTTTGAATACGAGGGGAAGGACCATGAGGTGGTCGGGGAGCCAGATCCGCGGATCGTCCAGCGCGGACGCAACGCTGTAGGGGACTGATGCTCAGGTGGCGTTGGGTGCCCCTCCGCCCCGAAACCTCCTCCTTTACTCGCCGAACCGCCTGACGGCGGTGTCGGCTCCCCACAAGGGATCCTCCGGTTTCGTGGCTCCGACCCAACGCCACAGCTTCCCCTATAGGATGGACTTCAGCATCCGACCCCCGACCTAGGAGACATAGTGGGCGCTGATATTGGAGTAACCGGACTGGCCGTGATGGGCGCGAACCTCGCCCGGAACCTGGCCCGGAATGGCTACACCGTAGCCCTGCACAACCGGACTTCCGCCCGAACCGATGCGCTCATCAACTCCTACTCCAATGAGGGGACTTTCGTGCGCACCGAGTCCCTGGCTGAGCTGGTGGAATCCCTGGAACGGCCGCGCCGGGTGCTGATCATGGTCAAGGCCGGAGCCGCGGTAGATGCCGTCATCGACGAGCTGACCGGCCTGCTGGAAGAAGGCGATATCGTCATCGACGCCGGTAACTCCTTCTATGAGGAGACCCGGCGGCGCGAGGCCGCCCTGGCGGAGAAGGGTCTGCACTTCGTCGGCGTCGGAGTCTCCGGTGGCGAAGAAGGCGCACTCAACGGGCCCTCCATCATGCCCGGCGGATCCAAGAAATCCTATGAATCCCTGGGACCGATGCTGGAGAAGATCGCCGCCGACTACAACGGCGAACCCTGCTGCGCATGGGTCGGCACGGACGGCGCCGGCCACTTCGTGAAGATGGTGCACAACGGGATCGAATACGCCGATATGCAGGTCATCGGCGAGGCCTTCGACCTCATGCGTTCACTGGCCGGACTGGAACCGGCCGAACAGGCCGGTGTCTTCCGGGAATGGAACACCACCGATCTGGCCTCCTACCTCATCGAGATCACCTCCGAGGTCCTCGAGCAGGAAGACGAGCTCACCGGTCGGCCCCTGGTCGATGTCATCGTCGACGCCGCCGGGCAGAAGGGCACCGGCCGCTGGACAGCCATCTCCGGCCTGGAGGTCGGCTCCCCGGTGACCACCATCGCAGAATCCGTCTTCGCCCGCTCCATCTCCTCCCAGCTGGGCCTGCGCGAGATCACCAACCAGGTCTTCCCGGCAGGAATCAACGAGGCCGTCACCGCCGAGGAGCTCTACGGCTCCGGGGATGCCCGACAGGACTTTGTGGAGGATGTGCGCAAGGCGCTCTACGCCTCCAAACTGGTCTCTTACGCCCAGGGCTTCGATATGCTCACCGCCGCAGCCCAGGAATACGGCTGGGAACTGGATATGCGGACCATCGCCTCCCTGTGGCGGGCCGGCTGCATCATCCGCGCGGACCTGCTGGACACCATCATGAAGGCCTATGAGGGCTCCGAGGAACAACCCCGGAACCTGTTGCTGGCCGAGGAGTTCACCGAGGCCATCGCCGAATGCCTGCCCGCCTGGCGTCGTGTGGTGGCGGCAGCGGCCACCTATGGAGTTCCGGCACCGGTGTTCAGCTCATCGCTGGCTTACTACGACTCCCTGCGCCGGGACCGGCTGCCGGCCTCGCTGACCCAGGGCCTTCGCGACTACTTCGGCGCTCACACCTACCAGCGGGTGGATAAGCCGGGGACTTTCCACACCCGCTGGTCAGACGACCGCACTGAAACCGAGGTCTGAGTCCTAACCGACTCTGCTGGCGGCCGGGTCCCAATCGGTTCCGGCCGCTGAGGCGTCCATGGCCTCATTGCTCAGGGCGTCGGCGTCGCCGTTCTTGGCCCGTGGAATCCAGGTATAGGTGACCTGCATAGGGGAGAGGATGCTCGCGGCCTCAGCGGCCAGGCGCTTCATATCCTCATGTTTGATCTTCCACCGGCCGCTCATCTGTTCCACCACCAGTTTGGAGTCCATCAGGACCTCCACTGAGGCGGCCGGATCGATCTCGCGGGCCAGTTTCAGGCCCTCGATGAGACCGGTGTACTCGGCAACGTTATTCGACGCCTTGCCCAGGGGCACGGCTTTAGTGGCCAGGATCTCGCCGTCGGTATTACGAACAAGGGCACCTGCCCCGGCGATACCGGGGTTGCCGCGGGAACCGCCGTCGGCCTCAATAATCAGATCAGTCACGGGGGACTACCTTACCGTGGAGCAGCGCAGCTGCGTATGAGGAGCGTGAGCGACGACTTTAGGTCGTGATGGATGGAGTAAGCTATCCGAGAGCCGAGCGCGGCGTGTACGCGCCGGCGGAACTAGCGGGGCGTTATGACGAAATCCCAGGGGTCGGTGTTGATACCCGAGACCGCAATCTCCACCTCATATCCGGCATCACCGAGGCGACGGTCCAGAGTCTGGGCGGCTGCAGGCAGCCAGAGCCACTCACTGGCGAAATGCGAAACATCGATCAGATAGGGCCGTTGGCCGGCCACCGCCTCCCGCGCCTCAGAAGCCGGGTGATGACGCAGATCAGCGGTGATGTACACATCAGCCTCAGTCGCCCGCGCTGCGGCTAAGAGAGAATCACCGGCACCGCCGCAGAGGGCGACCCGCTGGACCAATCCGTCCCGGTCACCGGCCACCCGGACACCACCGGCGACTGCAGGCAGGATACCGAAGACAGTGGCGGCGAAATCGCCCAGGGTGGTGGTCTGCGGCAGGGTGCCGATCCGGCCCAGGCCCTCCTCATCCAGACCTTCCTCGGCCGGTTTCAGCGGGCGGGCATCCTGAAGGCCCAGGATCTCGGCGAGGACATCATTGACTCCGCCCACCGCGGAGTCCCCATTGGTATGAGCGGTCAACAGGGCGCAACCAGATTCGATCAGCCGGTGAATCACCTCACCCTTGAAAGTGCCAGCCTCCACGGAGTTCACCCCGCGCAGCAGCAGCGGATGATGGGTGATCAGCAGATCCGCATCGGCAGCGCAGGCCTCCTCAACGACTGCTGAGACCGGATCCACGGCAAAATGGATCTTCTGCACCGGGGCGCTGCGGCGCCCAGCCACCAGCCCCACCGCATCCCAGGACTCAGCCAGCGAGGCCGGCCAAAGCTCTTCTACGACGTCGAGGACCTGCTGCAGTGTTGGAGTCGTCTCACCCATGACTCCATTTCTACCCCTGAAGATGATCCGGCACCAGGAATGAACCGCCGCTCGGCTGAGTTTGCACCGGTATGACTGACCGGACAGTGGTCCTCGGCGCCGGATGCTTCTGGTGCCTGGACTCAATCGCTCGTAAGCTCAAAGACGTGACCCGGGTGCGCTCGGTCTACACCGGCGGCACGGCACAGACCGCCAACTACTACGCAGTCTGTTCCGGGACCACCGGGCACGCCGAGGCCGTGGAGATCACCTTCAATCCCGAGCAGCTGCCTGCCCAGGTGCTCTTCGACGTGTTCTTCTCCACCCATGACCCCACCACCCTGAACCGACAGGGACACGATGTCGGACCACAGTACCGGTCGGCGATGTTTTACTCCTCTGAGGAGGAGAAGCGGGAATTCCAAGCGGCCATCGACACTGCCCAGCAGCACTTTCAGGACCCCATTGTGACCTCCCTGGAACCCCTTGCAGAGGTTTACGAGGCCGAGGCTGAACATCAGGACTTCCACGCCCGGCGTCCCGAGGTCGGCTACTGCCAGTTCATCATTGACCCCAAGATCGCGAAGCTGCGGGCAAATTGGTCCCAGTGGCTGCGTGAGGACCAGCCGGTTCTCTAGATAGGCTTATCACCGAAGTCAGGCAACACAGGCAATCGTCAGTCCACCGAAAGGACGTGAGCACCATGGCCCTGCTCAACAACATCACCGAAGCTGTCGGCAATACCCCCCTAGTCCGGCTGAACGCACTCACTGAGGGTCTGCCCGGCAATGTGGCTGTCAAACTGGAGTTCTACTCCCCGGCCTCATCCGTCAAGGACCGGATCGGTACGGCAATCGTCGACGCCGCCGAGGCCGCCGGAGTGCTCAAACCCGGCGGAACGATCGTGGAGGGCACATCCGGCAACACCGGCATCGCCCTGGCAATGGTCGGAGCCGCCCGCGGCTACCGCGTGGTGCTGACCATGCCCGAAACCATGTCCACTGAGCGTCGGGTCATGCTGCGGGCCTATGGGGCAGAGATCGTGCTGACCCCCGGTGCTGAGGGAATGCGCGGTGCTGTGGAGAAGGCCAAGCAGATCGTCGAGGAGACCGACAACGCCATCTGGGCCCGGCAGTTCGCCAATGAAGCCAACCCCCAGATCCACTACAACACCACCGGTGAGGAGATCTGGCAGGACACTGACGGAGCCGTGGATGTCCTGGTCTCCGGCATCGGCACCGGTGGGACCATCACTGGAGCCGGCCGCAAACTGCGTGAATACAACAGCGACCTCCACATTGTGGCGGTGGAGCCCGAGGACTCACCGATCCTCTCCGGCGGAGCCGCAGGCCCGCATAAGATCCAGGGCATCGGCCCGAACTTCGTCCCGGATGTATTGGACACCGAGATCTACAACGAGGTGATCACCGCCAATCTGGAGAAGGCCATCACCACCTCCCGCGAGCTGGGCACCAAGGAAGGCATTCTCGGCGGTATCTCCACCGGCGCCATGGTGGCAGCAGCCCTGGAGATTGCCGCCAGGGAGGAGATGAAGGACAAGCTCATTGTCACCATCGCCGCGGACTTCGGTGAACGCTATATTTCCACCCTGCTCTACGAAGACATCCGAGGCTGACCGTGGGGATCCTTTCCAGACTGCGCGAGGACATCAAGAATGCCCGGGAGCACGATCCCGCGGCACGTTCGGACGCCGAGATTGTGCTGGCTTATTCCGGACTGCACGCTATCTGGGCCCACCGGCTCGCCCATAAGATGTGGCAGGTCAAACCCCTGAAGACCCCCGCCCGGGTGGTCTCCCAGGTGACCCGAAGCCTCACCGGCATCGAGATTCACCCCGGAGCCACGATCGGCCGGCGGTTCTTCATTGACCACGGCATGGGTGTGGTCATCGGTGAGACCACGGAGATCGGTGATGACTGCATGCTCTACCAGGGCGTCACCCTCGGAGGAACCTCCCTGGAACAGACCAAACGTCATCCGACCCTGCACGATGGCGTCACCGTCGGGGCCGGGGCCAAAGTTCTGGGCCCGGTGGAGATCGGCGAACAGTCAGCCGTCGGAGCCAATGCCGTAGTGGTCAAATCAGCGCCAGCACACTCAGTGCTGATCGGCGTTCCGGCCAAGGATCGCAAACGTCGCGAAGAGGAGCATAAGCCCCTGGTGGACCCAGCTCACTACGAGCTGGATCCGGCCCTGTTTATTTAGAGACCAGGTCCAGCTGGTGGGGTTTGCGTCCCTCAGCGGGCCGGATCTCTACTGTCCAGCGCTGAGCGGCGACCTCGGCAACCTCGTCGATGGTCTCCGCCGGCCTGGGCTGACGCAGCAGCAGTCCGGTCAGCTCGCCCCGGGCATGCTTGGCAAAATGCGTGACCACCTTGCGCTGGCCATCCTTCTCCGTGAAGTTATTGACCTGCAGGACCTGCTCAGCCGGACCCGGCCAGGTCTTCTGATAGCTGCCCGAGCGGCAGTCGACCACCAGCTGGTCACCGACCATCCGGTCCATCGGCTCAGCCAGCTGCTTCTTCCAATAGATGCCCAGGTTCCCCAGGCCCGGCAGCTTCACATCCATGGAACAGCGATAGACCGGAATTTTGTCGGCGAACCCTGTCACCCCGAACAGACCCGAGAAGATCAACACGTCCTCGGCTGCCCGGGCGAGTTCTGCCTCAGACAACGACGACGCCCCCAGCGCCTCGTAGAGGACCCCGGTGTAGATCTGCCAGGACTCAGCGGCAGGGGAGGAACTCAGCTGCGTATTCGCGCCGACCTCAGCCATAGCTTTCGCCCCGACCTTCAACACTGACTGGGCGTCCTCGCCTGCGCTGACCTCGGCCAAGGAGTCCATCACCTCGGTGCGAGCCTCGCATAGGTCCGGGAAGATAAGGGAGCCGAGGTCGAGCCGGTTATCACCGAAGGAGTCGGGGGCGGTCTTGCCTTCACTGGGCGGAAGCAGAATTTTCACCCCGACAGCCTAGCAACACCGCTGTCATGCGCCGGAACCTAGACTTAGGTGGCGTGAACGAGCAATTCGGCCCCATCCACTTAGGCACCCTGGCAGTCACCGTGGTGCTGTGTGCAGTGGTGATCATCCTCGCCAGAAGGATCCGCAATACGGCTGCTGAGCAATATGCAGTACCTGCCGCTGGCTGGATTCTGCTGTTCTTCTCCCTGATCTGGACCGGACTTCCCATGCTCCCGGAGAACTGGACCCTGCAGGAGTCCCTGCCCCTGCACTACTCCGATCTCTTGCGGGTGATCGCTGCAGTAGCACTGATCACGCGGGCCCGCTGGGCAATCGCGATCAGTTATTACTGGGGCCTGACCTTGAATACGCAGGCGATGCTCACCCCGCATCACAGTCAGCTGGACCTGCTGAGCATTGACTTCGCCTTCTACTGGGGGCTGCATATTGCAGCCCTGCTAGTCCCGCTGGCCCTGGTCTGGGGGTTCGGGCATAGGCCTGGGTGGAGGGACTTCTTCATCGCTTATGCGGCAGCTCTGGCCTGGGCAGCGATTCTGATCCCGGTCAACGCCCAGCTGGGCACCAACTACGGCTTCCTCAACGAGCCGCCAGCGGGAGCATCCTTGATCGACTACCTGGGACCCTGGCCCATGTATGTGGTCTGGTTGGTGGTGCTCACTGGTCTCGTATGGGCGTTGATGACCTGGCCTTGGTACGCTCAGGGGCGGACGGGTCGGCCAGATCATCGCGGTGTGTCACCGGCACACCGAGGAAAGTCCGGGCTCCCCAGGGCAGGATGGTGGGTAACGCCCACTCGGGGTAACCCGCAGGCCAGTGCCACAGAAAACAGACCGCCCCACCAGGGGTAAGGGTGAAACGGTGGTGTAAGAGACCACCAGCGCACCGGGTGACCGGTGCGGCTCGGTAAACCCCATCCGGAGCAAGGTCGAGCAGGATACGTTTGAGGGCTGCCCGCCCGAGTATCCGGGTTGACTGCTTGAGGTCCGCGGCAACGCGGAACCCAGATGGATGATGATCCTTCGACAGAACCCGGCTTATCGGCCGACCTGTCCGCATTATTGGATAGAGTTGGGTCCGACAAAGACGTCCGACCGGGAGGAACCAACCCTTGTCCGAAGTGAGCAAGCATCTCAACGAGTGGATCGACCGCGAGGCTCAGGCAGAAGCCATGATCCCGCGGATCGGCCGGCTCTACCGGGAAAACAATGTCGTTACCGGTATCTACGGCCGCCAGCTGGTCAATCAGTCGGCGATCGATATTCTCAAAGCCCACCGGTTCGCTCGGCAGGTCGATGAGATCGAACTCCCCATCTCCGAAACTCTTCCGCTGGTCCAAGCCCTGACCGAACTCAACCTCGGAGCCGCCAGCATCGACCTTGCCCGGCTGAACAATAAGTTCAAGAACTCCGGTGGCTCCGACCTCAAAGCTTTCCTGCAGACCGAGCTGGCCGATGTCGTCGGCAAACAGGGCCAGGGGCGAGCAGAGCCCCAGGATGTGGTCCTCTACGGCTTCGGCCGGATCGGACGCCTGCTGGCCCGGATCCTGGTCGGCCACGCCTCCTCGGCATCAGGCCTGCGCCTGCGGGCCATCGTGGTCCGCAAGGGGAAGGGCAATGACCTTGCCAAGCGCGCCTCACTGCTGCGCCGGGACTCCGTGCACGGGCCTTTCGCCGGATCTATCCGGGTTGATGAGGAAAACAACGCGATCATCGCCAATGGCACCTACATCCAGGTGATCTACGCATCGAACCCCACCGAGGTGGACTACACCGCCTACGGCATCGACAATGCACTCGTGGTCGACAACACCGGTATCTGGCGCGATGAGGAGGGCCTCAGCCAGCACTTGCAGTCCAAGGGTGCCTCCCGGGTGCTGCTGACCGCCCCCGGCAAGGGCGATATCAAGAACATCGTCTACGGGGTCAACCACGGGGACATCACCGATGACGACAAACTGCTCTCAGCGGCCAGCTGCACCACCAATGCCATCACACCGGTGGCCAAATTGATGCATGACACCTATGGCATCGACCACGGCCATGTGGAGACCGTGCATTCCTACACCAATGATCAGAACCTGATCGATAACTTCCACAAGGGTGAACGCCGCGGGCGCTCGGCAGCACTGAATATGGTGCTTACCGAGACAGGTGCTGCCAAGGCCGTGGCCAAGGCGCTGCCGGAACTCGCCGGCAAACTCTCCGGTAACGCCATCCGGGTGCCCACCCCCGATGTCTCCATGGCGATCCTGAACCTGGAGCTGGACAAAGCCCCGGCCTCCAAAGAGGACCTCAACCGCTTCCTGCGGGCAGAATCCCTGGAGGGTCCCCTGCACAGTCAGGTGGACTACATCGACTCCGCCGAGGTGGTCTCCACCGATTTCGTCGGCTCCAGCGCCGCTGGTGTCGTCGACGGACTGGCAACTATTGTCAACGGCAACCAAGCGATTCTCTACGTCTGGTACGACAACGAATTCGGCTATTCCGCCCAGGTGGTCCGTGTGATGGAGCACATCGCCCAGTCCGAACCGGTGAAGTACCCGCTGATCTGAGCACCATGATGGTAATTTCTACAGGTGCCCAGAACCCCAGCAGCTGAGACTCAGCAGCGCCTCACCCTGACCAGTCCCGGGGTGCCCTTTGCCCTGGCCTGGGGACTGGTGGGGTCGCTGCTGGTGCTCATCGGCTCCTTCGGTGTCGGCTGGCTGGCCGGGGCTTCCAGTATTAACCGCTGGGACCTGGTCCGGCCACTGCGGACCGAGGACTGGGGCGTCAACGTCTCAACGGTCGCCCTGACCCTGGGCTGCTGGGTGATGTTCCATGCCTGGCTGCTGCTGGGCCGCGCCCTACGTGAGGCTGACCGGAAGTCCTGGCTTCCGGGCTCTCTGCGGGTGGTCAATATCTCCACCGCAGTGTGGTCGATCCCGCATCTGATCTGTGTGCCGATCTTCTCCCGGGATGTCTACGCCTATGTGAACCAGGGCCGATTGGTGCTCACCGGCCGGGATCCTTACCAGGAGGGGGTCTCTCAGCTGGACAACTGGTTCCATTTCGGCACCGACCCCATGTGGGCCCAGTCCGAGACCCCCTATGGCCCCATGTTCCTGTGGATCGAAGCCGCAGGAATGTGGGTGACCGACCACCATGTCGATGCCGCGGTGCTGCTGTTCCGGCTGGCCTGTGTAGCCGGTGTGATCCTGCTGATGGCCTATCTGCCGAAGCTGGCGGCTCATTACGGAGTCCACGGGGGGCGAGCCCAATGGCTGACCTGCGCGAACCCCCTGTTCATCATCAGCTTCATCTCCTCGGCACATAACGATGCACTGATGATGGGCTTCGCGGTGGCAGGTATCTACTATGCGGCCAAAGGCAGGGGAGTGCTGGCTACTGTCCTGATCACTGTCTCGATCGGGATGAAGATCATCTCCATGGTGCTGCTGCCGTTCATCGCACTGCTCTGGGCTGCAGCCAAGACGCAGGGGGAGACCGACTGGCTGACGAAATTCAAATACTGGTTCTACACTGCCGGGATCTCCGGGGCACTGCTCTTGGTGGTCGGCTGGATCAACGGCTACGGCTTCGGCTGGCTGATGGTGCTGGCCGGAACTGGAGACACCGGTAAATCCTTCTGGTCTCCGATGGGAATCATCGACGACGCGGTGAGCAATACCTTGGCCGCCTTCGGCCAGGACACCGACTGGACCCTGGACACCATCCGGGTCATCGGACGGCTGGTCAGTGTCGTCATCGTTCTGGTGCTGATGTTCATCGGCCGCGATAAACACGTCATGCACCGGATGACCTGGGCATTCACCGCCCTGGTTGTGCTCTCACCGATTATTCACCCCTGGTACCTGCTGTGGCTGCTGCCACTGTTCGCCGCCATCGGGATTCGCAATGACTGGCAGACCAAATGGGTCATCTTCACCGTCGGTTTCTTCATCTGCTACGGAGCCCAGGATCAGCTCTCCATCTGGAGCTTCCTGAACCTGGACCAGGAGATGATCCAGCTGTCAGTGACCACCTCGGTGATCTGCATGATCCTCATCGGTCTGCTGCCCGGGACTCACTGGGTCTGGACCAAGGGCTGGTTCCAATCACCGATCAGGTTTCGGATCCCCGGCACCACGAAGGTCTACGCCCTGGAGACTTTCCACCGGCTCCGGCTAAGAGCCGAACCGCGGGCAACAGTCGACTCAGCCGCGCAGGAGTCTGAGCCCAAGACCGCTGAGGAGCTGCACAAGTGAGTCAGCGCATCCCGGCCAAGCACTGGCTGAGCCTCTGCGCCGTTTTGGCCGGGGCAGCTGCCCTGTACTTGGCCCATTCTCTGCTGCGGTTCCGGAACTTTGAAGCCCGTGGGTACGACCTGGGGATCTTCGATCAGGCAGTACGCCAGTACGCACAATTCGACGCTCCGATCGTGCCGATCAAGGGTGAGGGTTTCCACCTCCTGGGTGACCATTTCCACCCCATCATCGCCCTGCTGGCCCCGCTGTACTGGATTTGGGACGACCCCAGAGTGCTCAACCTGGCGATGATCGTCCTGCTCGTCTCCGCGGCGGTGCCGGTGTACCTGCTGGTTCGTGACTGGTTCAGCCACCGGGTGGGGATCCTCGCCGCAGCCGCGATGCTGCTGTGGTGGCCCTTCCAGGCCTTCATCGACTGGGACTTCCATGAGATCGCCTTCGGCGTCCCGATCATCGGCTGGGTGATCTGGGCCATCCACCACCAGCGTCCATGGCTGGCGGTCATCCTCTCCTCAGTGCTGCTGCTGGTCCGCGAGGATATGGGCGCGACCCTGATGGCCATCGCCGTGGTGCTGGCCATCAGGCGACATTGGCTGCCGGCGGCTGTGCTGGCCATCGCCGGTCTGGTCGGACTGTGGATCGCCCTGGGCGTGGTGATCCCGCATTTCGCAGCCGATGGAGAATTCTCCTACTGGGACTACACCGCCCTGGGCCCCAGCGCCTCGGCCGCTGCAGTATTCCTGCTGACCCAGCCGTGGAATGCTCTTCCGGTGCTGGTGGACCACTATCTGAAGATCGCATTGCTCACCGCGCATTTCCTGCCGCTGTGGCTATTGCCGCTGGCGTCGCCCTATGTGCTCATCGGCATGCCGATCCTGCTCTCGAGGCTGTTCAACGACCGGCTGACTGTCTGGGGCCTGGTCTATCACTACGATGCCATCCTGGCAGTGATATTCATCCTGGCCGCCTTCGACACCCTGCGCCGCATCCGGAGTCGATTCTCTGCCAAGGCAGCTGATGAATACCGGCCGGCTTTGATCCTGCCGGCGGGGCTGATCATTCTCAGCCTCATCGGGGGAGTAGCCATGCAGTTCGCTGCCCCCCGTGAGCACCACATCTTCCCTCTGCACTTCACCTATACCGGACAGACGTGGTCCGCACCGGACCGTGCGGCTGCTCACCAGAGGGCAGTGGATGAAATCCCCGACGGCGCCTGTGTTGAGGCTGCGGACACCGCCGCCCCGCACCTGACCACCCGCACCCATGTGGGCTTGGCCGGGGCACTCGATGATGAGAAGGTCAACTGGCTGATCATTGATAGTTGGGAAGACGAACTCGGCGGCAATGATCCGCTGACCCCTGAGGAAGCATTCGACCGCGCCGAGGAACTCGGCTTCGAAACTGTCACCGCAGACGACCACGGGCTCTGGGTAATGCACCGCGACATCCCCAATCACCGTGTGTGTACTGATTACTTGGAGTAACCTTGTCCGACGTGAAACCCCAGACCGCACCCGCACAGACGGCTGCCCGAATGCAGTGGATGGATTTTCTCCGGGGCATCGCCGTGCTCCTGGTGGTCATCCTGCACGCCAACAGTCAGATCATCGCCGGAGCCTCCGTGGAATGGTGGTCCGATGTCAACCGCCACCTCACGCCTTTCCGGATGCCGCTTCTGATGTTTATGTCCGGCATGCTGCTGCACCGCTCACTGGCCAAGCCGCTGCCGCTGTACATCTGGGGCAAAGTCGCCGCAATCCTGTGGCCGCTGCTGGTATGGATGTTCATCTACGGATTCCTCATCAATGGAGGCGTGGGTGTCCCCAATGATCTGCTGGGACTGCTGGTCACCGGAGACTACCTCTGGTTCCTCATGGCACTGCTGCTGTGCTACTCGGCTGCAATGATCTTCAAGCCCCTGATGGCATATATCCCACATGGTTACAGCTGGGGGTTCCTCGGACTCTTCCTGGCGATGATCACCACCTATGTCAGTACCGATGCCGTCCACGGGGGCCTGTTGGGCAGTACCTTCTGGTACGGGGCGTTCTTCTTCCTCGGGGCCTGGGCAGGGCGACTCATCCAACGTTGGGTGAGAACGCATTGGCTGCTGATGCTGCCACTGCTGCTGCTCACCGCCTATCTGGCGCATATGGGCTACGACGACCGAAGCCTCAGGGTCGGCAGCTTTGCTGCCGCCGGTATCTCGGTACTCGGCATCGCAGTGCTGCTCTGGCTGGCCCCCAGGCTGCCCCGCGGGGGCCTGGTGCGTTTCATCGAATGGTGCGGCCGCAGCTCCATCGTGGTCTATGTGGCCCATTTCCCGGTGATCATCGCGCTACGAGATAACGTCTTCCGGCACACCGACCTCGAGACGGGGCTTCAGGTGGTGCTGATGACCACGATCACTATGTTGATCACGGTGTTGTTCGTCTGGCTGCGGCCCTGGACACCCTGGCTGTACGTCATCCCCGGCCAGGCCCGCGTAGCCCAGAAACTTCGATAGGCTCTTGGTATGCCTGAATTCGTTTACCAGATGGAGTCCGCCCGTAAGAAGGTCGGCGACAAGGTCATCCTCGATGACGTGAGCATGTCCTTCTTCCCCGGAGCCAAGATCGGTGTGGTCGGCCCCAATGGAGCCGGTAAGTCCACAATCCTGAAGATCATGGCCGGTCTCGACGAGCCCTCCAACGGCTCGGCCCGGCTCTCACCCGGCTACTCAGTGGGCATCCTGCAGCAGGAACCGCCCCTGAACGAGGAGAAGACGGTCCTGGGCAATGTCCAGGAGGGTGTGGGGGAGATATACCAGAAGCTGGTCCGGTACAACGAGATCAGTGATGAGATGGCCAACCCCGATGCCGACTTCGATGCCCTGATGGAAGAGATGGGCACCCTGCAGTCGGATATCGACGCCGCCAACGCCTGGGATCTCGACTCCCAGCTGGAACAGGCCATGGATGCCATGCGTTGCCCACCCGGCGACGAACCGGTCACGCACCTCTCCGGTGGTGAGCGCCGTCGTGTGGCCCTGTGCAAGCTGCTGCTGTCCAAGCCTGACCTCCTGCTGCTCGATGAGCCCACCAACCACCTCGACGCGGAGTCCGTGCTGTGGCTCGAGCAGCACCTGGCCTCCTATGAGGGTGCAGTCCTGGCCGTGACTCACGACCGATACTTCCTCGACCATGTGGCCGAGTGGATCTGTGAGGTCGACCGCGGACGGCTCTACCCCTACGAGGGCAACTACTCCACCTACCTCGAGAAGAAGCGCTCCCGGATGGAGATCCAGGGCAAGAAGGACCAAAAACTGGCCAAGCGCCTGGCCGAGGAGCTGGAATGGGTCCGCTCCAACACCAAGGGCCGTCAGTCGAAGTCCAAGGCCCGTCTGGCCCGCTATGAGGAGATGGCTGCTGAGGCCGAGCGCACCAAGAAGCTCGACCTCGAAGAGATCCAGATCCCACCGGGTCCTCGCCTGGGCACCCAGGTCATCGAGGCCGAGAACCTGCAGAAGGGCTTCGGCGACCGGACCTTGATCGACGGGCTGAGCTTCTCGCTGCCGCGTAACGGCATCGTCGGTGTGATCGGTCCCAATGGTGTGGGTAAATCCACCCTGTTCAAGACCATCGTGGGCCTCGAGGAGCTCGACGGAGGGGATCTCACAGTCGGTGAATCCGTCAAGATCTCCTATGTCGACCAGAACCGCGAGAACATCGACCCCGAGAAGAGCCTCTGGGAGGTCGTCTCTGACGGTCTGGACTTCATCCACGTTGGTGCCGTGGAGATGTCCTCACGAGCCTATGTCTCCGCCTTCGGGTTCAAGGGCCCCGATCAGCAGAAGAAGGCCGGGGTGCTCTCCGGTGGTGAGCGCAACCGCCTGAACCTCGCCCTGACCCTGAAACAGGGTGGAAACCTGCTGCTGCTCGATGAGCCCACCAACGACCTCGACGTCGAGACCCTCGGCTCCCTGGAGAACGCCCTGCTGGAGTTCCCCGGCTGTGCCGTGGTCATCTCCCACGACCGGTGGTTCCTGGACCGAGTGGCCACCCATATCCTTGCCTGGGAGGGCACTGAGGAGAATCCGGCCAACTGGTACTGGTTCGAGGGCAACTTCGAGTCTTACGAGAAGAACAAGGTGGAACGTCTCGGCCCGGAGGCAGCACGCCCCAGCCGGGTCACCCACCGCCGCCTCACCCGAGGCTGAGACCGACTCCGCTCAAGCAGCCTGCGGCCGGGAGATCTCTGGTTCACCATTCCAGGGATCTGCCGGCCCCTGCTGTTGCTGCTCATCGGTGGAATCCTCGGCGCTGCCTTCGACCGGCTCCTGGGCCGAGGCTGAGGTACTGGGACTGACCTTCTCAAAACTGGTATGCCCAAAACTGAGATCATGAGCGACTACCTGAGCATTGATCTCGAAATCCCAGCGCTGCCGGCCCTCCTGATCAGTCCAGGGCTTCATCCGTGGCCTTCCGGCGACCACTACCGGTTCGCCCTTGCGGATCGATTCGGTGACATTCTCAGCCAAGCGGCCGAAGCAGGCCACGGTGAACCAATTGGTCTCTCCCGAGACCCAGTCGCCGGTCTGAGGATTACGCCACCGAGGGGTGGAGCCCAGGCGAAAAGTCGCGACGTTGTTTCCAGTGTTGGCAGCCTTGAACTCGGGATCCGTACCGGCGAATCCCCGAACTGTCATCGTGTCAGTCATGGCCGGACACTCCTTGATCCACAGCCTCGATCATCAGGGCAGGCGGTGGCGGGCCGTGGTCAGCGCAACCCCTGCGCCCTCTCGAGTCTGGCTGCGGTCAGGACAGTCCGGCAGTCCTACGTCGTCATATGTGGAGGCAGCGGAGTGTCACCGTCACCTTGGGTCGCTGTGGGGAAAACAAGCCCCTGCTTACACTCGGCGGGCAAGAATGAAGCCCCCGGCAGAGCTCAGCCGCACCCACCTGCCCAGGGTATGAACTGTGCTGGTCGCTGTCTCATCATCACTGAGGAAACCCAGGGAATAGGCACCGAAGGCTGCACCGGCAGGAATCCCCGCAATGTTCAGTGCCGGGAGGCTCTCCTGAAGGTCTGCGCCCCAGATCCGTTCACGGACCTGCTCCACCACGTGGGCGCCGGCGGTCTCAGGTACCACGCGGGCGACCTCAGAGATCCCCGATTCTGCGGCCTGCCGCAGCTGAGCATCCCGAATGGTCCCGGCAGGTTCCCAGCCCGAGCGTGGGGGAGTCACCGCCGCCCAAGGCGCATTGATCTGGCTCGGGGGCAGCGGAAACTGTACATCCACGGGGTTCATCCGGGCCAGACGCTCCGCCACGGCCCCCAATTCGACTGTGAGATCCGCCTCAGATGGCTCAGCCAGTGCCATCGTGCGCAGACCCAGTACCGCGGGGATGCGTGAGGTCAGGGTCGAAGGTGTCATCACGGGCAACCAGGCGGCCAGGACAGTGCCCACGGCCTGAAGCCTGATGCCCTGCTCATTGATCTTCCGGCCCCGTTTGACGAAGGTGTTGAGGTCTTGAAGGGCTGCGGCCTCGGCGAAATGCAGGTGTTGGGTCATAGGATGAACAGTATGGCAGAACGCGCGTACCGAGTGCCCACACCAGAGCAGTCCGTCGAGCAGCTGGTGGGAATGCTCGACCTCGAAGCTCTTCCAGCAGGGGACACCACAGAGGACCGATTCCTGGCCCCGGTCTTCGAACAGGCCTTCTGGCGTGTCTTCGGCGGCCAGGTGCTGGCCCAGGCCACCACTGCGGCCATGCAGACTGTGGATCCCTCACGCCCGGTGCATTCGGTCCACGGATACTTCCTGCGCCCCGGCGATGCGACCAAACCCATCGAACTGCGGGTGGAACGCCTCCGCGACGGGGGATCCTTCTCTGCCCGGCGGTCTCAGGCCTACCAGGACGGCAAGCCGATTCTGTCCATGATCGCGAGCTTCCAGGAGCCGGCAGCCGGTCCGAACCATCAGCATATGCCCACCTCTGCGGTCCCCGACCCCGAGGAGCTGGCCTCCCCACAGGAGTTGGTCGGCCATGTGGACCACCCGGTGATGCAGGAATGGGGACGCGGCCGTCCCTTCGAAATCCGGCATATCGACCGTCCGCTCTACCTCGAGCCCGACCGGGACCGCCGCCCGACCTCAGCAGTCTGGCTGCGCACCAAGGCACCTCTGCCGGATGACCCCAATATCCATCGGGCTGCCATCCTCTACGCCTCCGACTACACGCTCCTGGAACCGGTGCTGCGCCAGCACGGCCAGTACTGGGCCCGGCCCGGGCTCAAAGTCGCCTCCCTGGACCACGCCTTCTGGTGGCACCGCCATGCCCGTGCCGATGAATGGCTGCTCTACATTCAGGACAGCCCCAGTGCACAGAACTCCCGCGGGCTGGGCACCGGTTCCATCTACACCCGGGAGGGCCAGCTGGTGGCCACAGTCGCCCAGGAGGGTATGATTCGGACACCACAGGGGCTCAAACCGAAGATCAAGGAATCGGTGCAGAAACGCAGAATCGGCTCCAAGGTCCAGCGGGAGCTGAACCAGAAGTACAACTCAGCCTGGCGTTCCCGCTACCTGGGCTAACTGGTAGGCATCCAGGGCCTGCCCGGCGGTGGCGTCCCAGGAGTACTTCCGGGCGCAGCGGGCCGCCTCGGCACTATAGGCCTGCCACTGCTCCCAGTCGCCGACCAACTGCTGCAGGGCCTGTCCCCACAGCTCAGGCTCCAGGGAGTCGATGAGCATCCCGGTGGCCCCGTGGTCCACCAGCTCAGCCAGTCCACCGACGTTATGGGCCAACACAGGTGTCCCACAGGCCTTAGCCTCCAGTGCCACCAACCCGAAGGACTCACTGTAGGAGGGCACCAAAACCGCATCCGAGTCGCGGAACAGCTCCGCCAGCTCAGGATGCGGCAGCGGATCGGAATAGACGACGACGTCGTCGACCCCCTCCTGTTCAGCCAGGGCGGGGATATCGATAGCATCCGGCCCCGACTGGCGGCCCGCAACGGTCAGCTGCACCGGAACATGGGGCATCAGCCGGCGGAACTCGGCGATCGCCCCCACGGCAACCTGGGGGCCCTTATGCAGCTGAAGGCGGCCGGCGAAGGTCAGTTTCAGGGGCCGGAGATCCGGGGGAGTGCAGCGGGGATCATCCCCGACCGGCGGGTGGAAGACCTCAAGATCGGTGCCCGGATGGACCATGGCGATCCGCTCTGGCCCCACGCCGAAGATCCGCTGCAGATCCGCGGACTCCCGGATCGTATTGGCGGTCAGCGCTGCGGCCGATGCAGCGATCTGCTGCTCGGCCTCATGACGGCGGGGGTCCTCCACCGCATGGGGATCACGCTCTTCTTTGACTGCGCCGATGGTGTGCATCGTATGCACCAGACGGGCGCCGAGCTGCTCGGCCACCCCCATAGCGGCAAGGCCAGAGATCCAGTAATGCGAATGCACCACCGCCACCGGGGCGGAATCCGCCCGGCGCAGACTCTCCAGGGCCCGAGCCCCGAGATCGTGCAGACATTCGATGAGCCGGGACTTGTCCTCCCGGCAGCTGCGGCAGACTTTGAGCACATGGACCCGCAGGCCGGTGTCCTCGAAGATATGGAGCTTATCGGTATCGGCTTCCCCCGGTTCCGGCAGAGACCAGTCCAGATCCGTGGTGACGATGTCCACGGTATGACCGCGTGCCAAGAGGGCATGGGCCAGGGCGTTGACATAGACGTTGAGACCACCGGCGTCGCCGGTTCCTGCCTGGGCCAAGGGTGAGGTGTGCAGGGACAGCATCACCACACGGTGCGGATGTGACACGCGCCCGAGGAGGGATTCGAACCCCCGACCGGCGGATTAGAAGGCCGCTGCTCTATCCCCTGAGCTACTCGGGCATGGGCCATAGCGACCCGGCAGAACAGTCTACCGGTCTCAGCTGTTGACCATGGAATGGGCTGCTCGCTCGAGGTAGTCCCAGAGTTCAGCCTCATGCATTGCCGAGAGTTCGGCGGCCTCGGCTGCCCTGCGCATATACCGCAGCCAGGTGTCCCGGGCGGCGGCATCGACACGGAAAGGCATATGCCGCATCCGTAGCCGGGGGTGACCGCGCTGGGCCTGGTAGCGGCGGGGTCCGCCCCAGTACTGCTCCAGGAACATCAGCAGACGCTCCTTGGCGGGTTCGAGATCCTCCTCCGGGTACATCGCCCGGAACTCAGGATCCTCAGCCACCTGATCGTAGAAGACATCAACGATCTTCTTAAACGTCTCATGGCCGCCCACCTGGGCATAGAAACTGTGCGGATTCACCTCATCAGGGTTCTCATCCTGGGGCACAGGACGGCCATCCGGCCCGGGCATGAAGCCGAGATCCTTCGGCCGTGGCGGACCCGGCTGATGGGGCACCGCAGGCCCGTCCTCGGAGCCGGGGCGGCCGGTCACATTCGACGGCGGCTTCCCGGCTGGTTTCACAGTGGCAATAGGCGCACCGAGGCGGCGGGAGAACTCGGGCAGCTGGGGTGAGGCGGCGTCGTCGCGGTCTTTATCCATTACCTGGGAAACGATACCGTCCCGCTGAGTGTTCCCGACAGATGCGATTAGGATTGAGGTATGCGTGTCCACATTGCCACTGATCATGCCGGTATGGAACTCTCAGCCCACCTCGTGACCCATCTGCGGTCCACCGGATACGAGGTCATCGACCATGGGCCCCAGGAATACGATGCCCAGGATGACTACCCCGGTTTCTGCCTGCATGCCGCCGAGGCAGTGGCCAAGGACTGGCAGGATGACGTCGAAGCGCTGGGGATCGTCCTGGGCGGCTCCGGCAACGGAGAGCAGATCGCGGCCAATAAGGTCAGGGGCATTCGGGCAGCACTGGCTTGGAACCTGGAGACCGCCCGGCTGGCCCGGGAACACAACAACGCCAATGTGGTGGGCCTCGGCGGGCGTCAGCACAGTGTGGAGGAGGCCACTGAGATCGTGGAAGCCTTCCTGACTGCCCAGTGGAGTGGCGAGGAGCGGCATGCCCGCCGGATCGGGAAGATCAGCCACTACGAGACAACTGGCGAAATCCTCGACTGAGGCATGCCTGAGGGGCATACACTCCACCGGCTCGCCGCCCAGCTGGAGGAGAACTTCATCGGTCGCCCGTGGCGGGTCAGCTCGCCACAGGGGCGCTTCGAAGCCGGGGCAAAACGCCTGACCGACAGGGTGCCCGAACGCGCCCAGGCTTGGGGGAAACAGCTCTTCGTCCACCTCGGGCCCGATATCTGGCAGGTACACCTCGGCCTCTACGGGGCCTTCAGCTTCCGTGGTGACAGCAGCTTCACCGCACCGGCAACCCTCGGTGCACCCCGGGTGGCAGCCGAGGAGTTCACCCCCAGCTACGCCGAGGACGACTGGATCATTCCGCAGCCGGCTACCGGGGCTGTACGTGCCCGAATTCATGTGCACAATGGGTGGGCGGATCTGCGTGGACCGGCCAGGTGCGCAGTGCTGAACCCCATGCAGTATGAGGCGATCATCGCCAGACTGGGCCCCGACCCCCTGCAGCAGCCGGTAGGTGAGACCGACACCAGGCTGCTCGAACAATTCCGCAGCAATCTCGCCCGCCGCCGGATCAGCATCGGGGCGGCCCTGATGGACCAGGCAGTGATCGCCGGAGTGGGCAATATCTACCGGGCTGAGTCCCTCTTCGAGGAGGGAGTCAGCCCCGATACCCCGGCCAATGAGCTCCGCGGGGCGGCGGTGACCGCCCTCTGGGAGCGACTCACCGAGCAGCTGCGCACCGGCTTCGCCGAAGGCATCATCCGGACTCTTCGTCCTGAGGCGCCGGAGCTGGGAGCCCGTGGCGGTGACCTGCGACTGCGCCGACACTGGGTCTACCAGCATCAGGGAACCCCCTGCCTGCGCTGTGGGGCGACAATCGCAGAGCGGGAGCTGCAGGGCCGCAGACTCTACTGGTGTCCCGGCTGCCAGCCCCTACCCGCAGCCACGGCGAGATCATAGGCGATCACCGCCAGCTGCAGCAGCAGGCGGTCTCGGGGCTTCTGCATATCACAGCCGGTGAGCTCGGTCAGCTGGCGGCTGCGGTAGATCACCGTGTTGCGGTGGCAGAACAGTTCCTCTGCCGCATAGGTGGGGGAGCCGTCATGGCGCAGCAGCGCTTGAAGAGTCTGCAGCAGGGTGCTGCGCTGATGCACCGGCAGACTGAGGACCGGACCCAGCACCTGGTCCATAATCATGGTGCCCAGCTCGGGGCTGGACTCCAACAGCAGTTCGGGCAGCCGCGCCGAGGCCCAGACCAGACGGGGCTCACCGGGGGGAAGGGTAGCAGCTGCCCGCCCGGCCAGACGGAAGGCCGAGGCTGTGCCGGCGATTCCCTCCCGCGCCACGGAGAGTCCTACCCGACCACGCACCGCCGGGTGCAGGGCGTCACTGAGCCGCTCCTCATCCAACCCCTGGAAGCTGATGATCCCGTAGAAGGCGTCGTCGCGCATACCCCATCGAGAGGTGCCGCCCAGGCGTTCGATCCGGTCCTCGGGGTGGTGCAGGGGGTCGTTGTAGGTGTCCTCAACAATGGCCACCACACACACCACAGGTGTCTCCGGGTGCAGGCCCAGAATCTCTTCGGATCGGGCGGCGAACTCTGGCAGGGCACCGCGGCCCTCCAGGAGGCCCGCGAGATAGTTCTCCTGGCGGCGTCGGTCCTGGACCTCCAGCCGTGCCATCTCCCGGCGATAGGCCTCACTGACCAACTTCGACTGGATCTCCAGCTCATGCCAGAGACTGCGGCCCACGGCCACCAGCTGCTCGGCAGGCAGGGTGATCCGTCCGTTGCGCACCCGGGTCGCCAGTTCCTCCCAGACCAACAGGTTCCCTGAGGTATAGGCAGAGAGCACAGCCTCCAGCGGTACGCCCTGACGGGCCCGCTCGATACCGGTGGCCCGCAGGACCTCGGCCATCGAGGCAGCCCGGCGCTGCTGGTCTGTGCCCTCGGCAAGTCGGGAGAGGCCCCGGCGGATATGTTCACGCATGCTCCGGCGCAGCAGTGCTTGCAGTTCCGCGGTGGACCAACTGGCACCGGCATCCCGATCCAGAGTCACCCTGGTGATCTCATCAGCGATCTCATCAGACTGCTCCAGCATCTGGCGCCAGGCCTGACGCAACAGGGCCTCGGGGTCCTGATCGACCTGTGCAGACTCTGCTGACGTGCTCCGATTCATGTGACTACGATCTCATGCTTCGGCTCTGGCGCCAGTGCACAAGAGGGTTTGTGCACTGCGCCCATTGAATGAATGTGACCTGGCACACATGCTTGATGGCGGAGTTGAAAGGAGATTCAAGTATGACCGAAACCCCGACCCGCAATGGCGTACTCAGTGACCACGACATCTATCTGCTCGACGACCGCCTCACCGAGGAGGAACTGGCCATTCAGGCCAAAGTGCGGCAGTTCGTCGATAATGACCTCAAGCCTGTGATCAACGGTTACTGGGAGCGGGCGGAGTTTCCGCACGAACTGGTTCCCAAGATCGCCGAACTCAATGTTGCCGGAACAGTGATGGAGGGCTACGGCTGCCCCGGGATGAGCCGGATGGCAGGAGCCCTGGTCTCCGTGGAACTCGCACGTGGCGATGGTTCCTTCAACACATTCTTCGGCGTCCACTCCGGCCTCGCGATGGGATCGATCAACGTTATGGGCTCCGAGGAGCAGAAGCAGCGGTGGCTGCCTGCCATGGCGCGGTTGGAGCGTATCGGGGCCTTCGCACTGACCGAACCGCTGCACGGCTCCGATTCCGTGGCACTGGAGACCAGCGCACGCCGGGAGGGTGACACCTGGATCCTCAATGGGCATAAGCGCTGGATCGGCAATGCCTCATATGCCCATGTTGTGATCATCTATGCCCGTGATGAGGCAGATGGTCAGGTCAAGGCCTTCGTTCTGGAGCGTGAACCTGATCAGGAGTTCCGCGACGGCTTCCGGCCTACGGTCATCGAGGGCAAGATCGGCAAACGCGCGATCCTGCAGTCCGATATTCTCATCGAGAATCTGCAGATCCCTGAGGCTGACCGACTGGCCCACTGCGATTCCTTCAAGGACGTCAATAAGGTCCTGACCGCAACCCGTGGGGGAGTCGCCTTCGAATCTCTGGGCCATGCCATCGGGGCCTATGAGGCTGCCGTACGCTACGCCGGCGAGCGCGTCCAGTTCGGCAAGACCATCGGCAGCTACCAGCTGGTGCAGAACAACCTCGCGAATATGCTCGCCGAGGTCACTTCGATCAAACAGATGTGCTACCGCCTGGTGGACCTCCAGGATCAGGGCCACCTCACCGCCCCAATGGCTTCGATGGCCAAACTCTCGGCGGCGAAGAAGGCCAAATGGGTTGTCTCCACTGCACGCGACATCCTCGGCGGCAACGGGCTGCTGCTGGAGAACGACATCGGCCGCCACCTCACCGATATGGAAGTCGTCTACACCTACGAGGGCACCGACTCCATGCAGTCGTTGATCGTCGGACGCTCCATCACCGGCGTCTCAGCCTTCGTCTGATCCCCGATCTGAACTTCCAATCTGAGCCCAGGAGCAGCTACAGCAATGCCCACTAACCAACGCACAGCAATCGTCACCGGGGCAGCCCGCGGCATCGGTGCCGCCCTGGCCCAGAGGCTCGCCGCGGAGGAATATGCGGTGGCCGCCGTGGACCTCAGCGCCGAAGCCTGTGAGGAGACCGTCAGCTCCATCACCGACGCAGGCGGGACAGCCCAGGCCTATGCGGCGGATGTGGCCGATGAGGGTTCGGTGACCCAACTGGTCGAGACCATCACCTCAGACTTTGGTGCCCCAACCGTACTGATCAACAACGCAGGGGTCCTGCGGGACAACCTCCTGTTCAAAATGAGCACCGATGACTGGGACACAGTTATGAACGTGCACCTCCGTGGGCACTTCCTGATGTCCCGGGCAGTCCAAGGTCATATGCGAGATGCCGGCTTCGGCAGGATCGTCAACATCTCCTCAACCTCTGCCCTGGGCAATAGGGGACAGGCCAACTACGCCTCAGCCAAGGCCGGAATCCAGGGCTTCACCAAAACCCTGGCCATCGAACTCGGCAAGTACGGCACCACGGTCAACGCCATCGCCCCGGGGCTTATCGAAACGGCGATGACCAAAGCCACCGCAGAGCGGATGGGCATCCCCTACGAAACCTTCGTGGAGAAGGCCGCCGAGCAGATTCCGGTGGCCCGAACCGGAAAGCCCGAGGATATCGCCGCTGCGGCCGCCTTCTTCATCCGAGAGGACGCCGGCTTCGTCAACGGCCAGGTTCTCTACGTAGCCGGCGGCCCCCGCACCTAACCCCTTTGAGGAGAGACTTATGAAGACATTTTCCGGACTGCAGGAATTCTCCGAAGCCCTGGGCACTCACCTGGGGTACAGCGACTGGCGCACCATCACACAGGAACAGGTCGATCTCTTCGCCGATGCGACTGACGACCACCAGTGGATCCATACCGATACCGAACAGGCCCACTCTGGGCCCTTCGGTGGACCCATCGCCCACGGCTACCTCACTCTCTCACTGATCCCAGCCTTCATGCGGGAGATATACCAGATCGAGGGACTGGCCATGGGGATCAACTACGGCTCCGATAAGGTCCGCTTCCCCGGCCTGGTGCCGGTGGGCAGCAGGGTCCGCGCCGGTGCGAAGCTCACCGCCTTCGACCAGACACCGCAGGGGGCCCGGACCGTCCTGGAGATCACCGTGGAAGTCGAAGGAGCCGAGAAACCGGCCTGCGTGGCAGAGATCCTCTCCCTGCTGCGTCCCCGGGAGGAGGGGAAATGACCTTCAACGTCTCGCTCATGCTGCGTGAAACCGCAGCCGACCACCCTGAGAAGCCCTGTGTGGTCCTGGGCAAGCGCAGCTGGAGCTACGAGCAGGTGGACCAGGCAGCAGACCTCGTGGCTGCCAATCTACGCCGGCTGGGTCTGCAGCCGGGGGCGAAGATCGGGGTGCAGCTGCCGAACCTCCCACAGTTCCTCTTCGCCTACTTCGGGATGGTCCGAGCCGGATACGTCATGGTTCCGCTGAACCCACTGCTCTCAGCACGAGAGGTGGGCTTCATGCTCAAGCACTCCGACTGCCAACTGCTGATCACCACAGATGCAGTGGCCACTGAGGCCGTCCAGGCTGCGGCTGAAGTCGGGGATGTACCGGTCTATGTAGTGGAGACCGGCACCGCCGGACGCCCCGAGGGAACTGAGGACTTCAACGCCCTGCTCGCCCCGCAACCAGCCGGGGATATGGCCGCCACCGAGGCCGATGACACTGCCATCATCGTCTTCACCAGTGGTACCACCGGAACCCCGAAGGGCGCAGAACTGACCCACTTCGGTATCTATATGAACTCCACTGTGGCCACCGAGAGGATCGGCCTGGAACCAGAGCACACCACTCTGGCCATGCTGCCGTTCTTCCACGTCTACGGCCTCACCAGCGTGCTCAACGTCTCGGTGCACAACGGGGTCACCATGATCCTGTTGCCGCAGTTCGATCCAGTGGCAGCCATGGACCTCATCGAGGAACACCAGGTGGTGCGGTTCTCCGCGGTGCCCTCGATGCTGATCTCCATGATCGACGCCGGCACCACCGGGCGTGATCTCTCCAGCGTGGAGAAAGTCACCTCGGGCGGATCAGCCCTGCCCGGAGAGACGCTTCGGCGCTTCGAATCAGCTTTCAGCTCCGCCACCATCCTGGAGGGCTATGGCCTCTCAGAATCCACCAGTTCCGTGGCCGTGAACATCTCCGCCGAAGAGCGCAAGATCCTCTCCATCGGTAAACCACTCTGGGGCACCGAATGTCGGGTCATCGGCGAACAGGGTCAGATCCTGCCCCCGGGCAAGGACAATGTCGGAGAGCTGACCTTCCGCGGGCCCAGCATTATGAAGGGCTACTACAGCAACCCCGAAGCCACCGCGGAGACCCTGCGAGAAGGCTGGCTCTACACCGGAGATATGGGCTACGTCGACGAGGACGGCTACCTCTTTGTGGTCGACCGGAAGAAGGAACTGATCATCCGCAACGGCTATAACGTCTTCCCACGGGAGGTCGAAGAGGTCATCGCGACCCATCCCGATGTGGTTGAAGTCGCCGTCGTGGGCAAACCCCATCCACAGTACGGACAGGAAATTGTGGCGGTGGTCAGTATCAGCGAGGGCTCGACGGCCACCGACGAAGCGATCAAGGACCACGCCAAGGAATCGCTGGCCGCTTATAAGTACCCACGCGAAGTGCATATCCTCGGCGAGCTGCCCAAGACTGCCACCGGCAAGATCCGGAAGAAGGACCTCGCTCAGGACTTCGCAGCCCAGACAGTGCCACAGGGATAGGGTCATGGTGCACAAACTGAGAAAGACCGCGGTTTCAGCGCTGTCGGTGGCTGCGGCCATCGCGCTGATCGCGATGATGAGTCATATTGTGCTCAATGCGCTGCTTCGATTCGGCTTCAGCGCGCCGATTCTGGGCACCCATGAGCTGGTCGAATACTGGTATCTGCCGTTCCTGGCCCTGGCCGGTATTCCGGCTGCCCAGCTCAACCGTGAACAGATTGTGGTCAATCTGCTGACCGAAAGGATGGCCGAGGGGACGGCAAGAGTCTTCGCCATCATCACCCTGACCCTGGCTATGGTCTTCTCCCTGATGCTGACCTGGTTCGGTCTCCAGGCCGCCCTGCACCAGGCCTCCATCGGAGCAACCGGAGGAGTTATCAGCATCACCGTCTGGCCGGCCTACTTCTTCGTCCCGGTGATGTTCCTCTTCCTGAGCGTACTGCTCCTCGGGGACCTCGTGGGACTGGTGCGCAAGCGCAGCGAGAGGACCACAGACGCAGGCACCCCAGACACAGGCAGGACGCCATGACACAAGAAGTGACAAAGCCACAGACCAGCGCAGAGCTCAGCAGTGCTATGGGGGCCCCATATACCCCGCTGGGCAATACCAACCAGAAGGCCAAGACCGGCTGGGTCAGCATCGGCATCGGGCTCGGTCTGATCGGCCTCTGCCTCCTGGGGTTGTTCACCAGCGGAACTGTGGGCGTCGCCGGGCTCTGGACGGTCGGAATGATGCTGACCCTGATGTTTCTGGGTCTTCCGGTGGCCGTCGCCCTGGCCCTGCCCAGTGTGGTGGGCATCTACGCGATCTCCGGAAGCCAGGCAGCATCCAATGTGCTCTCCACCGCTCCCTATAACTCGGTCTCCAGCTGGTCGATGAGCGTGCTGCCCATGTTCATCTTCATGGCCATGCTGCTGACCCACTCCGGACTGGTGGAGAAACTCTATGGTGCGGCCTACCAATGGTTCAGCTGGCTGCCCGGAGGCATCGGCGTAGGCACCACCGCGGCCGGAGCCGGACTGGCTTCAGTCTCCGGTTCCACTATCGGCATGACCTACGCCCTGGGCAAGGCCGGTATCCCCGAGATGCTCAAAGTCGGTTACGACAGGCGGATTGCTGTGGGCACTGTGGTCATCGCGGGCCTGCCCGGAGCTCTGATCCCACCCAGCATCCTGCTGGTGATCTACGCCAGTATCGCCAGCGTGCCGGTGGGCCCCCAGCTGGCCGCAGGCGCTGTTCCCGGAATCCTGATTGCCGTGCTCTTCGCGGTCTTCCTGGTGACCCTGGGCTTCATCATTCCCCGGTTCTTCGGCCGAGGAAGCGAAGCAGCAGTCCAGGCCACCACACCGACGGTGAACTGGACCAGTCGGATGAAGGCGCTGCGGGGTATCTGGGGCGTACCGCTGATTCTTATCGTGCTCTTCGGCGGTATGTTCTCCGGTTTCTTCACACCCACCGAAGCTGGTGCCGCCGGCGCCCTGGTTGCCCTGCTGCTGACCCTGTGGCTGCGTCGAAAAGAGTCTCCGATGCAGCATGTGGCCAAAGCCGCGGTGGCAACGATCAGTTCTACAGCAGCCATCTTCTTCGTCCTGGTCGGTGCCGAGATGCTCACCCGAGTGCTGGCCCTGACTGGACTGGCCACAATGCTCACCGAGTTCATCACCGACCTCGGCCTGTCCCGAGTGACCTTCCTGCTGGCACTGATCCCTGTGTACATCGTGCTGGGCATGTTCTTCGACACGCTCTCGATGCTGCTGCTGACCGTGCCGATCCTGCTGCCGACCCTGCAGGCCATGGATGTCAACCCCCTGTGGTTCGGTGTCTTCGTGGTCCTGCTGGGTGAGCTGGGCATGATCACCCCGCCAGTGGGCATCATCTCCTACATCATCTACAACATCGCGAAATCCCCTGAAGTGAATCAGGGGCAGCGGATCAGCCTCGGGGACGTCTTCATGTCACTGGTCTGGTTCCTCCCGGTGGCGGTGCTGTTCCTGGTGCTGATGGTGTTCTTCCCGGGCATGGTCGAATGGCTGCCCTCTTTATTGTCCTGACCCAATTCACTCACCAACCCGTCATCGATTGAGGAAACCATGAAAAACACGAAGTCTGATCACACTCGCCTCACGACATTCGGTCTGCGCTTCACCGCAGTCGGGGCAGTCCTAGCCCTGACCGCATGCGGCGGCAGCGTGGGCGGCGGGGGAGAGGACCGCGGCGAAGGTTATGAATACGGGGCATCGGAGGAGGAGATCCACGCCCTGGTCGAAGACCTCGACCCCATCACCATCACCTTCCAGCCCAGCGGCGCCTCCCCGGAGGCCCCCTCCGCACCGGGGGGCCTCGTAGTCAAAGAAGCCATCGAGGAACGCTCCAATGGGAAGATCACCGTGGATCTCGCCTGGGGGCATTCTGTGGCAGGCTATGACGAGGTCCATGACGCACTGGCCGACGGTCGGGTGGACCTCTCCCACACCCTGCCTTCGTACCACCCGGATGAATTCCCCGCGGTGGACGCCTTCAACGACATGCTGAACTTCCCGTCCTCGCCCTGGTCCGGGGAACTGGCGGCCAATGCCGCCGCAGTCAGCGTCGGCTTCGACACCCCCGAAGTGATGGCCGACTTCGAGGACAAAGGGCTCATCCCCCTGGCACCAACATTCCTCGGCGGCGGTTACTACGTCATCTGCAGCGGAGACGTCCCCGTTGAGCTGGAGGATTGGCAGGGACTGCAGGTCCGGGTCGGGGCAAGTGCTCAGGCAGATGTAGTCAGCGAACTCGGAGCCAGCCCCGTCTCCCTGGACCGCACCGAGGTGTATGAGGGCCTCCAGCGGGGCACCGTGGACTGCGCCATCTCCCAGCTGACCGATGTCGCAAGCTTCGGTCTTGCCGAGGTGGCCCCCAATATCGGCTACCTCACTGAAGCCGGACTGCCCCGAGTGATCAGCTCCCTCGTGGCCAGCCCCTCCATTGAGGAGCTCCCACTGGTGTATCAGCAGATCATCCACGACGCCGCCGGAGACTACTACCACGGCGCCATCCGTGGCTCCATCGACGTCGGCGTCCCAGTGGTCGAACAGGTTCAAGAACTCGACGGAAGCTTCCAGGAGCTCTCCTCTGAGGTGCAGGCGGCCATCGCCGAGAGCAACACCAACCGCGCTGACCGGACCGCCGAAGAGTCGATGCTCGACCCCGAAGTCTACGAGCAGCTGAACTCTGCCTATGAGGAATGGGCTGATGATGTCGAAGAGATGGGATACGTCGACGGCGGAACTATCGAGGATATGCATCAGTGGCATGAAGGCGAGGACATCGACTACTCCAGCGTCGTCGAGGCCTACTTCCTCTCCACTGCACAGGCCAACCGGCCGGAGTAGCAAATGAGAGGCCCGGACCCCGGGCCGAAGTGGGGCGCCGTTGATGGGTGGCGTAGAATCGCGTGGTCAGCATTTTCCTTAAGAAACAGGAGAGACCGAGACCCGTGTCCGAGCAGATCAACATCACCCTCAACGGCGCACCTACCACCTGCGAGGCGGGCACAACTGGCACCACACTCTTCGCCGATTCGGCCAGCACAGTGGTCATGCGCGTCAACGGTGACCTCTGGGATCTCTCCCGCACCCTCCCAGAGGGTGCAGTCGTCGAACCGGTGGACATCACCGAGGAGGACGGGCTCAATGTGCTGCGCCACTCCACCGCCCATGTGATGGCCCAGGCCGTCCAGCAGCTCTTCCCGGGGTCCAAACTGGGAATCGGTCCCTATATCACCGACGGCTTCTACTTCGACTTCGACGTGGAGAACCCCTTCACTCCCGAGGATCTGAAGAAGATCCAGAAGACGATGCAGCAGATCATTAAATCGGGCCAGAGCTTCGAACGCGAGGTCGTCGACGCCGATGAAGCCCGCCGACAGATGGCCGATGAACCCTATAAGCTCGAGCTGCTCGGCGAGGGTGAGAAGGGCAGCGCAGCCGCCGAAGGAGCCTCCGTTGAGGTCGGTGGCGATGTCATCACGATCTACCACAATGTCGACCGCAAGGGTGAGCGGGTCTGGTCCGACCTCTGCCGCGGCCCCCACCTGCCCAATACCAAGCTGATCGCCAATGCTTTCGCGGTGATGCGGGCAGCCGGCGCCTATTGGCGCGGCAAGGAGACCAATCCCCAGCTGCAGCGCCTCTACGGCACCGCCTGGGCCACCAAAGAGGATCTCAACGCCTATAAGGAACGGCTGGCCGAGGCCGAGCGCCGCGACCACCGGAAACTGGGCCGGGAACTGGATCTGTTCAGCTTCCCCGAGGAGATCGGCTCCGGACTCTCGGTCTGGCACCCCAAGGGCGGTCTGGTCCGCGGCATCATGGAACAGCACGCCCGAGCCAAGCACCTCGAGGGCGGCTACACCTATGTGTACACCCCGCATATCTCCAAACAGGACCTCTTCGCCACCTCCGGGCACCTGGCCAACTACAAGGGCGATATGTGGCCGGCGATCTCCATGGATGAAGAGGTCGACGAGGACGGCAATATCACCAAACAGGGCCAGGACTACTACCTGAAGCCCATGAACTGCCCCATGCATATCCTCATCTACAAGGAGCGTGGACGCAGCTACCGGGACCTGCCCCTGCGGTTTGCCGAGAACGGCACTGTCTACCGCAATGAACGCTCCGGAGCGCTGCACGGGCTGACCCGTGTTCGCGGATTCACCCAGGATGACGCCCACCTCTTCGTCCGTGCCGACCAGTTGGAGGAAGAGGCCACCAAGGTGGTCCAGTTCGTCATCGACCTGCTGCGTGACTTCGGTCTGGAGAACTTCGAACTGGAGCTCTCCATGCGAGACGACGAGAAGGAGAAATGGGTCGGCTCCGAAGAGTTCTGGGAGTCCTCCACCCAGGCGCTGCGCAATGTGGCCCTCAAAAGCGGGCTGAAGCTCACCGAGATCCCCGGTGAGGCAGCCTTCTACGGACCGAAGATCGATCTGAAGATCACCGACGCCATCGGTCGGAAGTGGCAGCTCTCCACAGTCCAGGTTGACCCCAACCTGCCCGAGCGCTTCGAACTGGAGTACACCGCCAGCGACGGCAGCAAACAGCGTCCGATTATGATCCACCGGGCCCTGTTCGGATCTATCGAGCGTTTCTTCGCGATCCTGCTCGAACACTACGCCGGTGCCTTCCCCGCCTGGCTCGCTCCGGTCCAGGTTCGCGGTATTCCCGTGGCAGAACCGTTCAACGACTATCTCGGCGAGGTCATTGAGAAGCTGCAGAAGGCCGGAGTCCGGGCTGAGCTCGACGACGGCACCGACCGCTTCCCGAAGAAGATCCGCACTGCCTCAAAGGATAAGATTCCCTTCGTGCTCATCGCCGGGGGAGAGGACGCCGAGGCCGGTGCCGTCTCCTTCCGCTTCCGTGACGGAAGCCAGGACAACCAGATCCCGGTTGATGAGGCTGTGGCGCGAATCCTGGCCGCCATCGAGAACAGGGAGGCCTGAGGCACGGCAATGGCGGAGACACCCTGGGTCACCGATGATTATGTGCTGCCTGGGGTGCCTGATGCTTTCCAACGGCTCTGGACCCCGCACCGGGAGGCCTATCAGTCCAAAGGCCAGGACCAGGTCACCGGCGAGCATGACTGCCCGTTCTGCGCTGCCCCGGAACGGGATGATGAGCAGTCTCTGATCGTCCACCGCGGAGAAAGCTGCTTCGTGCTGCTGAACCTCTATCCGTATAACCCCGGACATCTCTTGGTCTGCCCCTACCGCCATGTACCGGATCTCACCGACCTCACTGCAGAAGAGGCAGCGGAGTTCATCACGCTGACCCAGGCTGCGATGAAAGTCCTGCGGGCTGAGTCCAAACCTGCCGGATTCAACCTCGGGATCAACCAGGGCAAAGTCGGTGGCGCAGGAATTGCCGCGCATCTGCACCAGCATGTGATCCCACGCTGGAGCGGGGACACCAATTTCCTGCCGATCATCGCCCAGACGAAGTCTCTGTCGGTGACCCTGGGGGAGATCCGGCGGATCATCGCCCAGGCCTGGCCGCAGGGGGATGACTGATGCTCAAACATCTGCGGACGTTCTTCTCGGCGATATTCACCCCCTTGGCCCGGTTCTTCCTGAAGATCGGACTGACGCCCAATGCTGTGACCGTGATCGGAAGTATCGGCGTGGTCATCGGGGCATTGGTCTTCTACCCCTTGGGCGAACTGTTCTGGGGAACACTGTTCATCACCCTCTTCGTCTTCAGTGATCTCATCGATGGGCTGATGGCGAGACTGGGCAACCGGGGCAGCGTCATCGGCGGTTTCCTGGACTCAGTATTCGACCGAATTCAGGATTCGGCAGTCTTCCTCGGCCTGATGCTGTGGTTCTTCGGTGACGGGGAGAACTACTGGATCGGCACCTCAGCCGCAGTGTGTATGGTCCTGGGGCTGCTGGTCTCCTATATCCGAGCCAGAGCAGAGTCCGAGGGCTTCGACGCCAATACAGGGATAGCCGAACGCCCCGAACGCATGGTCCTGACCCTGGTCTTCACCGGCTTTGTTGGGCTCGGACTGGCCGAGGAGGTGCTCCTGGCGGTGCTGATCCTGCTGGCCACCGCCTCGGTAATCACTGTGGCCCAGCGCATCACCACGGTCATCCGCCAGGCAGGCGAAGGCAGCCAGGCCTAGGACCCAACTGTCTAAGCCGCTTGGGCAAAGTCCACGCGGAAAGGCGGCAGGTGCGTTACTCCAGGCCGAGGCTGCGCATCAGGGCGACAGGATCGGGGTCCCTGCCCAGTGCGGCCCGGTAGGACTGCAAGGGGTCCCGGGTATTGCCTCGGGAGAGCAGCTCCTGACGGAACTGTGTTCCCCGAAAGGCCAGGGCGTCGTCGTCGTTGTTCTGCATGACCTCACGGAACCACTCACTGGCATCGGCGGCCAGCACCTGGGCCCAGAGATAGGAGTAGTAACCGGCGGCATATCCCGAACCGGCGAAGACATGTTTGAAGAACCCACCGTGGTACCGGGGCGGGACCATCGGCATATCCAGGCCCCAATCCTGCAGCACCTTCTGCTCGAAACCGGTTGGATCCTCCGCCGCCGCAGCAGCCTCTTCGGGTGAGAGGGTATGCCAGGCCAGATCGATCACCACAGCCGCCACATGCTCCAGAGTCGAAGCACCCTTGCCCCAGAGCTCATCTTCGGAGGGAGTTGCCCCGGCGGCCGGACCACCACGGTAGAGCTCCTGGAAGACCTCATTGACCTGGGAAGGGAACTCCACATTATCCCGGGGCACCGCCGTCCCGGAGAGCTGCGGGAACTCCGCCACCGCCAAGAGGGCATGCAGGGCATGGCCGAATTCATGGAAGAGAGTGCGCTGCTCCCGGGTGCTCAGCACTGTCTGCTCGCCCTCGGCAACCGGATCCAGGTTGAGGTTATTGGTGACAACAGCCTTCGTCTCGGCCAGCGAGGAGGGCACACGGAAGCCATTCATCCAGGCGCCGCCGGATTTGGTGTCCCGGCTGTAGAGATCCAAGAGGAATAGGCCAAGCCCGGAACCGGTCTCGCCCGCCGAGCCGTCAAAGACCTCAAAACTCATGGCACCTGGTACATACCCCGGCAGATCAGGGCGGGGTACCACTGTGATTCCGTAGACCCGGCGGGCGGCATCAAAGAGCCGTTCCAGGGCCTCGTCCAGCGTCAGATCCCCGCCGCCGGAGGACTCAGTCTCTAGGGTGGCCTTCACCTTCTCCAGGCCGAAGCTGAGGTCCCAGGGCTGCAGGGGGTCATCGAGATCATCGGCGAGGACCTCATTGATCCGGGCGACCTCCTGTTCGGCGCGTTCCCGGGCCCCAGTGCCGATCCGGGCCAGCATGGACTCCACCGCAGTACGGCTCGGCGCGGTGCGCAGCGGCAGCACTGATTCCAGGAAGTTCGGGTAACCCAGCAGCTGGGCCTTCTGGGCCCGCAGGACGGCAATCCGAGCGCCGATCTCGCGGGTGGTGCGGCCATCCTCTCCGGCAAGGGTCCCGCGGTTGACCGAGGCCTCAAAGAGTCGACGACGCTGCTGCCGGTCCTGCTCCTCGGCCAGGGCGGGCTGCTGGACGAAGAGGCTGAGCTGGAAGGGGCTGTCGGCGGCCTCCTTCAGCTGTAGCTGGGTATAGGCCGACTCCTCCAGGGCCAACTGCTGATTGATCTCCTTGAGCTCAGTCTGCACCGCCGGATCCAGATCAGCACCGGCAACCTCAGCCTTGCGGATCTGCTGATCCAGGAACCACTGCTGCTCAGCACTGGCGGTCACATCACCGGAGGTGATCCGCTGCTGCAGCTGCTGGAACCGGGTGAAGAGTCCCGGATGCAGAGAGATCCAATCCTGGTGAGCGGCCAGCTCCGGGGCCAGCTCAGTGCGGATCTGCTGGCGCTTCTCCGTGCCATCAGCGGCGATGAGCACCCCGAAGGCCTGTTCCAACTGGCGGAGCCTGCTGCCGGAGAGGGCAAAGGCATGCAGAACATTCGCCACCTCAGCGGGGGAGTCATCGGCGGCGATCTTCTCCACCGCGCTGCGCTGATCCTGAACAGCTGCCCGAAATGCCGGTGCCCAGGCGTCGTCGTCGACGGTACGGGTATCCGGGTAGTCGTAATCCAAAGTGGCGGTCCAAGGCATAGTTGCCATAGCACATCCCTTCCAGCAAGTAGTCTGGAAGTCAGACTATCGAACCGTTGCCACATGCAACCAAATGCGTTAGAGGAGAACTATGGCCGGTCACTCCAAATGGGCCAATACCAAGCACCGTAAAGCCGCAGTGGATGCCAAGCGGGCCAAGATCAACGCCCGGTACATCAAACAGATTGAGGTGGCCGCACGTAACGGCGGCCCCGATCCCGACGGCAACCCAGCACTGGCCCTGGCGGTGGCTAAAGCCAAGAAGGAATCGGTGCCCAATGACAATATCGACCGGGCGATCAAACGCGGTGCAGGTCTCACCGGTGACTCCGTGGAGTACGAGGAGATCACCTATGAGGTGCGCGGTCCGGCCGGTTCGGCCCTGCTGGTGGAGTGTCTGACCGATAACCGCAACCGTGCCGCAGCCGAGGTCCGTACCGCGGTGACCCGCTCCGGCGGCACTGTGGCCGATCCCGGGTCAGTGGCCTATATGTTCCAGCGCAAAGGCGTTGTCACCGTGCCCAAGGCCGAAGGGATCGCCGAGGACGATGTGCTCGCCGCCGTCCTGGAGGCCGGTGTAGAGGACGTCTTCGAGCGCGAGGAGCACTTTGAGGTGCAGTCCGAGCCGGGTGATCTGCAGGATGTCACCAAGGGGCTGGAGGAGGCCGGTATCAACTACGACTCCGATGAGGTCGCCTTCATCTCGGATATGAAAGTCGACCTCGAGCTCGACGACGCCAAGAAGTTCCTGCGGCTGCATGATGCCATCGATGACCTCGACGACGTCCAGGGCATCCACACCAATGCCGACCTCAGCGCGGAGACTATGGCCGCGCTGGATGCCGAGAGCTAGAGGGATCCGGTCATCGCTGTTCAACGACTGGCCTCCACGGCGGGAACCTCCCGGGTTGCCCAGCGGATTATGGGGGTGGACCCCGGGCTGACCCGCTGCGGTTTCGCGATAGTGGAGATGCAGCCGAATCGCAGCGGCAGTTCCCTGCATGTGGAGGTCAAGGGAACCAACAGTGAGCAGGACCTCGCAGTGCGCATCCTGGCCATCCAGCGGGCCGCCGAGGAACTGCTTGAGGAATACGCCCCGGATGTGCTGGCCATTGAACGGGTGTTTTCCTCGGCCAATGCGCCCACTGCAATCGGCACTGCACAGGCCTCCGGTGTGGTGATCGCCGCTGCTGCCGCCCGCGGGATTCCGGTGGCCTGGCACACTCCCTCAGAGGTCAAGGCGGCAGTCACCGACGACGGGCAGGCGGATAAGGACGCTGTGGCCCGGATGGTGCAACGGATCCTGGGCCTGCCCGGACTGCCCAAACCGGTGGATGCCACCGACGCCTATGCGGTGGCCATCTGCCATGGCTGGCGTTCAGGTGTGGGGGCGGCTTTCAATATGACCGCCGGAACTCGGACCCATCAGGGCGCCCAGACCGCCTTGCAGAAGGCCAGCGCGCAGCGCTCAGGAGGTCTCACTGCCGCCCAGCGGGCCTGGCAGGAGGCCGAGAAGCGTGCGGCACGCCGCTGAAACGACCGGCCTGGGGGAGGCCCACCCAGTAGGCTAGTCGAAGATAGGTTCTAGTCCGCGCCGCGGGCCGCGATATCAACGGGAAGGTGACCAGATGATCTCCAGTATCCGGGGCGAGGTGCTCCATGTGGGCCTCGACCACGCAGTGGTGGAAGTCTCCGGATTCGGGCTCACTGTCTATGCGACCCCACAGACCCTGGACACTCTGCGCAGCGGATCCAACGCCTTCCTCTCCACCAGTTTCGTCCCCCGGCAGGATGAGGCGCCCCTGCTGTTCGGCTTCGCAGATGCCGATGAGCGCGAGATCTTCACGACCCTGTTGGGCATCTCCGGGGTCGGACCGCGGCTGGCGCTGGCTGTGCTGAGCGTGCACACCCCGGACGAGGTGCGGCTGGCCATCCGTGAATCCGATACCGCGGCCTTCACCAAGGTCCCGGGAATCGGGAAGAAGACCGCCCAGCGGATCCTGCTGGAGCTGGCCGGGAAACTGGTCATCGAGCCCGTGGAGCAGACCAGCAGCAAGGCCTCGGACTCCAGTGCCGCCCCGGCAGTCAGTGCAGAGGTCCAAGCCGCACTGACCTCCCTGGGATGGACTGATAAGGATGCCGCCAAGGCGGTGGAGGAAATTCTCAAGGCCCAGCCGGAGCTGGCTGAGGCCGATACCGCCACGGTGCTGCGCCAGACCCTGCGGTCACTGGGAACAGCTAAGGGAGGCGGCAGCTGATGTCCACCGAAGATCCCCGGGAGCTGATCGGCACTGCCCCGGCAGCCGAGGAGAAGGCCCTGGAGGGCGCCCTGCGCCCCAAGGCGCTGGATGACTTCGTCGGCCAGCAGAAGGTACGCCACCAGCTCTCCCTGGTCCTGCAGTCCTCCAAGCTGCGCGAGACCGCCGCTGATCACGTTCTGCTCTCGGGGCCACCGGGTCTGGGCAAGACCACCCTGGCGATGATCATCGCCGCCGAGATGAGCGCACCGCTGCGCATCACATCCGGTCCTGCCATCCAGCATGCTGGAGATCTCGCGGCAATCCTCTCCTCGCTGACTGAGGGGGAGGTGCTGTTCATCGACGAGATCCACCGGATGTCACGCCCGGCCGAAGAGATGCTCTATATGGCCATGGAGGACTTCCGGGTCGACATCATCGTGGGCAAGGGAGCCGGAGCTACCTCCATCCCACTGGAACTGCCCCGGTTCACCCTGGTGGGAGCCACCACCCGGGCCGGCCTGCTTCCCGGACCCCTGCGGGACCGTTTCGGGTTCACCGGGCACTTGGAGTACTACACCCCCGAGGAGCTGCAGCAGGTGCTGCGGCGCTCAGCGGGAATGCTGGATATGAACGTGACCACCGAAGGCTTTGTGGAGATCTCCACCCGCTCCCGGGGAACACCGCGAATCGCCAACCGCCTGCTGCGACGGGTCCGGGACTGGGCGCTGGTCCATGAGGTCGACGAGGTGGACCGAACCACTGCAGCCCAAGCCCTGGACACCTACGAGGTGGATGCCCTCGGACTGGACCGACTGGACCGCGCCGTCCTGCATGCCCTGTGCACCAAATTCAACGGCGGCCCAGTGGGACTGTCCACCCTCGCCATCCTGGTGGGGGAGGAGACGGAGACAGTCGAGACTGTCGCCGAGCCCTATCTGGTCCGTGAAGGTCTGTTGGCGCGGACTCCCAGGGGCCGGATCGCGACCACCGCGGCCTGGCACCATCTGGGACTGACCCCACCGGATGAGGGCGGGGCCAACACCCCTGCGCTCTGGGCGAATGAGCCATGAGCACATAGCTACGCCTGATAGCCTTGCGGGTTGTGATTGATACCTTGAATCTCCCCCTGACTTCATTGCTTACAGCCCCTGTCGCCAATGGCGAGGGAGGCGGCGATGCTGGCGCCGAGGGCTCCGGCTTCCTGATGATCATCATGCTGGGCATCCTCGTGCTGTTCATCGTCATGACCTTCCGCCGCAGCCGCAAGCTGCGCCAGCAGCAGCAACAGGCCACCTCCACCGCCGTGGTGGGCGCCGAGGTGATCACCGCCGGCGGCATTATCGGTAAGGTCGTTGCCCGTGACGAGGAGCGCCAGCGGATCACCCTGGAGTTCTCTAACGGCGACCGGATGGACTTCCTGCTTGGCGCCGTCCAGCAGGTCACCGAGCGTGCCCCCGGGGATAAGCCCTCCTCGGACGACACCGAAACCAACAACAACTAGTCGCTGCACTCTATGGCCGCCTCCAAACCCGTGCGGAAAGCCCGCGCCGCACTCGTCGCCCTCTTCGTGCTGCTCATCGGCATGGGAGGTCTGCTCGCCTACGGCGTCCAGCAGGACAAAGCCCAATGGGCTCCACTGCTCGCCCTCGACCTCGAGGGAGGCACCCAGATGGTGCTCTCCCCACAGGTGGACGAGGGTGAAGAGATCGATGACGATCAGCTGGAGCAGGCTGTAGAGATCATCCGTCAACGTGTTGACGGAACCGGTGTCGCCGAGGCCGAAATCGCGGTCCAGGGTGCGGAGAACGTCGTCGTCAGCCTCCCAGGCACCCCCGATGAGGAGACCCGCGAACTCATCCAGGCCAGTGCGGATATGGAATTCCGTCCGGTCCTGAAATCCCGGTATGACACCGCCTTCGCTGAGGAGGTCAGCCTCCGTGAGGCCGCCGAGGACGGCGCCAGCGAGGAGGAGCTGGCCGAACTCGAGGAGTTCCTGGAGCAGGAGAGCCAGCAGCAGGAGGACGAGGAGACTGAGGGCACTGCACAGCCCGAGGACTTCCCCGAACCTGAGGGTGAACCGGAGGAGGGCAACCACTCCGATCCCAACTGGATCACCCCTGAGATCGCTGCCGAGTTCGAGAACTACGAGTGCACCACCGAGCTCAGCATGGAGGAGCGCAGCGCCCAGGATCCCGATGCTCCGCTGGTGACCTGCAACCCCAGCACCGGTGAGGTTCTGCTGCTGGGACCCGTTGATGTCGACGGCGAGTACATCAACGACGCCAGCTGGGGTGCAGAGTCCCGACCCGATGGCTCCACCACCGGGGCCTATGAGACGGTTATCCACTTCGACAACGCCGGCACCGAACTCTTCCGCGAGACCTCCCAGCGGCTCTACAGCTTCCCCGAGGGCGACGACAGGAACCGCTTCGGCATCGTGCTTGACGGTCAGGTGATCGTGGCACCGAATATGCGGGCAGTCATCACCGACGGCAACGCCTCGATCACCGGTGGCTACACCGATGAGGAAGCCCAGACCCTCGCCGAGCAGCTGCGCTACGGCTCGCTGCCGATCAGCTTCGAGATCGAATCCGAACAGCAGATCTCAGCCACCCTCGGTGCTGACCAGCTTCGGATGGGTCTGCTGGCCGGCATCATTGGTCTGATCCTCACCGCCGGCTACGCCATCTACCAGTACCGTGCACTGGCCCTGGCGGTGACCATCCCCTCCCTTGTGGTGGTCGCACTGATCACCTGGTGGGCACTGTCCCTGCTGGGCTGGTCAGACGGTTATCGACTCTCCATGGCGGGTATCGCAGGTCTTATCCTCTCCATCGGTCTGACCGCGGACTCCTTCGTGGTCTACTTCGAACGTGTCAAGGATGAGCTGCGCGAGGGCAGATCGCTGGCCGGGGCAGTCGAAGCCGGTTGGGCCAGGGCCCGCCGGACCATTCTGGCCTCGAAGGCAGTCAATATCATCGCCGCAGTGGTGCTTTACCTCGTGGCCGTGGGCAATGTGCGAGGCTTCGCCTTCACCCTGGGCCTGACCGCTCTGATCGACGTGATCCTGGTCTTCCTGTTCACCCACCCACTGATGCAGGTCCTGGCAAGACGCAGGTTCTTCGCCTCCGGCAAGCGGTTCTCCGGTCTCTCGGCCAAGGAGCTCGGCGTGGACGTGCTCTACAAGGGCGCGGGCCGGTTCGCACGCAGCAATGTGGTCTACTCCGAGCAGGCAGCAGCAGCTGTGGGCGTGGGAACCGATGAGGAGACCACAGCCGAGGACCCCACCGCCGAGGAGGAGAAGAAGCCCAGCCGTAAGCTGCCGCCATCGGATCCGGAGGCAGCCGCGGCGCGACGCGAGGAAGTGCCCGATATTCCCGAGGAGGAATGGGCCAAGATGACTATCGCTGAACGCAGGCGCGCCCGAGCCAAGGCACAGGCCAACCAGGCGGATGCCGAGCAGGCAGAAGAGGCCGAGACCAAGGAGGCTGACAACTGATGGCAGCCGGATTCGCCCAGGCGGGCAACCAGCTCTACACCGGTGAACGGTCCTACCGATTCATCCAGCGCTCCAACCTGTGGTTCCTGATCGCCGGAATCCTGATCATCGCCTCGGTGGCGATCCCCTTCCTGCGCGGAGGGTTCAACTTCGGCATCGAATTCACCGGCGGCAGCGAGTTCATGATCTCGCAGACCGAGAACACCGAGATCAGCGTCGGCGAGGACGCGGTGGCATCAGTCACTGACCAGGAGGCCACGGTCACCCATATCGCGGAGAACACCATCCGCGTGCAGACCGAAGAGCTCGACGACGCCGAGACACTCGAGGTCGGCCAGGCCCTGCAGGAGGGCTACGGCGTCGGCGCTGATCAGGTCTCATCCACCTTCATCGGTCCGGTCTGGGGCGATCACATCTCCCAACAGATGATGATCGGACTGGCCGTATTCCTCGCCCTGGTGGCCCTCTATATGGCCCTGTACTTCCGCACCTGGAAGATGTCAGTTGCAGCCATTGCGGGACTGGCCTTCGTTGTGGTGGTCACCGTCGGTATCTATGCGGCTACCAACTTCGAAGTCACACCCAGTGCGATCATCGGATTCCTCACCATCCTCTCCTATGCGCTCTACGACACGATGGTGGTCTTCGACAAGATCAGAGAGAATCTGGCCTCCCTCCACGAACAGAAGGACCAGACATTCACCGAAAGAGTGAATCTGGCCATCAACCAGACACTGGTTCGATCGGTCAACACCTCAGTGGTCGGCATCCTGCCGGTGGGCTCCATTCTGTTCATCGGCTCGTGGCTGCTGGGGGCAGGTACCCTGCGCGATATCGCCCTGGCCCTGTTCACCGGCATCATCGTGGGCACTGTGGCCACAATCTTCGTCCAGGCCCCGCTCTATGCTCGGATGCGCCGCGGCGATGCAGATATCAAGGCCCATACCGAGGAGGTGCTGGCTCTGCGCGAAGAGCGCCTGGAGCTCTCCGAGGGCAAGATCGCCAGCATCACCGCCTCCGGCACCCCGCTGGATGAGGACGGCAAACCTGTGGCCTTCCCGCCGCTTCCCGAACCCGAGGAGGAGGACGAGGAGGACGATCCCGTGGAGCTGCTGGACCTCGATGTGGTGCTCAGCGGCGACACAGCGGAATCTGAAGGGGAAGAACAGCGTTAGACTGTTCTTTCATGAAGGACCGTGACCAGGCGCAGGCCGCCCGCCCCCCACGCACTGTGGGCACCCTGGCCGAGTCCGCCGACTCGCCCCTGTTGGAGCCCCTGCTGCGGGCCATCCGAGCCCAGAACGGGGAACAGGACCTCGAACTCATCCGCCGGGCCTTCGACGTCGCCCATCATCACCACGCCGGGCAGAAACGGAAATCCGGGGACCCCTACATCACCCATCCGGTGGCCGTGGCAACGATTCTGGCCGAACTGGGGCTCAATGGGGCGACTCTGGCCGCAGCACTGCTGCATGACACCGTTGAAGACACCGACTACAGCCTCGATACCCTCACCGGGGACTTCGGTGAGGAGATCGCCCTGTTGGTCGATGGTGTCACCAAACTGGATAAGCTGAAGTTCGGCGATGCCGCCCAGGCTGAGACTGTGCGCAAGATGGTCCTGGCCATGGCCAAGGACATCCGAGTGCTGATGATCAAACTCGCCGACCGGCTGCACAACGCCCGCACCTGGCGCTATGTGCCGCCGGAGAAGAGCGCGAAGAAGGCCAAGGAGACCCTGGAGATCTTCTCGCCCCTGGCGCACCGGCTGGGTATGAACACGATCAAATGGGAGCTGGAGGACCTTTCCTTCGCCGCGCTCTATCCCAAGGTCTATGAGGAGATCGTGCGACTGGTGGGGGACCGGACCCCGCAGCGGGAGAAGTTCCTGACCGAGGTGCGCAGCATCATCGCCGATGACCTCAACGAGTCAAGTATTGGGGCCACCATCACCGGAAGGCCCAAACACTACTACTCGATCTACCAGAAGATGATCGTCCGGGGTAAGGAATTCGACGATATCCACGACCTCATGGGCGTGCGTGTGCTGGTGGAATCGGTGCGGGACTGCTATGCCGCACTGGGCGCACTGCATGCCCGGTGGACCCCGCTGCCGGGGCGGTTCAAGGACTATATCGCCATGCCGAAGTTCAATATGTACCAGTCGCTGCACACCACAGTGCTGGGACCGGCAGGTAAGCCCGTTGAGGTCCAGATCCGCACTCACGAGATGCACCGCCGGGCCGAATACGGTGTGGCCGCTCACTGGAAGTACAAACAGGACCAGCGGGCAGCCGGGGCAACCCCAGAGAGCACCGAATCGCCCACTGCAGGCCAGGCTCAGGGTCAGGCCACCCAGATGAACCAGACCACCGCAGATATTGGCTGGCTGCGGTCCCTGGTGGACTGGCAGTCCGAGACCACAGACCCCGATGAGTTCCTCGAATCCCTGCGGTATGAGATCAATACCCGGGAAGTCTTCGTCTACACCCCCAAGGGTGAAGTCATCTCCCTGCCGGCCGGGGCCACACCAGTGGATTTCGCCTATGCCATCCACACCGATGTGGGCCATAAGACCATCGGTGCCCGGGTCAACGGGAAACTGGTCCCGCTCAGCAGCGAGCTCAATCATGGGGACTGGGTGGAGATCTTCACCTCCAAGGCCGAAGGAGCCGGGCCCTCAAATGACTGGCTGATGTTCGTGAAATCGGCCCGGGCACGGAATAAGATCCGGCATTGGTTCTCCAAGGAACGCCGCGAGGAGTCCATCGAACGCGGCAAGGAGATGCTGACTAAGGCGATCCGCAAGTCCAGCCTTCCGCTGCAGAAGGTGATGAACCCCGATGTGCTGCTGACTGTCTCTGAACAGCTGCACTATACGGATATCTCCGGACTCTATGCCGGGGTGGGGGAGGAGCATGTCTCCACCCAGAACGTCATCGAGCATCTGCTGGATCTTTTCAACGACGATGAGGAGGAGTCGGAGGAGCACGACACCACTCCGATCACCTCCCCGGCCACCAAGCCCACTGATTATTCCGATGCCGGGATCATCGTCAAAGGTGCCGGCAATGTGCTGGCCAAACTGGCTCGCTGCTGCACGCCTGTGCCCCCGGATGAGATCGAAGGTTTCGTCACCCGCGGTCAGGGGGTATCGGTCCACCGGGCGGACTGCCGCAACGTCAAGCAACTCAGGGATCAGCCCGGCCGGCTCATCGAGGTCGAATGGGCGCCGACGAAATCCTCGGTCTTCCTGGTGGAGATCCAGGTGGAGGCCCTGGACCGGAAATCACTGCTCTCAGATGTCACCCGCACCCTGGCCGAATCCCAGGTCAATATCCTTTCGGCGACCGTGCACACCTCCAAGGACCGGGTGGCGATCTCACGGTTCAGCTTTGAGATGGGCGATCCCCGCTACCTCAACCATGTGCTCAACACTGTGCGGCGTATTGATGGGGTCTACGATGTCTACCGCACCGTGGGCAAACGCCGCGAGACACACTGATCTAAGATCTCCCGGATACTCTTCTCCCGGGTTTCATCCCAGCCGCCGCGGCACAGCTGCCGAGTAATCCCTCCGGCAAGCTCCTGCACGGCCTCGGGCTGCGAGGAGCTCTCCAGGAGCCTGCCGATCAGGGATAGTCGGGTCTTCAGCTGGTGATAGTCCCCCTCTGCGGTTGGCCAGTCCAGAAGCTGAGGGGTGGGATGCTGGGCTCGGGCCAGCACGGTATCCACCGGCTTAGCCATCGGTTCGCCGTCCAGCCCGACCCCGGTGAAGAGATCCGCCACAGTTCGGGCTGGAGTGGTCACCCGCACCCGGCCCAACTGTTGGATCTCGGAAGCATACAGGCGCACCTGGTGGACCTGCCATCGGCCGGTGGCAGCAGTCGGCTTACGGTAGGTACCACTGGCGATCACTGCAGTGCGTCGGGGTGGTTCCGGGTGCCCCAGATGAACCCAGGCCGCCGACTCCCCACAGATTACCCCGCGGGCACGCAGGGTCTGGTTCAGCAGGGCAGTGGCGGCCAGGGCACGGTGGGCCGCTGTATCTCTCAGCCCCGCCTCGGCGTAGACATCTGCCAACATATGCCGCAGCAGACCTTCATTGGTCATGACCTGCAGCTCCTCGGCGGTGAAGGGGTAGCCGGCGCGGTAGATGCCGGCAGGGGCCGGCACACTGAGACGGGCTGGACTATGGGCTGCCATAGAGGACAGCATCTCCCCAGCCGCGGTATCCGGCAACCGGGGTCGGCACAACCTGTTGAAAACCCTAACTGCTGGGGAAAACCGGCTGGCCCGGTTCAGTGCCCAGTGCGGCCCGGGTCTCCAGGGCATGATTGAGGATCTCCACGGCAGCGGCCTGATCAATGGCCTCCCGCTGGTCTTTCGCCTTGCGACCTGATGCACGCATCTTCTCTGAGGCGCTGACAGTGGTCAGCCGCTCGTCCACGAGCCGAATCTCCGCCTCAAGCTCAGCCTCAGCCAGGGCCCTGACCAGATCTTCAGCGTATTCCCGGGCCGCCTGGGTCGAGGCGGTCTCAGCACCCGACAGGGAGAGCGGAAGACCCACATAGATGACTTTGGCGGCGCGGTCAACGGCGATTTTGATCAACATCCGCTGATCTGATCCCGAGGCGGAGCGCCGCAGAGTCATCACCGGGGTGGCAACCAGGGCATCGGGGTCCGTGGCAGCCAGCCCAACTCGGGCTTCACCGACATCAACGGCCAGACGCACCCCGGCACGAGCGCTCATCTCAGCGGCTCCGTACTGCGGTCACCACAGCCTCAAGGGCCTCATCGATCTTGCTGGCATCCTGACCGCCGCCCTGGGCGAGATCTGGCTTGCCGCCGCCACCACCACCGAGGACACCGGTGGCGACCTTGACGAGGTCACCGGCCTTCAGGCCTTCAGTACGGGCTTCCTCAGTGGTGCCGATGACGATTACCGGGCGGCCCTTGGCCTCGCCGGCCACGGCGACCACAGCGGCCCGGGAGCCGAAGCGGCCGCGGAGGTCCATAACCAGCTGACGCAGATCGTCACCACCGGCGGATCCAGCGTTATGAGCCAGTACGGAGACCCCATCGGCGTCGACTGCGGAGTCCAGCAGCTGTCCGGCCTGGGCGCGGAGCTGCTCAGCTTTCAGCCGCTCCAATTCGCGTTCGGTCTCCTTGAGTTTGGCCAGGGTGGATTCAATCCGGTTGGGCACCTGGTCAGCAGGGACCTTCAGCATTTCGGTGAGCTGATTGACCAGGGTGCGCTCAGCGGCGAAGTGCTTGAAGGCATCAAGGCCCACCAGGGCCTCCACACGCCGATTGCCCGAGCCCACCGAGGCCTCGGAGAGCAGGGCCAGCGTGCCGATCTCAGCGGTGGACTCCACATGGGTTCCGCCGCAGAGCTCACGGGACCAGGGGCCGTTCATCTCCACGACCCGGACGGTATCGCTGTACTTCTCTCCGAAGAGCATCATCGCGCCCAGGGCCTTGGCCTCTTCCAGGGGCATGGTCTGGGTCTGCACCTGGTGGTTATCCCGAATCGCGAGATTGGAGCGCTCTTCGAGTTCCTGCCGGGCGTTGGGGGAGAGGGCGTCGTCGTGGGTGAAGTCGAAGCGCAGGTAGCCCTCCTTATTGAAGGAGCCGGCCTGTACCGCATCGGGCCCCAGCACATCATGCAGTGCGGCGTGGATGATGTGGGTTGCCGAATGCGCCTTCTGTGCATCGAGGCGACGGCGCACATCAATGGTGCCCAGGGCGGCTGCGCCCAGGCTGACCTCACCCTCCAGCACCCGGGCCTGGTGCACGGAGAGACCGCCGATGGGGGACTGGACATCGTTGACCTGCAGGATGAAGCCGTCTCCGGTGATCTGTCCGATATCTGCTGCCTGGCCACCGGCTTCGGCGTAGAAGGGAGTGGCATCCAGCACGATCTCCACGTTCTCGCCAGCTGAGGCGCTGTTGCGGTATTCGCCGTTGACCAGAATGCCCCGGATAGTGGATTCGGTGCTGTGCTCGGTGTAGCCGGTGAAGTGGGTGGGGGTGTCACCGAGCAGCTTGCGGTAGACCTCGGTATCGGCATGCCCGGACTTCTTGGCGCGGGCATCGGCCTGGGCGCGTTCGCGCTGCTCAGCCATAAGGGTTCGGAAGGTGCCCTCATCAACGCTGACACCGGCTTCCTCAGCCATCTCCAGGGTGAGGTCGATGGGGAAGCCGTAGGTGTCATGCAGGGCGAAGGCTTCATCTCCGGCCAGCGGGGCACCGGAGGATTTCGCGGTGGCCACGGCACTCTCCAGGCGGGCGGTGCCGGCGGTGATGGTGCGCAGGAAGGCCTGTTCCTCCTTCACTGCCACAGATTTGATGGTCTCGAAGCGCTGTTCCACCTCGGGGTAGACGCCCTTCATGGCGTCTTTGGAGACGGTGATGAGTTCACCGAAGGCGGGCTTCTCCAAGCCCAGCAGGCGCATCCCCAGGATGACTCGGCGGATGAGCCGGCGCAGAATATAGCCGCCGCCCTCATTGGAGGGGCGAACCCCATCGGCGATGAGCATCAGGGCGCTGCGGGTGTGATCGCCGATCATCCGCAGCCGGACATCGGTGGCGTGATTGGGATCGGCGGGATCCTCAGTGGAGGTGTACTTCACCCCGGCCAGCTCTGCGGCCCGGTCGAGCACCGGGCGCACCTGGTCGGTTTCGTACATATTCTCAACGCCCTGCAGGATCATGGCGAGGCGTTCGAGACCCAGGCCGGTGTCGATGTTCTTATTCTGCAGGGGGCCTGCGATATCGAAGTCTGTCTTGGAGCGGACCGCTGAGAGCCGGTCCTGCATGAAGACTAGGTTCCAGATCTCCACATAGCGGTCCTCATCGACTGCGGGGCCGCCCTCTTTGCCGTAGGCGGGGCCACGGTCGTAGTAGATCTCTGAGCAGGGGCCGCCGGGGCCGGGCTGACCGGTGGACCAGTAGTTATCCGATTTGCCGGTGCCTACCACGCGTTCGGAGGGGATCCCGACGACGTTCTCCCAGATCTCGCGGGCCTCGTCATCGCGCTCATCACCGTCCTGGTAGACGGTGATCCAGAGCCGTTCGGGGTCGAGGCCGAAGCCGCGAACACCGGTTTCGGGGTCACCGTCCACCGGTGCGGTGAGCAGTTCCCAGGCCATGGGGATGGCCTTCTCCTTGAAGTAATCGCCGAAGGAGAAATTGCCGCACATTTGGAAGAAGGTGCCGTGTCGGGCAGTTTTGCCGACCTCTTCGATGTCCTCGGTGCGGATGCATTTCTGCACGGAGACCGCCCGGGGGTAGGGCGGGGTCTCGACACCGGTGAAGTAGGGGATGAAGGGCACCATTCCCGCGACTGTGAACAGCAGTGAGGGCTCCGGGGAGACCAACGACGCCGATGGCACTTTGGTGTGGCCCTTGGCCTCGAAGTAGTCGTACCAGGTGCGGGTGATGTCCTGAGACTTCAAGCTCTTCTCCTGCGGTTCAGTTCAGCCGGTAGATGGTGTTCCCCACTGCGGGGAGCACCCGGTCAAGTCTATGCGAAAGCACAGTGCCCGCCGGACCCCAGATGGGATTCGGCGGGCACTGTGAAGGATCTGCTGTGGATCAGCGAGCGTAGTACTCAACCACGAGCTGCTCTTCGCAGGTCACGGGGACCTCGGAGCGCTCGGGGCGACGGGTCAGAGTAGCCTGCAGCTTGTCCAGCTCCACGTTGAGGTAACCGGGAACATCCGGCAGGACCTCCTGGTGGGCGCCGGCTGCGGCGATCTGGAAGGGCTCGAACTTCTCGCTGCGCTCGTGCACGTGGATCATCTGGCCCGGCTTCACGCGGAAGGAGGGACGGTCCACTCGCTTGCCGTTGACCAGGATGTGGCGGTGCACCACGAACTGGCGGGCCTGGGCGATGGTGCGGGCGAAGCCAGCACGCAGGACCAGGGCGTCCAGACGGGATTCCAGCAGCTCGATGAGGTTCTCACCGGTCAGACCGGTGCTCATCCGCTTGGCTTCCTCGTAGTAGCGCAGCATCTGGGACTCGCGGATGCCGTACTGTGCGCGCAGCTTCTGCTTCTCGCGCAGCCGGACGGCGTAGTCGGAGTCGGTGCGGCGCCGGGTGCGGCCGTGCTGGCCGGGGCCGTAGGGGCGGCGGTCCAGGTACTTCTGGGCCTTGGGAGTCAGCGCGACGCCGAGGGCACGTGAGGCCTTCACGGTGCGGCGTGCACGCAATGGAGTCTTAGGCATTCTCTTCTCTTTCTGCTTGCGGCATGATGTTTATCCGCTGCCCATGGCAGTGACATGGGCAGCACCTGGCCTCCGTGTGTTTCTCAATAGGGAGAGCTCGAGCTGCCGTTTGCTCGGTGACTACGGCAGAAGGCGCACTTCTGCCTGCCAGACAGCTATCCAGTCTATCAGAACCAAGGGAGTTCTGTGCGTGATGAGCTGCAAGGGACGGGAGGGAAGCGGTACGAACCGCTAGGTACCGCGACCGAGCGGAGCGAAGCGGATCGCTCGCAGAGGGCTCCCTTAGCCGCGCAGAGCCTTGCGGTCGGGCCTAGCCCGCCAGGGGTCAACACCCTTGGGGATCGGCGGCTTGCCGATGGGCAGGGTGGAGAGTCGGCGTTCGACTTCCTGGATTTCGTGCTTATTGAGCGACTTATCCAGCTTCTTGATGTGCTTGGTCAGCTTGGGCAGGGGCACCTGGCCCTCACCGCGTCCGGACTGGACGATGTGGATGGGAACCTCATTGCGCAGCACAGGGCGCAGCTGCTTCTGTGTTTTGCCGACCAGCTTCTTGACTCGGCCCTTGGGGCCCTCAGTGACGAGGACGACACCGGGTTTGCCGGTGACGCGGAAGACTGCGTCCTGGGTCTTGGGGTCCATGGCCACCGGTTCCTCAGTGACGGCCCAACCACGGCGAAGGGTGCCCAGGGCCGCGGCAGCTGCACCGGGTCGGCCTTCGATGCGTGCGAAGGCCGCTTTTTCGGCGCGCCGGTTCATAGTGATCATCGCACCCAGCAGCGCGAAGGGCAGGGCGAGGATCAGTGCGACGATCCAGTGGATGATGAAGTTGAGCAGGACGAAGATAACCGTGAAGACGAGGACCGCGACCAGAAGCATCCACCAGAGGATCTTGGGGTCATATGAGCGGGTCATATTGAAGACCTGCTTGATCCGGGAGAAGACGCCTTCGCCTGAGGCCTTCTTGGCCTTGCGGGCGGCCTTGGCCTGCTGTTTCTGGGCCTTCTGCTGTTCGCGGAGCTTCTTCAGCTCAGCTTTGGCCTGTGCTTTGCTGCGAGTGGAGGACTGTGATGCCATGATGAGGCTCAGTCTAGCTCAGAACCCTGCAGCTACGAGAGTGGCGGCTTCCTGCTTGGTCTGTCCGCTGGGCTCGATATGTGCCAGTTCTGCCGGGATCTCCCGGCCCTTCTGCTGCATGGCTTTGGCCCAGAGGGATCCAGCTCGGTAGCTGGAGCGCACCAGGGGTCCAGACATCACGCCCAGGAAGCCGATCTCCTCGGCCTCCTGCTGGATCTCGAGGAACTCCTGGGGTTTGACCCAACGGTCCACCGGCAGATGCCGGGGAGTCGGGCGCAGGTACTGGGTGATGGTCAGCAGATCGCAGCCGGCGTCGTGAAGGTCGTGAAGAGCCTCGGAGATCTCCTCGCGGGTCTCACCCATACCCAGGATGAGGTTCGATTTGGTGATCATTCCGTGGTCGCGACCCTGGGTGAGCACATCCAGGGAACGCTCATAGCGGAAGGCGGGCCGAATGCGGCGGAAGATGCGGGGAACAGTTTCGACGTTATGGGCGAAGACCTCTGGTTTGGCCTCGCAGATGCCGGCGATGTTCTCCGGCTTGCCGGAGAAGTCAGGGATCAGGATCTCGACCCCGGTTCCGGGGTTGAGCTCGTGGATCTTGCGGATGGTCTCGGCGTAGAGCCAGACACCTTCATCGGGGAGATCGTCACGGGCCACACCGGTGACGGTGGCGTAGCGCAGCTGCATCTCGGCCACCGACTGGGCGACCTGCAGGGGCTCGGCCTCATCCAGAGCGGCGGGCCGGCCGGTGTCGATCTCGCAGAAGTCACAGCGCCGAGTGCAGGCTGAACCGCCGATCAGGAAGGTGGCCTCGCGGTCCTCCCAGCATTCGAAGATATTAGGGCAGCCAGCCTCCTCGCAGACAGTGTGGAGGCCCTTGGAACCCACTCGCTTCTTCATCTCGGCGAATTCGGAGCCCATTTTGACCTTGGTGCGCATCCACTCGGGTTTACGCTCCACGGGCACCGCCGCGTTCTTGGCCTCGACCCGGAGCATCCGGCGTCCCTCTGGCGCGATCGTTCCGGTTCCTGCAGCCGCGGGGGCGCATCCACTCATCAAACAGCCTCTTTCATCTGCGGTGACACTGTGCTCTGGATGTAACGTGGCAGTACAGCCTGCAATTCCTCATCCAGACGGGGGGCAAGTTCTTCGGGGGTGACAGTTCTGCCGAGCTCGGCAGAGATGCTGGTGGTATCGGCATCGGAGATCCCACAGGGGATGATGCTGCCGAAGGGGGAGAGATCATTGGAGCAGTTCAGGGCGAAACCGTGCATGGTCACCGAGTGGTGGACACGGATGCCGATGGCTGCGATTTTGCGGTCTGCCCGACCGGCCTCGAGCAGCCAGACTCCGGAGCGTCCATCGACGCGCTGACCGTGGATACCGAAGTCCTCAGCCAGCACTTTGATGATCGCTGACTCCAGGGCGCAGACGTAGTCCTTGACCAGAGATCGGTCACGCAGGTGCAGCAGGGGATAGCCCACCAGCTGACCCCTGCCGTGCCAGGTGATCTTCCCACCGCGGTCCACATTGACCACAGGGGTGCCGTCCTGGGGAAGGTCCTGCTCCTCAGTGCGTTTCCCAGCGGTATAGACATCCGTATGCTCCAGCAGCAGCAGGGTGGATTCAGCGGTGCCCTCAACGATCTGCTGATGCAGATGGCGCTGGAGATCCCAGGCTTCGGTGTAGTCGACCAGATCGGGGTCGAAGCCGAGGTAGCGAGTGTGCAAAACCATGGGGACCAGCCTACTCCTGATCGGCACCCGATGAGTGAATTCTGCCTGTGGATAACCTCAGCGGGTTTTCGGAATCGACGGCATCCTTGGGAGGTATGGACCTTCGAAGCCTCTCACTGCCGAGCTCACCGGTGAAGATCCCCGGGCTGACGCCCCTGCGACCGCTGGGGGTAGGCGGCCGCTGTGCGGTGTGGCTGGCCCGTCGCACCTGCGGGGCAGACTCCGCTGTCGACTGGATATTACCGAGTAAGAAGCTGCCGGAGACGGTGGCACTGAAGATTCCTCTGCAGTCCGCCCGCGGGAGTGTCCCCACCCGGACACTTCGGGCCGAACTGGAGGCCATGGTGCCGCTGCTGCATGAGCATCTGGTCAAACCCCTGGGCATCGCCTCCACTGCTGGGGCTCCGGTATTGATCCTCCAGGCCTATACCGGCGGTTCTCTGGCCCGATTCCTGCGGACCAGCCGGATGCTGACCCCTGGTCAGGCGGTGACCGTCTTCTCCCCGGTGGCCCAGGCCCTGGCGCATCTACATGACTGCGGGGCCGCCCATGGTGATGTCTCGGCTGCCAATATTCTGCTGACCCCTGAAGGTAGGCCCGGGCTGGCTGATCTCGGGGACTCCACGCTGCTGGGCATGGAGCACACAGCGGGAACGGCTGCTGGGGATATCCGGCAGCTGGCGATTGCCACCTGGTATGCCTTGACCGGTCAGCTGCCTGATGGGGATCAGCGCAGGGCGCCCTTGGCAGCATTGCTGCCGCGGGCCCGCCGCGAGCTGGGGGTACTGCTGGAGGATGCTCTGGAGGCAGATCCCGGAAGTCGTCCCAGTGCCTGGGAGTTCGCCTCGGAGATCTACCGCTGTGCCGAGCCTGAGGCCCTGGATATGACCGCCCATGCCGATGACGCCACCCTGCAGGAGCTGCCCACAGTCCTTCCGGCAACGCAGAAACCCGGCCCCCACCGAAGGGGAACCGGGTTTCTGCGATTCTGGGGTCTTGTGCCCCGAATGAGGCGGTGGATCAGACCTGGAAGTTCCCGTCCTCAAGACGCTGCTTGAGGGTCTGGAGGAAACGACCGGCGTCTGCGCCGTCGACGATGCGGTGATCGTAGGTCAGCGAGAGGTACATCATATGGCGGATGCCGATGCTCTCATTGCCGTCCTCATCGGTGACGACCATAGGCCGCTTGACGATGGCACCCGGACCGAGGATGGCCACCTGGGGCTGGTTGATGATCGGAGTGTCGAACAGAGCCCCGAAGGAACCGAGGTTGGTGATGGTGAAGGTTCCACCGGAGAGCTCCTCGGGACTGATCTTATTGGAGCGGGTCCGTTCGGCGACATCGGCGATCTTCTTGGCCATACCGGCCAGGGAGAGGTCCCCGGCATCCGAGATCACCGGGACCATGAGGCCCTTCTCGGTGTCCACAGCGAAGCTGAGGTGCTCGGCATCGTGGTAGGTGATCTGCTGGGAGTCCTGATCGTACTGGGCGTTGAGCACCGGGTGCTGCTTCAGCGCCTCAGTGGTGGCCACTGCGATGAAGGCGAGGTAGGTGAGGTTGGCGCCATTCTGCTCCTTGAACGCGTTCTTCGCCTTGGCCCGCAGGTTCACGATCCGGGTCATATCGATCTCGTGGACCTGGGTCAGCTGGGCGGAGATGTCCAGGGACTCGTTCATCCGCTGGGCGATGACCTGGCGGATCCGCGGAGCCTTCTCCGTGGTGCCGCGCTTGGTGGTGTCCACCTCAACCTTGGGGGCAGCCTTGGTCTCGCCACCGGAGGCGGGAGCGGAGTCAGCTGCAGGCTTCTTGGACTCTGCGGCCTCAAGAACATCCTGCTTGCGGATCCGACCGCCAACTCCGGTGCCCTTGATGCTGGAGAGATCCACGCCCTCCTGCTTGGCCAGTTTCCGGACCAGAGGAGTGACATAGCCCTCGGCAGAGGTGTCGGAGGACTCGGAGCCGCTGGACTTGGGCTCAGCCTCCTTCTCCTGCTTCAGCTCAGGCTTTGGCTCATCCTTCGCCGGTTCCGGCTGGGGCTCCTCAGCCTTGGGCTCCTCTGCAGGTGCCGACTCAGCAGCCTCATCGGTGGGCTCCTGGGACTTCGCAGCCGGTGCGCCGGAACCGATCAGGGCCAGCACAGCGCCGACCTCGACCGTCTCATCCTCACCGACCTTGAGCTCCTGGACCTTACCGGCCACAGGGGAGGGCACCTCAGTGTCGACCTTATCGGTGGAGACCTCGAGGATCGGCTGGTCGACCTCGACATCATCGCCGACCTCTACCAGCCAGCGGGTGACAGTGCCTTCGGTGACCGACTCACCGAGAGCGGGGAGGGTGACCTCCTGGACATCGCCGCCGGTGTCCTCGGCGGGGCTGTCCTCCTCGGGGGTGGCCTCACCGCCGCCGGACTCACCGGCAGCCGGGGTGGGGGCCTCCTCTTCAGCGGCCTCCTGGGTCTCTTCGGGGGACTCAGCTTCGGCGGCGGCCTCCTCCTGCTCCTGGGCGGAGCCGGCGTCGTCGCCGCTGTCAGATCCACCGGAGCCCTCGCCGATCTTCACCAGCGGGGCACCGACCTCAACAGTTTCGTCCTCACCGGCCAGCAGCTCCTGGACGGTACCGGCAACAGGGGAGGGCACCTCAGTGTCGACCTTATCCGTGGAGACCTCCACGATGGGCTGGTCGACCTCGACCTCCTCTCCGACCTCAACGAGCCAGCGGGTGACAGTGCCTTCGGTGACAGATTCACCGAGTGCGGGAAGGGTGACAGTCTCAGACATTTGGTCCGGCTCCTACTCGTGAATTCTCTTGGGTGCTTCTCAGCCGTGGAGGGGGTGGCCGAAGAGAGCCATGGCGGCTTCTCCAAGCGCTTCGTTCTGGGTGGGGTGGGCGTGGACGAGGGTGGCGACATCCTCCGGGTACGCCTCCCAGTTGACGATCAGCTGGGCCTCACCGATCTGCTCACCGATGCGGGAGCCGATGCCGTGGACGCCGACAATGGGACCGCCCTTGACGCCGACCATCTTGATGATGCCGCCGGTGCCGAGGATCGAGGACTTGCCGTTGCCGGCGAGGTTGTACTCGGTGACCTCGATCTGATCCTTGCCGAACTGCTCCTCAGCCTTGGGCTGGGTGTAGCCCACGGACATAATCTCGGGCTCGGTGAAGGTCACCTTGGGGATGTTGATGTCCTCGACGATGACCGGGTTGTTGCCGGCGATCTCCTCAGCGACGAAGATTCCCTGCTGGTAACCGCGGTGGGCCAGCTGCAGGCCGGGAACAATATCCCCGACGGCGTAGATATTGCCCACGCCAGTGTGCAGGCGCTCATCGGTGATCACGAAGCCGCGGTCCAGGGTGACGCCCTGGTCCTCGAAGCCCAGACCCTCGGTGACCGGGCCGCGTCCGACGGCGACCAGGCAGATCTCGGCCTCAAAGGACTTGCCGTCCTCCAGGGTGACCTTCACGCCATCGGAGGTCTCCTCGACCTCCTTGAAGAAGGTGCCGGTGTTGAACTTGATGCCACGCTTCTTGAAGGAGCGCTCCAGCTGCTTGATGATCGCGGGATCCTCATTGGGCACCAGGTTGGGCAGGCCCTCGATGATAGTGACGTCGACACCGTAGGAGTTCCAGGCGGAGGCGAACTCGGAGCCGATCACACCGCCGCCGAGCACAATGGCGGACTTCGGGGTGTAGTCCAGTTCCAGTGCCTCGGTGGAGGTGATGATCTTATTGCTCAGCGGCAAGCCGAAGGTCTTGGAGGTGGAACCGGTTGCCAGAACTATGTTCTTAGCCTTGTAAGTGGTTCCAGCGACCTCGACCTCGTTTTGCGAGACCAGCTTGCCCTCGCCCTCGATGACCTGGACCTTGCGCATCTTCAGCAGGCCGGAAAGACCCTTGTGCTTTCCGGCGACGATGCCGTCCTTGTACTCCTTGACCTTGGCCATATCGATGCCCTTGAAGTCGACGTTGACGCCGTACTTCTCGGACTCCCTGGCCTCATCAGCCAGTTCTGCAGCGTGCAGATATGCCTTAGTGGGGATGCATCCGGTGTGCAGGCAGGTGCCGCCGAGTTTGGACTTCTCCACCAGAGCGACGGAAAAGCCGTGCTGGACACTGCGCAGTGCCGCAGCATAACCGGCGGATCCGCCACCAAGGACCAGTACGTCGAATTCTTCGGCCACGAGTCAGGCTCCTTCGAGGGGGTGAGACGTTTTCACTTATTATTCTTGCCGGTCAGACTATCAGCGGGTCAGGCCCTCGAGATAGGTGATCAGCGTGCGGACGGTGACCCCTGTTCCGCCCTTGGGGACATAGCCGTAGGCACCCTTGTCGTTGAAGGAGGGACCGGCAATGTCCAGGTGGGCCCAGGGGATGCGTGTGCTCTCCGGGTCCAGGGCCTTGGTATCGCTGCCGGGCTTCTGGGGGACGAACTCCCGCAGGAACGCCGCGGCGTTGAGCATACCGCCTTCGCGGGCTCCGAGGTTGGAGAGATCGGCGACGGCGGATTCGAATCCGGCCAGGGCCTCCTCCGGGATGGGCATGCCCCAGTGGGATTCCCCGGCGTCGTCGGAGGCTTCGACCAGATCCTCCCGCAGATCCGGGTTGCCCATGACACCGACAGTGCGGGTGCCCAGGGCGATCATCTGAGCACCGGTGAGGGTGGCGACGTCGATGATGGCATCGGGGTTCTCCTCACCGGCGGCGACGATGCCGTCGGCCAGGACCAGCCGGCCCTCGGCGTCGGTGTTGAGCACCTCAACGGTCTTACCGCCGTAGATGGTGATGACATCCTCGGGCCGCTGAGCAGTTGCCGAGGGCATGTTCTCAGCCAGGCACAGCCAGCCGGTGACCTTCACGGGCAGGTCCAGATCGGCAGCGGCCTTGACCACTGCTGCCACCGTGGCGGCACCGGCCATATCCAGCTTCATGGTGGTCATCGCATTGGCTGGCTTCAGCGACAGTCCGCCGGAGTCGAAGGTGATGCCCTTACCGACCAGTGCGACATGTCCGGCTGCCCGCGAGGGGGAGTGCTCCAGGCGAACCAGGCGCGGTCCGCGGGAGGAGCCGCCGCCGACACCCAGAAGACCACCGAAGCCTTCCTTCTCGAGGTCCTTCTCATCCCAGACCTTGACCTTGAGCTTGGAGCCCTTGGTCTGGTCCTTGACCACCTCGGCGAAGCTCTCGGGGTAGAGGTGGCTGGGGGGAGTGTTGACCAGATCGCGGACTGCGCGCACGGCAGCGCCCACGGCCTCGGCCCGGGCAACAGCCGGCTTAGTGTGCTTATCCTTCAGCTCGGTCAGCACGGCGATCTCTGCCACCGGGGTCTTGGACTTAGCCTCCTCAGACCCCTTGAAATGCGGGAAGTTATACGCACCCAGGGCAGCACCCTCAGCGACAGCGGAGACCTGCTCCACAGTGGCTGCCGGCAGCGCCAGGGCCACCGACTTCGCCGAGGGCAGCTGGCGGATGGCCGAACCGGCGGCACGGCGCAGGGCCTCGGTGGAGACGCCGCCGTCGGGCTCGCCGGTGAGCTTGCCGACACCGATCAGCACCAGGGTCTCGGATTTGAATCCGTCCACCCCGGGCAGACGCAGCAGCTGATCAGCTGCCCCGGAGGCGCCCAGGGCGCTCAGCGAATCGGCCACCCCCTTGGCGGCCTTCTCGGCCAGCGGATTGGGCAGCAGCACCGGGCCGTCAGGGCCCTTGGCCACACCGAGAACCAGGGCGTCGGCGTCGACCTTGTGCACAGCAGAGGAAACAGCGGTCACTTTGGGCGAAAATTCATTGATCACGGTTCTGATCCTATCCACATTCGGGCTTCGAAGGGTGTCATGGGTCTCGGGAATGTGAAGCTGGGGCAAACTGTTGTTGATACGACAGTCTTTCCACGAGAGGAGCGTGCCCGGTGTCAGACCGCCAACCGTTCGACCTGCTCCATATCCACGCTGATGACTCGCAGTCCTCCGACTGGAGCGTGCAGTCACCGAATGCCGAGCTGGTCCTACACGGTGAACCTCTGACCGGTCCGCCGATGCCTATGGTCATCTCCGTTGCCGGGCATACCGATGCCGGAACTCTCAGCGAGCAGCTGAGCACTGCCCTGCTGGGCGCGCTGCCGCATAAGACGGTGGCTAGCTTCGATGTTGATGCCCTCTTCGACTACCGGTCCCGGCGCCCGCATGTGACCTTCACCGAGAACCGGTTCTCCAACTATGACGGTCCCCGCCTGGAGCTCTTCGAAGTCCGCGACGCCGCCGACCGCCCCTTCCTGCTGCTGACCGGGGATGAGCCCGACTTCCGTTGGGAGCGGGTGGCCGATACGGTGCTGGATCTCATCGAACGTCTCGATGTCAGCCTCGTGGTCACAGTCGACTCCCTGGGGCTGCCGACCCCGCATACCCGCCCGATCGGGGTCACCGCCCATGGCAACCGGCAGGACCTCATCGAGGGGATCTCCACCTGGTCGCCCAACGCCCAGATTGAGGCGGGACTGAGCCAGATGCTGGAACTGCGTATCGATGCCGCAGGCCGGGATGTGGTCGGCTACACCCTGCATGTGCCGCATTATCTGGCCGGCGGCCGTTACCCCCAGGTGGCTGTCGCCGCCCTGGAGTACACCGGTGCCGCCTGTGAACTGATGCTGCCCACTGATGAGCTGCGCGAGGCCGCAAGAATGGTGGATGCCGATATCTCCCGGCAGGTCAGCCAGGCCCCGGAGGTTGCCCAGCTGGTTCAGCAGCTGGAGTCGAACTTCGACCAGTACGCCACCACCAATCAGCGCTCTCTGCTGGTCAAACAGGACGACGTCGTCCCCGACGCCGAGGAATTGGGTGCCGCAGTGGAAGAGTTCCTGCGTTCCCAGCCCGGTGATGTCATCTTCGGCAGCACTGAGGATGAGGACTCCACCGATGAGGAGGACACCGGTACCGCAGAGGACGAGGACCGGGACTAGAGGTTTCCCCAGCGGGAGAAGTCCCGGGCGAGCCACGCCGCAGCCTCCACAGAATGTGGGGTGACCCCTTCGGTCTGGTCGGGGTGAACCGATGCTGGGGATATGACGACATCCCCAGAAACCACTCCCGATACTGCCCGAACTCTCAACAGTGATGCCCCACTGAATCTGGACAACCCCGGTGACGTGCTGGCTGTGGTCCAACATGTCTTTGGCAGACTGCCCGATAACTCCCTGGTGATCATCGGGCTGCGCGATGGCAGCACTGGCGGTCACCTCCGCGTGGACCTGGACCCCGCCTACTCTCAGCCGGTTGAGATGGCCCGGAAATGCACTGAGTGGATCGCCGGTTATCAGGCCGAACCGAGCCCGGAGGCCGCCATCGCGCTGATTTTCGCCGACCAGAACACAGAGGAGCACCTTCCGGCCATCGGAAGCCTGGTCGAGGAGTTGGCCGAGGGAATCAATGTGGCCACCGATCTGGGTCTGCTGGGCATGTGGTGGGTCCAAGCCGGTGGGATCCGAGTCTTCGGAGAATCCGAGGCAGCAGCCCAGGGGACCGAAGAGCTGATCGAGGAAACCCTGAGACGGGTCCCGCAGCTGCGACCGGTGCGGGCGATGAGCCCCCAGGAGCTCACGGCAGCATTCTGCGCACCCAGCCCCCTGATTGACGAGCAGCTGGTCAGCCAGATGCGCAGTTACCGGCCTTGGCAGGCGCCATCGCCGCAGGAGGCCATGGAATATTGGCTGAATCTCTGGATGGAGGTCATCGAACACTGTCAGGAATCGGCCAGCGCAGAGTTCCTGCACCAGCACCGAGAGGCAACTGCCGGTCTGCTGGCCTCCCTGGAGGACCTCAATACGCTCTCGGCCCTGCTGGTCGCAGCAGCCCAGGATCCCGTGACCGGTGATCTTCCCCACTGGGCGGGTATCGAAGCCCTGGATGCGGTCATCTACGAGCTTTACCCCTATACCCAGGCAGTGGCCAGAGAAAACCTCCTGGGGCTCAAAGCCTGGGTGGAATGGACCAAGGGCAATGGCTCGGCATCCGGGGCCTTCTGCGAGGCCGCAGCGGCCATCTGTACTGACATCTGTGCGGAGGAGGAGGAAGACGAAGAGCCCCAGAGCATCGCAGCGATTGTCGAACATCTGCAGTCAGCCCTCGGGGTCTGCCCATGGGCCAAGGTCAAGCGGTTGAGCTACGGGTGGTGGAAGAGTCAGAAAATTCACTGAAAAAATCTCCGCGGTTCGGGAATGGACCGAGAAGCAGTGGTGTTAGCATCCCGTAAGACCCTGCGCAGCCCGGGAAGAATTCTGTTCAGAACCGGGACTTGACAGGGTCATAGGCGTGTTGAGCGCCTGCACCTCAAGTAAACGAGACGGAAGGTCATCGTGCCCACTACTGCGTCGAAGTCCGCTGAAGAGACTGCCGCCGCTGAGGAGGCCGAGAAACCCGCAGCGAAGGCCAAGCGCGGGAGCTCGAAATCCTCAACAGCCAAGAAGAGCAGCTCGACGGCGGCTAAGAAGTCCGCCCCTGCCAAAAAGAGCACCGCCAAGAAGACCGGAGGCCGCAAGAAGGCCGCCGATCCGGTTGACGAAATCCTGGCAGAGGAAGAGGAGACCTCGCCCACCGAGGCCCTGGAGTCCGCCGTGGCTAAGGCCGAGGACGAAGGAGAAGATGCCGAGGAGCTCATGGGCGGGGCGAAGTCCGGCGATAACGAAGAGGACGAGTCCGGCACCGGCCGCGGCTTCGTCATCTCCAACGCCGATGACGATGACGCCCCTGCCGTTCAGGTCGTCTCCGCCGGTGCCACAGCCGACCCCGTCAAGGACTACCTCAAACAGATCGGTAAGGTCGCGCTGCTCAACGCCGAGCAGGAGGTGGACCTCGCACTGCGTATCGAGGCCGGTCTCTACGCCGAGCACAAGCTGAAGAACGAGGAGATCAAGGACAAGCGTCAAAGGCGCGACCTTGAACTCGTCATCGCCGACGGCAAGAAGGCCAAGAACCACCTCCTGGAGGCCAACCTCCGCCTGGTGGTCTCCCTGGCCAAGCGCTACACCGGCCGCGGAATGCTGTTCCTAGACCTCATCCAGGAGGGCAACCTCGGTCTGATCCGCGCGGTGGAGAAGTTCGACTACACCAAGGGCTTCAAGTTCTCCACCTACGCCACTTGGTGGATCCGTCAGGCCATCACCCGTGCGATGGCTGATCAAGCCCGCACCATTCGTATCCCGGTGCATATGGTCGAGGTCATCAATAAGCTGGCTCGCGTCCAGCGCCAGATGCTGCAGGACCTCGGCCGTGAACCGGCACCGGAGGAACTGGCAGCAGAGCTGGATATGACCCCCGAGAAGGTCGTCGAGGTCCAGAAATACGGCCGCGAGCCCATCTCCCTGCACACCCCCCTGGGTGAGGACGGTGACTCCGAATTCGGTGACCTCATCGAGGACTCCGAAGCAGTTGTGCCCTCCGATGCAGTCAGCTTCACCCTGCTGCAGGAACAGCTGCACTCAGTCCTGGACACCCTCGCAGAGCGCGAGGCAGGGGTTGTGGCCATGCGCTTCGGCCTCACCGACGGCCAGCCGAAGACTTTAGACGAAATCGGCAAAGTCTATGGGGTGACTCGTGAGCGGATAAGGCAGATCGAGTCTAAGACCATGTCCAAGCTGCGGCACCCGTCCCGCAGCCAGGTCCTGCGCGACTACCTGGACTGAGGCACGCCCCATGGTCGTGGTGAGCATGTCGGCTGGCAACTGACAACTCTCACCGGCTTAGTAGGCCCGTATAACTGAATAGACATAAGAAATGCCCCGGAGAACCTCCGGGGCATTTCTTATGTGGTCTTTTAGGTGGACCTAGCTAATCCGGTCCGACTCATCCACCCACTCGGCGGTCTTCGGACGCAGGGTCGGCTCAACTTCCCGGCCGTGGTGGTTGCAGAACAACAGTGCACCACCTGAGGCGAGTACGGCCCGAATGTAGGCCTGAGCCCCACAGCGGTCGCAGCGGTCCAGGGCAGTCAGCGTGGCAGTGGCTTCAATGGTCCCGGTCGTAGCTGTCATGCTCTCGCCTCCTAGCGTTGCGTTTGATGTCCCCCATACAACCACGGACTGGCCGCTTTCATTCGCGAATTCGGCCCCACAGGCGCGCCTTTCGCCACCGGCGAAGCGCTGGCGATAGTCTCTTCAGCATGGCAAAGCGTGACGAGTACAGCGCCCGACACCTCTCCGTCCTCGAAGGACTCGAGGCGGTCCGGAAACGACCGGGTATGTACATCGGCTCCACAGACTCCCGGGGGCTGATGCACTGCCTCTGGGAAATCATCGACAACTCCGTTGACGAGGCCCTGGCCGGCTACGCCTCCCGGATCGACATCACCCTGCATCCCGATGACTCCGTGGAGGTCTCCGACGACGGGCGAGGCATCCCCGTGGACGTAGAGCCCCGCACCGGGCTCTCCGGCCTCGAGGTGGTCTTCACCAAACTGCATGCCGGCGGCAAATTCGGCGGCGGCTCCTATAACGCAGTCGGTGGTCTGCACGGTGTGGGCGCCTCCGTGGTCAACGCGCTCTCCTCCCGCCTGGACGCCAAAGTGACCCGCGGCGGCAAAGTCCACCAGCTCTCCTTCCGCCGAGGCGAGCCCGGAACCTTCTCCGGAACCAAACCCGATGCCAGCTTCACCCCCGCCGAGGCAGGATCCCCCCTGCAGGTGGCTGGAAAAGCCAAACGCGGGGTCACCGGAACCACCATCCGGTACTGGGCAGACCGAGAGATCTTCACCCCCGATGCCACCTTCCTCGAGGAGGAGCTGGTCAACCGGGCCCGGCAGACCGCCTTCCTGGTGCCCGGACTGCGGATCACCATCCGGGATGAGCGCGGCGCCGACCCGGCAGAAGAGGTCTTCCAATACGATGGCGGCATCTCAGAATTCGTCGAACACCTCTCACCCGATAACTCGGTGACCGATATCTGGCGGATTCAGGGCCACGGAAACTTCACCGAGCGTATCCCCGTCGACGGGAAGATGACCGATGTCGAACGCGACTGCGAGGTCGATATCGCCATGCGCTGGGGGACCGGTTATGACACCACAGTGAAGTCCTTCGTCAACATCATCGCCACCCCCAAGGGCGGCAGCCACCTCACCGGTTTCGAACAGGCGCTGACCAAGATCTTCCGCAAGGTCGTCGAGGCCAATGCCCGCCGGCTCAAAGCCGGCAACGACAAGCTCGAGAAGGACGATATCCTCGCCGGACTCACCGCCGTGGTCACCGTCCGTATCGCCGAACCCCAGTTCGAAGGCCAGACCAAAGAGGTGCTGGGCACACCGGCGGCCAAACAGATCGTCAACCGAGTGGTCAGCAAACAGCTGGAGGACCGGCTGACCTCCACCAAACGTGCTGAGAAACAGGAAGCGACCTCCGTGATGGAGAAGGTCGTCTCCGAGATGAAGGCCCGTATCGCGGCCCGCCAGCAGAAGGAGACCCAGCGGCGTAAGAACGCCCTGGAGAACTCCACAATGCCGGCCAAACTGGTCGAATGTCGCAATAAGGATGTCGAATCCAGTGAGCTGTTCATCGTCGAGGGTGACTCCGCACTGGGTACCGCCAAACTGGCCCGCTCCTCGGATTTCCAGGCCCTGCTGCCCATCCGCGGCAAGATCCTCAACGTCCAGAAGGCCTCAGTGGCCGATATGCTCTCCAATGCCGAATGCGCCGCCCTGCTTCAGGTCATCGGTGCAGGTTCTGGGCGCAGCTTCGATCTGGAAGCCGCCCGCTACGGCAAGGTCGTGCTGATGACCGACGCCGACGTCGACGGCGCCCATATCCGAACCCTGCTGCTGACCCTCTTCTTCCGGTATATGCGCCCGATGATCGAGGCCGGACGGGTCTTCGCGGCGGTGCCCCCGCTGCACCGGGTGGAGATCATCCATTCCGGGAAGAAGGCCAATGAGGTCCGCTATACATACTCCGAGGCTGAGCTGGTGACCCTGCTGGCCGAACTGGAGAAACAGGGCCTGCGCTATAAAGAGCCCATCCAGCGATATAAGGGCCTGGGCGAAATGGACGCCGATCAGCTCTCCGAGACCACTATGGACCCCGAGCACCGCTCGCTGCGCCGAATCCGCGTCGAAGATGCCGAGGCGGCAGAGCGGGTCTTCGACCTCCTAATGGGCTCCGTGGTGGCTCCGCGTAAAGAGTTCATCATCGAAGGTGCTGCCGCACTGGATAAGGACAAGATCGATGCCTGACACGGTCACGTCACAGAACTTCTACCGGCTGTAGAAGTTAGCCGTGGGCAGGTACACTGATCTGGTGACCGATCTGAGCACTCGCACCTCCCCGGACTCCGCCGCAACGGAGGCTCGTCGGATCAGCTTTAAGCGGAAAATGGCCGCCTATGTCTCGCTGACCAAGCCGCGGGTCATGGAGCTGCTGATCGTCACCGCATTCCCCACGATGTTCTTCGCGCAGGGTGGCCTGCCCAATGTCTGGGTCGCCCTGGCCACTGTCATCGGCGGTGCCGCCGCTGCAGGCTCGGCCAGCGCCTTCAACTGCTATATCGACCGCGATATGGACAAGTTGATGAACCGGACCAAGAAGCGGCCCCTGGTCACCGGTGAGCTCAGCCCCCGCGAAGCACTGATCTTCGCCTGGGCATTGGGTGTGGTTTCGATGTTGGTGCTCTGGTTCGGTACCAACCCCTTGGCTACAGCCTTGGGCGCGGCGGCCATCTTCTTCTATGTGGTGGTCTACACCCTCATCCTGAAGCGGCGTACTGAGCAGAACATCATCTGGGGCGGCATTGCCGGATGTTTCCCCGTGCTTATCGCCTGGGCTGCAGTCCGCGAGGCAGTGGAATGGCCAGCCCTTGTGCTGTTCTTCATCATATTCCTCTGGACACCGCCGCACTACTGGCCGCTGTCGATGAAATACCGTACCGACTACCAGGCCGCTGATGTGCCCATGCTCGGTGCGGTGGCAACTGCCAAGACCGTCTCCGTGCAGGTGGTCCTTTACGCATGGGCCACTGTGGTCTGCTCCCTGCTGCTGATCCCGCTGGGCTGGGCTGGTATCACCTACACCGCCTTCGCCGTGGTGGCCGGTGCCTGGTTCGTCTACGAATCCCATGTGCTCTACCGCCGGGCCCAGAATGAGACCCTGACGGATAAGCGGGCGATGAAGGTCTTCCACCTCTCGATCCTCTACCTCACACTGCTGTTCATCGGGCTCTGGATTGACCCGTTCATCGGCAGCCCCCTGATGAGCTGATCCGACAGCCGTGCCCTTGAGTCTGCACTGCCAGGACCTCACGGTCACCATCGGTGAGACGACCCTTCTGACAGAGACCAGTTTCGAGGTCACCGACCCAGGGATCATCGCCCTGACCGGAGCCAATGGTGCGGGCAAGACAACCCTTCTGAAGACCCTCGCCGGTCGGCAGCTGCCCAGCGGGGGAGAGGTGCTGATCAATGATCGGACACCCTATGAGTTCGATCCCACCTTCCGCGCCGAGGTGGCCTCGCTTATCGACACCCCGCCGATGGCCCGGGATATGACCCTGCTCGAACAGCTTGCCCTGGTGCGGGCCTCCTGGGGACAGTCCCCGCAGGCAAGCTTCCAGTCCGCGGAGCAGACCCTTCAACGTCTGACCATCCGCGGACTCGCAGAACGGTTCCCCTATGAGCTCTCGGCAGGTCAGCTGCAGCTCTTCGCCATCGGCCTGACCATCTCACGGCCCTATCGGATCCTCCTGCTGGATGAACCCGAGCGGCACCTGGACACCGAGCGGGTCCAGACCCTGCTGCAGATCCTTCGGGCAGAGGCCCAGGCAGGATCGATTATTCTCACCGCCACCCACCGGCAGGAGATCGTCGAAGGGGCCGGAGACCAGATCCATCTCAGTGCAGCCTGATGGATATGACCGAAGTCAGCCGACTCCACGCCGCAAGGGCCATCTACCTCAATCGTGAGGGGGCTCCGACCGCCGGCGATCGCTGGTTCTCGCTCTATCTGATTGCCTTCGTCACCGCCTTCTACATCACCCCGGTGGCCTATCTCATCGGCGACTTCCTGGACCCCACACTCGCCGAAGGGATCACCAGCAGTGAGGCTGTGGGCGCCACCAGCAGCACCCTCACCACGCTGGGCCTGGCAGCACTGCTGAGCGGTAGGTGGGTTCAGGGCCCGGCATTCCTTACGCCCTTCCTGGCTCACACCCTCTTAGGATCTGATCTCAGCCGGCACCAGGTCCTCCGCCGGCCCACTCTGAGCAGCCTGCTGGCAATCGCGACAGCAGTAACCGCAGTGGCTGCCATCGGTGTCTTCGCCCTGACCCATGCCGGAGCCTGGCCCTGGCAGCATTACGGCTGGCTGCTGGCAGCAGCATTTCTGCTTGGCATCCTTTGGGGGCTGCTGAGCTTCCTGGGGCAGCGGCTGAGCGATCGCGGTCTCCTATTCACCGCGGGCATACTCCTGCTCCTGGCAGTTCTCGGCGTGCTGCTACCGGGAACTGTGAAGGCCAGTCCCTTCGGCTGGGCCGCAATGATCTGGGCCGGTGAGGCCTCCTGGGGGCCCGTGTCTGGACTTGCGGCAGTTGCGATGGCGGGAGCGGTCCTGGTCTTCGCCAACCCCTCAGCCCTGGAAAAGCTGCCGGCCGCACGGATTCTGGCCCAGAGCCGGCGTCTCAGTGACGCCAGACTCTTCACCTCCACCGGAAATATCAACGACGCCGTAGAACTTTTCCGGGCCAAGCCCCGGCGCCGGCTCTCCCGGATGACACTGGGCTCTGGGCTGCGCCAGGATGCTGTCACCGCGCTGCGGGCGCCCCTGTCACTGCTCACCGCAGCCTTGTTCATCCCCACAGGAGCAGCACTTCTGGGTCTTACCGTCTCGTCAGTCGGCGTGCATTTCGAGGAGTCCCGGCTAGTAGTCACAGTGCCCCTGGGAGTGCTCGGTGCTCTCTTGATCTTCTTCGGCACCGGAAGCCTCACCGAAGGCTGGCGTCAGGTGAAGAACGAATTCGATGCCGCAGCCCTATTCGGCTGGTCAGCGCGGCGGGCCATCGGACGCCGCATGCTCTGGCCGCTGATGACCACCACGGCGCTGACAGGTATCGGGGTGGGTCTGATCCTTGCCCTGGACCTGCAGGGTCCACATATGCCAGCGGTCCAGGTAGTCGCCTGGACCCTAGGCATGACGGCGCTAGCCCTGGCCGCCCGCTTCTTCCAGTCCATGCGTGACCGGGATATCCCGGTGGAGTTCCTTGCCCCGACGGTGATCCCCGGCGGCATCGACCTCTCAGCGGTCAAGATTCTGGTCTGGCTCGGCGATGGCATCATCCTCACCGTGACCGGGGTATTGGCGATGATCATACTGCCCTGGGAAACTCCGACACTGGCTGTGACCCTCGGGGTTCTGGTGCTGATTGGATTCGCCTGGGGATGGGCCCGAACCGGTGGGAATCTCTTGACCCGGGCACCGAAGAAGTCAACAGTCGGCAGCCTGGGGGCGTAAACTGGACCGGAACAGGAAAGGAATCACCTTATGAACATCTCCGGCTGGCAGTGGCTTATTCTGCTGCTGATCATTCTGCTGCTCTTTGGTGCCACCAAACTGCCGCGGCTTGCCCGCTCCCTGGGGGAGTCTGCCCGTATCTTCAAATCCGAAGTCAAGACCATGCGGGATGAGGACTCCGAGAAGCCCGAGGAGGAAGAGGGCGAGGATACCCGTGCCGTAGAGGGTAAGGTAATCGACCCCACTGCGGATGTGCACCGGGGTAAAAACCGCAAGGACCAGCCCTGATTCAGCTGAACTGACCTGTGAAGAGGAAAAAGAACCGTGACCCCGAGGGGCGGATGTCGCTTCGGGAGCACCTCAGGGAGCTGCGCCGTCGACTGCTGATCGCTGCTGCCGGTATCGTCCTGGGCTCCGTGGCGGGATTCTTCCTCTATGACTGGCTCTTCGCCACACTTTCGGAACCCATCCTCGAATACGGCAGTGGTGGCGAGGACGATCGCCTGACTGCCGTGGCCTTCAATGCCGTGGGCCAGCCCCTGGACCTGCTGATCAGGCTCTCCCTGTTCGTGGGCTTCGTGATCTCCTCACCTATCTGGCTCTACCAGATCTGGGCGTTCATCATGCCCGGGCTGAAGAAGAAGGAGAAACGCTACGCCCTGGCCTTCATCGCCGCCAGCGTCCCCCTGTTCCTGGCGGGTATCGGCATGGCCTACACCCTGCTGCCCCGGGCAGTGCAGTTCTTCTTCGGTCTGAACCCCGAGGGCACATCGAATGTGATCGCCCCGGATATCTACTTCACCTTCGTGCTGCACCTCTTCTTAGCCTGCGGCATCGCCATGGTCATCCCCGTGGTCCTGGTGGGGGTGAACATGATGGGCATCGTCACCGGCAAACAGATCCTGAAATCCTGGCGCGGTGTGGTGATGCTCATCGCCGTGATGTCTGCCCTGGCCGCACCAGGAGGCGAGGCGATCACCATGTTCTTCATCATGATCCCGCTGACCCTGCTCTTCGGGTTGGCGATCGGCCTCTGCCTCCTGAACGACAAGCGTCGGCTCAAACGTGAGCGGCAGCTTGTGCCCGCAGGCTCCTGAGCAGCCCGTCCTGGGCCTCCAGCAGCTCCCGGCGAAGACCGGCCGGGGCATCACTGTTCTGCTCTAACCACTCAGCAGTCGCCGCAGCAACTGGATGTTCCTCGGGCTGCTGCCCCGGGGAGAGATGCTGAACGGCTGGGAAGAGCCCTCCGACAATCCGACCAGCCTGGCCCAGTGTCATCGAGGACCAGACCGAACGCAGGGACTCAAAGTAGCGCTGCTCATAACCGGCAGTCAGATTCGACGGATCGGCACTGAAGCCATCAATCGTGGCGGTGAGCAGATCATTGGAGAGCACACTGCCCTCAGCATCGGTGGCGTTGAGCGACTCATCCAGGGCCTGGTCCTTCACAGACTTCTCCGGCCGGGCAGCCAGAGCCAAACGATGAGCGATCCGCCCGCGGGCAGTACTGCGCGCAGCAAGCTCGGAATCGATCTGCTCACGATCAGCCCTGCCATGGGCAGTCAGAGCCTGCAGGAAAGCCCATCGCAGCTCCTCATCGACTTCAAGTCCTTCGATGCCGAGTTCGGTGGCCTTGCCGTCCAGCAGATCAGCCAGCAGATCCAGCTGTCCCGGGTGACGCAGGCTCAGCGCTGCCAGGGTTCGGGCAGCCGCCCGCTGAGCATCCTGGATGTTCTGCTCCCCGGCGGTGGAGATCTCAGCCGCATTGGCCAGGAATTCTACCAGTCCCGAACCCAAGCGGGCAGTGAGCTCTTCGGCCAGTTCCGCCGGCGCATAGCGCTCCGCTGCGGTATTGGCCTGCCGCAGCAGAACAGTGACCATTGCTGCCTCCGGGATCTTCAGCCCCAGGCGCAGAACTGCATCGACATACCGCTGGGCGGAGAGCTCACCATCGCGGACCATGGACCACAGTGCGGCCCATACAGTCGCCCGAGCCAGGGGATCCTCAATGGGGTAGCTCAGAGCCGCTGAGACCGACTCCGGATCCAGGCTCAGCTTGGCATAGGTGAGATCCCGCTCATTGGGCAGAACCAGGCGCGGAGTTTCGTCATCGGGCAGCTGCAGCCGTACCGGGGTGACCCCACCAGGTGCATCGGCTGCGAGATCGGCCGGGATCACCTGGCCGAGCTTCAGCTCCCCGTCACGGAGGGTATGCAGCCCGACGTCGACCACATGGGGCCTGGCGATCGGGGCACCGCTGACCGGATCGGTCCCTGATTGGCGGACTAGGACAGTGTCCTCATCCTCAGGATTCGGCTCCACCGAGAGAACCGGGATACCAGCAGTCTGCAGCCAAGCCTCGGCCCAGGCATGCATATCCTTACCGGTGGCCTCCTCCAAGACACTCAGGAAATCACTGAGGGTTGTGTTGGAGAAGGCATGCCGGTGGAAATAGGTGCCGGCAGCCTTGGCGAAGGCTTCACGGCCGGCATAGGCCGCCAGCTGCTTGAGCACACTGGCACCCTTGGCGTAGGTGATCCCATCGAAGTTCTGATGAGCCGCCTCCAGATCTGGAATATCGGCAACAATGGGGTGAGTCGTCGGCAGCTGATCCTGCACATAGGCCCAGGCCTTACGGCCATTGGCGAAAGCCACCCAGGCCGTTTCGAAATCAGTGGCCTCATCGACGGCGAAGGAACCCATGTAATCGGCGAAGGACTCCTTCAGCCAGAGGTCATCCCACCACTTCATGGTGACCAGATCGCCGAACCACATATGGGCCATCTCATGCATAACCACATTGGCCCGCAGCTCATGCTGGGCCTCAGTGGCGGCGGTATCGAAGATCAGCTTCTCGGTGAAGACGACCAGACCGGGGTTCTCCATCGCACCGGCGTTGTACTCGGGTACGAAGACCTGGTCGTATTTGCCCCAGGGGTAGTCGTAGCCGAACTCGCTGTGGAAGAAGTCCAGACCCTGTTTGGTGATGGTGAACAGTTCCTCGGCATCGAGGTGCTCGGCCATGGCCTTACGCACCAGCAGCGAGAGCGGAACCTCCAGATCGCCCTGTCCGGACCAGCTGTCGGTGACCTCGTAGTAAGGCCCGGCTAGCAGGGCGATGAGATAACTGGACATCAGCGGGGTATCAGCGAAACTGACCGTCACCAGAGCCTGGCCCTGCTGGTTCTCTCCGGCGGCCACACGGGAGACCTCGGCCCCATTTGAGCGCAGCTGCCAGTTCTCCGGCCCAGTGACCTCGAAGCGCCAACGTGCCTTGAGATCAGGCTGGTCGAAGACCGGCACGATCCGGCGGGCATCAGCTGACTCGCACTGGCTGTAGAGGTAGACACTGCCATCGGGATCCACGAACCGGTGCAGACCCTCACCAGAACGCGAGTAGCGGGATACCGATTCAATCTCGACAACGTTCTCACCGGCGACCAGGCCCGGCAGGGGCAGGCGAGCTGCGCCGTCGTCGTACTCCACTGCAGCCTGCTGTCCGTTGATCTTTAGTGACTCAACGGTAATACCGATGTAATCGAGGAATGGGACAGTATCCTCACCGGCCGCCGGGGTGAAGGATAACTCCACCCGGGTGGTAACCGGAAAGGTGGTGGCACCTTCCTCGGCGGCCGCTGAGAGATCGACGTGGACGTCATAGGAGGAAACGCTGAGCAGCGAGGAGCGCCAGGCGGCCTCATCACGAGTGAGATTTTCAGTATCAGACATAGTTGTATTCAAACACGGCTAGCGTTTCCGGCTGCGCTCTTGCAGAACCTTCTCATCCACCGGTGCCGCCGATGACGCCCGAAGTGTCCGGTAGTACTCGATAGCCTCCTGCTGGCGGCGTTCCTCAGCCCCGGATGCCACCTCCATGCGCACATGTTCAGGCGCGTATCCGAAGGAGTCGACAATCTCCTGGGCATGCGGGCGGACCCGGGCCAGCAGCCGGTTAATATAGGGGCTCAGGGTCCGTGCCCGCTGGCTGGAGATCCGGCCGTTGCCGAGGTACCAGTCCAGGGTCTCCTCGATCGTGGTTAGCGCGTAGATGTCCCGCAGCCAGGTCAGCACCTGTTTGGTACCGGAGTGCTCCACCTTCTCCAGAGCATCGGTGAAAGATTCCCAGAGCAGAAGATCGGCATGGGCCTTGGCTGCGTTGATGATCTCGTACTGGTGCTCATTGAAGACCTTGGCCTGCTTCTCCGGGGGAAGTTTGGCGACACTGCGCAGCTCACCGGCGACGTCGACCACCATCTGACGAACCCGACCGGCCAGCAGGTTCCGCTGGACTTCGGTCTGCTTGAACCAGTTGGCGCTGCGGCGTTCATCACCGGTATCCCGAACCTCCTGCAGGGCCCGGCGCAGTCCGAAGCGGTGCATGACCCGGTCACCAGCCTGGTTGGCCACATAGCTGGCCAGGGCGCCGGCATCGGCGTTCTTGAACTCGGCGGCGTAGTCAGCCAGCAGGCGCTTGGCCACCAGCTGCAGGAGGACGTTGTTATCCCCTTCAAAGGTGACATAGACGTCGAGATCGGCCCGCAGCGAGGTGAATCGGTTCTCTGAGATGAAGCCGGCACCGCCACAGGCCTCCCGGGCTTCCTGGAGAGTGTCGAGACCATGCCAGGTGGCAATCGGTTTGATCGCCGCGGCCAGAGTTTCCAGTTCCTGGCGGTTCTCATCGGAGCCGTCACGGCCGGAGAAGACATCATCGAGTTTGGCCAGCAGCTTCTCATGGGCGAATCCGGCTGCCACAGTCTTGGCCAGACGGGGGATAAGGCGGCGCTGGTGCAGCTGGTAGTCCAGCAGCACCTCTTCCTCAGTGGTGGAGGCCGCATGGAACTGACGCCGCTGATTGCCGTAGGTGATCGCACCGATCAGGGCCAGTTTGCTGGCCGCCAGGGCGGAACCGGTCAGCGAGACCCGGCCCTGGACGAGAGTTCCCAGCATGGTGAAGAACCGACGGCCGGGGGACTCAATGGAGGAGGTGTAGCTGCCATCGGCTGCGACATCGCCGTAGCGGTTGAGCAGATAGGTCCGGGGGACACGGACACTCTCGAAGCGGATCTGGCCGTTGTCCACACCGTTGAGACCGCCCTTATGGCCGTCGTCGGCGATGTGGATCCCGGGCAGGACCTCACCGTTGTCGTCACGCAGATGCATGTAGAAGCAGTGCACCCCATGGTTGACCCCATTGGTGATCAGCTGAGCGAAGACCACCGCATCCTTAGCGTGCAGGGCAGCGTTGCCGAGGAACCGCTTAGTGGCAGCCTCGAAGGGTGTGTGGATGACGAACTCTTCGGTCTGCGGATCATAGGTCGCAGTGGTGCCCAAGGCAGCGACATCGGAGCCGTGTCCGATCTCAGTCATCGCATAGGCACCGGGGATGGAGAGGTCCATAATTCCGGGCAGCCACTTCCTATGGTGCTCGGCCGAGCCCAGATGCAGCACGGCGGCACCGAAGAGTCCCCACTGAACACCAGCCTTGATCTGCATGGAGGGGTCCCCGGTGACGAGCTCCTCGAAGGCGGCGATATTGGCCCCATGGTCATCCTCGCCGCCGAACTCCTCGGGAAAGGCACGGTGGACCGCACCTTCGGCCACCAGCTGGTGCAGCTGCTTCAGAGCCTGCTCGCGGTGATCCTCCTTGGTCAGACCCTCGGTCTTGTGGAACCGGGAATCCTTCAGCAGCTCCCGGGCCACCCGTCGGGTGGGGGCCCAATCGCCCAGGAAGAGCTCTTCAAGTACCTCTGTGTTGACAGTGGCAGTGTCCACCGGACCGGTGGCGGTGTCGTTGGTGCCCATAAGGACCTCCAGTGAAATCGTAGGGAGTGGGACTCAGTGTGCTAGTGATGCCCAACACCGGTAGTCTAAGATACTGACGAGTAATAAAGGCAAGTCCTAAGGAGCGTGCCATGCCAGCAGATTCCATCCGCGACGCCGTCATCATCGGCGGAAACCGCATCCCCTTCGCCCGTGCCCACGGTGCCTACGCAGGTGCCTCCAATCAGGACATGGTGACCTCCGCCCTCAATGGGCTCATCGCCCGCTTCGGCCTGCAGGGTCAGCAGTTGGGTGCAGTAGCCGGTGGTGCGGTGCTGAAGCACTCCAAGAACTTCAACCTCATGCGCGAATCAGTGCTGGGCACTCCGCTGGACCCCAACACCCCGGCATATGACGTGCAGATGGCCTGCGCAACAGGTATGGAGGCCATCGGTTCGCTGGCCAATAAGATCAAGCTTGGTCAGATCGACTCCGCCATCGGTGGGGGAGTGGACACCGTCTCCGATGCTCCGATCGTGGTTACCGATGAGCTGCGCGGGATCCTCATGGAGGCCAATCGCGCCAAGACTATGGGCCAGCGGCTGAAGGCCTTGGCGAAGATCCGGCCCGGCCACCTCGCCCCGCAGGCACCTGGCACCAATGAGCCCCGTACCGGACTGTCGATGGGTGAGCATATGGCCATCACGGCGGATAAATGGGGCATCACCCGCCAGGAGCAGGATGAACTGGCCCTGGCCTCGCATAAGAACCTCGCCGCTGCCTACGACCGGGGCTTCTTCGACGATCTGGTCACCCCCTTCAAGGGCGTGAGCCGAGATAACAACCTCCGCGGAGACTCCACCATCGAGAAGCTGGGCAAGCTCTCCCCGGTCTTTGGCAAGGAACTTGAGAACCCCACGATGACGGCTGCGAACTCCACGGCCCTGACCGATGGTGCCGCAACTGTGCTGCTGGGTTCCGAGGAGTGGGCCGATGCCCACGATCTGCCCAAACTGGCCAATTTCATCGACTACGAAGAGGGCGCGGTGGACTTCGTCGACGGCGAGGAGGGGCTGCTGATGGCTCCCGCCTATGCCGCGGCCCGGATGCTCAAGCGCAATAACCTCAGCTTCGAGGACTTCGAGTTCTTCGAGATCCACGAGGCCTTCGCCTCGACGGTGCTGGCCCAGATCAAAGCCTGGGAATCTGAGGAGTTCTGCCGGGAGAAGCTCGGACTGGAGGCCCCCCTGGGCTCCATCGACCGCAGCAAGCTCAACACCACAGGCTCCTCCCTGGCAGCGGGCCATCCCTTCGCCGCCACAGGTGGACGGATTGTGGCCACCCTGGCCAAGCTTCTGCACGGCAAGCCCGGAAAGCTCGGCTTCATCTCCGTCTGCGCCGCCGGCGGTCAGGGCATCACAGCGATTATCGAAGGACGGTGAGGACCAGCTCCATGGTCAAAGACACGTACACCGAATTCGCCAACTCCTCGCTGGGCGAGAAGATCACCAAGACTCTGGGTCTGCCCCAACCTGCCAAACTCCGGCGGTATCGCCCCGAGGCTCCGCTGATCGAGGGGCCCACTGTGGTGCTGGGCAGCTCAGAGGCCTCGGATATCCTGGCAGACCAGCTGGTCAGCTGGGATCTTGACGTCCGGCGCCATGTGGGCCGGAGAGAGAAGGTCGCGGCCGTCGTCGCCGTTTTCGACACCGCACAGACCCCAGCTGATCTCAGTGAGACTGTCCTGGCACTGGGCGGACTGCTCAAACAGCTCAAGTCCTCGGCCCGGGTGATCACGGTCTTCCGGGACCCACAGGGCAATGAGGATCCCGCGGTGACCGCAGCACGTAAGGGTGTGGAGGGACTGACTCGCTCCCTGGCCCATGAGATGCGCGCCGGGGGAACAGCCAATGGGCTCATCCTCTCCGAGGAGCTCGACGCCGCAGCCCCCAGTGTCTCCGGAGCCCTGCGGTTCCTGCTCTCCGGGCGTTCGGCCTTTGTCTCGGGTCAGTTCATCACCGTGCAGAACACTAATGGCGTGCTGCCGGATGAGTGGACTCAGCCGCTGGCTGGACAGGTGGCAGTGGTCACCGGCGCTGCCCGCGGCATCGGTGCTGCGATCGCGAAGATCCTGCGCCGTGACGGGGCGGAGATCATCGCCGTGGACATCCCCGCAGCCGGTGAATCCCTGGCTGGGGTGGCTAATGAGGTCTCCGGTACTGCACTGCAGCTGGATATCACTGCCGAGGATGCAGGAGACCGCATTCTGGCTCATGCCGAACAGCACTACGGCCGGCTGGACATCGTGGTGCACAATGCCGGAATCACCCGGGATAAACTCCTGGCGAATATGGACCCCTCGCGGTGGGACTCGGTGATCGCGGTGAATATCGAATCCCAGCTGCGGATGAACCGGACCTTCCTGGAGTCGGAGCTGTTCAACCGGCCTGAGGCCGGGGTGGGCCCGAGGATCGTCTCCCTGGCCTCAACCTCCGGTATTGCCGGCAACCGCGGCCAGACCAACTATGCAGCATCGAAGTCAGGTGTGATCGGCATGGTCTCGGCAACCTCCGCTCAGTTGGAGGCTCGCCATGGGACCATCAACGCTGTGGCCCCCGGATTCATCGAGACTGAGATGACCGCCAAGATGCCCTTCGCCACTCGTGAGGTCGCCCGCCGGCTGAACTCCCTGAACCAGGGCGGTCTTCCGGAGGATGTCGCTGAGACCATCGCCTATCTGGTCTCTCCGGCAGCAGGCGGAACCAGCGGTCTCACGCTGAGGGTCTGCGGACAGAACCTGGTAGGAGCGTGATTGCCCATGGCACAGAAGATTGAACTGCCAACCCTCGGCTCGGTCTATCGCCAGGCGGCAGCTGACGCTGTGAAATCCAAGCTCAGCTCCAATGGCAGTCTCAAAGCTCTGCCGAAGGAGGCTGTGGTCACCGAACACCCCGGGATCTCTGCGGAGCAGGTTGAGCAGTACCGCGAGCTCTTCGGCGGGGAGGCCTTCGACGGCGTCCACCGTCAGTCCCTGCCTTCAGTTCTGGTACACATCGCCGCCTTCCCGGTACAGATGGCGCTGATGAGCCGAAAGGACTTCCCGCTGCCGCTGCTGGGCATGGTGCATCTGACCAATTCGGTGGAACACCACAAGCCGGTCTACGCCGAGCAGCCCCTGGAGATTCTTGCTCGGGCCGAGAATCTGCGGCCGCATCGCAAGGGCACACAGGCCGACATCATTGTTGAGATCAGTGCAGAGGGTCAGCTTCTGTGGTCGAGTGTCTCGACTTACCTGGGTCGGGGCGCGTATATGTTCAGCCGCTCCGAGCATGAAGAGGTGGCATCCGGTTCTCGCGAGTTCAGCGCACCGTCAAAGACGGCGCTGTGGACCCTCGGTGCTGATACTGGCCGGAAGTACGCGGCTGTCTCGGGTGACTACAACCCCATCCATGTCTCAGGGCTCAGCGCGAAGCTGCTCGGGCAGCCCCGGGCAATTGTGCACGGGATGTATTCGGCAGCCCGAATGCTGGAGGGGCGCGAACCTGAGTCGGCCGGGCATTCCTGGAGCATCAGTTTTGAAGCCCCGGTGGCCCTGCCGGGACGGGTGGCCTTCGCCGCAGAGGAGAAGGACGAGCGGACGCTGGCCTTCACCGGCTGGCATCCGAAGAAACAGCGCCGGCACTTCACCGGCGAGCTCAAACTGCCGCAGTCCTGAGATCTACTCGGTCTCCCAGACGGCGATCCGCACCCAGTAGGGGTGCCGACCGTCCTCATCGGGGTTGTAGCCCTCATTCTCACCGACCTCCAGGACCATGGCCTCAAGCCCGCCTGCTTGAGCTGTGGTCCCTGGAGGTCCGGTGACGCTATCGCGCTCATCGGCGTCGGTGTCGATGATGTTGATCTCTCCCTCGCCGTCGCTGGACCCACCGCCGGTAAGACAGAAGTTCTGCCGGCAGTCCTGATAAGGGCCAGAGAGCACGGAGATCTCCGCGTCCTCCGGGTAGTCGAGGTCGACCTCCTCGGCCGTGGGCTCATTCCCGGGATCATCCGCGGACCCCGAGCAGGCACTGAGCCCACCGATACTGAAAGCCAGTGCTGCAGTTGCTGTTATCTTCCCCAGTGCATCCGTTCCCATGCAGCAATACATTAATCGGCGCTGCCGCAATGTTCCACGGGCAATTGATGGACTATTCCTGTGAGTTGGCGGAATTCCTCTGCGGTGGTTTCCAGATGAGCAGAAGGACCGCTCCGATGAGGAGAACGCCAGCGGCGATGGCAGCAGCGACCGCCCATTCCTCACCGGCCAGATCATCGAGGAATCCTCGAATCTGGGACTCCTGATCGATCAGGGCGACGATGACGAATGAGATCACCACTACACCAGCTATGACCGGACCCAGGTATCTGATCCACGGTGACATCGTGGTGCTCTCAGTCGATGCCCGCATGGCGGATGACTCCTGTGGGGCCGAGCGCACCTCGGATTCTGAGGATTACTGGGAGGGACTGCGGATCTTCGACGTTTCTGACCCAGCCAATCCGGAGTATGTCTCCGCTGTGGAGACCAAATGCGGTTCGCATACCCACTCCCTGGCCCCCAGTGCTGATGGCGAGGACCTCTACGTCTACGTATCCTCCTATTTCCCCAGTGATGATATCCGCAACTGCCAGCCCCCACATGATCTGATCTCAGTGGTTCATGTTCCAGTCGATGACCCCTCCGGAGCGGAGGTCGTCTCGACACCGGTGCTGTTCCCCGATGGCGGTTATGAAGGTGATGACCGCGGCTCCTATACCGAAACCTCGGGTTGCCATGACATCACCACCTATGTTGAGCATGATCTGGCTGCCGGAGCATGTATGGGTGACGGAATCCTGATGGATATCTCCGACCGTGAGAATCCTGAAGTGATCTCCAATGTCCGCGATGTTGAGAACTTCGCGTTCTGGCACTCCGCAACCTTCAACAATGACGCCACCAAGGTCGTCTTCACTGACGAGCTCGGCGGTGGCGGCATGGCCACCTGCACCAATGAATTCCCCGACACCTTCGGTGCCAATGCCATCTACGACATTGTCGACGGCGAGCTGGTGCATGCCTCCTACTACAAGATCCCTCGCATCAACTCCGAAGAGGAGAACTGCGTGGCCCATAACGGTTCGCTGATCCCGGTGGAAGGCCGCGATCTGATGGTGCAGTCGTGGTACCAGGGCGGCACATCGGTCTTCGACTTCACCGATTCTGAGAACCCCGAGGAGATCGCTTGGTTCGACCGCGGTGAAGGTATCTCCGGTGGTGGCACCTGGTCCTCCTACTGGTACAACGGCTACGTCTACTCCTCAGACCTCTCCATCGGTTTCGACACCTTCAAGCTGGACGACAGCATTGATGGTGACGCGATGATGCTTGAGGATCTCAACCCCCAGGGACAGACACCGTTCCCGGTTGGTGACGAGGAGCCGCGGGTTCCCCCGAGATGGGCAGCATCCACTGTATACGACACTGGAGATCTGGTCGCCCTTGAGGACGCCATCTTCGAGGCCCTGTGGTGGACTCGTAACCAGGAACCGGGTGACCCCAATGGTCCCTGGTCGGAGATCGGTGAACCCACCGTCTGTGGTGAGGAGGAGTACCCGGCCTGGGCAGCTTCGACTCGCTTCGACGGCGGGGAGAGCGTTGTCCATGAGGATGTGCTCTATGAGGCCCAGTGGTATTCCCGAAACCAGGAGCCTGGGGATCCAAACGGTCCCTGGACTGAAGTTTCCAGCTGCTAGACCGGGCTAACCAAAGGGCTGGTGGGTGATCCCAAATTCTGGGTCTCATCCACCAGCCCTTTGTCTATGGTGCGTCGAGAGGGACTCGAACCCCCGACACCTGCGGTGTAAACGCAGTGCTCTAACCAACTGAGCTATCGACGCCTGTGTGCCTTTGGCACGAGAAGACACTATACCAAAACCACGAAGCGCCGAGACGAAAAGCCCCAAAGGGCCTCGTCTCGGCGCAGTGTTTACGCCCCGATGTCAGCGGTTGAAGCCGGGGTACATGCCGAAGTTCGGCTGGGAAGCGGTGATTCGCATAATGTCTGCATTTGCAGTGCGGTCCGCGGCCTCCAGTGCAGCCAGGACCCGGTTGCTCTTCTTGGTCTTATTCTTCTTGAAGATTCGCTCCTTGAGGGTGCGCATGTTTTCACGTCCTTTCATCTTGTGTTCTAGAGCTGAACGCAAGATGCTCCAAGAAACATTCCTGTAACCTGGCGTTAACGTGCTATTTGTGACCAAGCTCTCTCAGGAGGACTGGGAATCGGCCAATCTCGCCTGCTCCGCGGCGAATAGGGCAGCACCGGAGATACCTGCATTATTGACCAGCTGTGCGATGACGACCTCTGCTCGAAGTCCGGTCACATAGGGCATAAACAGTTCCGGATTCTGCGAAATCCCGCCACCGATGATGAAGCGGTTAACCGGCTGAATCCGCTCCAGATAGACCAGGTAGCGGCGCAGCACCTCGCCGTATTCGGGCCAGTCCATTCCCAGACGCTCGCGGCTGGCTGCTGAGACCTTATTCTCCGCTTTGACCTCACCTTCGAACTGGGCGTGACCGAGTTCGTTATTGGGGATCAGCACACCATCGTGAATAAGCGCGGTGCCCACACCGGTTCCCAGGGTCACCGTCATCATCGTTCCGGCCAAATTATTGCCGGCTCCGTAGCGGGCCTCGGCCAGACCGGCGGCGTCGGCGTCGTTGAGGGTGAAGGTCCGTCCCGGAAGGTCGCTGAGCAGCTGGCTGGTATCGCAGTTGATCCAGGCGGGGTCAATATTGGAGGCGGTCAGAACCACGTTATCGATCACAATGGCGGGGAAGGTCACCCCCACGCTGAGGTCCTCGGCTGCCGGTGCCTCAGGGCGGGCCAGCAGCTCCTGGAGGATCTGGCCGATCACCTCGGCAACTGCATCTGGGGTGGCAGGTTTGGGGGTGGGGATGCGGAAACGCTCTCCGCGCAGTTCACCACTGGCGAGGTCAACGATTCCGCCCTTGATGCCGGTGCCCCCGACATCAATGCCGATCGCGGATTCAGGCAGTTTGGGCAGACTCTGGCTGGCCGGGCCAAGCGCCTGGGCGGCGGGGACTGTGGCTTCCGGAGAGGTCATCAGGCTCCTTCTTTACCGGAGGGCAGGGTCAGGATCTCGGCCCCGTCATCGGTGACCAGAATGGTGTGCTCGAACTGCGCAGTGCGCTTCTTATCCCGGGTGACGGCCGTCCAGCCGTCCTCCCAGAGGTGCCAGTTCCTGGTGCCGAGGGTGATCATCGGCTCCACGGTGAATACCATGCCCGGTTCCATGGGCTGGGAGTATTCGGGGGCGGCGTCGTAATGGGGGATGACCAGGCCGGTGTGGAAGGCCGGCCCCACCCCATGGCCGATGAACTCATGGACCGTGCCGTAGCCGAATCGGCGGGCATAGACCTCGATCGCGCGGCCGATCACATTGATCGGACGGCCGGGTTTGACCGCTTTGATCCCGCGCATCATCGCCTCATGGGCGCGTTCGACCAGCTGTTTGGACTCATCATCGACCTCGCCGACGTAGAAGGTGACATTGTGGTCACCGTGGGCGCCGTCGAGATAGGCGGTGATGTCCAGGTTCACAATGTCGCCGTCCTGCAAGACCGTGGAGTCCGGAATCCCGTGGCAGACGACCTCATTGATGGAGGTGCAGATGGATTTCGGGAAGCCCCGGTAGCTCAGGCAGGAGGGGTAGGCACCCCGATCGATGAGGTACTGATGGGCGAAGGCATCGAGTTCATCTGTAGTCACACCGGGTTTGATGAGTTTGCCGGTGGCCACCATGGCATCTGCGGCCAGCTGACCGGCTCGCCGAATGCGCGCAATCATCTCGGCGTCGAAGACATCCGGACCGTTGTACTTCGGCGGCTCCGAAAGCCCCACATAGGGTGGCTTTTCAATACTGTCCGGAACCGGACGTTGCGGGGATACCGTGCCGGGAACCAAAGTGCCCAGCGGTGCCGTGGATAGTGCAGAAGCCATGGGAGCATCCTATTCCACTGTGGCCGCCTTCGGCGTAGGGTACTGGTTGTGAGTGACTACTGGTTCAACGTTAATACCAAGCAGGTCGAACAGGGCGCGCAGTCCTCCTGGAAGCACCTGCTGGGCCCCTATAAGACCTATGAAGAGGCGGCTCGGGCCTTGGAGAAGGTCCAGCAGCGTAATGAGGATTGGGAGAACGACGACGACGCCTGAGCGCTCAGCCCACCGCTGAGGGCAGCACCCAGGCGTGATCGTTCTCTCAGAATGTATGCTCCTCAGCAGGGAAAATGCCCTGGGCGACATCCTCGCGATAGTTCCGCACAGCCTCGGTGATGATCCCGCGGAGGTCGGCGTATTTCTTCACGAACCGGGGGAGCCGTCCGTTGTTCAGGCCCAGCATGTCCTGCCAGACCAGCACCTGACCCGTTGAGCCAGTTCCGGCTCCGATACCGATAGTCGGCACCTGTACTGCAGCCTCGACCTCCTCCATGAGTGTGGCCGGAATCATCTCCACCAGAATGCAAAAGGCGCCGGCCTCCTCCAGAGCGCGGGCGTCGTCGATGACTTTGCGGGCCTGTTCGCCGCGGCCCTGAACTCGGAAGCCGCCAAGTTGATGCTCAGCCTGCGGGGTGAAGCCGGCATGGGCCATCACCGGGATTCCGGCATCGACTACGGCGCGGACATGATGGGCGTTGCCGGCATGGGCCTCCATCTTCACCGCATGCACCCCGGCCTCCTTCATATAGCGCACTGCAGTATGGACAGCCTGCTCGGGGGAGGCCTGGTAACTGCCGAAGGGGAGATCCGCCACCACCAGGGCCCGCTTGGCTCCGGCGACAACCGATTTCGCGTAGACCAGATGCTCATCCACGGTGATCGAAAGGGTCGAATCACTGCCCTGCATCACATTGGCTGCGGAGTCTCCGCAGAGCAGCAGTTCCACACCCGCCTCGTCCAGAACATTGGCGATCATCGCGTCATAGGCGGTGATCATGGTGAATTTGCGGCCTTCACCTTTGAAGCGCTGCAGATGGTGAGTACGGATTCGCTTGGGCTCTGTTGAGCCGCTGCCGGTTGCCGCGGAACTGTATGGCGCAGACTGTTCGTCCTGGGCAGAGGGTTCATCATTGGACATGGTTCCAAGCGTACTCCGGTGTGGGGTACAGGTTGGGTAGAGTAGTCGAGGCTGGACCAGGACCTATGTCAGGAGGCGGAAGAGCAGCTATGGACCGTCAGCAGGAATTTGTACTGCGCACTATCGAAGAGCGCGATGTCCGCTTTGTCCGTCTGTGGTTTTCCGATGTGGTCGGCGCCCTGAAGTCGGTGGCACTCGCCCCGGCCGAGGTTGAGGGCGCCTTCGCTGAGGGCCTGGGCTTCGACGGTTCCTCCATTGAGGGACTCTCCCGAGTCTTCGAATCGGACATGCTGCTGAAGCCGGATCCCTCCAGCTTCCAGATTCTGCCCTGGCGAGGTGAGGAGGAACCCACCGCCCGGATGTTCTGCGACATCCTCACCCCGGATCAGGAACCGGCAGCCGGTGACCCGCGGTTCGTTCTGCGTCGCCAGCTCGATGCCGCCGCATCCATGGGCTTCACCTGCTACACCCACCCAGAGATCGAGTTCTATCTGCTGAACTCCGAGGAGCTCGACGACGAAGGCTCACCAATCCCCGCCGACCGGGCCGGCTACTTCGACCACAGCACCGGCTCGGTGGCTCAGGATCTGCGCCGACACACCGTCAATATGCTCGAAGCAGTGGGCATCTCAGTGGAGTTCAGCCATAACGAGGTCGGCCCCGGTCAGAACGAGATCGACCTGCGCTATGCCGATGCGCTGACCACTGCGGATAACATCATCACCTTCCGCACTATCGTCAAAGAGGTGGCCCTGAGCCACGGCAAATACGCCACCTTCATGCCGAAGCCCTTCAGCGAGCACCCCGGCTCCGGTATGCACACCCACTTCAGCCTCTTCGAAGGCGATACCAACGCTTTCTACGCGCCGAATGCGGAGTTCAACCTCTCCACCACTGCCCGGCAGTTCATCGCCGGTGTGCTCACCCACGCCCCGGAGTTCAGCGCGATCACCAACCAGTTCGTCAACTCCTATAAGCGCCTATGGGGCGGGGGAGAGGCCCCCAGCCATCTCTCCTGGGGCCATAACAACCGCTCCGCGCTCATACGGGTGCCGCTGTATAAGCCCACCAAGGGCGGCTCTGCCCGGGTCGAATTCCGCGGTATCGACTCCGCGGCCAACCCCTATCTGGCATACGCCATGGTTATCGGTGCCGGATTGAAGGGCATTCAGGAAGGCTACGAGCTGCAGGAGCATGTCACCGAGGACGTCTGGGGTCTGACCACTGCCGAGCGGAAGGCCCTGGGCCTGAAGCCCCTGCCAGGCACCCTGCATGATGCCATCCGCCAGATGGAGGACTCCGAACTGGTCGCCGAGGTCCTCGGTGAGCAGGTCTACGAGAACTTCCTGCGCAATAAGCGGCAGGAATGGGATGAGTACCGCGTCAATGTCTCGCCCTTCGAGATCAATAAGTACCTGGGGATGATCTAGCGAGTGTGCCTACCCGCAAGCTGATTGCCGCCGGTTTCCAGGAGCTGGACCGGGCTAAGAGTTTTCTGCAGGATCCGCAGCTGAAGGGCATCGATGAAGATGCCCTGGTCAGCTGTATGCATGATGCCCCGAACCCGGATCAGGCACTTCTGCTGCTGATCCGCCTGCTGGAGCGCGCCCCTTCGGTCACCGAACTCTTCACCACCGAGGATGGCAGCTGCCACCGCGCGGTACCGCTGATGCGTCTGCTGGGGGGCTCCCAGGCTCTGGGGGAGTTCCTGATCCGTCATCCAGAACAGACCGATGTTCTCTTCCAGGAGCAGCCGGCCGCCGAACCAGCTGAGACCAGCGCAGAGGAACTGCGCCAGAGGCTGATGGGCGCCGTGGTCGCTGATCCCAGTGCGGCCTTCCCCGTAGCCGGACTGGACGAGAATTTCTCCGCCAAAGATGCCGGGCGCGCTCTGCGCATCGCCTACCGCAGGGAGATCACCCGGCTGGCGCTTCGGGATCTCACTGCGGCAGATCCCGCGGGTTACCTTCCAGCGGCTGCGCGTCAGCTCGCCGATGCTGCAGCGGCAGCCATCGACAGCGCATTGGCCGTGAGTCGGGCAGAGCTCAGTGAACGCCGGCCAGAGGTCGCTGAGATCGAGCTGGCCGTGATCGGTATGGGCAAATGCGGGGCCCGGGAGCTGAACTATATCTCCGATGTCGACGTCGTCTTTGTCCACCGGGCACCTGAGGAGATGGACCCCGCCCAGGCGCGTGAGGCGGCGATCAGTCTGGCCTCAGGCATCTCTAAAGTGCTGGGGGCCTCCGATGGCGAATCGGCCCTGTGGGAAGTAGATGCGAACCTTCGGCCCGAGGGTAAGGACGGCCCACTGTCTCGGACACTGGAGTCCCACCGTGAGTACTACCACCGATGGGCCTCGGGCTGGGAGTTCCAGGCCCTGCTGAAAGCCCGCCCGGTGGCCGGCAGTATGGCTCTGGGTGCTGAATATATGGAGGCCATTGAGCCTCTGGTCTGGCAGGCGGCCTCTCGGGAGGGATTCGTCGAGGACGTCCAGGCCATGCGTCGTCGGGTCTTCGCCAATATCCCGCTTCGGGAGGCCGACCGGGAGCTGAAGCTGGGCCGCGGCGGGCTGCGCGATATTGAGTTCACCGTTCAGCTGCTGCAACTGGTCCATGGCCGGGTGGATGAGCAGATCCGTGTCCGGGATACCCTCAGCGCCATTGAAGCCCTGGGTACCGGGGAATACATCTCCAGTCGCGACCAGGAGGCGATGAGCCGCTGCTATAAACAGCTGCGACTCTACGAACACCGAATCCAGATGGCCGATATGCGCCGGACGCACCTGATGCCCAAGAAGGAGGAGGCGCTGCGGGCTCTTGCCTCAGCGGTTCAGGCTCCGGGGGCTCGTCGGCGGCCGAGTCCCGATGATGTTCTCCAACAGCGCCAGCAGGTGGTCCGCGAGGTCTCTCAGTTCCACGAGACAATCTTCTACCGCCCACTGCTGTCGACTACTGCTGTGCTCTCCGAGGACGAGGTGCGGCTTTCGGCTGAGGCTGTGGGCGACCGCTTGGCAGCACTGGGCTTCAGCGACCCCAGGAGTGCCCTGCGGCATATCGAGGCGCTGACTTCTGGAGTCTCTCGGAAGGCGACCCTTCAGAAGCGCATTCTGCCGATGATGTTGGGCTGGTTCGCCGAAGGTGTGGACCCGGATAACGGTCTGTTGGCCTTCCGGAGGCTCAGCGAGTCCCTGGGCACCAGTCCCTGGTACCTCACGATGCTTCGGGACTCCTCGGTGGCTGCCGAGCGGCTGTGTCAGCTGTTGACCAGCTCCCGGTTCATCTCCGATATGCTCGAACACCGCCCGGAGTCCGCCCAGTGGTTGGGTGAGGATGAGTCCCTGCTCCCACGCGGCTTCGAGGCCCTGTGGACTGAGGTGCAGAACGCCCTACAGCGTCACGAGGGGGCTGGTCAGACTGCGGTTCGCCTGGCGCGGTTGGTGCGCCAGCGGGAGATGCTGCGCACCGCGATCGCTGAGGCCTGTGGGCTGATCACCCAGCATGAGGCGGGGCTGGCTCTGGCTGAAGCTGATCGGGTGGCAGTGCTGGGTGCCCTGCGGGTGGCTGAGGAGGAGCTTGCCGAGACCGAGGGGCGTCACGCCGAGCTGCTGGTGGTGGCCATGGGTCGGCAGGGTGGCCGCGAGATCAGCTACGGCTCAGATATGGATGCCATGTTTGTCCACCGGGCAGTCCCTGGGGCGGAGAAATCTGCCGCTGATGCTCAGGCTCAGAAGCTCGCACTGCGGCTGACCCAACTGTTGTCCAAACCGGTCAAACCGGCGATTCGTGGTGAGATCCCGCTCCAGGTGGATGCCGATCTGCGCCCTGAGGGGAAAAGGGGGCCGCTTTCGCGGTCCCTGGAGTCCTTTCAGGAGTACTACCGGCGGTGGATGGATATCTGGGAGCGGCAGGCACTGCTCCGGGCTAGACCGATCGCCGGCTCGGATTGGCTGTCAGTAGATTTCATGGAGCTGGTCGATGACATTCGCTACAGTCAGGCCCCAACTGCCCAGCAGCTGCGCGAGATCCGGCGGATCAAGGCACGTGTGGAGTCCGAACGCCTGCCCCGTGGTGCAGATCCGGCCCGTCATGTGAAGCTCGGGCGTGGGGGACTCTCCGATGTCGAGTGGCTGATTCAGCTCTTCCAGCTGCAGTACGCCCACCAGCATCCTGAGCTGCGCGGCACGGCGACCCTTCAGGTGCTGCAGGGCCTGGTGGATGCCCAACTGCTGCCGGGAGAGGATGCGGAGACCCTGAAGGAGGCCTGGCAGCTGTGCACCCGGGTTCGCTCAGGGATTATGGTCTGGTCCGCGAAGCCGGCCGATGTGCTGCCCAGCTCCCGCCGGGATCTCGAGGCAGTCTCACGGTGGTGCGGTTTCGACTCTGGCCAGGCCGCAGCCTTCGAGGAGCATTACCTGCGCACCACTAGGCATGCCCGCCAGGTCTACGAAGAGCATTTCTACCAGGACTGAAACTCCAGCTCTGGTGCCCCGGATTGGAAAGGCAAGCACACCGAGGATGACCGCGAAGACTGTGACCGTCCACCTGCGTTGGGGTGACCAGGACGCCTACGGGCATATCAATAATGTGGCCATCCTGCGGATCCTGGAGGAGGCCCGCGCCAGAGCTTTCTGGAGCGCCCCGGAGGAGGGTGAAGAGGGTATTTTCCCGCCCCTGGAGCCGGATCAGCCGGTCTGGGCACTGGTTGCCGATTTCCAGCTGAAGTACCGCAGGCAGCTGCCCTATCAGCGCCAACCGGTGCGTGTGGAGCTGAGTATCCCGAAGGTTGGGGGCGCGAATTTCGTCATCGACTACGCACTATTCGCAAATGACGACGACGCCAGCCCACGCGTCACAGCCCAATCAACCCTGGTGATGGTAGATAAGGACACCGGTAAGCCCCAGCGCCTGGACGCCCAGATGCGCGCCCGACTCCAGGAGTTCAGCGCCTAGCTGTAGTTCCCCGTGAGGTTGTGAACACGCTCTGAGGGCACAGCGCCTCCGATGGCGGTGTGGGTTCGGTGATGATTGTAGTGGTGGAGGAAGGCTTCGTAGGAGGCTTCTCGGGCTGATTCGCTGGTGTAGGGGCGGGCGTAGGCCCATTCCTTCATCAGGGTCCGGTTGAAGCGTTCGACTTTGCCGTTGGTCTGGGGCCTATAGGGCTTAGTGCGTTTGTGCTTAATCCCGTCACCCAGGGCCTGTTTGAACTCGCCTGAGCGGTAGCAGGAACCGTTATCTGTCATTACTGCGGTGACTTCGACGCCGATGGTGTGGAAGAAGGCACGTGCTCGTTTCCAGAACTCGGCGGCGGTGTGCTTGCGCTCATCATCGAGGATCTCGGAGTAGACCACCCGGGAGTAGTCATCGACAGCGTGATGCAGGTACCGGTATCCCCGGCCCGGCGCAGCGCCCTGGGCGGCGGCCTTCTGCGTCTTGGCCAGTGCTTTCAACGCTTGGGATGAGCCTCTGCCGTGGACTCGCCAGCCGCCACCATCAGGGATCTTGCCCAGCTTCTTGATATCTACATGCACCAGTTCACCTGGGGCGCTGGCTTCGTACCTGTTCGTAGCCGGGCGGCGTACTGGCAGCCCGGTGGCCTGATCGATGCACTCCAGGGACGGCATCCGGTACCGGGTGAGCACCCGTCCCACCGTGGAGCGGGGGATGCCCAGGTGCGCGCCGATCCGGTGAGGGCCCCACTGCCTGGTGAACCGCAGTGCGATGATGCGCCGCTCAGCACGCTGAGGCAGACGCCGGGGGCTGCAGTGAGGGCGGCTAGAGCGGTCGTTAAGCCCGCGGCCCTCCCGGTGGCGTTGGACCCATTTGCTGACTGTGGCTGGGGAGACCTGGAAGCGTTCAGCGACCCGACGCTGGGACCACCCATCCTCGATGACCAGGGCTACGATGCGTCGCCTTCCCTCAGGGGTCAGCGGTGACCTACGGTGAACCATAGGAGACCTCCGTTTATCGATTCGTGAGTGTGGTTACCCACATCGATATCGGAGGTCTCCGCTTAGGTCACGGACCGTTCACAACGTGTCGAGGAACTACACCTAGCTAGCTGGGTTCCGGTGCGAGCAGCTCGAGGGTGCGGTGCTGGACATCTTCATCGGTGGCGAGGTTGACCAGGATGAGCTCATCGGCTGCGACCTGATCGGCGAAGTTCTCCAGCCAATCGACTACTTCCTTCTGGTCACCGGCGATGGTCCGGGAGAGCATGCTCAGAACCTGCTGCCCCGCGGGGTGGTCGCGCAGCAGTTCAACATCCTCATCCGAGAGATCCTTATTGCGGCCCAGCATCGCCTTGATCCAGCCATCCTCCGCTTTGCGGCGCTGCTGACGGGCGGTATCCGCGTCATCGTGGGCGATCACATTCGCTGCAGCAATGAAATGTGGCTTCGCATCAGGGCCCAGAAGTGAACCCTGGGCGTTGAAGTTCTCCCGATAGGTATAGGCAGCCTGCTCCAGCATCTGGGGTGCGAAATGGCTCGCAAAGGAATACGGCAGGCCCAATTGGGCCGCCAGCTGGGCCCCATACAGCGAGGAGCCCAGAATGTAGAGGGGAACGTCAGTGCGATAGCCCGGGTAGGCATGAACACCGGGAATCCGGCTGTGTCCAGTCAGATAACCGGAGAGCTCCATAATGTCGGCCTGGAAGCGGTCAGCCTCAGTGCCATCGCGGCGCAACGCGCGCATAGTCGCCCCATCGGTACCCGGTGCACGCCCCAGTCCGAGGTCGATCCGCCCGGGGTAGAGGGTCTCCAAAGTGCCGAACTGCTCGGCGATCACCAAGGGGGAGTGGTTGGGCAGCATGATGCCCCCAGAGCCGACCCGGATCCGCTCTGTATTGGCCGCAATATGTTGGATCAGCAGGGATGTGGCGGAGCTGGCCACATGCGGCATGTTGTGGTGCTCAGCGAACCAGACGCGGCTGTAACCCAGCCGGTCAGCAGTCTGGGACAGGCGCAGCGAACGGGCAATTCCTTCTGCAATGGTCTCCTGCTGGCGGACACGGGCCAGATCCAACAGGGACAGCGGGCGCGAGACGGTTGAGGTCATATCCGGTACAACTTCCAGACCCTGGCCGAATCATCCGGGCGCTCCTCCGCTGAGAGCGGAATCGCCAAAACCCCCACTGTGCAGATATTTGCAATCGCAACTTTGCTTTAGTTAAGTTCTGAATGTTTCACGATACACAGCACCGATCAACCAGAAGGGGCTTGAAAATGACTGAACCAATGACCTGGACACAGCGCAATACTGGAAGCCTGAGCCGCCGGTTCATTCCACTGGGGCTTATTGGCCTGCTTGCTCTCAGCGCCTGCGCACCCGAGGAGGGCACAGAGGATGCCCCCGAGGAGACAGAAGCTGTATCGGATACCGAACCGGTTGAAGATGAAGAGGTCGATGAGAACTCGGCCGGAGGGGATGAGGATGCTCCGGCTGAGGAGGAAGCAGAGAACAACGACGGCGCCCCGACAGACACCTCTGATATCTCTCACGAGGATGCCCTGGATACCGTCAGCTATGAGTTCACCAGCCCGGAAGCCGATGGCGAGATCGAAATAGGGCTGCACGGTCTGGATGTCGGTGAAGAGGGCATGCTGCTGACAGTCTCCTTCGTCCCCGAATATGACGACTCCACTGGGCCACGTGAAGGGGTGAGCAGCAGCCGGTGACCTCCGACTCCGAAGACTCCGAGACTGACGATGACGATGAGGACTCCGATGAGCCTGTCGAGATCGAGGCCGATGAGGAGGAAGACGCCGATGAGTAAGCTCAACCGCCCAGCGTTGAAGTCTCATCGTCCTCTTGCTGCTGCGGCATTGGCTGGAGCCCTGGTAATGGGTGGTGCCACAGTGGCTGCTGCAGATGAGGAGGAGACTGCGCCGCCAGTACCGAGGACGAGGAAGACCCCTCGACCTTTGCCGCCAACCGCCGCGTAGAAATCCGCTACGGGGACTGATCGCTGAGCTCAGGCCGACTGCTGGGTCTTCCAGGTGTTCCACATCTGTTTGAGGTCCCAGGCTTCCTCCGCCTGGATGGAGACCCCGCGGTCGCCGGTGCGGCGGGTCCGGCCCCGAATGACCATCAGCTGAGTGCCGAAGAGCAAGGGGCCGGCCTGCTGCTGGGCCTCCTCAAAGAAAGCAGTATCCGCACAGCCGGTGCCGTCGTCGAGGCTGATGAAAACCGTCCGCTTACCTGAACGCATCGGCGGGGTCTGGGTGGCAACCCGCATCCCCGCCACCAGAACCTCGGAATTGCTCCGCAGGTTCAGCAGCTCTGAGGCAGGGGTGACCCCAAGATGCTCGAAGAGCGGACGGTAAACCTCCACCACATGCCGATCCACCTCAGAGGAGAGCCCATCCAGCTCGGCTGCGGTCTGCTCCTCAGCAGTGGGGTCAGCGGCTGTGGGATCCATCAGCTCATGATCACCGAAGAGGCGCGGTTGGGCTGGGTCCTCCCGCTGTGCAGCCGAGGCCTTCTGCTTCCGCGGTGCGGCAGTGAGCTGTTTGACGAAACTGATGATGCTGCCCCGCCGGGCCGAGGTCACACTGTCCTCGCTCAAGGTGTCGAAGGCCCCCAATTGGGCCAACCGGACCATCAGCGGACGGGAGGGCCGGGCCCGGTGATAAACATCGGTGATCGAGGAAAACGGCTGGGTAGTAAGAATCCGCTCCATCTCCGCCTCGGTAATCCCTTTGACATCCCGGAAGGAGAGCCGGATTCCCTTCTCCTCAGCACTGACCCGCTCCACCCGGTACTGATTGCTGGAGACATTGATATCCACCGGCAGCAGCGGGATCTGCATCCGTCGAGCCTCAGACATCAGCAGCCGGCGGGGGTACATCCCCGGATCGTGCTCCAGAATCCCGGTCAGAAACTCCACTGGGAAATGGGTCTTCAGCCAGGCGCTCTGATAAGTCGGCAGAGCAAAAGCCGCCCCATGAGCCTTGGCGAAACCGAAACTACCGAAACCACGCAGAGTCTCCCAGATCCGGTCGATGTCCTTCTTGCTGAACCGGTCCCCATTGCGCTCAGCGGTCTGCCGGCGGAACCGATCCTCGATGGAGTCGACATCCTTCTCCATGGCCCGGCGCAGCTGATCGGCCTCAGTGAGGCTGATTCCCATCGTCCGCTGCAGGATCCGCAGCACATGCTCGTGATAGATCACCACCCCATAGGAATCCTGCAGAAAATCCTCGAACTCCGGGTGAAGGTACTCGATCTTCTCGTAGCCATGTTTGCGGTTGATGAAGGGAGTGACCATATTCCCCTTCATCGGACCCGGTCGGAACAGTGAGATATCCGCAATGAGATCCGCATAGCAGTCAGGCTGCATCTTCCCCAACAGCTCCCGCTGACCCGGGGACTCAATCTGGAAACACCCCAGAGTGTTGGTGGTGCGGATCATCTCGAAAGTGTCCTCATCATCCTTCGGCAGCGCATCCAGATCCACTACGCCATCCTCGGAGATGTAGTCCACATCCTCGGGCAGGCCACCCTCGGCTGCGGCATCGGCCCCATTGACCCGGGCGATCTCTTGGACCGCATAGGCCATAGTCGACTGCATCCGGACCCCCAGGACATCCAGCTTCAGCAGCCCCATATCGTCGATATCGTCCTTATCGAACTGAGACATCGGCAGTCCCATCCCCGAAGGCTGAGTGGGAGTCACCGAAAGCAGACTGCTGTCACCGAGAATCACCCCACAGGGGTGCATCGAGATATGCCGCGGCAGCCTATCCAGGCGCTCGGTGAGATCGATCAGAGTATCCAGCTGCGGCTGATCCTGGATCTGGGCAGCAATATCGCGCAGCTCCGGTTTGGTGTGCAGAACCTCGCGGAACTCCCGGGCGTTGAACCGCCAGATGCTCTCAGCAACCCGGTCCACCTGCTCCTCACTGAGTCCCAGCGCCAGACCGGCATCCCGTGCCGCACCCCGGGCCCGGTAGGTGTTCTGCATCGAGAGCAGGGTCACCCGGTGGTGGCCATAACGTTTGAAGATCGCCTCATAGACCCGGTGCCGTTGGGCAGATTCGATATCGATATCGATATCCGGCAGGGTGGACCGCTCCGCACCCAGGAACCGTTCGAAGAGCAGGTCATGCTCAATGGGATCCACATTGGAGATCCGCAGCAGATAGTTGACCAGGCTGCCGGCCCCCGAACCGCGGGCCTGGACTCGGACATTCATCTGCCGGATCAGCCCCACGGTCTCGGCCACGGCCAGAAAATAGGTCTCAAAACCGAAACCGGCAATGGTCTCCAACTCCATATTCAGCCGATCCCGGACCCTGGTCATCTCCGATTCCGGAAGATCCGGGTAGCGCTGGGCAAGCCCCTGCTCACACTGCTGACGCAGCACATAGGAGGGTTCATCATGGACTCCGATAACCTCCAGCTCCGGGACCTTCGGCTTACGCCAACGCAGATCCCCGACCAGGTCCAACTGACACCGGCGCCCCAGCTGCTCAGTGGTCTCCAACAGTCGGGCGGCACTCTCCTCACCTAGGCCCGCGTATTCGGTGATCCGGGCAGCCAGCTGATGCATCTGCTCCGGGGGCTTCAGCCAGGCCTGAGCATTCGGCTGGGCCTGAAAGGCTCCCAGGGGGAGCAGATGGGCAGCGGAGTCGAGCACATCACCGGTGACCGCGTCATCGGGCTCCAAATACCGCACCCCATTGGTCAGCACTGCAGGGGTGTTGGTGGAGCGGGCCAGATGCAGCATATTGGCAGCATGTTTGAGACTTCCTGCGCTGCCCGGTTGAGTGTGGTGGCACAGGATCTCCAGTACGACGCCGCCGGGGAGCCTGCTGTGCCAATCGGCCAGGAGACTGCGGGCTCGGCTGCGATCCCCGGCCAGAACTGCCTGCCCCACATCTGACTGCGGGCCCAGCAGCACCGCAGCGGTGGGAGCGCTCTCCTCAGTGTTGAGGAAGAGGCTCAGCTGCTTGGGGTCCACCCAGGCTTTGCGGTGGGCAGTCCCATGGGGGGACCGGCGTGGCTTCCGGCGGGCGGAGTGGGCAGAGGAAATCAGCCGGACCAGCCCCGCCCAGCCGGCCCCGCCGTTATGGCCATAGGCCAGGATAGTGATCTCAGCAGCCGAATCCTGGGTGCGCACCGGGAGATTGACCCCAATGATCGGGGCGATACCGGCCTCTCGGCAGGCGCGGATATGCCGGACAGCACCATAGATGCCGTCCCGGTCGGTCAGGGCAGCAGCTGAGGCGCCGGCCGCCTTGGCTGCCTCGACCAGGGCCTCTGGCCGAGCAGTGCCGTAATGGGCGGAGAAGGCGCTGGCAACGTGGAGATGGGTGAACTCAGGCATCGCTGGCGACTAGTCGTAGATCCCGGTCACTGCCCAATGTGGGCCTGGGCTGGTGGCCAGGTCTAGAATCAGCAGCTCCCCGTTGTCCAGGGCTTTGGCAGTGACCTGCCACATCGGCCGCTCAACACTCTGTGACCCCGCACCCACCGGCACTCTGGTGGGGGCCTCCCACCAGGAGCAGCGCCCCATCCAGGCGATCGGCTTATCCACCACCTGGAACCGTCGGCCAGCCCAGATGAGCCGTTGAGGTGTCCCATCCGGGGCAGTCCACACCGTGGCAGTGTCCTGCTGCACTGCAGCCTCAATACTCATGACTACACTCCCAGTGAATCGAACATGTTTTCGATTAACCGAGTGTAAGGCCACCCCCGGACACAGCCAAGAGCCCCTGTCCCGAAAAGCTGTTCTGTAGAGCTGTGTCATCTGGCGGGAGCACCCTACTGCAGTGACGATATGGTGAGGTCATGGAGATGGAGAACAATGTTGTTGAATTCTGCCGGGACCTGATTCGCATCGACACCCAGAACTGGGGTGACGGCAAGGCCAAGGGCGAGCGCGAAGCTGCCGAGTACTGCGCCGAGATCATGCGGAAGGCCGGGCTGGAACCAACGATCTACGAATCCGAACCGGGCCGAGCCAGTGTGGTGGCCCGGATGAAGGGTTCGAATCCCGAACTTGGAGCCCTGGTCGTGCACGGGCATCTGGATGTGGTCCCCGCCCAGGCGGAGGACTGGAGCGTGGACCCCTTCGCCGCCGAGATCATCGATGGGCTCATCTGGGGCCGCGGTGCGGTGGACATGAAGAATATGGACGCCATGATCCTTTCGGTGATGCTGCAGATGGCCCAGGACGGCCACCAGCCTCAGCGGGATATCATCTTCGCCTTCTTCGCCGATGAGGAGGACGGCTCCACCTTCGGCGCCGAATGGATGGTGGACAACCACCCCGAGGAGTTCGCCGGGGCCACCGAGGCCATCAGCGAGGTCGGCGGGTTCTCCACCGATGTGGCCGGCCAGCGGGCATATCTCATCCAGACCGGGGAGAAGGGCATCTTCTGGACCAAGATGACCGCCCAGGGGACTGCCGGGCACGGCTCCGCAGTCCAGCATGACAATCCGGTGGTGCATCTGGCCGAGGCGGTCTCCGCCATCGGCAACTATAAATGGCCCATCGAATACACCAAGACGACCCGGGCACTGTTCGAACAGCTCTCAGAGATCACCGGGATCCCCTTCAACGAGGAGGACCCCCAGGAACTGCTGGATGCCATGGGCTCGACCGCAAAGTTCATCGGCGCGACCCTGCAGAACACCTCTAACCCGACCCTGCTGGAAGCCGGCTATAAGCACAATGTGGTCCCCGGCGAGGCCTCTGCGCTGATCGACTCCCGGGTGCTGCCCGAGCAGGAGGAGAAAGTCGCTGCGATCCTGCGCGAACTGGCAGGGGAGAAGGTCGACTTCGAGGTCAAGAAGCGTGGTGTCTCCCTGGAGCTGCCCTTCTCGGGGGCGCTGGTGGAGCAGATGGTGGAATCACTGCTGAACGAGGACCCGGAGGCGAAGGTTCTGCCCTATATGCTCGGCGGCGGCACCGATAACAAGGCACTGAGCCGGCTGGGTGTGGCAGGTTATGGCTTCGCTCCGCTGAAGCTGCCCGCTGAGCTGGACTTCACCGGTATGTTCCACGGGGTCGATGAGCGGGTCCCAGTGGATTCCCTGAAGTTCGGCGTCCGGGTCCTGCACAGCCTGCTCACCCAGCAGTAACCGGGTGGATGAGCTGCGAGCATAGCGCTGCAGCGACTTTAGGCGTGAAGCTCGGCAAGGCTTTGCCGAGCGAGAGGCGAGCGGGGTTTCCCCGCCGCCGGGACAAGCTCAGAACGTACGCTGGACCCGCATTGCCCGGCGGCGCAGCCAGTATTTGCGCACCCCACCGGTGAGGATGGCCGAGCGCCGCAGCTCCCAGCGGCCGTACTCGGCGTGATCGGTCACCTGCCGGCGGACCTCTGCCAGCGACTGGCGCGGCTGACAGGTGAGCACCATGTACTCCCACCCGCGGCCGTCATCGCCGGTTGTGGTGTACCTGGTGAGCGCTGGAGTCTCCGGGCTTCGATCTGACATTGCGACTACTGTAAAACACCGGTCAAGCAACCCCGGAAATTGGGGGTACCGCGGGACTGCAGGCATTGATACTGTGAGCCTATGAACATCGATCCTCGCATCGCGCTCAACGCGCTCACCAATGCTCTGGAGGAGCATCTCTCCGCTTCGGTGAATCGCCGCGGTGAGGATGACCCCGCGGTGGAGACCGCCTTCTACAACGTAGCGGATGCCTTCGCAGCCTATGAGGATGCGCTCTTCGCCGTCACCGGGGAGGTCACGCCCCTGGATCTCTACGATGAGGACGCAGAGGACGCCGATGAGCTGGTCGAGGATGATGACCTCGAGGACGAGCTGGTTGAGGACTGAACGTAACACCCAGCGCGCCGCGTGATGAATTGGGGTTCGGTCTGAAAGGATCTATTGCGTGAAATCTTGGAGTGCCCCACGCGTGCCCGAACTGCCCCCGGCAGATACCCCCCTTCAGCTGCATGACACTCCAAGCAGAACCACCCGGCCGGTGAACCTTGAGGCCGCCGGCGCTTCGCTCTATGTCTGCGGGATCACCCCCTATGACGCCACCCATCTGGGCCATGCCAATACCTATGTGAACTTCGACCTGCTGGTCCGTTACTGGCGGGCCTGCGGCCACGAGGTCAGCTACGTGCAGAACGTCACCGATATTGATGACCCCCTGCTGGAGCGCGCTGAGGCCACCGGGGTGGATTGGCAGGAGCTGGCGGAGTCCCAGACCGAGCTCTTCCGTGAAGATATGCGCGCCCTGGATGTCATCCCGCCCACCCATTACCTGGGGGCGGTGGAGATGATCCCGGCCATAGTTGAGGATGTCGAACGTCTCCTGCAGGCCGGAATCGCCTATCCCGTGGAGGCCGAGGACGCCGAGGGCGTTGACTATTACTTCGATATCGCCGCTGCTGAGGCCGCCACTGACTGGCAGTTGGGCAGTATCGGCGGTTATGACCGCTCCACTATGGAGGAACTCTTCCCTGAGCGCGGCGGTGACCCCGAACGCAGCGGAAAACGCGATCCGCTGGATCCCCTGCTGTGGCGGGCAGCCCGTGATGGTGAACCCCAGTGGGAGGGCGGAACACTCGGCCGTGGCCGGCCCGGCTGGCATATCGAATGCTCGGTGATCGCCCGCCGTCGGCTTCCCGCACCCTTCGCCGTCCAGGGCGGCGGTTCTGATCTGCGGTTCCCGCATCATGAGTTCTCCGCTGCCCATGCCACTGCCGCTGATGGCATCTCACTGGCCGGTCACTATATGCACACCGGCATGGTGGGCCTCGACGGCGAGAAGATGTCCAAATCCAAGGGGAACCTCGTGCTGGTCTCCCAGCTGCGCAGCAGGGGAGTGGACCCCCAGGCGATCCGGGTGCTGCTGCTGTCGAATCACTGGCGCTCGGAGTGGTCCTATACCGATGAGGCACTCGAGGCCGCAGCCCAGCGTCTGGCCCGGTGGAAGGCTGCCCTGACAGAGGCGGAAAAGGCCGACGACGACGCCGGGGTCCCCAGTGAACTGCAGTATGCGCTGATGAGCGCTCTGGCCAATGACCTCAATGCACCGGCTGCCCTGGACACTCTGGACCTCTGGGCTGCCGGCAAGATGGCCCAGGGTACCTCAGCAGCGGCGGCTCAGGACGCAGTTCAGGCCCTTTTGGGTATCGATCTCAGCCGATAGATTCCAGGGTGCCGCTACTTCTCGGGAGGGCGGCGTCGGCGCTTGAGGTAGCGCTCGAACTCCTGGGCGATGGCCTCACCGGAGGCCTCCGGAAGGTTCGTGGTGTCAGTGGCTTCCTCTAGGCGTTTGACGTAGTCGGCGATCTCAGCATCCTCCTCGGCGAGATCATCCACACCACGTTCCCAGGCCGCAGCATCCTCGGCGATCTCCTCGGCCTCCTGCGGGTCCAGGGTCACCCCCAGGATCTCCTCCAGCTTGCGCATCAGAGCCAGCTGAGCCTTCGGTGAGGGTGCCTGACCCACATAATGCGGCACCGCCGCCCACAGGGAGATCGCCGGGATCCCAGCCTGATAGGCGGTATGGGCCAAAACTCCGACAATTCCCACCGGCCCCTCATAGGTGGGTTCCTCAATATCGATCAACTCCCGCAGCTGATCATCCTCAGTGGAGAACGAAGCGGGGATCGGCCGGGTATGCGGAACATCAGCAAGCAGCGCACCGACCAGCACCACCGCAGCCACATCATGTTCAGCGGCAGTGGTCAGCAGATCCGCCGTATAGGCCCGCCAGCGGAAGCTGGGCTCAACCCCATGGACGAACAGCAGGTTGAACTCACCCTGAGCTCCAGCTGCGCGCAGCATGGTGGTCGATGGCCAGATGATCTCCCGACCGCCGGAACCGTTGACCACCCGGGGCCTGGAGAACTGAAAGTCGTAGTACTGCTCATCGGTGAGCTTCTCCACCAGCTCCGCGTCCAGGGCCTGGGCGACGGTACGCACTGCAGAGGTGGCCGCCCCACCGGCGTCATTCCACCCTTCGAAGGCCAAGACCATCACTGTGGGGCGCTGGTCCCCGGAGCTGTCCTCGTCCTGATTGGCGCGCAGGTGAGCGGCCAGCAGCTCGGCTCGGTCGATGCTCTCGGCAGGGGCATCGGAGTCTCCGGCGCTGTCTGGGCAGTAATCCTCACTCACATTTCTCACAGTAGTCCGAGTAACTGGTGATCGGAAGCGTACGATGGTGGGCATGTCAGATTTGCAGGCCGTCTTCTGGGATATGGACGGCACCCTTGTGGATACCGAGCCCTATTGGATCGATGCCGAATATGAACTCGTCCAAGCCCATGGCGGCACCTGGAGCGAGGAGAAAGCCCATCAGTTAGTCGGTCAGGCCCTGACCTATTCGGCCGGGATTCTGCAGGAGGCCGGGGTGGATCTGACCAAGGAGCAGATCATCACTCACCTCAGCGCCCAAGTAGCCGCCCGGTGTGCCGAGGCTCCGCCCTGGCGCCCCGGTGCCCTGGAGCTGCTGACCGAGCTGAAGTTTGCCGGGATCCGCTGCGCATTGGTGACCATGTCCTGGAAACTGCTGGCCGATCCCATCATGGCCGCCCTGCCGGAGGGCACCTTCGAATTCGCCGTCACCGGAGATATGGTCAGCGCCGGCAAGCCCGACCCCGAGGCCTATGAGCTTGCCTTCGAGAAGATGGCTGGCGACCACACTGAACGCACCGGAGAGGCACTGGTGAAGGACCGCAGCATCGCCATCGAGGATTCGGTGCCCGGAACTGCCGCAGCAGCAGCCTCCGGGCTGGTCACCCTGGCCGTGCCGCACTACTCGACTCTGCCGGCCAGCCAGCAGTGGCACCAGTGGAAGACTCTGGACGGGGCTACTGTGGCCGATCTGCAGACCCTGCTGAAGACCTCGGCAGCCGCAGCCGTATGAGCACAACCAACCAGCCAGTCGGAAAACACCTGCGCACCGGAGTGCTGCAGGCCGGTGAACGTGTCCAGCTCACCGACTACAAGGGCCGCAAATCCACGATCACCCTCGCCGAGGGCGGCCAATGGCATACCCACCAGGGCGTGCTGGAACATGATGCGATCCTCGGTGGTCCTGAAGGGGTAGTGGTCGAGAATGAGGCCGGATACCGCTACCAGGTGCTGCGCCCGCTGCTGAACGACTTCGTGCTCTCCATGCCCCGCGGTGCCACCGTGGTCTACCCCAAGGACTCCGCCCAGATCGTGCAGCTGGCCGATATCTTCCCCGGGGCCCATGTGGTCGAGGCCGGGGTCGGCTCAGGGGCCCTGTCCATCTCCCTACTGCGTGCAGTCGGGGACCAGGGCAGTGTCCACTCCTATGAGTTGCGCGAGGAGTTCGCCCAGATCGCCAAGGGCAATGTGGAGGCATTCTTCGGCCAGGAGCACCCCGGCTGGGATGTGCGCATCGGCGACGCCGCCACCGCACCTGTTGAGCAGGAGGAACCCGGCAGTGTGGACCGGGTGGTGCTGGATATGCTCGCCCCCTGGGACTGCCTGCCGGCAGTACGCACAATCCTGGCCCCCGGTGGAGTCTGGGTCTCCTATGTGGCCAGTGTGACCCAGCTGTCCCGGCTGGCCGAGGAGATCCGAGCCTCCGGCGGGTTCACCGAGCCCCAGGCCGAGGAGATCATGCAGCGCACCTGGCATCTGGACGGTCTGGCTGTCCGGCCCGATCACCGGATGGTCGCCCATACCGGGTTCCTGCTCAGCACCCGTCGGCTGGCCGATGACCAGCTGCCGTTGGAGCTGAAGAAACGCGAGAAGGTCTCCGAGCCCTCTCCGGAGGACAAAGCGGCCTGGGCCGGTACCAACGAGCAGACTCAGTGGGATCAAGAGAGTCTCAAGACTCGCGTGGTATCGAAGAAGAAGGCCCGAAAAGCCGTCGGCCGTGCCGAACAGATCGCTGCGAAAGCCAAGGAGGTACCAGTCGAGGATGACTGAGACGGAGCAGGAGACCGCCCAGCTGCAGAACCGGCTGGACCAGGCCCACCGACAGATCGACAACCTCCGGGCCCGCCACCGCGACCTGGAGCAGAAGCTGCAGGCCGCCGGCCGCCATAACGACCGGATGAAAGGGCTTCTGGAAGCCACCCGGGGGCAGATCGAACAGCTCAAAGAGGCACTGGAGGCCGATGGCCAGCCGCCATTCACCTTCGCCTCGGTGATCGGCTACCGGCCGGGGCACGAACCTGCCGAGGGCAGGGAGATTGAAGCTGCCACCGCCGCCGGCTGCGATGTGCTGCATTCGGGCCGAAAGATGCGGGTCTCCGTCTCCCCACTGATCGAACCCGATGAGCTGGCCGCCGGCTCCGAGGTTCTGCTCAATGAGAACTACACCATCATCGCGGTACTGCCCCCAGAGGGGACCGGGGAGATCGCCCGGGTCAAAGAGGTCCTCCCTGATGGCCGTCTGGTCATCATCGCCCGCGGTGAGGAAGAACGCGTGGTCAAACTCACCGCCACCGAGGAGGACGCAGTCCGCGTAGGCGATGCCGTCGTCGTGGATCTGCGCACCGGTACCGCCACTGAGGTCGTCCCACTCTCCGAGGTCGAGGACGTGGTCCTGGAAGAGACCCCCGATGTCTCCTACTCCGATATCGGCGGGCTCGACGGGCAGATCGAACAGATCCGAGACGCTGTGGAACTGCCCTTCCTGCACGCGGGCCTCTACCGCGAGCACGGCCTGGCTGCGCCTAAGGGCATCCTGCTCTACGGTCCGCCCGGCTGCGGTAAGACCATGATCGCCAAGGCCGTGGCCTCCTCGCTCTCCGACGACGCGGGGTCCGGGGCTTTCTTCTTGAACATCAAGGGCCCGGAGCTGCTGAACAAATACGTCGGCGAGACCGAACGTCATATCCGGGTGATCTTCTCCCGTGCCCGTGAGCGGGCTTCCGAGGGCTCACCGGTCGTGGTGTTCTTCGATGAGATGGAGGCCCTCTTCCGCACCCGCGGCACCGGTGTCTCCTCCGATGTGGAGACCACTATCGTGCCTCAGCTGCTGGCCGAGATCGACGGTGTGGAGTCCCTGGACAATGTGATCGTCATCGGTGCCTCCAACCGTGAGGACATGATCGATCCTGCGATCCTGCGGCCCGGCCGGCTGGATGTGAAGATCCGGGTCCAGCGCCCCTCCGCCGAGGGCGCCCGTGAGATTCTGCGAATCCATCTCTCAGAATCGGTGCCCCTGCGCCCGGCAACTGTCGAGGCCCATGGCAGCCGCGAGGCCGCCCGTGAGGCACTGATCGACCAGGTCGTCGCTCAGCTCTACCCCGAGCATGCCGGATTCATGTCCGGTGCGGTGCTCAGCAATATCATCGACCGGGCGAAGAAGACTGCGATCAAGGACTTCCTCGCTGCAGATCAGGACGATGAGGCCAAGGGCATCACCGCTGAGCAGTTGGAAGCCGCCATCGCCGATGAACTGGCAGAACAGCGGGCCATGGTGGCCGGACTGGGACTGCGAGAGTTCACCGGGGCCGGCGCTCCCAATCCGGGAGGAAGTGGTCAGCCGTGAGCGTTCGTCGGCTGATCGGGTTGGAAACCGAATACGGAATCCATGCCCCCGCCAATCCGCGGGCCAGCCATGTGGCCCTGAGCATCGAACTGATCAACGCCTATGCCGCCCAGGTCACCGAGGCCGGGGGAGCGGTGGCCGGCACCGAATGGGACTACCAGTCGGAATCACCCCTGGTGGACGCCCGCGGCTGGGTCCTGCCCCGCTCGGCAGCCCACCCCAGCCAGCTCACCGACACCCCCGAAGCCCTGGTCGATGCCCTGGGCAATGTCTCCGGAGGCGATCCCACCCCTGCCGACTCCGCAGAGCGGGAATTCACCCCACCGGGCTCAGCGCATTGGCGCGGTGACTTCTTCGAGCTCCAAGAGGGGCAGCCGCAGCTGCTGATGAACCTGGTGCTCGGCAATGGGGCACGGTTCTATGTGGATCACGCCCACCCCGAATACTCCGCACCGGAGACCATCGGAGCCAAACGGGCTGTGCTCTACGATGTGGCCGGCGACGTCGTCGCCCGTACTGCAGCAAGCCGGCTATCGGCCGAACCCGGCTCCCCGGAGATCCTGCTGTATAAGAACAACACAGACAATAAATCGGTCTCCTATGGCGCCCATGAGAACTACCTCGTTCCACGGCGGATTCCCTTCGACAACCTCATCAATGGGCTGATCCCATTCTTCGTCACTCGGCAGATCACCAGTGGAGCGGGCCGGGTCGGCATTGGGCAGCAGGCCCAGACCCCCGGTTACCAGATCTCCCAGCGGGCGGATTTCTTCGAGGAACAGGTCGGACTCGAGACCACAGTTCGCCGGCCGATCATCAACACCCGAGATGAACCCCACGCCCACTATGACTCCTGGCGCCGTCTGCATGTGATCATCGGCGATGCCAATATGAGCGAGTACTCCGCCTGGATCCGGGTGGGCACCACTGCTCTGGTGCTTGATCTCATCGAGCATGGCAAAGCCCCCGATATCCGCCTGATCGACCCCGTGCAGGCGCTCAAGGTGATCTCCCATGACCCCAGTCTCACCGTGAAGGTCCCCACCAACCGGGGCCCTATGTCCGCTGTGGAGATCCAGCGCGAGTACCTCATCGCCGCTCTGGAACATGCCCGCAGCGCCAGCACACCGGGGCTGCCGGATACCGCCCCGGACACTGAGACCGCCGAGGTGCTCGAAGCCTGGGAGGAACTGCTCACCGACCTCGCAGAGGAGCCCTCCCGAGCAGCCGATCGCGTGGATTGGCTGGCCAAGCTTCAGCTGCTGGAGTCCTATCGGCGCCGTGACGGGTTGGACTGGGACTCAGCAACCCTGGGGATGATCGACCTTCAGTACCATGACCTGCGCCCGGAGAAGGGTCTCTACTACAAGCTGGCCCGGGCCGGACGGATGCGCCGGCTGTTCACCGATGAACAGATCAACTGGGCCGCCCAGCATCCGCCTGAGGAGACCCGGGCCTGGCTGCGCGGGACGCTGATCACCGAGCACAGTCAGGCTATCGCTGGGGCATCCTGGGACCAGATTCTGCTGCGTCCGGATCCTGCGGCCGCTCCTGTTCGGCTGCAGCTGTCGAATCCCTTCACCGGAGCGCGCACGGAGACCGAACCCGTACTGCGCACGGCCGCAGATACCCCGGCGATGGTCCAGGGTCTGCAGCAGCTGTTGGAGCAGAACCCCGCAGGTCACCAGTAGGCTCTACCTGTATACCGATAAAGGAGACGATATGGCAGCCCAGCCGCAGAAGCAGCCCCAGCGGCCCGGTGGGGAAGAGGAGACCGGCACTGAGTCCGCCGCACAGCTGAAGGCCAATCCCCAGGCCACCGAGCGTGCCGAGGAGCTGGACAGCATCCTGGACGAGATCGACACCGTCCTGGAGGCCAATGCCGAGGAGTTCGTCAAAGGGTTCGTGCAGAAGGGCGGCCAGTAGAGCGTGGACCGCCGCGTCTTCGGCGTCGAGACTGAATTCGCCGCCCTGCACCGCCCGGCCAGCGGCCGCGGCCTACCACCGGATGAACTGGCCCGCTATCTCTTCCGGCCCGTGGTCGACTTCGGGCGAAGCTCCAATATCTTCATCCCCAATGGGGCACGCCTCTACCTGGATGTGGGCTCTCACCCGGAGTACGCAACCTCCGAATGCGCTGACCTCATGGATCTCATCGCCGCCGACCGCGCCGGTGAGGTCATCATGCACGATCTCGCAGTATGGACCGAGAAGCGTATCGCCGAGGATGGCTTCGACGGGCAGGTCTACCTCCTGAAGAATAATGTCGACTCTGCCGGCAACTCCTATGGCAGCCACGAGAACTACCTCATCCCACGCACCACTCATTTCCGCAGGCTCTCCGGGATTCTGCTGCCTTTCCTGATCACCCGTCAGATCATCGCCGGGGCCGGTCGGGTTGTGCCTGCCGATGAGAAGCAGCCGGCCCATTTCGCCTTCTCACAACGGGCGGACCATATGTGGGAGGGCATCTCCTCAGCCACCACCCGCTCACGGCCGATCATCAACACCCGCGATGAACCCCATGCCGATGCGGCCAGCCACCGCCGCCTGCATGTGATCGTCGGGGACTCCAATATGTCCTCGACCACCTCACTGCTGCGCTACGGCTCCACCGATCTAGTGCTGCGGATGATCGAAGCAGGAGTTCCCATCGGAGACTTCGAGCTGGAGAACCCCATCGGGGCTATTCGGCATATCAGCCACGACCTCACCGGCACCGCGGCCGTGCGCATCCGCGGCGGTGAGGAATCCACTGCGGTGGAGATCCAGCAGGGCCTTCTGGACCGGGCCAAACGGTTCGTGGCTGAACACGGCGCCCACCATGAGCATGTCGAGAGGATCCTTCAGCTCTGGGAACGCACTTTGGAGGCTGTGCGCACCGGCGACCACAGTCTTATCGACACTGAGATCGACTGGGCCATCAAGAAACGCCTCATCGAGGAGATCGCAGATCAGCGCGGCATCGGACTGGACCATCCCCGGATGGAGCAGATCGATATGGCGTATCACGATGTCCACCCTGAGCGTGGGCTCTTCTATCTGCTGCGCCGCCGCGGCCGGGCCCAGGAGATCCTCACTGAAGATCAGGTCACCGAGGCCATGATCACCCCACCGCAGACCCGGGCAGCCATCCGCGGAGAGTTCCTCTCCACCGCCCGAGCTTTCGGTGCGGAGTACACCGTGGACTGGGTGCACCATAAGCTCACTGACCGGCCCCTGGAGGCCCTGATGCTCAAAGATCCCTTCGCCACCACCGACGAGCGGGTGGAGTCACTGCTGGAGAAACTGGGGGATCGCAACCAGCTGCGTGAACGCAGTCTTCAGCAGCGTCAGGCCGATAGCGTATCCCTGGCGCTGACAGACCGGTTCGAAGCTGACGAATCAACTCAGGACCTAGTACAGTTCCCATGATGCATAAGATTCGCAAAACACCCCTGGTTCTGACTGCGGCCCTGGCTCTGGTCCTCACCTCCTGCGGAGAGGACGATGCCGCAGCCTTCGAGAACGAGGATGTTCTCTCTGATGTGGAGATCAATCGCCTCGAGGAGGGCGAACCGCCCGAGGTGCGTTTCCGCAACGAAATCGACTCCGATGAGAATGCGGCGCGGCTGGTCAACACCGGAGACGGTGAAGAGATCAACAATGAGTGGATGGTCGACTACCACCTCACTGCGGTCAGCCCCGAGGACGGCAACCTCCAGAGCAGCAGCTACGAGGAGCCGGTAATCCCCATGCTGGCCCTTCCTGCCCTGGCCGAGGCTGAGTCCGAGGCCGACCGGTTCATCGGTGATGCACTCTCCTCCAATGGCGTGACTGTCGGATCCGACGTCGTCGTCTATCTTGCCCCTGATGAGGAACAGGGCATTCAGGCCCCCCAGCTTTTCAATATTGAGGTGGTAGACCAGCGGCCCTCCTACGCCGACGGCGAGGAGCAGGAGCAGTCCGGTGACCTGCCGGCCATCGACTCCACTATCGGTGAACGCCCCGAGCTGAGCGATCACGACACTGAATCCGAGGCACCTGAGGAGCTCAGCACCGAGGTGCTGATCTCCGGTGACGGTGAGGAGATCGGTGAGGGCGACCAGGTCTTCGCCCAGTACCGCGGTTGGCGCTGGGAGGACGGCGAGGAGTTCGACGGCTCCTGGACCGAGGAGGGTGAACCCGGGGAACCTTTCGGATTCAACACCTCCGAGGGTGTGATCGAAGGATGGCTCGAGGGCATTCCCGGCCATCACGTTGGCGACCGTGTTCTGCTGGTGATCCCCGCCGATATGGCCTATGGGGAGACAACCGATGAGGAGGAGGGCACCTCCGATCAGGGACCCGGCGGAACACTGATCTTCGTGATCGACATCGTCCACGCCATCGACGCCGACACCGTTGCCTCCGCCCAGCCTGAGCAGCCGGAACAGCCTGAGATGCCGGAGCTGGAGCTCACCGAGGAAGAGCGTGAACGCTTCGAGGAGATCGCCGAAGAGTTGGGCATGGATCCAGCAGAGCTGGAGATGTTCGCCCCGCAGATGGGCATCACCTCCATCGAGGACCTGGAAGCCATGCTCGAGGACATGCAATCCGCTGAGGGCGAGGCTGAGCCCGAGGATGATGAGGCAGCCGAAGAGGACGAGGAAGACAGCGAGGACAACTGATCATGTCATTCGGACAGCGCAGCTACGACCGCAACCGCCCAGAGATCGACTTCCCCGGTGAGACCCCACCGGAGGAGCTGGTCATTGAGGAACTGATCCCCGGTTCCGGCCCTGAGGTGGCACCCGGCGATCAGATCTCCTGCCACTATGTCGGCGTCTCCTGGTCCACAGGTGAGGAGTTCGACGCTTCCTGGAACCGTGGCCAGACACTGGACTTCACCGCCGGTATCGGCCAGGTCATCCAAGGCTGGGACCAGGGTCTGATCGGGATGAAGGAAGGCGCCCGCCGGCGCTTCGAGATCCCGCCGCATCTGGCCTATGGGGAGCGGGGTGCCGGTGCCGCCATCGGTCCCAATGAGACCCTGATCTTCGTGGTCGACCTCGTCAAGGTCATCAAGAACTAGGAGCCATGGACCAGGACGTCACCGCCGATGAGGGTGTAGTCCGCTCCCTCTCCCTGGCACAGACCCTGCTTCACCAGTGGCCTCGCGGGCTGACCCGGAAACAGCTGTTCAATCGAGTTGAGCAGTATGTGACCCTACAGCGCGAGCTCGAACAGCTCAGCGGGGCCGCCTTGGAGCGGAAGAAGGAGGCCCGGGATAAGAGTTTCACCCGCGATAAGCGGATGCTCATCGATATCGGCATTCCCGTGGAGGAGACCGGCGAGGGTGAGGAGATTCGGTACCGAATCTCCCCGCAGAACTACGGGCTTGCGCCCCTGGAGCTGACCCCGGCTGAGCAGCTGGCCCTGCAGCGGGCGGAGCTCTTCTCCAGCGATCGGAGTCTCGGCGGTCTGGGCCACGCTCTCTGGGCGCTGGCAGCCTCTGATTCTGCGCAGGACGCAGGGCAGGGGACTGGTGGCTCGCTCACTGGAGCGACGCTGCATTCGGCTATCGGCACCGATACTGAGGTTCAACGGCTGATCAGTCTCAGCAGTCTCGGGATGGGCCGCCCGGTCAGCTTTGAGTACACCAGTCGTGGGCGTTCCCAACCCCGTCGTCGTCGGGTCGTCCCCTTGGGGATGGGAATCCGTCAGCACTGGTATCTCTTCGCCCATGATCTTGACGCCGCGGGCCAGCGAATCTTCCGCCTGGACCGGATCAGATACTCCCCGGAGAAGATCGCTGCCCGCCGGCTGAATCCCGAGGAAGCCGAGGTTGTTGAGGCCATCTCGTCGGGGCAGATGTATGCCGATTTCGACGCCGAGGCACAGCTGAACTCACTGGATGCTCACTATCGGGAGCAGGCGGTGGCAGAGGGTGCGCTGCGGGCCCATACCGGCCAGCCCACAGAACACGGCAAATTGGTCACAGCCACGCCTCAGAACAGTCGCCTGGATAATCAAGCCGCCCGCACCGAGCGGGTGATCAATATGATCTCGCTGCTGCTGGCTCGGCCCGAAGGTGTGGAACCGAGCCGCCTCATGGCTCAGTACGGCATCAGTGCCGACCAGCTTCACCGTGACCTGCTGAGCATTCACCAGCTCTCCACCGCTGGCTTCGGTCTGGGGCCCTCGGTTGATGTTCAGCCGGCCCCGCCGCTGACCAGCCAGGAGTTTGAACAGCAGTATCTGCCCACCGACGAGCCGATCACCCTCTGGATGGGCGATGACCGCGCCCAAACGAGCCTTCAGCGACCGGTCTCGCTGACCAAGCCCGGTGCGCTGAGTCTTCTGATCACCCTGCAGGCACTGATCGAGTATGAGCTTGCTGCCGAGGATCATCTTCGGGAAGCCGCCGAGAGTCTGCGCCATAAAGTTCTGGAGATCGCGCCTGCCAGTATCGCCGAGGCAGCCGCGTCCCTGGTCATCACGAGGCCCGCCGATCAGCGTGCGGTGGCCGATCAGTTGCAGGGCGCTATTGAAGGTCGATACGCGGTGGAGTTGAACTATGCCGATGCCGCAGGGACTGAATCGCAACGCGTCGTCGACCCCGTCCACCTGGTCTTCCATGGGCCCTTCAGCTATCTGCGGGCATGGTGTCACCGGGCAGTGGGGGAGAGGTACTTCCGGCTGGACCGCATCGGCGGGCTGACCTCGCTCACTCAGCAGCATCAGAGCGAGCAGGCCGCGGAGCTGAGTAGGCAGCACGGCAATCACACCCCCGAAGTGCCACGAACCGAGGATTCAATCGAGGTGGTTCTGCGGTTCTCACCCAGTGCGGCCGCTGAGGCGGAGCTGTACCGCCCGGAGAAGTCCACCACCGATCCAGACACCGGTGCCCGCACTATTCAAACCCACTTCAGCAGTCAACAGGCAGTGGTTGAAGTCTGCCTGCGGGCTGGTGGCGATATCGAACTGCTGCGGCCTGAATCGTTGCGCGCCGAAATTCGCCGCCGGGCCGCTGAGGCACTCTGAACTCTTCCCACCGGCAGACTGGCGAAGGATCCAGCTCCCATTCGGCCAGAATTCAGCTAAGCATGATGCCCTGACAAGGACTGATAGGAATCTCGTACAACGAAAGTCTGGGTAAGTGGGAGTAGTGGTGCAGCATGCGAGTTGTCATAGTCGGAGCAACAGGAAATACCGGAACCGCAGTGCTGGAGGAACTGGCCTCACGCGCTGAGATCAGTTCAGTGCTGGGGATCGCCCGCCGACTGCCGGAGGCGGAGGCCGCCCCTTATAACCAGGCGGAGTGGAACACTGCTGATGTTCAATTCCCGGAGTCGGTTCAGCGGCTGACAGAGCTTTTCACCGGAGCCGATGCCGTTATCCACCTGGCCTGGTTGATTCAGCCCAACAGCAAACGCGAGCTGCTGCGCCGAGTCAATGTCAACGGGACAGACCATGTCCTACAGGCGGCAGCAGCAGCTGGCGTCAAGAGGATCGCGGTGGCCTCCTCTGTGGGCGCCTACTCGGCTGTCTCTGATGATGAACCCCGAGACGAGAGCTGGGGCACTGAGGGCATTGCGGACTCCCACTACAGCGAGGACAAAGCGGCCCAGGAACGGGTGACGAATGAGTTCGAGGCCCTGCACCCTGAGATCGCACTGGCCAGGATTCGCCCCGGGCTGATCTTCCAGAGCGGGGCAGGATCAGAGATCCAACGCTATTTCGCGGGCCAGTTGGCACCCGTGCAACTGCTGCAGAAATTCAGGCCCCCTATGCTGCCGATGCCGCAGGGAATCCGCGCTCAGGCAGTCCATGCACGCGATGTGGCCAATGCCTATGCCGAGGCAATCCTGCGGGGAGCCCGGGGCGGATTCAACATAGCCGCCGATGACGTGTTGACCGGCGAGAAGATCGCCGCCGTCGTCGCCGGTCGCCAGCACGGCCGAGCCAGCCTGCCGATCCCATTCTCGCCGCTGAAACCCCTGGTCAAAGCCGCTAACCGTGCTCATCTTCTGCCGATGGACGAGGGATGGCTGGCGATGGCCAAACATGTTCCGATCATGGACACCACCCGGGCGCGGACCGAACTTGCTTGGGAGCCGACCAGCACTGGGGCCGAGGCATTGGCCGAGCTGATCGACGGTATGGCTGAGGGCTCCGGACGCTCCTCCATACCCATGCGAGTCCGTGGAAAAGCTCCCTATGACCGACATCCCCTTCCACCCGAGGACCACAGTCTTCCCGAAGATGTCGATGCCGCGCTGCTGCGCAACTATATGGCCGACCATCTCTCCGGTGCCACTGCCGGAGTGGCTCGGATTATCGCCATGGCAGAAGCCTTTATTGACACCCCGGTCTTCCCAGAGCTGGCTCAGGTTTCGGAGAGCATCAGTGCCGAACACGCCTGGCTGGCCGAACTGATGAAACGTCAGGGATTCCCGCGTCCGGGGGTCACCGCACCGGCTCTCTGGATGGGGGAGAAGGTCGCACGGCTGAAACCCTATGCCCGACCACCGCTGAAGCGTTCTCCCTCGGCGCTGGTACTGGAATGTGAACTGATGATCGGAGCGATCACCGCCAAACGTCAGGGCTGGGAGGTCATGGCCGACTACGCAGATGCCCTGGGCCTGGAGCAGTCGGTCTTCGATGGCCTTATCGAGAGCGCTGATACCCAGCGTGAGATCCTCCACAGTGTCCACACCTATGCCCGCCAGAGGGCCTTCGATAAGGACCGAGAAACGCTGACACCGCAACTGTAGGAGAAGCTGTGGCAGAGAGATTCACCAATTGGTCCGGCTCGGTCAGTTTCACGCCCCGGAGCCGCGAGACCCCGAAGAACTCCGAGCAGGTTGCCGATATCGTCCAGAAGGCCCGGGGTAAGAAATCCCGGGGCGCTGTCCGTCCAGTGGGCTCAGGTCATTCCTCGGTGCCGCTGTTCAATACTGACCAGAGTCTGGTGTCCCTGGAGAAACTTTCCGGCGTGGTCTCAGCCGATCCCATCAAGCAGCGGGCCACAGTGCTGCCCGGCACCGGGCTGCGTGATCTCGGAGCCCAGTTGGCCGAATATGGGGTGGCCATGGAGAATCTCGGCGATGTGGACTATCAGGCAATTGCCGGGGCTATCAGCACCGGCACCCATGGCTCCGGAATCACTCTCGGTAACCTCTCCTCGACCATGATCGGCGGAAAGCTCATCAATGGCCTGGGGGAGGAGGTGGCCTTCGGCGTCGATGCTGGTGATGAGCCCACCGATGGGGCAGGCTCTGACCTGCTGCGAGCCGCCCAGGTCTCACTGGGTGCCTTGGGCATCCTGACCTCCCTGACACTGCGGGTGGAGGAGGCTCATCAGCTGCATCGCCAAAATTGGATCACCCATATCGACTGGGTGTTGGAGAACTACCGGGAACTGGTCGATACCAATCGCAGTATGGACTTCTACTGGTACCCCCGCAGCGATCTGGCCCAAGTGCGGATGCTCAATAAACCCGGTGAGGAACCCAACCTCACGCCTGAAGGGGAGCCCTACAGCTACCTCAAGAAGGACGAGACCGGGCCGAACTACCAGGTCATCCCCAATGACCGCATGCTTCATTTTGAGGAGATGGAGTACATGCTGAGCTTCGACGATCAGCTGGCTGCCTTCCGGGAGGTTCGCGAACGTGTGAAGACCAAACACCGTTCTGAGGTCGGGTGGCGAGTGCTGGTGCGGACCATCGCTGCCGATCATGCTCTGATTTCCAATGCCGAGGCCGGCTACCGGGGTGGGGTACCGACTATGACTATCGCTCTGCTGCAGAACAACACCCTGCCGTTCAAGAGGTACTTCGACGATATCGAGCCGATTTTCCGCAGTTTCGACGGCAGACCCCATTGGGGCAAGAAACACACCTGTGAGGGCAAAGAGCTGGCAGAGCTGTACCCCGAGTGGGAGACCTTCCGGAAGATCCGACGGCAGATGGATCCCGAGGGAATCTTCCTCAACGACTACCTGCGTGAACTCTTCGGCGAGGAGGAGAGCTGATGGCACTGTTCAAGGACAATACCGCTCTGGGAAAGACCAGCTGGGTCTTCTCAGCGGGGTTCGCCCCCAGTCAGAGCACCGGTCATGAGCCGGAGTTCACCTCACGGAACACCCTGTGCCTGCTCAACACCTCCCAGAAGGATGCCTGTGTGCAGCTGATGGTCTATTACGACGACGCCGACCCAGTTGGCCCCTACGAAATACTGGTGGAGGCCAACCGGGTCAAACATCAGCGGATCAATGACCTCATCGAGCCGCAGGCGGTCTATCTCGATAAGCCCTATGGGCTTGTTTTGGAGTCCGATCAGCCAGTGGTTGCCCAGCTGTACTATCTCGACTCTCGTGAAGGTCAGCTGACGGTCTCCCACCTCAACCCAGCCCCGCTGGGGGACTGAGGACGTGCAGCTAGCGTCCCCTCAGTGGTTGCGGAGCTGGTCGATGAGCTCGTCCTTATTCATATCCGAGTAGCCGGAGATATCCAGCTCTTTGGCTCGGTCCTTGAGCTCATCGCCGGTCCAATCCTCATACTGAGGTTGATTGCCACCCTTTTTGCCCTGGGCCTTACGGCCCTCGTTATTCGCCGAATTGGCGATCCGGGCAGCTTTCTCCTTCGAATAGCCCTGTTCTTCACGGAGCTTTTCGTAAAGCTCCTCGTCCTTAACACTTGATCGCTGGTTCTCAGCCATGATTGATCAACTCCTCAGAAGGGTTTGCCACCGGTAACCGGCAGAATGGCACCGGATGTGTAGGAAGCGTCCTCAGAGGCTAGGTACACATAGGCGCCGGCGAGTTCTGCCGGCTGACCTGCCCGCTGCAGGGGAGTGTCAGTGCCGAACTCCTGGACTTTGTCCTCGGGAAAGCCAGTGGCGGGAATCAGTGGAGTCCAGATCGGTCCGGGTGCGACCGCATTGACCCGGATGCCCTTTGGCCCCAGTTCCAGGGCCAGCGCCTCGGTGAAAGCCTTCTGGGCGGATTTGGTCATCGCGTAGTCCAACAGGGGAGGAGCGGGGTTCTCCGCTTGGACCGATGTTGTGGTGATGATCGATGAGCCGGCCTTCAGATGCGGCACGGCCTCACGGGCCACCGCGATATGGGCCACGAGGTTAGTGTCGAAGACCTTCTTGACCTCGTCGATGGAGATCTGGTCGATACCTTCGCGGGCTTTCTGGTAGGCGGCATTGAGCACCAGGATGTCGATCCCGCCGAGGTCTTTGAGTGCATTGCCGATGACACCTTCGGCGGCATTGGTCTCGCGGAGATCGGTGGCGTAGGCATGTCCACGCTGGCCTGCCTCCTGAACATATTTCAGGGTGGCCTCGGCATCCTCTTGCTCCTCGGGCAGGTGCACAATGGCCACATCAGCGCCCTCACGGGCGTATGCGATGGCCACTGCGCGGCCGATACCGGAGTCTCCGCCGGTGATCAGGGCTTTGTTGCCCTCCAGTTTGCCGCTGCCTCGGTAGCTGGATTCCCCGTGGTCGGGATCCGGTGTTGTCTCACGGTTGAGTCCTGGCTGGCCGATATCGCCGTGGGCGGGGAATTCATCGCTTTTATGTTTGTCTCGGGGATCTTGCTGGGTCTGCTCGGTCATGCTCGTGCTCATTTCGGCTCCAGGACGACCTTGATACAGCCGTCCTCCTTCTTCTGGAACATTTCGTAAGCTCCGGGTGCCTCGTCCAGGGGCAGCCGGTGGGTGACGAAGTCATCGACACCGAGGGGGTCTGCAGGATCCTCGACCAGGGGCAGGATCTTATCGACCCAATTGCGCACATTCGCCTGGCCCATAGTCAGCTGAATCTGCTTATCGAAGAGGGTCAGCATGGGCAGGGGGGAGGCCTGGCCTCCATAGACTCCGGAGAGACTGATGGTCCCGCCGCGTCGGACCAGATCCACTGCGGTGTAAAGCGCGGCCAACCGGTCCATACCGAATTTGTCCATCACCGGCTGGCTTAGCTTATCGGGCAGGAACTGTGCTGAGCGTTGGGCAAATTTCGCCACGGCTGACTGCATATCGCCATGGGCTTCCATGCCGACGGCATCGATAACTGCATCGGGACCGCGGCCTGCGGTGGCATCTTTGATGGCTGCCACTGAGTCATCAGTGTTGTCGAAGACCAGAATCCCGTGCCGGGCCGCCATATCGCGGCGCTCTGCTTCGGGCTCAATGGCGTAGACAGTCATTCCCTGGTGTTTAGCGATGCGTGCGGCGAACTGGCCGATGGGTCCCAGACCGATCACGGCGATGGAATCGCCCTGTTTCCGCTGGGCGTAGGCCACTGCCTGCCATGCGGTGGGCAGTACATCGGAGAGGAAGAGATACCGGTGGTCGGGGAGTTCATCACCGACTTTGATGGGCCCATAGTCGGCGTGGGGGACCCGCAGGTATTCAGCCTGTCCGCCCGGAACAGCCCCATAGACCTCGGAATAGCCGAAGAGTTTGGCGCCAGAGCCCTGTTCGGTGACCTGGGTGGTCTCGCATTGGGTCTGAAGCCCCTGGTTGCAGTAGAAGCAGTCCCCACAGGCGATCTGGAAGGGGACCACGACCCGGTCGCCGACTTTGAGATCTGTGTCTGGGCCGGCTTCCACAACTCGGCCCATCGGCTCATGGCCGACGATATCGCCCGGGCGCATAAACGGCCCCAGGACTTCATAGAGGTGCAGGTCAGAGCCGCAGATCGCGGTTGAGGTGATTTCGACGACGGCGTCGTTGGGCTTTTCGATCACGGGGTCGGGAACGGTCTCCACAGAGACTTTCCGCGGACCCTGCCATGTCACTGCCTTCATGTGTGTCCTCCTTTAGTGGTACGGACACCACTACGGTAACGACACGCAGCTTGGATTCTCCTGGACGTGAACCGGAGGGAAGGTCAAAGAAAAATTGACAGTTTCCCCAGGTCAGACGGAGATGATAAAGTTATGTCAGGTTACTTTCGGGTCAACAGGAGGCCGATGAGACGCCTGCCGAGAAGGAAGGTGGCCAGGGTCGCGGTTGCCACCAGTACAAAGGACAGCTGAACTCCGCCCGGGGTGAAGAAATAGCGCAGCACCATGCCCGCCGCAAGCGTCACAACCACGATGAGTAGTCCCGCAGGCCAGATCTGATGCGGTCGCGACCATGATGCAGTGACCAACCAGCCCAGTAGAAGGCCAACTAGGAACGGCCAGGCGGTGGCAAAAATGTCCAGAGGGGCCAAGCCGGAATCATGTGCACGGTTACCCAAAGCGGCGAACACAACAACCAGCAGAGCGTCACAGAGAAGAGAGACAGCGCGATGCATCACAAGCCTGAGAGTATCGCCAGCGAAGAATCACAGGCAAAGCACGCACGGGGAAATGGCTACCGTGAAAACGGCTCAGGCAGATTATCGGCCACTACCAGGTAATAGCTCTCTAGATTATCGGCCGCTGTGGCGCAGGATGTGCTCCCTAGATGGCTCCACGTCCACCATCCACCACAAGGCCGATAATCTATATTATGTCAGGTTGAAGATTTGGGGCTCTGACCCATCGCGCAGCGCTGCATGGCGTGACCCACTTGCCCCTTCCCTATAGGCTGGGTAGGCAGAACTTATTGCAGGTCACATACGTCTTCAGGAGGTCGCCATGATCGAGTGGTTCGGCGAAAACCTCTGGGCTGCCTGGCTGGGTCTGGCTTTTGTGCTGGCCGTCATCGAAACCTTCCTTTTGGATCTGATGTTCCTGATGCTGGCGGTGGGTGCATTAGCGGCGATGACTGTTGCTCTTGCCGGCGGTGAGATGTGGTTGCAGGTTGTCACCGGCTCCGCCACTGCCCTGCTGATGCTCGGCGCCATCCGTCCGGTTGCCCTGAAGCACCTCAAGAAGGGCCCTGAGGATCAGTTGACCAATGTGGATCGGATGCAGGGCATGGAGGCCCAAACCATTGAGACAGTGACCACCATTGCGGGTCTGGCTGAGGTTGACGGTGATACCTGGACTGCCCGGGCAGCCGGAGAGTTCACCATTGAGCCAGGCTCCCCCGCGGTGGTGGATTCCGTCGATGGTGCAACGGTCTATCTCAAACCTGCGCCAAGTATTGAGTGGAATGATCCACATACCCGTCCAGCTTAGAAACACTGAGAAACCGAACGACAAGAACGGATTGCCGATATGCCGAATGTAGTCGTCATCGTTGTACTTCTGGCCCTAGTGCTATTCGTGGTGGTGGTCCTCGCCCAGAGCGTTCGGATCATCCCGCAGGCACGCGCGGGCATTATTGAGCGCCTCGGAAAGTACCAGCGGACCCAGGGTCCAGGCCTGACCCTGTTGGTGCCTTTCTTAGACCGCCTGCTGCCGATGCTGGATATGCGTGAACAAGTGGTCTCCTTCCCGCCCCAGCCGGTGATCACCGAGGATAACCTCGTGGTCTCCATCGACACTGTGGTCTATTTTCAGATCACCGACCCCAAGGCGGCTACCTATGAGATCCAGAACTATATTGTCGCTGTGGAGCAGCTGACCACCACTACCCTGCGTAACGTGGTCGGCGGTATGAATCTCGAGGAGGCACTGACCTCACGTGACCAGATCAACTCCATGCTGCGCGGTGAACTCGATAAAGTCACTGGCCGCTGGGGCATCCGGGTGGCACGTGTTGAGCTGAAGGCTATTGATCCCCCACACAGCATCCAGGACTCCATGGAGCAGCAGATGCGCGCTGAGCGCAACCGGCGTGCAGCCATCCTGACCGCTGAGGGTAATAAGCAGTCGGCCATCCTCAACGCTGAGGGTGAGCGGCAGGCAGCGATCCTGCAGGCCGAGGGTGAGGCTCAGTCGAGGATCCTGGCCGCCAATGCTGAGGCCCAGGCCATCGAGACTGTGTTCAACGCCGTCCACGCCTCTGAGCCCTCCCCGGAGCTGCTGTCCTACCAGTACCTGCAGACCCTGCCGGAGATGGCGAAGTCTGAGTCCAACACCATGTTCGTCATCCCCGGTGAGTTCGGTGAGGCTCTGAAGTCATTCTCGGGTGCCTTCGGCGGAAACGACGACGGCGGCTCGGGACAGTCCTTCGAGGAGCGGGAGAAAGCCCTTGAGGCCCGTGCCGAGCGGTTGAAGAAACGCCGTGAGCAGGAGGCCGCCGAGCAGGGTGTGAAGGGCAAGCCGGGTATCTCCAGCGCGATCGCCGATCTGGCGGAATCAGCCCGTTCGACTTCGGTCACCGATGAAAACACCCATTACCTCAGCTCCAAGGAGCTCGAGGAAGAGGCTCGTCGGGCCGAGCACGGCAATGCAAACTCCCCCGGCGCTCGTGGGAAGACTCCCCCGGCCCTGGAGGAAGACAGCACTGCCGCGCTGCAGCGCGTTGCCGATACCGCTCCCCCAGAGGCTGAGACTAATATTGATCCGGCTGAATTCGACGAGGGCGAGCCCAAGCAGTAGCCCCGCTGAGGAATAACTCGGGGCTGCTGTGAGTTGAAGCCCTGAAGAGTAATCCGTCTGTTGTTGTACTAAGGAGCATCGATGAGTGATCGTAGCCTGCGCGGAATGCGTCTTGGCGCCCAGTCCATGGAGACCGAGCAAGGTGTGGAGCCGGCTCCCCGTCAGGACGTGGAGTACGTCTGCGAGGATGGCGAGAAGATCACCGTGACTTTTGCTGCTGACGCAGAGGTCCCCGCCACCTGGACCTCCCCCTCCGGGAAGGTTGGCGTACTGGCTGAGGGTGAGGCTCCCGAGGAGGAGCCGGAGAAGCCGGCCCGTACTCACTGGGACATGCTTCTGGAGCGTCGTTCTGAGGAGGAGCTCGAGGAGATCCTCAACGACCGGCTGAAGATTCTGCGCGAGAAGCGCGGCGAGAAGGTCTCCTGAGCGGAGGTTTCTCCCCTATCTAGACCCCGCTGAGAGCGGCGTACCATCTCTGGTGCGCCGCTCTTTGCGCCTCAGCAGGAGAGTCCCTTGGCCTTCTTCGCCAGCGTCTGCGCGCGGGCGGAGAGACCCCATTTGGTCACATTGGCCACAGCCTCGAGCACAATGCCGCCGCTCATCTTGGACTCACCCAGAGTGCGCTCCACAAAAGTGATCGGAACTTCCTGGATGGTCTTGCCCTGCCGTGCCACACGGAAGGTCATATCCACCTGGAAGCCGTAGCCCACGGATTCAATGGAGTCGAGGTCGATGTCCTCCAGTGTGCTGCGGCGGAAGACCCGGAAGCCAGCGGTGATATCCCGGACCTTCAGGCCCAGCATGGTGCGGGAGTAGAGGCTGCCGGCCCGGGAGATGATTTCCCGGTGTAGCGGCCAGTTGACCACCGATCCCCCAGGGACCCACCGTGAGCCGATCACGAGGTCGGCTGAGTCAATGGCAGCCAGGAGATCGGGCAGCTGCTCAGGCTGATGCGAGCCGTCAGCGTCCAGTTCGACAAAGGCATCGTAATCACGCTGAAGACCCCAGTTGAATCCAGCGATATAGGCGCCGCCGAGCCCATTCTTCTGAGTCCGGTGGAGAACGTGGATGTAGTCGTCCTCGGCGCTAAGCTGGTCAGCGAGATCCCCTGTGCCGTCGGGGCTGTTGTCGTCGACGATCAGAACCTCGGACTCAGGAACAGCCGCCCGCAGCCTGCCGATTGTCGTAGGCAGAGCGTCGATCTCGTTATACGTCGGGATGACGGTCAGGGTCTTCATGGAATCCAACTTACCTTCCCTTGATGACAGTGCTGACCAGTTTCGGAAGTGTTTCTCCGTCGAGGAACGGCAGCAGCGGAGTTCTGGCACGGGTGTCGGTGCTCCATGCCGAAACTGTGGAATTCGGCGTCTGAACTGCCAGGGAGTCGACCTCCCAGATCACATATGTCGCCTCAGATCCGGGGTTGAGCTGTCCCGCACCGGCCGGGGCATCAGGAAGCGACCGGTAGGCGCCGCGGCACTGGGCGTTGAAGCCTGCCCGAACCGAAACCGGCGCCTGCGGATGATGGACATGATCGCTGATCAGCTGCCAGGGATTCTGCCCCTGTTCCGGTGCGGCTGAGACCGGAACTCCCACACTCAGTGCGGTCACCAGGTGACCGGGGCCAGTGAGCAGAACGTGGACGCCGGTGTTGAGCAGCTCCTCCCAGTGAGACCGCTCCGTGGAGTCGAAGCCGACCAGCACAGTGGGGGTTGCCGGCGATGGGGTCTGCTTAAGCTCCCGCAGGTGCTTCTGGGTGGTGACAACAGCCTCGACGACGACCTCGGGGTCTGCCCCTGTGGTGTTCAGCAGAAGCTGTCGGCCTGCTTCGGCGCACCAGGAGCGCACGCCCAAGAGATTCTCCGCTACGGCCGTGAGGTCCAGGGCCACTGCCACTTGGCGCCCTGGGATTTCGACAGTCTCCAGGAGGTCCAGCAGCTCATTGACCGGCTGAATTGAGGGGGCTCCTCCATCGGCGGTGACCCCAGAGAGTTCAACTACCGGCCATACCTCGATACGATGTTCGGCGGCTGCGGTGAGCACCTCGCGCAGCTTCTGCCCGGTGGCTTCCTGATCGTTCTGCAGCTGGTGCACATTCAGACCCAACACCAGTCGCAGGGCCGCATAGCCGTGGGTCTGGGCGGCGTCGTCGAGGGTCTGCTCAACGGTCGCCGGTGAGGTGGAGTCCAGTTCCAGAGATACGAGACCGACGAATGCTGGGGCCACCAGTCCCCGGTCGAGATCGGTGACCGTCAGCTCAGCGGTGTCCATCCGCTCAGCAGTCTCATCGGAACCCAGCCAGGAAATCTGACCGTTTTCGACGACCATGGCCTCCGCATAGGGTTGGGCCGTGGAATGCACGGTCCCGTTGTGCAGAAGTTCACTCATCTGTCTCGAAGTCCTCCTCCATTGAGGTATAAGCCACCGAGGAGTAGGAGACCACTCCCCTGGCGATGAGGTCCACTGCATCTTGACACCGGGTGGCGAATTTGGCGGTGGCCGTGGGCACGGCCGACAGTTGGTCCAGGGCGTCGATGCACTGTTTGGCCCACCGGACGAAGTCACCGGCAGCCAGCGGAGATTCCTCCAATGCGGCCCGCAGGCTCGCCCCGGAGGCCCAATAGTACATGGGCACAGCCAGGCCCAGCTCGGGTGTGTCGGTGGGTTCGAGGTGGTGGCGTTTCTCTCGGGCTTCAAGTTCACCGTGAACCTCAAGGGCTGTGCGCACTGCCTGGGAGAGTTTCTTGCTCGGCATCTGCGGCATCGCCCCTTCATCCTCACGTTTGGCCTGGTAGACCAGCAGTGTGGAGAAGGCTGCCAACTCTTCTGGGCCCAGCTGGGAGAGCACTCCGCGTTCCATGAGCAGCTCGGTGAAGAGGTCTCGTTCCCCGTAGATTCTGCGCAGCCGCTGACCGCGTTCGGTGACCAGGAATTCCTCGGCGTCGAACTCTTCGGCCACCGGCTCAGCGGTGGGCAGCTGTTCCTTCTCGGCGGCCTGAAGATGACCGAGTTCGAACAGGACACCGCAGACCCGGTCGAAACGTTTGGCGATGGACCCGGTCCGACGGTCGATCCGAGCCTTGAGCTGATCGGTCTCCCGTTTCAGCTTCCAGTACCGCTCGGCCCAGCGGGCGTGGTCTTCCCGGTCGGAGCAGGAATGGCAGGGGTGCTTGCGCAGCTGAGACTCCAACTCAGCGACTGTGGTGCCGTTCTCAGCGTCGGGGTCTGTGAACCCGAAACCGGGCGCCGGGGCGCTCTTGCGCGGAGGGGTCCGTTCGGTCAGCGCATTGCGCATGGTCGAGGCCAGATCACGGCGGATTTTAGGCACTTTGACCTGCGGTTTGCGGGGTAGACGAATACTGGAGATCACCTCAGGGGGCTGGGGGAAGTCATCGACGGTGACATTGCGCAGCTTCCCATCCTCAGTGACAACCCCCGGGCGTGGGTCATGCTCCGGTGCGGAATGAACCACCAGGCAATTGCCCAAGCGACGCTTACCGGGCACCTCAATGACATCACCGGGTTCCAGGGCCGCCAGCACACGGATGATCTCCCGTTTGCGCTGGCGGTTCCGGGCTTTGGCCGATTCCTTCTGCTTGTCATTGAGCTCACGGCGCAGTTGGGCGTATTCGAAGAAGTCCCCCAGATGACATTCCATGGACTCCCGGTAACCGGCCAGGGAGGACTCGCGCTTGGCGACATCCCGGGCCAGTCCCACCACGGCCTTATCCGCCTGGAACTGCGCGAAGGAGGACTCCAGAATGGTCCGGGCCCGTCGTCGTCCGAACTGGGCAGTGAGGTTCACGGCCATGTTGTAGCTGGGGCTGAAGCTGGAGTTCAGGGGGTAGGTCCGTTTTGAGGCCAGCCCTGCCACCTGGCGGGGGTCCATACCGGGCTGCCAGACAACTACGGCATGGCCTTCGATATCGATGCCACGCCGTCCTGCCCGGCCGGTCAGCTGGGTGTACTCCCCCGGGGTGATGTCCTCATGGGATTCGCCGTTGAATTTGTCCAGCTTCTCCAGCACCACGGTGCGGGCCGGCATATTGATCCCCAGGGCAAGGGTCTCGGTGGCGAAGACCACCTTCAGCAGCCCCTCGGCGTAGAGGTTCTCCACCAGTTCCTTGAACGGCGGCAGCATTCCGGCGTGGTGGGCGGCAACCCCGTTGATCAGGGCCTCACGGAAGCTGTCGAATCCCAGCACGGAGAGGTCTTCTGCCGGAAGCTCCCAGCCCATGGCCTCAACGCGGGAGGCGATCTCTGCGGCTTCCTGCTTATCGGTCAGCTGCAGCCCGTGATGCAGGCACTGTTCGACTGCGGCCTCGCATCCGGCCCGAGAGAAGATGAAGGTGATACAGGGCAGTAGGCCCTCCCGGTCCAGAGCCCGGATCATCCGGGGCCGGCTCAGACGCGGGGCACCTCTGGGAGATCCTGAGAGACGGGAGACCTCTGCCCCACCACCTCGGTAGTTTGAGCGGCCAGAGTCCCGGCGTCGTCCCCGTCCGCGTCCACGGTGTCCGCCGGATCGGCGCGAGGGTGGCGCCTGGGAGAGATGAGCTATCCGCTGCAGCTCGGGGTTGACCAGCTGGTTGGTCTCGTTCTCGTCGTCGTTCTCCTCGGTGATGACGAAAAGATCATGCAGCCGGTAGTCGATCATCATGTGCTGCCACAGCGGCACCGGTCGGTGCTCGGAGACCACCACAGCCGTCTCGCCGCGGACAGTGTCCAGCCAGGCGCCGAATTCCTCAGCATTGGAGACAGTTGCAGACAGCGCTGCCAGCTGCACCGATTCGGGCAGGTGGATGATGACTTCCTCCCAGACCGCTCCGCGGAACCGGTCGGCGAGATAATGCACCTCATCCATGACCACAAAGCCGAGGTCCTCCAAGGTCGAGGAGTCCTGGTAGAGCATATTGCGCAGCACCTCAGTGGTCATGACGACGACGTCGGCCTCTGAGTTGATACTGGTGTCCCCGGTGAGCAAACCCACCCGGTCTGCACCGTATTCGGCACGCAGCTCCTGGAACTTCTGGTTGCTCAGCGCCTTGATGGGGGTGGTGTAGAAAGCCTTCTTCCCCTGGGCCAGCGCGAGATGGACGGCGAACTCACCGACGATGGTTTTTCCCGCACCGGTGGGTGCGGCGACCAAGACTGCCTTGCCTGCCTCCAGGTGCCGGCAGGCCTCGAGTTGGAATTCGTCCAGGTCAAAGGACTGTTGGGAGGTGAAGGCGCCAAGCTGAGTCTTGGCGTCCGCAGCGCGGCGGCGGAACTCTGCGTAGCGCTGAGCAGGTGAAACCATGCCTCAACCCTACCGCCGAAGAGTAGAGTGTTGAGCCGTGACGGTCTCATCCTCCCCTCCCCCGGTCTTCGGTCGGGATGTGGTGGTCGGCGCACTGATCCCGGCTTTCATCTTCAGTACCGGTATTGGGGCGATGATTCCGGTGGTGGCCCCCTATGCGGTGGAGCAGGGCGCCGGCCTTGCGGCGGCAGGCGTTATTGCTGCCATGCTGCCGGTAGGCCAGATCATTGCTGATCTTCCGGCCGGGCAGTTGGCGGCCAAGATCGGTGACCGGGCGGCGATGATCGTTGCCGGCTCAGTGGCCGTTTTGGGTTTCGTCCTTGCCGCGCTCTCTCCCTCCTGGCTGACCCTGGGGGCGGCCGTGCTGCTGGTCGGTGCGGCCAATGCGGTTTTCCACTTAGCCAGACATTCCTATCTGACAGAGATCACCCCGCAGTTCAATCGGGCAAGGGTGCTGTCCACTTTGGGTGGGGTCCACCGGATCGGACAGTTCGTGGGACCTTTCCTGGGAGCCGGTGTCATCTACCTCACCGGCACTGCGGCGGTCTTCTTCCTCGCGGCGGTAACAGCCGCGGCCGCCACAGTCACCGTCTGGTTGGCCCGGCCCACCACTAAGAAGAAGCCGGCGCCTGCTGCTGAGGTGACAAAGCCGAGGTTCTGGCAGGTGATGCGGGCTCATCGGGGCATGTTGGCCAGGCTGGGGGCGGTGGGCATGCTGGTCGGCGCCATCCGCGGAGCCCGCCAGCAGGTGATCCCACTCTGGGGCCAGTACCTCGAGTTGGACCCCACTACGATCTCACTGCTCTTCGGCCTGGCCGGGGGCATCGATATGCTGCTGTTCTATCCGGCTGGGAAGGTGATGGACAAACTGGGCCGGCTCTGGGTCGGCGTGCCGGCAATGACTCTGCTGGGCTTGGCGATGGCGGCTTTCCCCTTCACCTCCACAGCCGCCGGCCTGGCCGTGGTAGCGATGCTGCTGGGATTCGCCAATGGCTGCGGCTCCGGGATCATGATGACTATCTCCTCAGATATCTCCCCGCCAGAGGGCCGTCCGCAGTTCCTGGGTGCTTGGCGGCTGCTTACCGATATCGGCCTGGGCTCAGGGCCTTTGATCCTCTCGGCCGGCGCGGCCCTGGGCTCCCTGGCCCTGGGCATCTGGGCGGCCTCAGTGATCGGCCCCCTGGGTGCCGCCGGGATGCAGCGCTGGCTGCCCCGGTACTCTGACCATGCCAACCGCACCACGCGGCGTCGTGCCGGTCTGACCGATTAGCGCTATCTCACCATCTGACACAGCGCAACCCCAGGGCCATCCCAGCAGATAACATGTTTGCACATTATGGAAGCAGACTGGAGAGGAAATGCGTGAGTCCCAGCACCCAACGGATCGAGCAGGTCTACGAGCAGGTTGTCAGCAGAAACCCCGGTGAGCACGAATTCCACCAGGCGGTCCGTGAGGTCTTCGACTCTCTGACCCGTGTGCTCTCCCGGCACCCCGAGTACGTAGAGGCTTCGATCCTGGAACGGATCTGCGAGCCGGAGCGGCAGATCATCTTCCGGATCCCCTGGATTGACGACGAAGGAACTGTCCACATCAACAGGGGATTCCGCGTACAGTACAACTCTGCCTTGGGTCCCTATAAGGGCGGACTGCGCTTCCACCCCAGTGTGCTGCTGGGCACCGTGAAGTTCCTCGGCTTCGAGCAGATCTTCAAGAATGCGCTGACCGGGCTGCCCATCGGCGGCGGCAAGGGCGGCAGCGACTTCGATCCCAAGGGGCGCAGCGACGCCGAGATCATGCGGTTCTGCCAATCCTTCATGACCGAGGCGTACCGGCACCTGGGTGACCGGGTGGACGTGCCTGCCGGTGACATTGGCGTGGGCCGCCGGGCGATCGGCTACTTGTTCGGCCAGTACAAGCGGATCAGCAACCGTTATGAGGCCGGGGTGCTGACCGGTAAGGGAATCACCTGGGGCGGCTCACTGGTACGCACTGAGGCCACCGGATACGGCACGGTGTACTTCACCGAGCATATGCTCTCTACCCGCGGCAGCTCCTTCGACGGCGCCAAGGTCCTGGTCTCGGGCTCCGGCAATGTGGCGATCTATGCCATTGAGAAGGTTACTGAGCTCGGCGGCACCGTGGTAGGTGCTTCAGATTCCGGCGGCAGTGTCTACGATCCCGACGGTATTGACCTGGAGCTGCTCCGTGAGGTCAAGGAAGTCCGCCGCGCCAGGATCAGTGAGTATGCAGACCAGCGCCCCAGCGCTCAGTACCTGGACGCCCGGCAGGTTTGGGCCGTGGCCGAGAAGACGCCGGTTGACGTTGCTCTGCCCTGCGCGACCCAGAATGAACTTGACGAGCACGACGCCGCGACCCTGATCGCCTCAGGAGTCAAAGCAGTGGCAGAGGGTGCCAATATGCCCACCACCCCAGAGGCTATCCGCGCGCTGCGGGAATCCGGGGTGCTCTTCGGACCTGGAAAGGCGGCCAACGCCGGCGGGGTTGCCACCTCGGCTCTGGAGATGCAGCAGAACGCGATCCGCGATTCTTGGAGCTTCGAATACACCGAACAGCGGCTCTCGGAGATCATGGAGAACATCCATACCCGCTGCGCTGACACCGCTGATGAGTACGGCATTCCCGGCGACTACGTGGCAGGAGCCAATATTGCTGGCTTCACCCAGGTCGCTGATGCCATGATCGCCCAGGGCGTCATCTGATCGGGCGCCCGCGCTCAACCAGCAAGTCGCGCCCGCCGTTCCAGAACATTAGTGGACGGGACGCGCCTCAGCTGCTGCACCTGTGGACTGATTGAAGCCCCCAGCACACTGTCCGCCGATCCTGGTGCGTCACAACCGCATCTTGTCGGCGGACATTCGGCATGTCCGAGGTGGGTAGTAGATTGAAAATATGACGCAGAGCACAGGGCCGGGATCGGGTGGTCCGGACCGGCAGAGCCCAGAAGCTGGGGCCAGCCCTGCGCACGCTGATCGACAGAGGGCTATGCCCGGGCCTCACCAGTGCTTGCCGGTGATGGATGATCCCGGTGCTGCGAAGCTGCGGGGCCGGGTGATCGCAGCTCGCCGTGCTGAGGCCGAGACCGTCTTGGCGTTGATGGACTATGTGGAAGGGTTCCATGAGTCCTACCGGTGGCGCACCGGTGAGCTGAGCGCGCCGGTGAATAGATCCCACCAGTACCCAGACCCTGGCTCGGCTGCCCGGGAAGCAGCGATCACCTATGCTGCCCAAGCATTGGGCTGGTCCCAGTACCGGACCCAGAGGGCCTATAACGACGCCGCCCTGACCCAGCAGATGCTGCCTAGCGTATGGGAGTGGTTCACCCACCTGCGGATCACAACATTGGCAGTCTCAAAGATCGCCCAGGCAGCAAGAAGACTCCGCAACGATGAGGACCGGCTAGCTCGCCTCGATACTCAGGTGCCGGCACGGGCGGCTGAGCTGCGGCCTACAGAATTGGATGATTGGCTGCGCCGGTTCACCGCCATCGCTGACCCCGAACAGCATGCAGAACAGTGCGCCCGCAACGCTGAGGGACGGTATGGCTATATCCGTCCCTGCGAAGACATTGAGGGCATGAGCCTGCTCATTGCGCAGCTGCCCACCCTGGTCGCAGAGACCATGGGCCGCCGGCTCGGCGCAGTCGCCCGCTCCCATAGCCAGAAGATTCCGCATAATCCGGTCACCGCAGGACTCGCAGCACACCTGCCCCCGCGCACAGACTCCACCACGGCACAGGGTCTCGGGCAGAATCAGCGTCCGGTCCCACCCGGACCAGTGCGCGGAAGCTTCGGCCACATCCTCTACAACACCTCTGAACCGGTACCCAGTGATCAGACTGAACCAGCCCAGCCAACCGCGGCGTCTGTAGACCGGCGAGGCGGTCCCCGCCGGAGTCATCCGGTACCTGGCGCGAAGTCCCAGCATCCGAAAACGCTGGCACTGCCTGTACATCACCGATGACCCACTACCAGCAGAACACGCCCCAAGAGAGTACTTATACGGGCCCACCGGAGTGGAGTTCAACATCGCTGCCCACACCTATCAGGGTTACCAAGTGCCCAAACTCCTGCGCGAACACATCGTGCTGCGCGATGGCCAATGCACCGTACCCGGCTGCACCCGCCCGGCCGAACGCGGCGACATCAACCACCACGCACCCTGGCCCATCGGTGACACCACCGCAGCAAACCTCCGCGCTCTCTGCCGCACCCACCACAACATCAAAACCACCGGACTCCCTCTCACCACCACGGAAGCCCCACAACAGTCCCTCCCCGAACTAGCACTCTGGCCATTGCCGCAGGAGTCCTATACGGACGTTGAACGGGCAGCCTAGCCTGAGGGCTCGGAGATGCTGCGCCCGCTCTCTGCCGGGGCGGCGGTGCTGGAGCGGACAACCAGTTCGAAGGGCAAATCGCTCTCCTCGCCGCCCTCCCCCACCACACGGGCCAAAATGTGCTCGGCGGCGATACGGCCCTGTCCCACTGGGTGCTGGTCGACTGTGGTGAGGCCAAAGAGCGTGCCCAGCTCATGACCGTCCACACCGACCACTGAGACCTGCTGGGGAATCTGAATCCCTAGATCCTTGGCAGCAATCATCGCGCCGATAGCCATCTCATCGGAGGCCGCCACCAGGCCGGTGAGCGAGGAGCCGGGGGCACCGAAGAGCTGTTTGGCGGCGTCGTACCCGCCTTCAATGGTGAAGTCAGCAGCCCGTGCCGCAGCTGCGGCGGGATCAATCCCCTGGGCCTGCAGCGCCTGGTTGAAGCCTTCACGGCGCTGAGTGGGGACGTGATAATCCATGTCAAAGGCCTGGTCCCCGCCTATATAGCCGATCTCATGGTGTCCTAGAGTCAGCAGATGCTCGGCCGCCAGCCGGGTGACACCCTGGTCATCAATGGCCATCCCGGGCAGTTGCCGAGGCCTGCCACCAAGCACCGCCACCGGCATGCCCAGCCCCTGCAGCTGCTCAGTCTCCCAATCATCCAGCTCCAGGGCCACCACAATGACCCCGTCCACCCGGCGCCGGCGCAGGAAGGCGCGGAAGATCTCTCGGCGCAGCTGCGGATCGCTGGTGACGTTGTAGAGCGTCAGATCATAGCCGGCACGGGTCAGGGTGTCGGAGATGCCGGTGAGCACAGAGTTGAAGAACCACCGGTGCAGGTCCGGGGTGATCACCCCAATGCTCCTGCTGCGCCCGGAGGCCAGCGAGGAAGCTGCCGAGGAGACCACATAGCCCAGGGCCTTAGCAGCCTCACTGACCTTCTGCCGGGTAGCCGGGGACACGTGCCCCCGGCCGCTCAGCGCGCGGGAAGCAGTGGCTGAGGAGACGCCCGCGGCACGGGCGACTTCATCAAGACTGACCACAGCTCCCCTACTCATACAACGGATGGACCTACTGCTCTAACCATACTGTGGTGTCAGCACCGATCCGCCCGTCCTCCAGGGGGGCACTGGCCACCAGGACCTCAGCACCCTCTGGAAGCTCCACCGGGGAGCCGCTGATATTGGCGATGACCAATGTGCCGGCGCTGCGGAAGGCAAGCACCCCTGGACCGTAGTCCTGAACCCACTCGAGTGCTCCAGAGCCCAGATCACGCTGCTTACGCAGGCTCAGCAGCTGCCGGTACAGATTCAGTGTGGACTGCGGATCAGCGCGCTGGGCATCCCGGGCCAGGGCAGTCCAGCGCTGCGGCTGCGGGAGCCAGGCCTCCCCTGTGGTGTTGAAGCCGAAAGCAGGTGCCTCGGCTTCCCAGGGAATCGGCACCCGGCATCCGTCGCGTCCGTACTTCTCCCCTTCGGTGCGGAACCAGGTAGGGTCCTGACGAGTATCAGCAGGCAGGTCGTGGACCTCATCCAGACCCAGCTCCTCCCCTTGGTAGACATAGGCCGAGCCGGGCAGAGCCAACATCAGTGCTGTGGCGGCCTGTGCCCGCTGTACGGCATCCTGGTGGGCAGGGATACCTGGTGAGTCTGGACCGATGCCGGTGCCCTGCGGGTTCTCCTCGGTGAGCGAGAGCCGAGTGGCATGGCGGACCACATCGTGGTTGGACAGCACCCAGGTGCTGGGCGCCCCCACTGCGCCGAAGGCATTGATGGAACGGTCGATGATGTCCTTGAGCTCCTCAGCCTCCCAGGGAGCCAGCAGGTACTCGAAGTTGAAGGTCTGGTGCATCTCATCGGGGCGCACCCACTGTGCCATTGCGTCCACAGAGGAGACCCAGGCTTCCCCGCACAGGGCACGATCACCGTCATACTCCTCCAGCACCTCCCGCCAATCCCGGTAGATCTGGTGGACTCCGGGCTGCTCGAAGTACGGTGCCGGGGTCTGTTCCCCACCCATCGAGGCCGCCTCCGGATCGGGGGTGTAGTCCGGGAAGTCCTGGTCTTTGACCAGCCCGTGCGCCACATCCACCCGAAAGCCGTCCACTCCCCGGTCCAGCCAAAAGCGCAGAATCCGGCGGAACTCCTCGTGAACCTCCTGATTGGACCAGTCGAAGTCAGGCTGGGATGAGTCGAAGAGGTGCAGGTACCACTGGCCGAGGTTGCCGTCCGGCTCGGTGACCCGGGTCCAGGCCGGCCCGCCAAAGATCGACTGCCAGTTGTTCGGCGGCAGCTCACCGTTCTCTCCGGTGCCCTCCCTGAAGATATAGCGCTTCCGCTCCTGGCTTCCGGGGGCAGCGGTCAGCGCCTGCTGGAACCAAGCGTGCTGGTCCGAGGAGTGATTGGGCACCAGATCCACAATTACCCGGATACCTCGGGCATGAGCGGCTTGCAGCATCTGATCGAAGTCGGCCAGGGTCCCGAAGATCGGGTCTACATCGCAGTAGTCGGCCACATCGTAGCCGGCGTCCTTCTGCGGGGAGGTCATGAAGGGGCTGAGCCAGATCGCATCAATGCCCAGTTCCTGCAGCTCCTCGAGCCGGGAAGTGATACCGGGCAAATCGCCCAGGCCGTCACCATTATGGTCCGCAAAGGAGCGGGGGTAGATCTGGTAGATCACTGCGCTGCGCCACCATTCGCGGCCCGGCGCAGAGTCTGTGGCGTGATGCAGGTCATGCTGAGAAGTCATAGGCACACCCTAACTGCAAGCGCTTCCATATGCCAGCGCAGCAATTCCTGAGGCATGCGGACTGATAGGCAGTGGATTGGGTACAGAATAACTCGGCTGACAGGAGTTGCGTGCGTCACATTCTCCCGTCATACTGGAAGCGCTTGCATGCCATCACTCGTCCTGCAAGCGTTCCGACTCAATAGAGAGAGGCACACCATGAGAGCGAAGCCCGAAGGACTTCTCCGGCTCACCGCCCTGCTCGGGGTCTCCGCACTGGCGTTGACTGCATGCGGTGGCAACGGCGAGAACGGCACCACGGATGAAGAGACTGACGCCACAGAAAATGGCGGCGCTGAGCAGACCGCAGATGACAACGGTGAGGAGCTTGACGCCTCCGGTGAGCTGACCGTGTGGGTCGACGCCGACCGCGCCGAGGTGCTGGCCGATGCTGCTAGCGACTTCGAGGCCGATACCGGCATTGCGGTTAACCTGGTCCAGCAGGACTTCGGCGAGATTCGTGACCAGTTCGTCTCCCAGGTTCCCACCGGGGAGGGCCCAGACATCGCTGTCGGCGCCCATGACTGGCTGGGTGTGTTGGTCACCAACGGTGTAGTGGCCCCGGTGGAGCTGGGCGACGCTGCCGGCGACTTCGAGGATGTGGCGGTGGCAGCCTGGTCCTACGACGACCAGGTCTACGGAGTGCCCTACTCCATCGAGAACATCGCCCTGCTTCGTAACGCGGATCTGGTCGATGAGGCACCGGAGAGCTTCGAAGAAATGATCCAGCTCGGCGAAGAGTCCGGGGCCACCTATCCATTCGTGGTCGGTCTGGACCCGAATGAGGCCGACCCCTACCACCTCTACCCCTTCCAGATGTCCTTCGGATCGCCGGTCTTCGGGCAGAACGAGGACGGCACCTACAACCCCGAAGACCTCCAGCTGGGCAACGAGGGCGGTATAGAGTTTGCAGACTGGTTGGCAGAGCAAGGCCAGGCAGGAGTGCTGAACACCAATATCGACAGTGATCTGGCCGAGGAGAACTTCAACGATGGCTCCGCCGCCTTCCAGCTGACCGGCCCCTGGAATGTGCCCAGCGCATTAGAGGCCGGAATCAATGTGGAGGTCGACTTCATCCCATCGGCCGGGGACCAGGACGCCCAGCCCTTCGCCGGTGTCCAGGGCTTTTTCCTCTCCGCCCAAAGCGATAACACTCTGGCCGCCACCACCTTCCTGGTGGACTACATCGGCTCCCCCGAGGTGCAGACCGCCCTCTACGAGGTCGGCGGCCGCGCCCCGGCACTGAGCGAATCCTTCGAGGCAGCCCTGGCTGATGATGAGATCGTTGCCGGCTTCGGCGAGGTCGGCGCCGAGGCCGTGCCGATGCCCTCCGTCCCGGAGATGGGTGCCGTCTGGGACTTCTGGGGCGCAACTCAGGCCGCCATCATCAACGGCGACGGCGACCCGGCACAGTTGTGGGAGCAGATGGCTGAGGATGTCGAAGGAGCCATCGAGTAGCCCATGGTCGAAAACACCACCAGCGGGCCGAAGCAGCCGCACAGCATGAAACAGACCCGGAGCCAGCGCCAGGCAGCCAAGATTATCGACGCCACATCCATGGGATGGAAACTCATCCTGTTCAAGATTGTGGTCCTAGGGCTGCTCTGCGCCACCGCCGTATACGCGGCGCTGGTCTTGTTCATGAACGATCGGTGGCTGATCGGTTCGCTGGTGGTGCTCGGTGCAGTGGCCCTGACCTGGATCTATCTGCAGCGCGGCGCGCTGCCGGCCAAGTACCTCGCCCCCGGTCTGGTGTTCCTGCTGATTTTCCAGATCTTTGTGGTGCTCTACTCCGGATATGTGGCCTTCACCAACTATGGGACCGGGCACAACTCCACCAAGGAGCATGCGGTGCACGCCATCATGCTCCAGACCCAGGACCGGGTCCCGGACTCCCCCACCTACCAGCTCTCGGTGTTTGAGGAGGCCGGGGAGCTGCTCACCTCGGATGAGCTCTACTTCGCGGTGACCACCGCAGATGGTACCGCCATGATCGGCGCCGATGAGCAGCCATTGGAGCCACTTGAGGGCGCGGTACTGGATGAGGGCCGAGTGGTGGCGGCAGAGGGCTATGAGCTGCTTTCCTTCGCTGAGCTGCTGAACCGGCAGCAAGAGGTCACCAACCTAGTGGTCCCGATCAGCGAGGACCCCAATGACGGTTATCTGCGCACCCAGGACGGCCAGCGGGCTTACCAGTACACCTCGCGCTATGAGTACGACGAGTCCGCCGACACTATGACCAATACCGAGACAGGTGAGGTCTACCGGGACACTGGAGAGGGCGCCTTCGCCAATGAGTCCGGCGAGCAGCTGATGCCCGGTTGGCAGATCAACGTGGGCATGGACAACTTTGTCCGCGCCGTCACCGAGGACTCCATCCGTGGCCCGCTGATCTATGTCACCCTGTGGACCTTTGCCTTTGCCTTCCTTTCGGTGGCCACCACCTTCATCCTGGGACTGTTCCTGGCCGTAGTGTTCAACGACCGGCGGATGAAGTCCCGAAAGTACTACCGGCTGGTGATGATCCTGCCCTATGCCTTCCCCGGATTCCTCTCCGCCCTGGTCTGGGCCGGGATGATGAACCAGGAGTTCGGGTTCATCAATAATGTGCTCTTCGGCGGAGCCGCCATCCCCTGGCTCACCGACCCCTGGCTGGCCAAGCTGAGCATCCTGATCGTCAACCTCTGGCTGGGCTTCCCCTATATGTTCCTGGTCTGCACCGGCGCCCTGCAGGCCATCCCGGAGGAGCTCTCCGAGGCAGCCCAGATGGACGGAGCCAAACCGTTCCAGGCCTTCCGAAGCATCAAACTGCCACTGCTGCTGACTGCAATCGCCCCACTGCTGATCAGCTCCTTCGCCTTCAACTTCAACAACTTCAACCTGGTGTACATGCTAACCGGGGGCGGGCCACGGGATGTCTCCGCAGGGGTGAACGTGGGCTCTACCGACATTCTGATCTCCATGGTCTACAAGGTGGCGTTCGTGGGTTCCCAGGCCGACTACGGGCTGGCCAGCGCCTTCTCCATCCTTATCTTCATCATTGTCGGAACCATCTCTGTGATCGCGTTCCGGAAGACCAAATCCTTCGAGGAGCTGAACTGATATGCAGGACTCACAGGTCAGCCTGCGCCGCCCCTTCAGACGCTGGTGGCGGGAGACCGGCTGGCGCCACCTGGTGGGCGCCGCCGTTGTACTTTTCTGCGTATTCCCCCTGGTCTATGTCTTCTCCGCCTCGCTGAACCCCGGCGGAACATTGATCACCGCGAACAGTCTGTTCAGCAATTTCAGCCTGGACAGCTACATCGAACTGTTCAACCGGCCCCAGCAGCCCTATGCCGCCTGGTTCCTCAACACACTGTTCATCGGGCTCTCCGCCTCGGCCGGATCAGTGCTGCTGGGTGCTCTGGCCGCCTATGCATTCTCCCGCATGCGGTTCACCGGCCGCCGGTTCGGCCTGATCACCCTGGTGCTGGTGCAGATGTTCCCCCAGCTGCTGGCCATGGTGGCGATCTTCCTCCTAATGCTGGGCATCGGGGAGGTCTTTCCGGCAATCGGTCTGAACAGCCAGATCGGGTTGATCATGGTCTACCTGGGCGGAGCGCTGGGGGTGAACACCTATCTGATGTACGGGTTCTTCAACACGGTGCCCACCTCCATCGATGAGGCCGCCCGGATCGACGGCGCCGGCCATGCCCGGATCTTTTTCACCATCATCCTGCCGCTGGTCTCTCCGATCCTCGCGGTGGTGGCCCTGCTCTCCCTGGTGGGAACACTCAGTGAGTTCGTGATCGCCTCAGTGCTGCTGCGCGACCCTGAACGGCAAACCCTGGCAGTGGGCCTCTACCAGTTCATCTCCCAGGAGACCTCGCAGAACTGGTCCATCTTTGCCGCAGGGGCGGTGCTGGCGGCCATCATTCCGGTGGCCCTGTTCCTGCTGCTGCAGCGCTATATCGTCTCTGGACTCGTGGCAGGGAGTGTGAAGTGACCGGCCACCCCCTCCCCCACCATGATGGCTCCCCGCTGTATGTCTCCACCCAGACACCGCAGCTCGGCGAGCGGGTCAGCCTCCGGCTCCGCGTGCCGGCAGGGTACCCCGCGCTGCGGGAGGTGATCATCCGCTCAAACCCCGATCACGAGCCCCACTGGAACACTGCCAGGCGGCTGGGCCGTACGGCGGGCTGGGACTGGTGGCAGGCAGAGATCACCGTGGCCAACCCCGGCCATGGCTACCGGTGGATGCTGATCCACGACGACGCCCCCGGACCGGGCTCTGCCCCCACCATCGAGTGGGTCAATCAGGCTGGTACCCACCGGGGTGAAGTCCTCGACTCCTATGACTTCCGGCTGCTGAGCCATCCCGCACCGCCACAGTGGCTGACCGACTCGGTGATGTACCAGATTTTCCCGGACCGCTTTGCCCGCTCTGCAGAGGCTGCCTCGCGCAGCCTTCCTGAGTGGGCGCAGCCGGCCAGCTGGGCGGACCCGGTAGATCCGGTCATGCCGGCCCGGGTCTGTCAGTTCTACGGCGGGGACCTGGACGGGATCACAGACCGGTTGGATCACCTGGACTGGCTCGGGGTGCAGATCCTGTACCTCACCCCCTTCTTTCCGGGCGCCTCAAACCACCGCTACGATGCTTCAAGCTTCACCGCCGTAGACCCGCTGCTGGGTGGTGAGGAGGCCCTGATCCGGCTGGTGGAGGCCGCCCACGCTCGGGGCATGAAGGTGATAGGTGATCTGACCACCAATCACTCCGGTGACCGGCATGAGTGGTTCCAGCGGGCACTGGCCGATCCAGACTCACCGGAGCGCAGCTACTACTACTTCGATGCACAGGGCAGCTACGAATCCTGGTTGGGTACGGCCACCCTGCCGAAGTTCAACTGGGCCTCCCAGGAGCTTCGCGAGGCGTTCATCGAGGGGCCCGACTCGGTGGTGGCGCATTGGCTGAAGCCGCCGTTCAACTTGGATGGCTGGCGGATTGATGTGGCCAATATGACCGGCCGGCTCGGCGAGGTCGACCTCAATGCTGAGGTGCGCCAGATCCTGCGCCGGACCATGGAGCAGGTTAAGCCTGACTCCATCCTGCTTGCCGAGTCCACCAATGATGCCACCAGTGATCTCACCGGCGACGCTTGGCATGGGGCGATGACCTACCCCTCTTTCACCCGGCCGCTGTGGAGCTGGCTCTCCGCGCCCGAGGGCGCCCCGTACCTAAACGCCCAGGGGAACCAGGAGACTGTTCCTTGGTTCTTCGGCCAACCTGCCGGGGGCATTCCCCAGGGCTCGGCCCGGGACTTTGCCGCTGCGGTGGACCGGTTCAACGCGCCGATCCCCTGGCGCATCCGGCTGGGAAATATGCTTCCGCTGGACACCCATGACACCGCCCGGTTCGCGCATAATGCCGGAGCCGGGACGGTGCCTATCGCAGTGGGCCTGCAGATGACCCTGCCGGGGCTGCCCACTCTGTTCGCCGGGGACGAGTTTGGCCTCACCGGCGCAGACGGAGAGATCAGCCGCACCCCTATTCCCTGGGACAGCCGGGAGGAACCGGTGACTGTGCAGCGGCTGGGCCTGTACCAGGAATTGATCGCCCTGCGGCGGCAGCATGCGGTTCTGCGCACCGGGGGCATGCGCTGGTTGTATGTCGACGAACAGGCTGTGGTGTTCCTGCGCGAATCGACCCAGGAGACGTTGCTGGTGCTGGCCGCAGCGCCAGCAGCGGACCAGCAGTGGCGGGCGGAACTTCCCTCAGCGCTGCTCAGCGGCGGAGCCCAGGATGCTCGGCCGCTCTTCGGCAACGCAGAGCTCGGTCTCGGCGCCGATGTACTGACCTTGGGCAGCCAAGGGCCGGGATTCGCGGTCTGGCGGCTGCCCGGCGTCGTCGTTCCCTGAATCCCACAGACCAGTTGGGTCAGACTGCTGAGCCGTAGCTGACCGGTTCCAGCTGTGCGGTCTCCTGTTCGGTGAAGAGACGGGATCGTACGATGAACCGGTTCCCGGTGGGGCCCTCAATGCTGAATCCCGAGCCTCGGCCGGGCGTGACATCAATGGTGATGTGGGTATGCGACCAGTATTCGAACTGGGGTTTGGATATCCACACTGGAACCGGCTCCGGTGTGCCCGGCTGCAGCTGACCCAGCAGCACATCTTGGGGCCCGGTCATGAAAGTCCCTTGGGTATAGCACATGGGTGCCGAGCCGTCGCAGCATCCTCCTGACTGGTGGAACATCAGCGGCTGTCCGTGCTCGTCACGGAGCTGACGCAGCAGAGCGGCAGCATCATCTGTTACTGCAACGCGCTCAGCACCCATGGCTTGGCTCCTTTCGCCGGAACTAACTCAGAAGAATCCCAGCTTGTCTTCGCTGTAGCTGACCAGCAGGTTCTTGGTCTGCTGGTAGTGGGCCAGCATCATCAGGTGATTCTCCCGCCCAATGCCGGACTGCTTGTACCCACCGAATGCAGCGTGTGCCGGGTACTGGTGGTAGCAGTTGGTCCAGACTCGGCCGGCCTGAATATCGCGCCCCGCCTGATAGGCGGTGTTGCCGCTGCGCGCCCAGACTCCGGCCCCCAGTCCGTAGAGAGTGTCATTGGCGATGGAGATGGCATCCTGGTAATCGGTGAACTCGGTCACCGAGACCACCGGTCCGAAGATCTCCTCTTGGAAGACACGCATCTTGTTATTGCCGCGGAAGATGGTCGGCTCCACGTAGTAGCCCTCGGCGAGATCACCCTCCAGCTGCAACCGCGAACCGCCAGTGAGCACCTCTGCGCCCTCTTTCTGGCCGATGTCCAGGTAGCTGAGGATCTTCTCCAGCTGGTCATTGGAGGCCTGGGCGCCCACCTGGGTCTCGGTGTCCAGCGGGTTGCCCTGCTTCACCGCCTTGGTGCGGGCCACTGCCTTGTCCAGGAACTCATCAATGATGGTGGACTGGATCAGCGCCCGGGAGGGGCAGGTGCAGACCTCTCCCTGGTTCAGGGCGAACATGGTGAAGCCCTCCAGAGCCTTGTCGTAGAAGGCGTCATCTGCGGCGGCCACATCCTCGAAGAAGATGTTCGGGGACTTCCCGCCCAGCTCCAGAGTGACCGGGATCAGGTTCTGGCTGGCGTACTGCATGATCAGCCGGCCGGTGGTGGTCTCTCCGGTAAAGGCGATCTTCTTGATCCGCGGGTTGGAGGCCAGCGGCGCTCCGGCCTCGGTGCCGAACCCGTTGACCACGTTGACCACGCCGGCAGGCAGGATGTCCTGGATCAGCTCCATGAGCACCAGGATGGAGCTGGGCGTCTGCTCGGCAGGTTTGAGCACCACAGCGTTGCCCGCGGCCAGGGCCGGCGCCAACTTCCAGACTGCCATCAGGATGGGGAAGTTCCAGGGGATGATCTGACCGACCACGCCCAGCGGCTCGTGGTAGTGATAGGCCACAGTGCTGGAGTCAATCTCACTGATCCCGCCCTCCTGGGCACGGATCACCCCGGCGAAGTAGCGGAAGTGGTCTACAGCCAGCGGCAGGTCCGCGGCCAGAGTCTCGCGCACCGGCTTGCCGTTCTCCCAGGTTTCTGCCACGGCCAGAGCTTCGAGGTTCTCCTCGATCCGATCAGCGATTCTGTTCAGCAGTACGCCACGTTCAGCCACTGAGGTCTTCCCCCAGGCCGGGGCTGCCTTGTGGGCGGCGTCCAGGGCCAGCTCAATGTCCTCGGCAGTGGAGCGCGCCACCTCAGTAAAGGTCTTTCCGGTCACCGGCGAGGGGTTCTCAAAGTATTGGCCCTTGACCGGGGCCACCCATTCGCCGCCGATGAAGTTCTCGTACCGAGACTTAAAGCTGACGGTGCTTCCCTCAGTGCCGGGCTGTGCATATACGGTCATGGTGACTCCTTTGTCGTCAGGTCAAGGATAGTGATGAAGATCACTACAATTCAAGAACCTACGCCATGCACCGTTGCACCAACGTTGCATGACCCAGCATGCCGGCGGCACAGTAGACTGTGATACATAGCACGTTTCTCTTCCACGAAGGAGGGAGATGAAGGCAGTCCCTGACGACCCTCAGACCTGGAGCGCACTCAGGCCGGCGCTGCGCGAGTCCTGGCACCGTTCAGCGCAGTTTTTGCGGGATCCTGGTTCCGCGTTGGCTCCGGTGGAAATGGATGACAGCGATCTCGGCGCCTACCGCAGGGAACATCCCCTCCGCCAGGTGCTTCCCATCTTTGAGAAGCTTCTGGTGCAACCTGCTGCCGACGCCGGGCTGGTCGTGGCAATCGGAGATGCGGAGGGCAGGCTGCTCTGGGTGGATGGGGACCGGCGGGCCCTGCGCCTAGCTGAGGGCTCAGCGTTTCAGCCAGGGGCCACGTGGTCCGAGGAGGCTATCGGCACGTCAGCGCCTGGCGTGGCGCTGATCACCGGGCAGGGTGTCCAGGTTCATCAGGAGGAGCATTTCGCTTCCTCGGCACACCAGTTCTCCTGCTCTGCGGCACCGATCTGCAATCCCCACACCGGCGGCCTGCTGGGCGTGGTGGACCTCACGGGGGGCGAGATGGCAGTGGCCACCCATTCGCTGCCGCTTATTCAAGCAGCCATCTCGGCAGCGGAGGCAGAGCTCAAGGTTCTGCCGGCGGACACCGGCCTTGCCCAGCTGACCACGCTGGGAACCCGCCGGCCACAGATCGGTATTGCCGCAGCCCGGGAGTCGCTGAGCCTGCGCCATGCAGAGATTCTCACCCTGCTCGCCTGGGACGGCTCCACCTCCGGCAGGGGGCATAGTGCTGGGGAACTGGCGGAGCTCATCTTCGGCGAGCCCGGCCATGAAGTCACGCTCCGTGCTGAGATTGTTCGACTCCGCAGAATCCTCAGGTCTACCCCAGCCGCTGCTGGCATGGACCTGGAATCACGACCCTACCGGCTCTCCTCCCCTCTGGATCTGGATGCGCTGACAGTGGTCACGGCACTGACCGCCGGCGATCGCAGCACCGCACTGGACATCTACGGAGGGGCGCTGCTGCCGAATTCTGAGGCTCCCGGCATTATGGAGCTGCGCCAACACATCTCGGCGGCGCTGCGTGAAGCATTGCTCTCAGACGGTACGCCTGAGGAGTTGTTGAGGTACCTCCAACTGTCTGAGGCTGCCCGCGATGAGCAGGTGGTCTACACCGCACTGCGGCTGCTGCCCCCGGATTCCCCGCAGCGTGCAGCACTGGTGGCACGTATGCAACCTTGACGCAACCTCAGTGTGGCTAACGTCACAAGTGCACCTGAAAACCACTTGTGACAAAAGGAGCCGACATGTCAGTTATGACTGCAGCAGTAGTGGAAGATTTCGGCAAGGAGCTTGCCGTCACAGACCAGCCCGTGCCGGAACCCGGCCCCGGTCAGGTCTTGGTGAAACTGATCGCCTCGGGAGTCTGCCATACCGATCTGCACGCTGCCGAAGGAGACTGGCCGGTAAAGCCCACACTGCCCCTCATTCCCGGACACGAGGGAGTAGGCATTGTGGAAAAGCTCGGCGAGGGGGTGACGAACATACAGGTTGGCCAGACCGTAGGCAATGCCTGGTTGTGGAGGGCCTGCGGTCACTGCCAGTACTGCCGGACCGGGTGGGAGACCCTGTGCGAAGATCAGCTCAACGGCGGCTACTCCTCAGACGGATCCTTCGGCGAATACATGCTGGTCGAGGCCAGCCATGCTGCGGCCATCCCGGAAGGTGCCGACCCCCATGAAATCGCCCCAGTGCTCTGTGCTGGCGTGACCGTGTACAAGGGGTTGAAGATGACTGACGTCCGCCCCGGCCAGTGGGTCGTGATCTCAGGCATCGGTGGTCTGGGGCATATTGCTGTTCAGTACGCGGTGGCCATGGGCATGCGCGTTGTTGCAGTAGACATTGCCGATGACAAGCTCGCCTTGGCCAAGAAGCACGGGGCTGAGCTCACCCTCAACGCCATGGGAACCGATCCTGCCCATGAGATCCAGGAGCAGATCGGCGGTGCTCATGGAGTATTGGTCACCGCTGTACACCCGAGCGCCTTTGGGCAAGCGATCAGTATGACCCGTCGCGGCGGGACCATCGTGTTCAACGGACTGCCCCCAGGGGACTTCCCGGCCCCGATCTTCGACATTGTGCTCAAAGGCCTGACCATCCGCGGATCCATCGTCGGAACCCGGCAGGACATGGTCGAAGCCCTGGACTTCTACGCACGGGGGCTGATCCACCCCACGTATTCCAAGCGGCCACTGGACGATATCAACGCGATTCTGGACGAAATGCGACACGGCAAGATCGACGGTCGCGTGGTCATCGACTACACCAGATGAGGACTCACACGGGTCTGCTGAAGGTTCGGTTGACTTCAAGACTGCTTAGAAAGCAGGAAGGATGGAAGTCATGCCGAAAGTCGTCTACACCGAGGAGTTCCGTCGCACCGCCGTGGAGCTGGTTGCTGGCGAGATGAGCCAGAAGCAGGTCTGCGCGGATATGGGCTGCTCGAAATCTGCGCTGCAGTCCTGGGTCCGGGCCGCGAAGCTCGAAGAGCACGGGATCGAGCCGGCTAAGGACGCTGAGGAGTCTCGGGAACAGGCGAAGATGCTGCGCCGGATCCGTGAGCTGGAGCAGGAGAACAAGGTCCTGCGCGAAGCTGCGGCGTATCTCTCCCAGGCGAATTTGAAGCTGGGTGGGGCCTCCCCAAAATGACGCTTCTATGCCTTCTGTCAAGCCATGCGAGTCTTCAGCTCTCGGTAGAGGGCTCGGCAGATGTAGCGTTTTAGGCATCTACGGATCTCTCGTTTGCTCAGCCCTTCAGCTTGTCTTCTGGCCACGTAGTCCTGAGTCGTGGGGTCACAGCTGATGCGGGTGCGGGTGATCACTTCGATAGCCCTGTTGAGTTGGCGATCGCCAGATCGTGAGAGGCGGTGCCTAGTGGTGTTCCCAGAGGACTCGGGCAGTGGTGATATGCCACCGAGTGCCGCGAAGGCAGCTTCTGAGCTGATCCGCCCGTGGTGGGAGTAGACGGTGACGAGGATCGCTCCGGTGACTGGGCCGACTCCTTGAATCTCTTGGAGTCCAGGGGCCAAATGCTCGGTGAACTTGGCGAGCTTTTGGTGGTTTTCCTCCAGTAGCCGAGTCTGCTCGATCACGGTCGCTGCCAGCCGTTTCGCTTCACTTCGTAGAGGCTCAATGGCAGGGTCGGTGACAACTCGCCATCTAGCAATAGCAGCAATTTGGGTGTCTTTTAGTGGGCGGCGGGCATCGACGCCCAGCTCGAAGCTGCGCAGCAGAGCGGTAAGAGAGTTGCGGTTGGCTGTGCGCTGTTGATCGATTAATGATCGAGAAGAGAGAAGTACGCGCAGAGTGGCTCGTTCACCGGAAGCGCGGGGTTGGGCAAGAGATTCCACATTGCTACGCAGTACTCGTCGTGCGGCGGACTCGGCATCGATTGTGTCAGATTTTCCGGTGTGTGCGTGTTCTCGCTTAGGGCCAGGGCGGACTTCGGTGACTTCGATATCGGCTGCTCTGAGAGACATGGTGATGCTGGCGCCGTAGGATGCGGTACCTTCGACTGCAGCCAGAATGTTGCCGTTCTTGCTGCGCCGTTGGGTCCAAGTGATCGCCCGCGCGTTGCCGGGCTTTGAGGTCGGAAACTGGGCGCTGTCAATGATCGCGCCGGTACGGGAGTCGATCAGGCAATAGGTATGGGTTCGGGCATGGGTGTCGATGCCCACGATGTAGTCGAAAACTTCAGGGACTGGAATCATGATCATCCTCTAAGGACATAGAGCGGATAAGGTCTGCCCGGCTCGTGTGGTCGCTCAGAGTCCACATCTGTAATGAGTCACGGCCACCGTTTCATTGGCGGTCGGACAGGCTTCTAATTAAGGCATCTGTGCGCAGAAGCCGAGCCGGTCCCAGCGCGGACACGTCATTTTAAAGACACCTCTTGAATCGGAGGGTCGGAAATACCCGGGGTCACGCACTAGGACTGAACTCAGCATCTCAGCCAGCCACAGGTCGGCCACTACCCATTACAGATGTTCCCGCTGGTCCGTGACCTTGCCGCCGCCGGGGTGCCGGTGGCGGTGACCTGCCGGGTTCTGGGTTTCACGAAACAAGCGTTCTACAAATGGGCAGCAGCCCCGATATCTCAGCGGGATTGGGAGGAGGCCCACCTGCTCAACGCCGCAATCGATGTTCATGCTGATGACCCGGAGTTCGGGCACCGGTTCATCGCTGATGAGCTCGCCGCCGCCGGGAGAGCGATATGAGTGACACCGAAGAGATCCTCACGCTCGCACTGGACCTCGCCGAGGACATGGGCCGCACCTATCGCACAGCCCCTGATTCACTGAAGCGGCAGTTGAACCTGGTGTTCTTCGACCGAGTCTGGCTCCACATCGACGACCTCGACCCTGCCACCCGCCAGATGATTACTGAAATCGAGGACCAACCCCGAAACGCGGACAGCAACGAGACGTCCGGAGAAAACAAGAAACCCGCCTCATCGGGCGGGTTATCTTGCTGGTTATCTACTTCTGGTCCTGTTTCTAGTAAGAAACCTTTGGTGGCCTTAGGCGGCCCGTGGACAGCGAAACTCCAGGAGGCTCACGACCTCTGGGGACGGTTCCAGGCAGGGAAGGCTAAGAAGCCTAAACGGAAGACCCCTGCGGCGGAGTATCAGCCTTGGCCGCGTCTGTCCGAGGAACAGAAGGGGCTGATCTGCCAGGAGTACCTGGCAGGCGCTCCAGTGAAGCAGATCGCAGCGCAGGTGGGTTGTGCTCGGCAGACTGTCTCGCAGATAGTGGCGCAACGAGGGCTGAAGCGGTCACGATCGCTGAAGGGCGACTCTCTGCAAGCACAGATGATCGAGCTTCATGAACAGGGCTTGACGTTGGCAGCTATTGCGGCACAGCTGAACTGTTCAGCCGATCTGGTACGCCGGCGACTCATAAAGCTTGGACTCCGAGAGCCGTTGCAGTCTAGAGGGGCGAACTCTTAACGCGTTGTGACCTGAGCGGCCAAGCAGGATACTTCGGCCAATCTTCACAAAGTTGCAAATAACAAGATAGATTGACTCTGACAATAACATTTTACTGTTGTCTTTCTATTGTGCCTGAGTTATAAACGTAAGTAGCATGAAGATAACTGAATATCTGTCAGGCACTTCTAGCCGCCTCCGCCAAGCTCAGCGCGGGGATGAGCGCCGCGAAGCGGCGCGAGCCACACACATCTTTGCGCGCCCGCGCAGGAGTGGCGCTATGAGGAAACTCCAGAGAGATGGTTTTACCATTGTGGAGTTGATGATTGTGATCGTGGTCATTGCCATCTTGGCAGCGATTAGCATCGTGGCGTACACGGGCGTGCGAGAACGGGCCGTGATAAGCAGTGCCCAGACGGATCTGCGCCAGCTAGCAACTATTTTCGAGATGTACCGGCTTGACCGAGGACAGTTCCCGCACAATAACGAGGCTATTGGTAACGCATTAGACAACTATGCAGATGTCGGAGTGCTGGGTCGACAGTCACTGGCTATAGATGGCAAGCGGCATCTGTATTGCACCAAAGACGATGGCAGTGACATTTGGATAAACGCCGAGACATCATCTGTACAGATGGAACAGAGTGAGTTTGGTGCTCATCAATTTTGGCAAGGGACTACGGGGCGAATAAGCACAGCTGAACCTACTGGGAGCGCAAGTGACTTTCCTTCGGGTGCAGAGTGGGTGTGCACGTCTATAACCGGTGGCGAGCATGACGTAACGCGCTGGTCATCGGCTGGGGTCTTTCAGCGACAACTTGGCAGACAATAATCTACCGGAGCCATGGCAGCTGATTCCGCAGTTCTTCTTCCTCCGCCAGCAGTCGGGCTTGCTCATCCTGGAGCCGCTGATGATCGGCCTCGAGTTCCTCTGGATTCTCGGCGTAGAACTCGCTGAGCCAATTGTTCAGCGTCGCTGGGGCGATGCCAAACCTCTGAGCTATATGGGATCGCGGCTCGTGGCTCTGCCGCGCAGCGGCGATGACCTCGCGCCGGAAGTCGTCGGAGTAACGCGCCATGGGGTTATTGTCTCTCTTGTGCGACCCCGATGCATATGCTGACTATGTGGAAGGTGTCGATACAGCGGAGGCCCTGGAGTGGCTCTATCGCGTTCTGGCTGCCTTAGCTGCGCTTCTGGGGGCTCTCCTCACTCTCAACCAGCTAACGCGATCAGCAATCCTCCGGAGGCGTGAGGAGTGGCTTCGTTCTGCGCTCTCGGCCGAGGGGAACCCCAACCGTCAACAACTTCTCCGCGAGCTGCTCGACCGAACAACCGCCTACCTGGTGGCGGGGATCCTATTCCCGAGGCGCTATTACTTCATCGCGATAGCTTGGCTTGTGGCTGCACCTGCCCAGGCCGTCATGTGGACACATAACGATAGAGAGGGCTGGTCCCTGCTCTGGAGTGCCTTACTTGCCATGCTGTGTATCAGTATGCCCATCAGGCAGGTGATTCGTGTGCTTTCGGAACGAGAGCGGTTTTTGCATGACTATTTGCAGGCCGCAGGAGAAATCAGGAAGCCAAGAACTGACATCCTGGCAGCCATGGAGGGCGGCACAAGGAAGGAATTTCTGCTGGCATACTTGGCGGGAGCATCCGTAGCAGTCGCTGCTGTTGGACTCTCGCTATTTCTCAGTGGGAGTTCGTCCCTTGGTTTCTGGATGGTTGTTATCGGGATTGGCGGTGCGATCGTCTTAGTTGCCATGATTCGGGGCTACGTGAGATCTCGGGCAACTATCTCTGGACCATATCCGCCCGATCACGAAGGCCTGTAAAGACCAGAGGGGCCAGACGATGTCCTCCAGGAAATGGCCTTTTACTGACTCCTGCGATATGCGATAATAAGAACAGTTCGCAAGTAGCGGTTCTGAGCTCCTCTGCTCCCGCTCTGCGAGGATCCAACTCCAGGCCAGTTCGGTGTGCGGAACATCTGCATGTCCGACCTCCCCGGTAGGCTGGATTGTGAATCACTTAACATACCTGCGGGTGAGGGAGAACCACAACCATATGAGCACGTCATCACTGGAGTCGTCGCTGCACATCTGCCTGTTGCCATCGTTTACTGTGCCCGCTGTTGCGGAGGTGACCCGATGAGGCTGAACCTGAAGTCAGTCGAGGAGCGCGTCCGTCCTCTCGGTGGCCGTGAGAGCTACGACCGGGAGTTTATCTTCGACCTGATGGCCGCCTATGGGCGGTCCAAGGGCAACATCACCCGGCTGCGCAACGGTTCGTTGAACGTCGCGGATGACCCAGAGACTGAGGTTGCGCAGAAGAACGTCGTCTACTTCAAGCCGACCAGTGGTGATCTCTACGCCACGATTGACGAGCTGCGCACCTCGCCGACGGTTGTCCGGTTCGCGACCCGGTTCGTGATCGTCACCGATTATGTGGATCTGCTGGCGGTTGATACCAAGACCAACGAGACGCTGGCGATCCCGATCGCTGAGATCGACGAGCACTTCACGTTCTTCCTGCCATGGGCAGGCATGGAGAAGGCCCAGTACGTTGCCGAGGCTCACGCAGACGTCAAAGCTGCCGAGCGCATGGCGAAGCTCTTCGACGAGTTGCTGGCGATCAACCCGGATCTCAACGCTACCGAGACCAGCCGTCACGCCCTGAACGTCTTCTTCACCCGGCTGTTGTTCTGCTATTTCGCAGAAGACACGGGGGTCTTCAAAGACGGCCAGTTCACCAGCGCAGTCGAGGCCTACACGCAGCTTGACGGCTCCGATGTTGACCAGTTCCTGAACGACCTCTTCCTCGCCCTCGATACCGAGGACAAGGCGCAGAAGCCGAGCTACCTGGCTGACTTCGGCTACGTCAACGGACGGCTCTTCGCTGCAGACCAGCGCCACACGGTGCCGAAGTTCAACAAGAAGTCCCGCGACGCCCTGATCGAGCTCGGGAAACTCCGGTGGGAAGAGATCAACCCTGACATCTTTGGTTCGATGTTCCAGGCAGTGGTGGCCCCGGGCCAGCGCTCTGACCTCGGGCAGCATTACACCTCTGTGCCGAACATCCTAAAGACCATTGACCCGCTGTTCATGGACGAACTTAAAGAGCAGTTCAATAAGCACTTCAACAGCATCCCGAAACTCAAGGAGCTGCGCCGTCGGATCAGCGAGATCAAGATCTTCGACCCAGCCTGCGGCTCCGGGAACTTCCTAGTCATCGCGTACAAGGAACTGCGCAAGCTCGAACACGCCATCCTTGAGCGCATCGGTGAGCTCAGCGGTAGTGGCACACAGCAAGAGCTGCTGGGTTCATGGATCAATATCGAGAACTTCTACGGCATCGAGATTGACCCGTTCGCCACCGAGGTCGCGATCCTGTCGATGTGGATCGCCAAGCACCAGATGAACGTCGAGTTCCGCGAGAAGTTCGGAATCGAACTTTCCCTGATCCCGCTGAAAGAAGCCGGTCAGGTCCATCAGGGCAATGCCACGCGAGTGGACTGGAACTCTATCTGCGCCAACAACGGCACCGACGAGATCTACCTGATCAGTAATCCACCCTATCTCGGCAGCAAACGCCAGACAGCTGAGCAGAAAGCTGACTTCCCGCATGTGTTCGGAAGCCGCACCTACTCAAAGAACCTGGACTACATTGCCCTGTGGTTCGTGAAGGGTGCTGATTACATTTCCGGGACAAAGGCGCAGCTGTCATTCGTGACGACCAACTCCGTATCGCAAGGCGAGCATGTCGGGCTTATGTTTCCGATGATCTTCGAGATGGGACTGGAGGTCGGCTATGCCTACACATCGTTCAAGTGGGAGAACAATGCCAAGGGTGGTGCTGGAGTAACTGTGGCAGTTATAAATCTTCGGAACATCGTCCCATCTCCGAAGTATCTCTATACGGATGACATGCGTATTGAAGTCAAGAATATCAACGGCTACTTGGCAGACGGCAACGATATATCAGTCTCAAAGCGAACCCGCCCGTTAGCTGGTCTCCCAAAGATGGAGTTTGGAAACATGCCGCTTGATGGTGGGAATTTAATCATGAGTCCCGATGAACGAGAAGCTCTAATATCCGAACACCCGTCAGCTACTGCATATACGCGTCGATTAACTGGAAGCACGGAGTTAATCAAAGGAGTGGAGAGGTGGTGCCTGTGGATAGGTGACTCTGAGGTAGAGGGCGCTCTAGAATTCGCCTCTATCAAGGAACGTGTCGCACAGGTTGAAGAATTTCGCCTCAGCAGCAAAGACGCTGGCACTCGCAAGAAAGCAGGACGCCCCTATAGCTTCCGTGAACAGAAGGAACCTCGCAATATTGCCATTCTTGTGCCTAATCATTCATCTGAAAGGCGGGAGTACATTCCGATCGATGTCGTTGGAAGAGGAGTAGTTGCGACCAATGCTTTGAATGTTGTATACGATCCAGAGCTCTGGCTCTTTGGGCTTCTAACGTCAAAAATACATATGGCGTGGATGCGAGCGGTTGGCGGAAAGCTGAAGAAAGACTACCGGTACTCCAATTCAATCGTCTACAACAACTTCCCAGTCCCTCCCCTTAGCGACCCGACCAAGGAACGGCTGACAGAAGCGGCATACCGCGTGCTGGATGTTCGGGAGTATCACTCAGAGAAGACCCTGGCTGAGCTCTACGACCCGGAGAAGATGCCGGGGGATCTGCGTGAGGCGCATCAGGAGCTGGATGATCTGGTGGATCGGATCTATAAGAAGAGTGGCTTCGAGCTGGATGAGGATCGGCTGTCGTACCTCTTCCGTCTGTATGAGGAGATGACAGCGAAGGAGGAGGCCAAGTGAGTGCAGCGAAGAAGCCAGTGAATGTCGTCAACGTTGAGTACGCGCAGACCGGTAACAGCGTCAATACTGATGCGTTGGGGATGCGGGAGATGCAGCAGCGGGTCTATGCCCAGCGGGCTGCGCAGTATCTGTTGGTGAAGGCTCCGCCTGCTTCTGGTAAGTCCCGCGCTCTGATGTTCGTGGGGCTGGACAAGCTGTATAACCAGGGGCGGCAGAAGGTCATCGTGGCGGTGCCGGAACGCTCTATCGGTGGCTCGTTTGCTAACACGCAGCTGACGCGTCACGGGTTCTTCGCTGATTGGGAGATCAAGGACGAACACAACCTATGCACCCCGGGTTCATCTGCGGGCAAGGTGGATCAGTTCATCGACTTTCTCAACGGCCCCGATGCAACGCTGGTCTGTACGCACGCGACGCTGCGGTTCGCCTACGAGAAGCTGCCCGCTGGCGCGTTCAACGGCACAGTGCTGGCCATTGACGAGTTCCACCACGTCTCCTCGGATACTGGCAGCAATCGGCTGGGTGAGTTGCTCAAGGGCGTGATGGCCAACTCGGATGCTCACATCGTGGCGATGACTGGTTCATACTTCCGTGGAGACTCGGTGCCGGTGCTCTCTCCTGCGGATGAGGCGAAGTTCACGCCGGTGACGTTCAACTACTACGACCAGCTCAACGGGTACGAGCACCTAAAGTCTCTCGGGATTGGACATCACTTCTACCAGGGGCGCTACACCAGCGCGATCCACGAGATCCTGGACCTGGATAAGAAGACCATCCTGCATATCCCGAACGTCAACAGTGGTGAGTCCACCAAGGACAAGATCGAAGAGGTCGGGTTCATTCTGGATGCCATCGGTGAGGTGGTCAGCCAGGAAGAAGACACCGGCATCTTGCAGGTCCGCCGCAAAGATAACGGCGAGATGCTGCGCGTGGCAGACCTGGTCGATGACATGGACCAGCTGGCCCGCGCCGAAACACTGCACTACTTGAGCACCGTGGCCTCTAAGGACCGGGATGCGGTGGATGTCATTATCGCCCTGGGGATGGCGAAAGAGGGCTTTGACTGGCCCTTCGCCGAGCACGCACTGACTGTGGGCTACCGCGCGTCACTGACAGAAGTGATTCAGATTATCGGGCGGGTGACACGCGATAGTCCGGGTAAGCAGCATGCACAGTTCACCAATCTAATTGCGCAGCCGGATGCGACCTCGGATGAGGTCAAGATCTCGGTGAACAACATGCTCAAAGCCATCACCGCCTCCCTGTTGATGGAGCAGGTGCTGGCACCGAACTTCACGTTCAAGGCTAAGACCGGCAATGACGATGCGCCGAAGCCTGGTGAGTTGCAGATCAAGGGGTTCAAGGAGCCGTCCTCGGATCGGGTCAAGCAGATCGTCGCTACGGACCTCAACGACCTGAAGGCCACGGTGCTGCAGGATGAGACCTTCGTGAAGCAGGCCGCAGCTAACGCTGACCCGGAGACCACCAACAAGGTGCTGATTCCGAAGATCATCCGCGACCGCTACCCAGACCTCGATGAGTCCCAGGTCGAGGAGCTCCGCCAGCAAGTGGTGGTGGACTCGGTGGTAAAGAACGGTGAGGTCAAGAATGTTGGCGATAAGCGGTTTATCAAGATGCAGGACAAGTTCGTCAACATCGAAGAGCTCAACATCAACCTCATCGACTCGGTCAACCCGTTCCAGCGTGCCTTCGAGGTGATGTCGAAGTCGGTGACCCCCGGGGTGTTGCGGATTATTCAGGACACCATTTCCTCGAATCGGATTCAGATGACCGAGGAAGAAGCCGTGGCACTGTGGCCGAAGATCCAGCAGTTCCACAAGGTCAACAGGCGCCGTCCGGATTTGCGCAGCGAGGACCAGACAGAGCGTCGCCTGGCTGAGGCATTGTTGTTCCTGCAGAAGCTGAAGCGGGAACGCGAAGCCCAAGGAGGTGCACAGTAGCTATGAGCGAGAAACTCGATCTCGACAGCATCCTTGCCTCCGACGACGCCGGACTGCTGGACGCTCCGAAGAAACCAGCCAAGGTCACCTCCAGCGACCGGCTTGAACGCTCGTTCCTGGAGATCGTGGAGTTCTACCGCGAGCACCAGCGCATCCCGAGCTCAACCACCCGCGAGATCGCCGAACGTAAGCTCGGAGCCAGGCTGGACGGCATCCTGGCCAATGACGAGAAGATCCAGGCGCTCAAACACCTAGACGAGTTCGGGCTGCTCGAGGTGCCAGAAGCACCAGAATCTCTCGATGAGCTACTGGACTCCGATGGTGCCGACCTACTGGAAGATACTTCCGGGATCCTCGACACCAGCAGCCTGCCAACCCCGCCACGGGCGCAACGGACTGACCCTGAAGAGGTAGCCCAGCGGATCAAGAGCGAGGACTTCAAGGAGTTCGAGCCACTGTTCGCGCAGAAACACGAAGAACTGCGCAACGGACAGGCCAAGCTCGTGCCATTCGGTGGAGAATCCAGCATCGAACCAGGGGCGTTCTTCGTGCTCTCGGGCCTGATGCTCTTCGTCGCCGAGGTAGGTGAGAAACAGCCGGTACCAGGTAAGCGAGTTCGGTATAAGCAGCGCACCCGCACCATCTTCGAGAACGGCACAGAATCCAGCCTCTACCGCCGCTCACTAGCGGGACGCCTTTATGAGCAAGAAGGCTTCGCGGTGGTCGACGCCAATCACGGGGAGATCCTGCCTGATGACCAGGCCACAGGTTTCATCTACGTACTGCGCTCCCTCAGCGATGACCCGCAGATCAGCGGCATCGAGAACCTCTACAAGATCGGGTTTTCCCGCGGCCCTGTGGAAAAGCGCATCGCTGGTGCCGAGAAGGAACCCACCTACCTGATGGCCCCGGTAGAGATCGTGGCCAGCTACCGCACCTACAACCTGAAAACCTCCGCACTGGAGCACCTACTGCACCGGGTGTTCGCGGATGTGAAACTCAACGTCAGTCAGGTCGGCAAAGACGGCCGTCGCTACGAACCCTCTGAGTGGTACGCAGTCCCTCTGCCCGTGATCGACCGTGCCATCGAGCTGATTACCTCTGGCGGCATCGTCGACTTCGAATATGACGCGGCTCGCGGGGAGTTAGTGCAGAGGAAAGTCGACTAAGCATGAGAATTCGCCGACTCGAGATAGAGAACTTTCGGGGAATCACTTCAGGTGAGGTGGTTTTCCAAGAGCACACCTTGCTGGTAGGTGGAAACAATATCGGTAAATCGACTGTCTGCGAAGCCCTAGAGCTCGTACTTGGACCGGAGCGTCTCTATCGCCGACCAGTCATCGACGAGCACGACTTTTCTCATGGGAGGTATCTGGATAGTGACGGGCAGCCTCAAGAGATCTGCATTCGTGCTGTGCTCACAGACCTTTCAGATGAGCAGCGGCGCCGCTTCATGCAGCATTTACGCCGCTGGGATGACAAATCCCTTGAGTTTATTGACACAGAGCCGGATAGTCTCCAGTCCGCAGACAATGACCATGTAATTTGGGCGCTCCCTGTCGTCTTCATAGGTCGATACGACAAGGAGGAAGACGACTTCGTTGGGGACACATTCTTTGATCATCCACTACCTGAACTCGATGAGCTGGATGACGAGGACCGCGCATCCCTGGGATCCGGTCGCGCTCGATTCAGTAGTAAGCACAAGAGAGTCTGCGGATTCATCTTCCTGCGAGCGTTGCGTACCGGGTCTCGTGCGCTTAGCCTGCAACGCGGTTCGCTGCTCGACACCATCCTTCGGCTCGGTGGCGAGGGCGCAGCAGAAATGTGGCGGAATGCACTTGGGGCGCTGCAAGACCTAGATCCGGCGATCGGAGAGATCGAACAGCTGAAGGTTATCCGAGACAACATTCGCGCACGCCTAGGCCAGTTCGTCAACCTGGCTCCGGGTGAAGACTCTGCGGCGTTCTTCGCCTCAGATCTGACGCGCGAGCATCTGCGCGAGGTCGTACGTCTCTTTGTTGCGACGCAACCAAGTAGCCATTCGGTGCCGTTCGCCAAGCAGGGCACCGGGTCAGTCAACATGCTGGTTTTCGCGTTGCTAACGATCATCGCGGATCTGAAAGGAGACCAATCGGTCATCTTCGTGATGGAAGAGCCTGAGATCGCACTTCCTCCCCACACTCAGCGACGCGTGACCAAGTATGTGGTGCAGCAAATGGGACAGTCGATCGTCACGTCCCACTCACCTTATGTCATCGAGCAGTTTGCTCCGGATAACGTTGTGATCCTCTCGCGGGACGGTGAGACTTTGTCGGGCGCACCGATTGACACCACAAGCGTTAAGCCAAAGACCTACCGAACCCAGCGCCGCCAGTTTTCTGAGGCGATCCTTAGTCGCGCTGTTTTCGTCCTCGAGGGCCAGACGGAAATGGTTGCCGTTCACGCGGTCTCATCAGCACTCGAACAGTTCAGGAATGACTACTCACACATCGACCTCGCTGGCGTCTCTCTCTTCAACGCGGGCAACGACCGTGCAGTGCCAGGCTTCGCTCCGATGTTCAAAGCTCTCGGCAAGCGCGTCTATGGCATGCGCGACAAGCTAAATGCCCCCGATGCAGCAGATGCGATTGAGAACATCAAGTTGTTCGACGGTTTCTGGGAGTCACCGGAGACGGGTATAGAGGAGATTCTCGTCAAGGAGGTTCCGACTTATGTACTGAGGAACTTCCTCGACGAGGTCGTTCAGCGAGACGATTATCCGACGAGTCACCCCTACGTGGCGGAGAAAGTCACAGACCATGATCTGCCCGCGCTGGCAATAAAGGTGTTGAAAGCCCGCAAGGGGGATGCTTTCGGTTTCGGGTACACCGACATATTTGTCGGACAGTGTCAGACTGAGGCTGATCTGCCCGACTTCATCCGTGATGCGCTTCTCGCCATCAACGAACAGCTCCAGGACGAGCCTGAACTGATACTGGACGACGCTGTTACGCCGGGGGCCAGCACTGCAGAGCCCGGGGAGTAAGTGCTGTGGAGGTGCAACTCTCCAAAATCGCCCAGGGTGCCCTGAATTATGACTGCCCCGTTTTGGTGCTCGGCGGGCCAGGGTCTGGTAAGACCACCCTGTCTCTCCTGAAAGCCCAGGCGATGCTACCCGACCTTAAGCCAGGCCAGGAGGTCCTTTTCCTCAGCTTCTCTCGTGCGGCCGTTCGGCAGGTAGAGATCCGTTGCCGCGACATCCTTCGTTCTGACGAGCGTCAGCAGATCGCTGTGCGCACCTACCATGCGTTTGCGATGGAGATTCTCCGGACTCATGGCAAGCTGCTCACTGGGCGCTCTCCACGCATTATCTATCCCGGCCAGGAGAATCTCGCTAAAGCAGCTTTCGAAGGGGACTGGGAGTCCGAGACAGAACGCCTTGCCCATGAGGAGGGGCGCTACGTATTCAGCCAGTTCGCTGCAGCCGCTGCCCAACTTGTCGCAGGCAGCACGTCAATAGGGTCTCTGCTCGCCAATAAATACCCCGTGGTAATCCTCGATGAGTTCCAGGATACCGACGACTCGCAATGGAACCTCGTCAAGGCGCTGTCTACACGGTCGAAGACTGTCTTTATGGCCGATCCAGACCAGCGCATATTTGACTATGACTCGCGAGTGGATCCGGAGCGCCTCAATCACCTGCGTGCTCATCTCCACCCAGCGGAGTTTGACCTCAGCGGTGAAAATCACCGGAGCCCGGGAGGGGGAATCCTGCGCTACGCCGATGCGGTTCTAGCGAATCGTCCCCTCCCGGACACGCAGGATGTAACTACACGCTCGTACTGGCCTAATGGGTTCGACAGTACCGTTCACGCCGGCGTCGTCTGGATGTTTAGTTCGCTTCGTAAGAAGGGCATCACCCACCCCTCGGTCGTCGTGCTTGCAAGAACAAACTCGCTGGTCGGCAAGCTGTCATCGATCCTCAGTAATGAGCACAGCTTCAATGGTCGGACTCTGAACCCGGTGGACCATGATGTCCTCTGGGATGCAGACCTGACGGCTGCTGCTGCACTGGCCGTTGCCTCGATTTTGGAGTGGCCAAGCCATTCGCCAGAGGTCGCGCTCGGCCAAACTCTTGATTGCATCGCTGACTATTTCGAGGCGAAGAACGCCACTAACGCGAGCAAGAGTGCAAGGCAAACCACCGAACGCTACAGAATAGCGGCAGAGCGAGCACGGAAGGGTGAGTCGCAGCGACTAACCAGTGCCAGAGCTCTTGGTGCCGCCTGCGAACGCAGCTTTATACCTCAAGGTGACCCATCGAGCGACTGGCGTAGTGCACGAGATTTGCTCGGTACGGGAAATGATTTGGCAGACCTGGTGACGAACGCGAAGTTCGTCCGACTCTTTCGAGCGACGGACGAGATCGGGAGTCGACTCGCTGAAGCGTGGGACCTTGATGGGAGCTACGGCAATGCCATCACCCCCGTACGCCGGGCGCTCGAAGCAGGAAGACTTCAGTCTGATCAACGCAACCCACAGGGCTGTGTACTAATGACCATTCATAAGGCGAAGGGGAAAGAATTTGACGGCGTGCTGCTCGTTGAAGGGCAGTACCAGGGAAGTTTCTTCCGCGAGACGGACACATCGGCACAGCGCACCTCAGCGCGTCGTTTGTTGCGCGTAGGAATCACCCGTGCTCGGCATCAGGTAGTGATTCTGCGTCCTCAACAAGGGGCGATTCCGCTGGTTGACTAGAGAACCCTCTAATCAAGAAAGCTGGAACCTTCGCTAGAGACGCCCATCCTTGAGCTATTTCGCGTTACTGATGCACTGGTGCAGGAGTCGGGTTAGCCGGTCGCCAATCCTGAAGACACATACTTCAGAGGAGATGAGGCCACGGCGGTACCCGGAGTTTATAACATTCAGGCACTGTTCCATCGGGGTTTCCACAAGTGTCACCTGCGGCTGCTGGCCTGGAACCACTGGCCCTTCACGAACGGGGAGAACCCTGATTGTCTGAGCCGTCTCCGAAACCGAAGAAGCGCGGACGTCCGCCCAATAACGACCCGATCTATATCACCAGCCTGCACCCCAGGAATCCGGACCCGGACCTGCTGGCTAAGGCTCTGCTGGCGCACTACCGGAACATCACGGCCACCCCAGAGATGCGGGAACGCCATAAAGACCTGCTGGAGCGCCACAAGCGCGAGGACGGGGCAGACGAGTAAGTTCTGCTGCTACGCTTCGCCTATTTCTTCTGCGATAGCTTCGAAGTAGCCGGTGGGCATCGTGGCCCCATGTTCGGCGTGGATGAGCACATCTAGCGAGGCATGCTTGGTCCCGTTCTGGGTGGCAATCGACGCGAACTTCTCCATGTTGACCCAGTGAGTTCCTTGCCGATAAAAGAAGCTGTCGTCAGCGTTGTCGGCGACTTTCAGATAGAAGAGCATGGTCAGCACCTCGCTGGGGTGCGTCTGGTCGAGCTTGATGCGCCGGTCCACCTTCAGTGAATCATCCGAATTGATGGTTGTATCGGGGTCGGAGGATCTCGTGATCCGCACTTTGCTGGGGTAGGCGCGCAAGGGCAGGGGCAGCTCGTTCAGGATCAATTCCACGCCGTTCTGCTTAACGCTGCCGGTGTTGGTGTAGGTAACCTCTACTTCCATGATCTGCCCGGGGCGGATCTTGATGAACTCACGGAACTCATCATCTGTGCCGGGTTCTGATATCCGTGCCCTGGCTTTAACCTCAAAGTTTGGGTAGTCAGCCTGTATGTCAAAGGTCAAGGCGTATGTCGGGCGCGTGCCGTCTCGTGTCGATTCCGCTGCCGGTATCTGAATCCCTTCACGGAAGACGGCGCGGATGTTCTCGACGGGGATCTCACGCTTGGTCGTGAGGTTGTATAGCTTCAGGCTCTTCTGGCAGAGCCTCGCCCAAGCTCTCCCCTCGGGTTTGGTCATCGTGATCACGACCGAATCCCAAACTCTTGGATGCTCGGTATTGCTGGCGCTGAGCGTCGCTCTTAGCTGTTTCGAGCCTGCAATTACTTTCGGTGCGTCGATCCGGAGTACGACGTCCTTGGCGCCCTCTTCCGCGTCTACAGCGGTGTCATCGCAGATGTAGACCACGCACCGGCAGGAATCACCGGGGCGGAGAATAACCTCGCTGCTGGCTGGGCGTATTACCTCACCATTCTCCAGTCGCTTCACTCGGAAGAAGCTGCTCGTATTACTTTGCCGAGGGTGGTCTCGGATACTGTTCAGCACCGGCTCTTCTGGTGGCAGATGGTAACTATAGAGATCGCGCTGTGGACCATGTTTCGGCGCCACCGCAGGGACGAACCCGTCGCCCCATGTCGTGTAGAAGTCCCAGGTGTAGCGCTTCCACAGGACCACCATGCGCGCTCGGCTTTCTAGCGTCAGGCGTAGATATCTCGTCACCTGAGCTGCAACCAGACGCCCCCTGGGATCACGCGCGGGCCGGAGCGCATGCTTACCTACGTCGTACCCTGCGTGATGAGCACCGAAGTTCCGGCGAAAGACCACAGAATTAGCCAGGAGCTCCGTGTAGGCGCGACCATCATCGACGCTGGGCGGGGCAATGTCCGGCGCGCTGATCATTGCCTCATAGGTAGAGCGCGCCAGCTCTTCGAGGGATGACTCCTCGGTCTCTTCGGGCGCGAGTGCCAGGTGCTGGGCCGCAAGAAGAGCTTGACGGTAGTCGTCATCGGCCTCTTCCTCGACGGCATGGATGATCACCTGCTGGAGGAAATAGATAGCGAAGTGGTTTCGTACTGCGACCCCGCCAACGAGTTGCTCGCACCGGGTGGCCACCAGGTCGGCGAATTCTTGCAAAATGGCAAACGACGCATCCGCCTTAGAGGGGTCGCGATCGACATGTTCTTTGCCGGGGCAGGGTGGGAATTGCTGCGCGTTCAGCAACAGATGCTCAACATGCCCACGAAGCTGCTCTCGCTCGTCGCCGCTCAGCTCCCGTGCCATGTCGCCCCTCTCGTCGCTGATCCTGATCCTATGCCAGCCCGTCTGTCGAGAGGGTAGGGCAAGCGCATAAACATTGACGAAATAGCATAAATATGCTATTATTTGCACAATAACTGAACCTCATTCGGTTACGTTCTTTTGGTGCTGATCGACGCGGACATCACGGTGTTTGCCTCGGTCAGCATCAGTCAGTTGTTGGCCCCGCTCGCGTGCGGAACACGCTTGAGCCCAAGGAGGCCACCACATGTACAGCACTTGCAACGACGAAGATCGTCACGTTCCCGAGGATGCGCAGCCAGCACCGATGCCTGAGGGGATACTCCCTGATCCTGAAGTGGATCTCGAGGAGGACCGGCCAGAGGCCGAAACCTACGAAGAGATGATCGAGACTCTTTACTCAGAGGATGAGGCGTATGACCCCTACAATCCGGAACACCAGGCTGGAGGTCCATTACCGCCTGGCTTCCGCGCCCCTGGCACAGTGTGGACACTTGACCTTGGGCTTGAGACGCTCACGATCTGCCAGCAGACGTTCCGGTTTGCAGAACCAGAGCGGCGTCCCTCCGATAGGGATCGCATCCGCTCTCGGATTCTTCTGCTAAAAGAACGAGGCCTCGAAGGTCGTGCTCTTCTCCAAGGCGCACTACAGGTTTGCGCTGATGCCATTGACGACGTGCACCTGTCGGAGAAGGACCGCCACGAAGCAGCCAAGAGCGCCGAAGAGCTTCTTAGTGAACTCCGGCGCCTCGGATAGCTGACCACCCGCCCATCAACAGAGAAAAGCTCACCGCTATGCGGTTCGACGCCCTCTGCTTGGTGGGCTTTTCTCTTGCCTTAAACCTGCCGAATCCGACCTCCTTCGACCTCTAAGCCCACGACACGCGTCTTCCGAGACACGCCGAGTGCCTGCTTCTGACCTGGATGTACTCCGATGTCCCCGCCGCAATCTTGTGGGACATCTACGGACCAAGGCCCACTGGCGGGGTAATTGCAGTCGACAGGCGAAGGAGGTGAATCCCCATGAACCACTCCAAGCTCAAGCAGTCCCATATGCTCACCAGCCGTATTGGGCAGTACCAGCTCGATATCCACGCTGCTGCGCAGAACGCGCTGCGCTACACCCGCGAGGACCTGGACCGGCATCAGGGCGTGCATCTGAATGTCAGCCCGGTGCGGACCATGCTCGATGACATTCGCGCGGTTCTCGATCTGATCGAGAAGACCATCACCAACCACTGACCACCCAGCCCCCTCACCCTCGAAGGACCACGAACCATGGAACGCAGACCACAGACCAAAGCCCCTGAGTGGGCCATCCAAGGGATGCACGATACGGCCACGCTGCTGGAGTGCATCTCCGACTTCGAAGAGGCCTACCAGCGCCTGGTGGCCAGGCTGACCGATTACGACGCAGATCTGGCAGCCAAGACCGCCAAGGACACCAAGACCGCCCGCGACCGCCTAGAGCAGCAGTACAGGAACATCATCGCTCCGCTCTACCGCGACTGCGCCCGGGTGGTCCGTCACTACACCCGCCATCACCAGCACACCAACAACACCACAGGGAAGTGATCACCATGAGTGAGCTTGAGAAGTGGAGCAGCAGCGGACGAGCGCTCTCCCGGAACCAGGAATCGCGTAAGTACGACCAGGCCGTTGACAGGGTCAAGCAGGAAGCCCGGTTGGCGAAGCTGGAGCAGGATGCCACTGCCGCCTTAGCGGTCAATGGCATGGATCTTATGGCTGATATCGATCAGACCAGGCAGCACCACACCCAGCAGCACCCGGACCTGGCTCCGGTGCTGGTGCAGATCGAGCTGGCCGCTGCGGAGAAGTTCCGCCGCAGCGTGATCAGCTTCGGGGAGTGACCCGGTGATGACTGCCGCTGACCTGTTCATCATCGCCGTGCTGGTCACGGTGCTGGTGATCGGTGCCGTCTCCGGGCTGAGGATGCTGGCGGACCGCCTTCGTCAGCACTTCAGCCCGGAGGCCCCGGCCTCCACCACGGAGCCTGCGATGGTGGTGGAGGATTCACTGGATTGGATCCAGCACCGTCGCCCACGCCCGGAGATCCCGGCTATGACTTCCGAGCAGCGTCTGGTGGCCGAGTATTTGGCCGCGAAGGCCAAGCAGGAGGCCATCCACCGTGAGACTCGGATGGCGATGCACGAGGCTGCCGGGCAGGGCTGGCGCAACATCGCCGAATGAGCCACTTACCCCCCGGGAGCATCTCGGAGCACGAAAACCGCAGAATCGTTGTACATCCCGCAACACGTGCCAACCGGTGCCATAACCGGATTTCTGGCCTCTGTTGGCACCTGTCGCATCGCTCGGTGCGTCGGGCGTCCTTTGAGCGAAGAGACACTTTACAGCCGCGAATTTTTTGTTTATAACCAAGCCTGCCGCACCCCGCAGGGCATGTTCACCACACCAGACCCTGCCGGTTGCGGCTCCGAAACCCGTGAGGAGTCACCATGTCCTCATCCAGCCCCGCAGGTCTGACTGACCGGCTGCTCGGCATCGTGCTGAAGCTTCTGGTGGTGGCCATCGCCCTGGTGCTCATCGTTGAGCTCCTCTCCAGTATCTGGTGGGCGCTGCTAATCGGCCTGATCCTCACCGCCGCTGTCATCACCGGGATCTGGTGGTGGAAGCTGCGCCGGACCTGGTGACCCACCCCTCGGGTACCCCGATATCAACCCTTATGACCTGATGAAAGGAGGTCGCCCATGCACACCAACAACTCATCTCACCATCGCCGAGGTCGTGGTGGGCGACCCCCTCGGCAGGGCAACTACCCGCACAAACTGGCCCCGGTCTTCCACCGAGACATGGATCGCCAGCAGTTCGCCAAAGCCATGCTGCTGATCGCCTTCTACCACCACACCCAAGAGGACAGGGGCCAGGTCATCACCTTGGAGGAAGGAGGCTGCGATGCCGCTGCTGAAACCTAAAACCCACACCTGGGTGTGGCGCCAGCTGGTCTTCACCGGACCCGTCACACCCCAAGCAACTCGCGCGGTACTGGCTCAGATCGCAGCGGCTGTTCATCTCGGCGAAATCATCCTCGAGCTGCGGGCCACGAGTAATCACACCTGCTGGCTGTTGGCCACAACACCAGAAGCCAGCGCCGAGGTCTCCCGGATGCTCACCGGCCAGCTGGGCGTGCGCGTTGTCGAACAGCGTCAACCCCGCACTGCACCTGTTCTGAGCACGAAGTCGGTGATCTCCGGGAAGCGCCCGGTGCTGAATCAGGAGAAGGTTACTGCTGCTATCACCGCGCTGCACGCCGCCGTCGGCGGCCTGTCTGACGGTCAGCAGGCGGTACTGCAGCTGATGTTCGGGCGCCGTTACCCGGCCTATTCACCGTCTTCTGAGGCGCTGAGCCCGTGGCACAAGGCCCGTACCGGCCAACACGGGTTCGCAGTCCATCTGCGCCTAGCAGCCACCGCAGAAAGCCCCGAGCAGGCTCGTAGCGTCATTCGGCGGCTACGCTCGGCCTTGAAACTGCTGGAGACCCCGGGGGTGCAGATCGTGCTGACTGACGAGAACCCCCGGCTGATCCAACAAGGGATTCTGCCGCCACGGTGGTTGAACCGTCTCACCGCAGCCGAGGCCGCAGGGCTGACCGGCTGGCCGATCAGCGAGAACGACCAGATGCCCGGGGCAGGATCGATTCATCCTCGGCACCTGCCGCCACCAGCACACATCATCGACACCGACCGCATCATCGGGACCTCCTCGGCTGCTGGGTTCGAAGAGACCCGGGTCGGCATCCCGATCAAAGACGCTGCTCATGCCTGGCTGCTGGGCAAGACAGGCAGCGGCAAATCCACCACACTGCTGGGACTCATCGATGCCGATATCCGCGCCCAACGCTCCGTGCTGCTGCTGGACCCCAAGGGCGACATCGTCCAAGGAGCCGCAGGCCTACACCCCGAGGATACTGACCGGCAGATCATCGTCATCGACCCCTCCAGCGACCGCCCGGTCGGCCTGAACCCACTGGCTGGCCCCACGGGGTTGGCGGCGGTGCGGGCCGATAACCTGCTGGCGATCTTCGAAGGCCTCGATGAACGACCCTGGGGGGCCTCCACCCGGCAGGTATTTTCGGCAGCACTGCACACCCTGACGCGGGTTACAGATTCTCAAGGGCGTTCGGCGACGCTGCTGTGGCTGGTGCCGCTGCTGACCGACACAGGCTTCCGGACCCGAGTGCTCAAGCGTGTGGATGACCTGACGGGCCTGGAGGACTTCTGGAGCCAGTACGAAGCCAAGACTCCTGCCGCCCAGCAGTACGACATCGCCCCGGTGCTGCGGCGGATCCATCCGCTGCTGCTGCGCCGTGGCCTGCGGGCCATGCTCGGCCAGCCAGAGCCGCGCTGGAGCCTGAACACCTTCTTTACTCAGCCCACCACCATCCTGTGCTCCCTGAACAAAGGACTGCTGGGAGCTGAGACCGCCCGGCTAATCGGCAACCTGCTGGTCTCGATGATCTGGCAGCAAACTTTGGCACGGCAGAGCGTTCCCGCCGAACATCGTCGGCCGGTCTCGGTGGTGATCGATGAAGCCCACGACTTCCTCTCCAGCTTCTCCGGCGACATGGCCGAAGCTCTGGCGATGGCCCGCAGCCTGCGAACAAATTTTGTACTCGCCACCCAGCAGATCGACGGTCAGCTCAGCCCGCAGATGTATTCAGCGATCTCCTCGAACTGCCGCAACCAGATCATCTGGGGTACCTCGCCCAAAGATGCTGCAACCCTGGCCAAGTACGCCGATGGCCTAGATGCCCAGGACTTCATTCAACTGCCGAAGTATCACGCCCAGGCCAATCTGCTCCACAACGGACAAAGCACCGGCTGGATGACCCTGAAACTAAACCCCGGCCCATCACAGGTCACCGATCCGGCGAACGTAATTGCGACTGCTGCCCAGCTGTACGGGCAGCCCATCACCGAGGTGGAGAAGGACATCGCCGCGCTGAGTGCTCCGGCTGCTGCTGTGCCTTCTGGTGGGGCGGGGTCGGTGGAGGAACCCGCTAGGGCTTCCGACGACGATCCCGAATCTCAGCCGCCAGTTTTTGGCAGGAGGCACCCATGAGCAACATATTCAGCCGCAGATGCAGAGGACGCCTCGGCAGACATATCGGTGCACGCTTCGCGTTGCTGACACGGTGTCTGCATCGCCGGTGTGGTGCCGAAGATGCCCCAGAGGTGCATATGACTAACCCCCTTTACAGGGGTCACCATGTCCCGCACCCACCGCCGGGGATGAGCCCGAGGTCGCAACCATCCGCGCAGTGGAAGGAGGGGATGAGATGAGCCGCCGCATGCCCGCAGAACTTGACCACCCCATCCATGCTGAACTGCTCGAACTGGTGGTCAGGTTCCGGTTCTGCACGACCAAACAGCTATCCCGGATCACTGGGCATCACTACGGCAGTTCCCGCTCGGCAGCACGCCAGACCGCCCGGCACCTGAAGTCCCTGCAGCACCACGAGCTGCTCCAGTCTGTAGGACGCCGGGTCGGAGGTTGGCAGCGTGGCTCCACTCCGGCCATCTGGTCACCGACCACCCGGGGTCACCGGATCATCACCGGCAGCAGCACCCGGCAGCGTCCCGATGCGCTCTCTACCGACTTCATCGACCACACCCTGGCCGTGACCGAAGTCCACACCCTCGCCGCCGAAACCCTCCGGCAAACCCCGGAACTGCAACAGCTGGAGGTCACCGGAGAACCAGACTGCTGGCGCAAGCACCTCATCGGCCTCGGTGCCGTCCAGACACTGAAGCCCGATCTGGAAGTCCGCGGCCTGACCAACACCGACGAGTTCGCCTACTTCATCGAGGTCGACATGGCCACCGAGAACCCCGGCCGCGTGGTGAAGAAGTCCCAGGCCTACCAGGCTTATTGGCGCAGCGGAGAAGAGGACAAGCGTCACGGCTTCTTCCCGCTGGTGCTCTGGCTGGTCCCCGACACCAAGCGCGCCGACTCCCTGAGGCGCCACATCGGTGCCGAGAAGAGCCTGGCCAAAGAGATGTTCCGCGTCATCACCTGGGACCAGCTGACGCCACTGCTGCGGGACGGGCTCACCGGACTAGACCCATCAACATCACCCAAAGGAGAAACCACCCCATGAGCAATCAACGAGAAAACCACAACACCGCCGCACCTCAAGAGACTGTGGAAAACCGCAGTCTGCCTGGTGCGAACCCTATGGACTTAAACGCCCAAAAGAGCGTTAATGGAACCATGGACAGTACTCTAAACAATTTAGCCCATGACGGTGAAGAGACGCAGGGATTCGACGCGCTCCGCACCAATAACACCGCTTCACCAGCCGGTCAGGTCAGCTTCAATCTGGCCCCGGCGAAGGCGGTGTCCTATGTGCGCGTCTCCACCCAGGAACAGGCAGCTGGGGGTCGCACCGGCGATGGCTTCAGCATCCCGGCGCAGAAGGAATACAACCAGGCCAAGGCCCACACGCTCGGGGCACTGGTCGCTAAGGAATTCGTCGACCGCGGGGTCTCTGGCACCACGCTGAACCGCCCGGCCCTGAAGAAGATGCTCCAGTACCTCGAAGAGGAGCAGGGCAAGGTCGACTACGTCATCGTGCACAAACTGGACCGTCTGGCCCGCAACCGTGAGAACGAAGTTACGCTGATGAAAATGTTTAATCAGTACGGGGTCAAGCTGGTCTCGGCCACCGAAACCCTGGACTCCTCACCCTCAGGGCAGATGCTGCAGGGCATCCTCTCCAGTGTGAACCAGTGGTACTCACAGAACCTCGCCAACGAGGTTCAGAAGGGGATGAGCACTAAAGCCAAACAAGGCGGCACCCACCACCGGGCGCCCCTGGGCTATCTGAATCACCGGGAGTTCCACGACGGGCACGAGACTCGCACCATCATCATCGACCCCGAGCGCCGCCACCTGATCACCTGGGCTTTCAAGCAGTACGCCACCGGAGAATGGACCACCGAATCCCTGGCAGAAGAACTCACCCGCCGAGGCCTGCGCACCCGTGCCACACCTAAGCGACCCTCACGGGAACTGGACCGCAAATCCGTGCAGAACATCCTGCGCAACCCCTACTACATCGGCAAGGTCTCCTATAAAGGAGTCATCCATGACGGCCAGCACCCACCCCTGATCGATGCCAGTACCTTCCAGCAGGTCCAAGACATCATGGGCAGCAAACTCACCGGCGAACGCAGCATCAAGCACGAGAACTACCTGAAATCCACACTGTGGTGCCAGTGCGGAGGCCGCATGATGCTCAGCATCTCCACCGGCAGCAAAGGCACCCGGTACCCATACTTCAGCTGCGGCAACCGGGCCAGCAAGAAGCGGGGCAACTGCCGAGCACGCTCCATCCCCGTCTGGTACGCCGAGCAGCTGATTCAGCAGATCTATGACCAGCTGTCCCTGACCACCGAGTTCCGCCAGAACCTCGAAGCCCTCGTCCGTGAAGCATTAGCCCTGATCAAGGCCTCCACCTTTGAGGAGCGCAGTCTGCTGGAGAACCAGCTCAAAGACACCGAGGACAAGCAGCGCAAACTCCTCGAGGCTCACTACAGCAACGCCATCCCCATGAAGCTGCTCACCGAGCAACAAGCAAAACTCGAACGACACCACGCCGACATCACCCGGCAACTGAGTACCATCACCGCAGATCTCGATCACGCAGAAGCCCAGGTCATCAAAGCACTCGACCTCGCCGAGAACTGCGGAACCACCTACCAGCAGGCCCCCGAACCGCTGCGCCGCATGCTCAACCAAGCCATCTTCGAAAAGATCATCGTCTACACCGACGAAACCGACGGCACTCACACCCTCGAAGCCCACCAGCACCAGGCCTACGACCTGCTCCTCGGGGCACAAACCCGCCAAACCGTCGCCCAGGCGGAACAGGCCAAGGAGGCCGCTCAAACGCCCGCAAACGGCGGACAGCAGCCCGACACGGCGGCAAAAAATAAAGAGCCCGCTCTCTCGAACGGGCTCCTCACCTCGGTACTAAACCAAAACCAACTTGAACACGTCTTGGGTGTGTCCAAAGGTCTAATGGTGGAGGTAACGGGACTCGAACCCGTGACCTTCTGCATGCCATGCAGACGCGCTACCAGCTGCGCCATACCCCCATATTTACTTGTTCGTTGCCTTGAGTTTCCCCCGTTGGCAACCCCTATACATTACACCTGATTTTCCTCTTCAGGCAAATCGAGCTCCAGCTTCGGGACATCTGCGTAGAGACGGTCCAGTCCGTAGACGGCACGTTCCTGCTCATGCTGAATATGGATGACCATATGCCCGTAGTCCAGCAGAACCCAGGTGCCTGAGTCACGGCCCTCACGGCGCAGCGGTGCGCTGCCGTGAATCTCCTTAAGCTTCAGTTCCACCTCGTCACAGATTGCCGCAATCTGACGTTCCGAGGGCGCAGAGCAGACCAGGAACGCATCAGTGATGCCCAGCCTCTCCCCCACGTCATAGCTGAGGATATTGGTGGCCAATTTATCGGCTGCAGCTGCCGCGGCAGTCTTCAGCTCGGAAAGTACAGTCTCAGGAACAGTCATAGGGCCAATCAGTCTAGAGCACCACAAAGAAAATGACCGCCGCAATGGCTGCCACCAGCAGGATTGCCAGGATAACCACCAGCCAGACCAGGACATTCTGCCGGTCGGCCTGACGAGATGTGGCATCGATCATCTTATTCAGATCCAAGCCATGCGCGCCCTGGGCGTGCACCGGTTCAATCTGTCCGGTGAAGTAGTCCATTTCCTCCGGATCGATCTCCAGGGAGTCGCGGACCATCTTCTCGGTCAGGACCTGAGATTCGGGACGTTCAAGACGACGACGCCGCGCCTCCTTCTCTTCCTCGGCCCTCTGCTTGCGGAACCGCTCCTGATTGGCCTGCATGGCCTTGGCTGCCAATGCCTGCTGTTTCTTCAGCAGTTCGGGGTCAACCTTATTGGGATCCTCGATCTTGGCGATCTCCGCCTGGGTGGCGTCAATCTCAGCCAGCAGCTCAGGGCTCATCGGCGGGATGGATTGGGTTTCGCGCAGCAGGCGACGTTCCCGACGGGAGGAGGGTTCATCCTCGGACTCCTCTTCATCGGAGTCCTGGGCGGGATCAGTTTCGGGCAGCCCAGTGTCTTCAGATGACTCAGGCTCTTCAGATGGCTCAGTGTCTTCAGACGACTCAGTGCCGAAGGAGTCGAAGTCGAAGTCGTCGTCATCCTCAACATCTGCCTGGTCTTCGGGCGCGCTCTCAATCTCTACTGCTGAGAACTCCTCGGCCTCGGGGTCTACTGCCTGGAGGTCATCGACATCGGGTTCTTCACCGTCTGCAACCTCTTCTTCGGGCCGAGCTGGCTCATCCTCGGGCTCGGGAGGTTTCGGCAGGCTCAGCGCCGGAACTTCCTCGGGCTCCTCATCGGTGATGGCGGTGATGACCTGGGTGGCGTCATCGTCCGGGTAGGCAATCTCCTCATCGGCATGCTCACCGGGCTGTTTCGCCTCAGTCTCATCTGCCTCCGGCTCTTCTAGGTCTTCTGGCTCATCGGCGCTCTCCGGCTCAACAGGGGCGTCATCGCCCTCTGCTGCGGTGGTGTGCTCTACGGCCTGGGCGAGCTCCTGCTCCGCGGCGTGATCCTCGGGTGATTCTTCTTCGGAGGACTGCGCCTCCTCGGCACCCGGGTCTTCCTCGGGCTGCTGAGCGGCTAGTTCCAGCTCACGACGACGGCGAAGCTCCTTGCGCGAGACAGGCAGGTACCGCGCACGGAGATCATCTCCGCCCGCTGCATGCTGCTCCGTAGTGTCTGCACTCATGAGGAAGCCTCCTGGTTGTTGTCCTCCATGGTATGCCCAGGTGAGGTGCTCAGTGTGTTAACCCCGGTGGGTGTGCCTGAATCTGGCTGGTAGAGCCGATGCTTGGTGATGTACTGGACCACTCCATCAGGGACGAGATACCAGACGGGTTTGCCGGCACGGCCCCGGGCTCGCAGATCCGTGGAACTGATCGCCATCGCCGGGATCTCCATCAGCGAGATGTTTTCGGTGAGTCCGAAGTCCTCGCTGCGGTAGCCGGGGCGGGTCACCGAGACGAAATGGGCCAGTTCCCACAGTTCACTGACGTTCTTCCACGACATGATCTGCGCCATCGCATCTGCCCCGGTGATGAAGAAGAGATCTGCATCTGGGTACATCCTGTGGAAGTCCCGCAGGGTGTCGATGGTGTAGGTCTTGCCGCCACGGTCGATATCCACCCGGGAGACTGAGAACCTCGGATTGGATGCCGTGGCGATCACCGTCAGGAGGTAGCGGTGCTCAGCCTCGGTGACGTCCCGGCCCGCTTTCTGCCAGGGCTCGCCGGTGGGGACGAACACCACTTCATCCAAACTGAATTCGGCAGCCACCTCGGAGGCTGCCACCAGGTGACCATGATGGATGGGATCGAAGGTCCCGCCCATGATGCCGATTCGACGGCGGTGCCCGGTGGGTGCAGTGGTGGTGAGCGGTGGGGTCAAACTGATGAGTTTCGTCAGTGGTGGGCCTGAGGGTCAGCAGGCAGTTCCTTACCCTTGCTGGCGAAGCCGAGGGTGATCAGCAGGCTGAGCATCAGGATGGCGAAGATGCCGACGCCGTAGATCCAGGCGGCCATAGGCAGCTCGTAACCGTTGTACTCATCAGCCAGCAGTGCGAGAACGGGCAGGTTCATACCTCTCCCTTAGGACGTTGTGACAATATCTCGGTTCAGTCTACAAGGTTACGGCCCTGTTCTGGCCGCTCCCCGCCGGACTGCCGCCGATATTGCCATCAGCTGGTTCCCTCGCCGCTGGGCGTCGGAGTCTCGGCGGTGCGCTCCCACTTCTTCAGCTGACGGGCTGCGGCATCTCGTCCGCCGAGGCCGAAGTCCAGGGCCGCGGCCAGGGAACCGCCGACCACCAGGGCACCGAAGGCGAGGTTGATGATGGAGTCGGCGATTCCCATGAACTGCAGGCCCATGGCGATGAACAGGACCAGGGTTCCGTACCGGATGATTTGGCTGGCTGTGCCGGATCCGACTGTGCGTGCCAGCAGATTGGCGATGAAGAAGCCGACGCCGATGATCGCTGCGCCGAAGAGCACCCGACCACCGAGGGCCAGGACTTCGTTGAGAATGGCTGTGACCTCTGGGAAGTTCAGCGCTCGGGCAGCCATGATGGCGAAGAAGAGCACGATGGCGACATGACCCACCTTCGCCAGGATGGCCGAGACGCTGGAGCGCTGCGGCTCAATGCCCAGTTCAGCGGCCAACCGGTCGGCACCGATGATCGCTGGAATGGTGTTCAGGATGATGTTGAGCATCTCAGTCGCCGGATCAGAGATCGCGGAGATTCCCATCACCTGCAGTGCGGCGATGGCCACTACGATCACGATGATCGCAAAGACCAGATTGGCGATTGTCGAGGTGATCCGACGGTTGGTCTCGGCAGCTCCGGGAGAATGTCCACCCTGCTCAGCCTCTGTGGGCTGGGGCGGGGCTGAGGCGCTGTGCGCACCGGTACCCTGTGGGGTTCGCTGGGCTGCCGCCTGAGCGCGGCTGATGAGGCCTGCGAAGTTCACCCGGCCCACAGTGGCCTCGATCATCTGTTTGACGATTCGTGCGATCACGAAGCCGATGAAGAAGATGACTCCGGCGGCAATGATGTTCGGCAGGAAGCCCAGGGAGATACGCAGCAGCTCCTGGACGGGGTGGAGAATTTGCTCCAGGGCGAAGACTTGGAGGATCGCGACCAGGCCCAAAAGCCAGATCAGCAATCCGGCGATCTGCCCGAGAGCGTCACCGAGGGATTCTCCCCTGTCTTCTCCGCGCTGCAGGATCGGGACTTTGGTGACCAGTTTTGCTACTGCCCATTTCACGAGTCTGGCTGCCAACCAGGTGACCGCCAGAATCACCAGGGCGATGACGATCTTCTCCAGCAGGCCAAGCCAGTCCTAGTCGCCGAAATCCATGGTTGCTCCTTCTGTCGCCAGCACCAAATATCAGCAGACACGTGATAGCCGATATCGTACACGCAGTGAGCAACCTCACACCAGGGTTAATGGATCAGCGGATTTGCCCCTCCCCGCGCACAATCCATTTGGTGGTGGTCAGTTCTGCCATCCCCATGGGGCCGCGGGCATGCATCTTCTGAGTGGATATCCCCACCTCAGCGCCGAGTCCGAACTGGCCGCCGTCGGTGAACCGGGTGGATGCGTTGACGATGACGGCTGCGGCGTCGATCTCTGCGATGAATTTCTCCGCATTGGCCACTGAATCAGTCACGATGGCCTCAGTATGTCCGGTGGTGTGCCGGCCGATATGGCTGATGGCCTCCTCAATGGAGTCCACCACACCCACTGCAACCTCAAGTTCGTTGAACTCGGTGCCGTAGTGAACTTCGGTGACCTCATCGGCGCCGTTGTGTTCGGCGGGAAGCCATTGACGGGCCCGGGGATCGAGGTGAAGCAGGACGTCGTCCTTGGCCAGGGCAGCCAGGACTTCCCGCCCGGCTTCGGCGGCCTCAGCGTGGAAGAGAACTGTCTCGGCGGCATTGCAGACACTGGGTCGGGAGACTTTTGCGTTATGCACAATGTTTCGGGCCAGCTGGGGGTCGGCGGAGGCATCCACGTAGATATGGACATTGCCCTCGCCTGTCTCGATGACCGGGACTTTGGCATTGGTGACCACATGTTGGATGAGTTCCCCGCCGCCGCGCGGGATCAGCACATCCACACTGCCGCGGGTGGTCATCAGCTCGGTGGCGCCCTCGCGACCATAGGGATCGATGGTCTGGACTGAATCCACCGGCAGTCCCGCCTCGCGCAGGGCTTCGCGGATGACGCTGATGAGCAGCTCATTGGTGGATTGGGCGGCGGAGCCGCCACGGAGAATGGCAGCATTACCTGATTTCAGGGCCAGGGCCGCGATATCCACGGTGACATTGGGGCGGGCCTCGTAGATCGCGCCGATCACCCCTAGGGGCACAGTGGTCTGGCTCAGCCGAAGACCGTTGGGAAGGGTGCGGCCCTGAACCACTCGGCCGATGGGATCCTCCAGGCCGATGATCTCCTCGACGGCGGCGGCTAGGGATTCGACCCGGCTGCTGTCCAAACGCAGACGGTCCTGCAGGGACTTGGAGAGCCCGTTCTCCCTGCCCCGGACCAGGTCCTGCTCATTGGCTGTGATCAGTGCGCTGGTGGATTCGCGCAGGGCCCCGGCGATCAGCTGCAGTGCGTGGTCCTTATGCCGGCGGGTGGCCCGCCCCAGGGGTCCTGCCGCACTGCGGGCACGGCTGCTGGTCTCTGCAATACTCATCGGTGAACCTCCACTCGGGCCATGTCATCAGTATGAATCACGGGGCGCTGATAGTCCTCGCCGAGCTCCTCGCCCAGTTGCGCAGTCTTCTTCCCCTGCATCTGCCGAGTCTCCGAGGCGGAAAAGGAGGTCAGCCCACGGGCCCGGACCTCCCCTGCGGGGTCCCGGATTTCGACGACGTCACCTGCTTCGAATTCCCCGCCGACGGAGGTGATTCCGGCCGCCAGCAGTGAACGGCGGTCCCCGATGACGGCTTCGACGGCGCCGTCGTCGATGGTGATGCTGCCCTGGCTGTTGGCCAGATGTGCCAACCAGGCAGAGCGTGCTCCGCGGCGTTTACCTCGGGGCAGGAACAGGGTGCCGATCTCCTCGCCGTCGAAGAGCGCCGGTGCCTGTGCGGCTGAGGTCAGCCGGGCAGGGATGCCATTGGCGGTGACCAGCTGGGCGGCCTCCACTTTGGTGGTCATACCACCGGTGCCGATACCGGCCCGTCCACGTGGGCCGAGGGTCACCCCTTCGAGGTCCTCGGGGCTGCTGATTCGGCTGATCCGTTTGCCACCCTCTGACGGGGGTCCGGAGTAGAGGGCATCCACATCAGAGAGGAGGATGATCCCATCGGCGTGGATGAGGTTCGCGGTCAGGGCCGCGAGCCGGTCATTGTCGCCGAAGCGGATTTCGGCTGTGGCCACCGCGTCGTTCTCATTGATGATGGGTACCACGCCTAGGGCAAGGAGTTTCTCCAGGGCCCGGAGGGCGTTCACGTAGGTTGAGCGGCGGATAAGGTCTTCCACCGTCAGCAGCAGCTGGCCGGTTTGGGCCCCGTGATGGGCGAAGGCCCGGGAGTAGTGGGCCATGAGTTCGCCCTGACCGACTGCCGCTGCGGCCTGCTGGGCGGCCAGATCATGCGGGCGGCGCTCCATCCGCAGTGGGGCCAGGCCCGCGGCGATGGCTCCGGAGGAGACGAGTACGACTTCGGTTCCGCGGTCGCGCAGTTTCTGGCAGGCATCTACCAGTCGGTTCAGGGATTGGACACTGATTCCGCCGTCGAGGGTGGTCAGGCTTGAGGAGCCGACTTTGATGACCAGCCGTTTGGCGGAGGTGATGTCGAAGTTCACTCCTGGTCCTCCGCGTAGAACACTTCCATCTCCTCACGCATCTGCCGTTTGGCGGCCCTGCGGTCGGCCTGTTCCTGTTTCTTCTCAGCGCGGGTGGGCCGGTGGCTGTCCTCGAATCGGAGGTCGCTGCCACGGGCGCCGAGATGTTCGGCCCCACCCATCATGGTCGGCTCCCAGTCGAAGACAACACCATCGGCTTCGGTGCCGATGACCACGGCATCCCCTGGGGTTGCTCCCTGGCCGAAGAGTTCCTCTTCGATGCCGATGGCGGCCAGGCGGTCGGCCAAGTATCCGACAGCTTCATCGTTGTTGAAGTCGGTCTGCTGGATCCAGCGTTCGGGTTTGGCTCCACGGACTCGCCACAGTGGTTGGGTGCCTTCTCCGGGGATGCCCTTCTCCTCGCGGGAGATGGTGAAGCCCTTGTCGTTGATGGCTGCGGGGCGAATGGTGACCGGAACCGGGGCTTCGGTGACTTCCTGGGCCTCGCGGGACTCTTCGACCAGTTGGGCCATGGCGAAGCTGAGCTCTCGGAGACCCTTGCGGGAAACAGCTGAGACTTCGAAGACTCGGAAACCCCGTTCCTCCAGGCTGCTGCGCACCATCTCCGCCATTGCTTCCCCGTCGGGGAGATCTGTCTTGTTCAGGGCCACCAGCCGGGGACGTTCGGTCAGCGGTGGGCCGTCATCGGCGGTATATGCGGCAAGTTCGGTTTCGATGGCCTCGAGGTCTCCGACGGGGTCACGGTCGGTCTCCAGGGTTCCGCAGTCCAGGACATGGACCAGGGCGGCACAGCGTTCGACATGCCGGAGGAACTCATGGCCCAGACCTTTGCCCTCGGCTGCTCCGGGGATCAGACCGGGCACATCGGCCACTGTGAATCGGGTATCGCCGGCTTCGACCACTCCGAGGTTGGGCACCAGGGTCGTGAAGGGGTAGTCGGCGATCTTAGGTCGGGCCGCTGAGAGGGAGGCGATGAGGCTAGATTTGCCGGCTGAGGGGAAGCCCACCAATGCGATATCGGCTACCGATTTCACCTCGAGGACGATTTCGGCTTCTTCACCGGGGGTCCCGAGCAGGGCAAATCCGGGGGCTTTGCGCTTCTTGGAGGCCAGTGCGGCATTTCCGAGACCGCCCTGACCACCGGTGGCGATCCGGGCGCGGGCTCCTTCTCCGACGAGGTCAGCCAGCACATTGCCTTTGGCGTCTTTGACCACAGTGCCTTCGGGGACCGGCAGCTCCAGAGTTTCGCCCTTATGGCCGTGGCGGAGTCCGCCCTGGCCCACTCCCCCGTTTTCGGCTCGGCGGTGAGGCCTGTGGTGGTAGTCCAGAAGGGTTGTGGTGTTGCGGTCCACGACGAGTTCGACATGCCCGCCGTCCCCGCCGTTGCCGCCGTCGGGGCCGCCCAGGGGCTTGAACTTCTCTCGGTGCACAGAGACACACCCGTTGCCGCCATTGCCGCCTGTTGCGTGCAGCACTACCCGGTCGACGAAATGTGCCATGCCTGGGCCTCCTGAAGTCAGTGTTTCTTGGATACTAAAAGACCCCGTCAGCTCATCGCTGCGGGGCCTTCTAGATGAATGCTTATCGCAGCTTAGGCTGCGACTGGCACAATGTTGACGACCTTGCGGCCGCGCTTTGCGCCGAATTCAACAGCGCCATCGGCCAGGGCGAACAGTGTGTCGTCGCCGCCGCGGCCAACGTTGGTGCCGGGGTGGAACTTGGTGCCACGCTGGCGGATCAGGATCTCACCGGCGCTGACAGTCTGGCCGCCGAAACGCTTCACGCCGAGGCGCTTGGCGTTCGAGTCGCGACCGTTCTTAGTTGAGCTGGCGCCCTTTTTACTTGCCATAGGTCTGCCTACCTCTCAGGGAATAATGGAATCTTGTCTTAGTTTACCGCGCGGTCAGGCGATCGAGGCGATCTTCACACGGCTGAGTTCAGAACGGTGACCCTGGCGCTTGTGGTAGCCGGTCTTGTTCTTGAACTTGTGAATGACGATCTTCTTGCCGCGGAGGTGCTCCTGCACCTCTGCGGTGACCTTGACGTTGGACAGCTCATCAGCGGAGGTTGTGACCTTCTCCCCGTCTACCAGCATCACCGCCGGCAGCTCGATGGTGCTGCCTGCCTCGGCGTCGACGCGGTCAAGGGTCACGAGGTCTCCGACGGAAACCTTCTCCTGGCGGCCGCCTGCGCGGACAATCGCGTACACCACTTGGGACTCACTTCTCTCGTTGAATGACTTGCATGAAAAAGATTTTGGGCACAAATTGCCCCAGCGATCTATGCTACTCCGTTGACTTGCTTTGAGCAAGTTCATCGGCGCTGACACCGACGCCGAGCATCACCGGTTCAGCCGCAGGCTCGGTGGAGTCCTGTTTAGCCTTTCCGGAGGTGCCCGAGGATGAGGCGAAGGTCTTCTCTCCGCCCTGCACCTCGGTATTCACCTGGGTGACCTCTCCTGAGGACCCCTGGGCTGATCCCGCAGCCCGGCGACCACGCCGCTTGCTGCGAGTCGCCAGGGCGGTCTCCAGCTGGTCGAGGGAGGCGGGCTTACCGCCTTCCTCCTTCTCCGGCGCGGAGCCGGAATCCTTCTTCTCGGGCAGTTCAACTGGCTCCCCACCGATGGTGAGGGTGGCCGATTTCTGCTGCTTCGACTGCTGCTTCTGCTGCCGTGCCGGCTTCTGCTCAGCAGGGGCCTGATCCTGATCGGACTCCTCGCCCTTATGCTGACCATTGGTGGCGGCAGCCACCTTGGCCATCCCCTTGGAAGCCTTCTCCAGCTTCTTGAGCTCTTTGGGGTCGGGCTGGTTGTTACTGCCGGCGTCGTCGTTCTTCCGGTTTTTCTTCTTCCGCTTCTTGGCGTTCTTACCGGAGGCGACATCCCCCTCGGAGGTGTAGGAGGGCCGGTGCTCAACAGGTTCGGGGTGGGTCATGATCCCGCGGCCTGCGCAGTGTTCACATTCGGTGGAGAAGACCTCCAGCAGTCCGGTGCCCATGCGCTTACGGGTCATCTGCACCAGACCGAGGCTGGTGACTTCAGCGACCTGGTGTTTAGTGCGGTCACGGCCCAGGCATTCGACCATGCGGCGCAGCACCAGGTCCCGGTTGGACTCCAGGACCATATCGATGAAGTCGATGACGATGATCCCGCCGATGTCCCGCAGTCGCAGCTGCCGGACGATCTCCTCGGCGGCCTCGAGGTTGTTCTTGGTGACGGTCTCCTCGAGGTTGCCGCCGGAGCCGGTGAATTTACCGGTGTTGACATCGACCACGGTCATCGCTTCGGTGCGGTCGAAGACCAGGGAACCACCTGAGGGCAGTTTCACGTTCCGGTCCAGCGCCTTGTTCAGCTGCTCGTCGATCCGGTGGTGGGCGAAGATATCCTCTGCCTGGTTCTCCTGGGGCTCCCACTTCTTGCAGCGGTCCAGCAGGTGGGGGGCCACATAGGTGACATAGGCCTCGATGTCGTCCCAGGTCTCCTCGCCCTGAACCTCCATGGCCGAGAAGTCCTCGTTGAAGACATCGCGGACAACCTTAATGGTCAAATCCGGCTCCGCGTAGAGGAGCTCAGGGGCCAAGACCTTGCGGTCATTGGCCTGGGACTGGATGGTCTCCCAGAGGGCCCGCAGCCGGTTGATGTCATTGGTCAGCTCCTCCTCGGAGGCGCCTTCGGCGGCGGTGCGCACGATGACACCGGCGTTCTCCGGCATCTGCTCCTTGAGGATCTTCTTCAGCCGAGAGCGTTCGGTATCCGGCAGTTTCCGGGAGATACCGGTCATCGACCCGCCGGGGACGAACACCAGGTAACGCCCGGGCAGCGAGACCTGGCTAGTCAGCCGGGCACCCTTATGCCCCACGGGATCCTTGGTGACCTGGACCAGCACGGAGTCCCCGGATTTCAGGGCGTTTTCGATCTTGCGGGGGGCGTTGCCGATATTGGCACCCTCCCAGTCGACCTCGCCGGCGTAGAGCACAGCATTGCGGCCGCGGCCGATGTCCACGAAGGCGGCCTCCATAGAGGGCAGCACATTCTGGACTTTGCCGAGGTAGACATTGCCGATCAGCGAATCCTGGGTGGTGTGGCTGACGTAGTGCTCAGCCAGGACCCCGTCTTCGAGGACGCCGATCTGGATGCGTTCGCCACGCTGGCGGACGATCATCTTCCGGTCCACCGACTCGCGGCGGGCCAGGAACTCGGCCTCTGTGATCACACCACGACGACGACCACCGTCCCGGGATGCCCGACGGCGCTGCCGTTTGGCCTCCAGACGGGTGGAGCCTTTGACTCCGGTGACCTTGGCCGGGGCATCGGAGCCGGCTTCTCGTCCGGAGCGGATCCGAGTAACGGTGTGACCGTCCTCGGAATCCTCCTCGATCTCCATATCGGCAGTTCCACGACGACGACGCCGCTTCTTGCGAATGACCTGACCGTCGTCTGTCTTCTCCGCGGCAGAGGATTTGTCCTTGTCCTCGGCCTGGTCGGCATCCTCGGAGTCATTGGACTTCTCGGAATCGGCCGAACCCTCGTTCTCCTTCTGGGAGTTCTCCTGGTTCTGGCCGTTGTCCTGGTTGTCCTGGGACTTATTGCGGCTGCGGCCGCCGCGGCGGCGCTTGCGGCGGTTCCGACGGTTGCCGCTGGAGTCACCGTCGTCGTCGTTTCCGCTGCCCTGCCCGGAGTCGTCCTCTCCGTCCTGGTCAGCGTCATCGCTGGTGTCCTGGGACTCAGACTGCTGGGGGCGCTGGGACCTTGCCGGCAGTTTGGAGAGATCGGGGGCCTGGAAAGTGACATCCAGGGGGTCGGCATCCACCGGTGCAGTGTCGGCGGGCTTGTCAATAGTGGCCTCTGCACCGGGCTGGCCGGGCTCAGGGGCTGAGAAGGGATTGAAAATCTCTTCGGGTTCGTTTGTGGATGCGGTTGTATCGGTCATGGAATTACGGGTCTGCTCCCACCGGAGGCGACGCTGCCACACTCGGCGTGCCCACGGCTTGTCTCGCTTATCGGGTCACCGGCTTGCGATTCTGCCGGGCGCTGCCTGCATTCTTCGTCGAGGCGCGCTCTGCTCAGCGGATTCGCGGGCCGGTCACGCACGGGAAGAGGGCGGCGGCATCTTGTTCGATTCGGTAGCCGTGCGGACTGTTGATCCATCTCATTCGTCCACGACGGGTGCCAGCCTCGCCGTTCTGTAGCGTGTTAAAGCCTGCTCAAAAATGCAGGTGTGGTCTGCACTTTCGATGCACTCAGTATGGCACACCGGATGTATCAGTCAGGTTGCCGGAGGTAGAATTGGGCTATGTCCGCAACCCTGACTGCCCCGGATCACGGGGATATCGCTGAGGAAACCCCCGGGCGTGTCCCGGCATTCGCCCGTCCGGCAGGTTTTTCTCTGTGGCTGCTGATCACCGGTGCAGTCGGTGCCCTGGCCAGTTTCCTGCTGCTCTATGAACGCGTTCAGCTGTGGAACGACCCGGAGCACATCACCGCCTGTGATGTGAATCCGTGGGTCTCCTGTGGTGAGGTGATGCAGTCCTGGCAGGCCTCAACCTTCGGTTTCCCCAATATCTTCGTCGGGGTGGTCGCCTTCCCGGTTCTGATCTTCGCCGCGGTGGCCCTCTGGGCCGTTCGTGGTCAGATGCCACGCTGGTACTACGCGGGATTGCAGGCTGGTGCGCTTTTCGCCTTCGGTTTCATCACCTGGCTCTGGTATTCGGCGGTGTACAGCATTGGGGTGCTCTGCCCCTACTGCATGATCGTCTGGGCGGCGGTGATCCCGTTCTTTGTGGTGACCACTGCGCGGAACGTGATCCACGGGGTGATTCCTTCCTCGGAGGGTATGAAGAAGGTGGCCCGCGACTGGTGGTGGGTTGCCGTCATCGTGCTTTATCTCCTGGTCTTCGCCAGTATTTTGCTGAACTTCACTGAGGCCTTCACCTACGCGTTCTGAAGCTCCCAGTACTGGGCATAGGTGCCCAGAATGGCATTCTCAACGTCACAAACCGTCACCTGCGGATAGAGGTCGGTCACTGCCCCGGCTGTCAGTGGGTCCCATTCCAGTTCCATGGCTGCATAGGCGTCGGTCAGTACCCGGCGGATGCTGGGGCCCTGCTCGACGATGATGGAACTGGAGAACAGCCATCCGGTGGCTATCTGGCGTTGGGCTGTGCCGATGAGTTTGATCCGCCGGTCGGGCTGTTCTGGGTGAATGCCGTGGACTGAGTGTTCGCCGTAGCAGTATTCGCCGGGGATGGGGCCCACCTGAGCCTGGATCCCGAGGCTCATCAGGGCTTCGGCAAAGAGTTCGGCGAAGGCGCTGAACCTGGTCTGGGACTCCCTGATGGGATCGGGGTCAGGCTCGATGTGGTCCACCACCAGAGATCCCAGGTCATAGGCAGCGGCCCGTCCCCCTGCCCGGCGGACCAGAGGCTCATAACCCTGCCGGTGGGCTGCCTCCTGGGCTGCACCGAATCCAGGCAGTCGACTGTCTCGTTGCCCGAAGGCCAGTGTCGGCTGCGGCCGGTAGATCCTCAGCGTGGCGGCAGTGGCCTCGGGGTCGTTGGGGTCGACTGCATAGCGCCGGGTGCCTTCCAGCAGCTGCAGACCATAGTGGAGGTCTCCTGCAGCTCCCAGCGATTCACGCTGTCGGTATACACGTAGCTCGCCGGCGGAGGACATAGCTCCACAGTCTAGCCTTGCACCCGCTCTCCGGCTCGGAACGCTGAATGAGTCAAAGGCATGCCGGGCCGATACGCCAGGTGGATGGCTGCCGGTGCATCCAAGACATGGAGATCAGCTCGTTTGCCCACTTCGATGGACCCGACCTCCTCCTGGGCGCGTAGTGCCAGTGCGCCTCCATAGGTGGCGGCCCGGATCGCTTCGGCCAGGCTCAGGCCCATCTGCAGAACGGCGGTGCCGATGCAGAAGTTCATCGAGCTGGTGTAGCTGGTGCCGGGATTGCAGTTTGAGGCCAGGGCAATCTCGATCCCGGCATCGATCAGCCGGCGGCCCGGGGCCAGAGGCTGGCGGGTCGAGAGATCGCAGGCGGGCAGACATGTGGCAACTGTGCCGGGAGTCCAGGTCCGCTCTGATGGGTCCCAACTCTTCCAGGTTTCGGCCAGGGCGTCGACGTCCTCGTCATCGAGGTAGTTGACATGGTCGACACTGGCTGCGCCCAGCTCGGCGGCCAACTTGACCCCAGGTCCGGTCCCCAGTTGGTTGCCGTGGACTCGCAGGCCGAGGCCAGCCTCAGCTGCGGCCGTGAGAACCTGTCGGGACTGATCTGCCGTAAACGCCCCTTCCTCGCAGAAGACATCGGCCCACTGGACGTTGTCCTTCACGTCCTGGAGCATGGGGCCGGCTGCCAGCTCGGTATAGGTCTGGGCGTCCTCTCCCGGCGGAACCAGATGGGCGCCCAGATAGGTCACAGCGTCAATCTCGCCTGCCTCACGCAGTTCAGCTAACAGCCTGGCGTGCCGGGCCTCCTCAACCTGAGAGAGTCCGTAGCCCGTTTTGGTTTCCAGATAGGTTGTGCCCCCGCGCACTGCCTCAGCAACACGTTGGCGCACCAGGGCTTTCAACTGGTCATCAGAGGCACCTCGGGTGGCCTCCATGGTGACGCTGATACCCCCTGCTGCATAGGCCTCACCGGCCATCCGCGCTTCGAATTCCGCGCTGCGGTCTCCGGCGAAGACCAGATGCGTATGGGAGTCCACCCAGCCGGGCAGCACGGCGCGACCTTCAACATCCACTGTCTCGTCCGCGCTGGGAGCCTCTGTGGCTGCACCGATCCATACGATCTTTGAGTTCTCGATGACCACAGCCGCGTTGTGCAGAACCCGGTTCTCGGGGTCCACTGTGGTCAGTTCAGAAATATTGGTAATCAGCGTGGTGCTCATAGGTACTCCGGGTGGTCAGAGAAGAATCGGCTGTACAGCGCACTGGGATCCCCCAGCTTGGCATGGATGCCTCTGTGGGCGATCTCGCTCCCGTTGACCCTCACGGTCTCGACATCGGCGCTGGTGGCAGTCAGCGGAATCTGTGCTCCGCGGCTGCCGATGGTGCGGACTGAATCTGTGCGCACTGAAATCTGGTCATTATTCTCAGCCAGCCCCAGGCTTCGCAGTCCACCAGCGCGGGCTGCCTGGTTGATCTCTTCGGGGCTGAATCGTCCACGAGTTCCCGTTTCCAGGCGCTCTCCATGTTCCAGTGCCCGCATCTCGAGATAGGGGTCGATGACGACATGCTGGTCGCTTCCCAGGGCGATAACTGCTCCGGCATCCGCCAGCTGCCGGGCTGGTCCTATCCCATCGGCGAGGTCCGCCTCTGTGGTGGGGCACATGACGATATTGACCCCTGCCTCTCCGAGGAGCCCGATATCCGAGCTGCTCAGATGTGTTGCATGCACCGCGGAGAGCTGAGGGCTCAGCAGTTCAGCCTTAGCCAGAACTTCAGTGGGGGTCTTTCCATAGGCTGCGGCGATGGCTGTGTTCTCAGCCGGCTGTTCCGATACATGGATATGCAGGGGTGCTGATGGATGCCTCTTCATCAGGGCAGTGACCACCGGCAGTTGGTCCTTGGCCACCGCTCGCAGGGAGTGGACTGCCGCCCCGAGGGTGACCAGCCCGCCGGTGTCTTCTTCGGCGACCACCCAGTGGAGTTCCTCCCACCGGATGGCCCACTGTTCGGCATCACCATCGCTGAATCTGCCTTGGATACTGTTGAGCTCGATCCGGCTGCCCTCGGCGGTGAGCCCACCCTGGAGATAGAGGGTGTCGAGGAGAACCAGTCGGATACCCGCAGCCTGGGCGGCACGTATCAGCGCCCGCTCCATCTCGTGATCGGCATAGGGTGTGCCGTCGGGTTGGTGGTGTAGGTAATGGAACTCCCCGACGGCGCTGTAGCCGGCACAGACCATCTCCGCATACACCGCAGTGGCCAGCTGCTCATATGCTTCAGGACTTAGTTGAGCGGCTGCTTGGTACATCTGTTCTCGCCAGACCCAGAAGTCTCCGCCCTGATCATGTGTCCGCCCGCGCAGCAGGCGGTGAAAGGCATGCGAGTGGGCGTTGATCGGTGCCGCTAGGGATAGGGTTTCCATCAGCGCTCAGCCTCCAGGAGGCCTGACAGTGCGTCTGCGAGGGCCTGAACGCCCTGGTCGGCGTCGTCATTCTCTACCGATTCCTCAGGGGCATGGCTGATACCGGTGGGGTTGCGCACGTAGATCATTCCCGAGGGCACATGCGCTGCCAGGACGCCGGCGTCGTGCCCTGCTCCGGTGGGCAGGATGGGGGCATCAGGAACTGTTCGGCGCACAGCCGCTTCAAGCTGGGAGGACAGTTCCGGGCTGAAGTGCACGGTGCCAGAATACGATTCCTCCACCATCTCCACCTGGCAACCGTGGGCCAGCGCGCAGTCCTTGGCCCGGGAGTAGATCTTCTCGACAACAGTGGCTGTCACTTCGTCCTGCGGGTGGCGGACATCGAGCCATAGATCGACTCGTGAGGCGATGACATTGGTGCCACCGGGGATCGGCTGGAGCCTGCCGACGGTGGCCCGGGCTCCGGGGTGCTCGCGGGCTGTGTTCCGTGTGGCCAGGGTGATCTCTGCTGCGGCAACCATCGGGTCTGCTCGATCATCCATGAGGGTGGTACCAGCGTGGTTGCCCTGACCGGTCACCGACAGCCGCCATCGCCCGTGCCCCAGGATTGTGTTGCCCACTGCGACCGCAGGCTGTTTTCCGTCGGCTGCGGTGTATTCGGGGGTATTGATTCCGCGGCCCTGTTCCACATGGAGCTCTACGAAGGCGCCGATAGTGCTGAGTCTGGCTGGGTCTTCCCCGATGAGATCCGGAGTGAGTCCGTGATCTGCGGCAACTTCACCGAAGCTTAGGCCTTCAGAATCACGGAGGTTCAGGGCCTTCTCCCGGGTTATGGCCCCGGTCATCAGGCGTGAGCCCAGGCAGGCCACGCCAAATCTGGATCCCTCCTCCTCTGGGAAGACAGTGATGGCCAGACAACGACGACGCTTCAGAGCCCCGCTCTGCTCCCGTGCCTTGAGCTCATCAAGGGCCGCCAGTGCAGATGCGACACCTAATGGACCGTCGAAGGCTCCGCCTCCTGGCACCGAGTCCAGATGCGATCCGGTGACCACGGAGTTTCTGCGGGTTGCCTCCACCGATTCGCCGGCTGAGGCCTGTCGGTCCCACCAGGCCCAGATAATGCCGTTGTGGTCGGTCTCCACATCGAGTCCACGGGTTTGGGCCTCGGAGATGAACCATTCGCGCAATGTCAGGTCCGCATCGGAATACACCGGCCGTGAGTATCCGCCACGGATGGGGTCAGCGCCGATATCCGCTATCGCCTGCATGAGGCTGTTGACTGTCATGACTGCTCACGCATAGGAATGCGCACTCCGCGGGTTGTGGCTGCCTCGACGGCCTCTTCATATCCTGCATCTACATGGCGGAAGATGCCCATGGCTGGATCGTTGGTCAGTAGGGCTTCAAGCTTGGCTGCTGCCAGCTCGGTGCCGTCTGCCACCCCAACCTGCCCTGCGTGGATGGAACGTCCCATCCCGACACCTCCACCGTGGTGGATGGATACCCAGGTGGCCCCTGAGCTGGTGGCGGTCAGAGCGTTGAGCAGCGGCCAGTCCGCGATGGCGTCTGATCCATCCAGCATGGCCTCGGTCTCTCGGTAGGGCGACGCCACGGATCCGGAGTCGAGGTGGTCGCGGCCGATGACGATGGGGGCTTTGACCTTGCCCTCGGCGACCAGCTGGTTGAACAGCAGGCCTGCCTTCTGGCGTTCCCCATAGCCCAGCCAGCAGATGCGGGCGGGCAGTCCTTCGAATTCCACGTACTCCCCGGCTGCATCAATCCAGGTATGCAGGTGCTCATTGTCAGGGAAGAGGTTCTTGATGGCCTCATCGGTCACCGCGATGTCCTCGGAGTCGCCGGAGAGTGCAACCCAGCGGAAGGGTCCCATTCCCTCACAGAACAGCGGTCGGATATACGCGGGGACGAATCCCGGGAATTCAAAGGCCCGGTCATAGCCGCCGGCACGGGCTTCATCGCGGATGGAATTGCCGTAGTCGAAGACCTCGGCCCCGGCATCCTGGAATCCGACCATGGCTTCGACCTGCCTGCTCATCGCCGCCCGTGCTTTCTTGGTGAAGCCTTCGGGGTCCCGGCTGGCTGCTGCCTCCCATTCCTCAATGGTGTACTCGAGGGGCAGGTAGCTCAGGGGATCGTGGGCTGAGGTCTGATCGGTGACGATATCGATCTCGACTTCCCCGTTAGTGTGTCGCTTCAGCAGTTCGGGGAAGACTTCGGCAGCGTTTCCGACATAACCCACCGACAGTGCCCTCTTTTCGGCTTTGGCCTTCTGCAGTTTCTGCAGCGCAGCATCGATATCGGTTTCGACCTCATCGAGGTAGCGTTTACCGGCACGACGCCGCAGTCGCGCCTCGGAGACATCCACCACCAGTACTGCACCGCCGTTGAGGGTCACAGCAAGGGGCTGAGCGCCGCCCATGCCGCCGCAGCCGCCGGTCAGGGTCAGGGTTCCGGCCAGGGAGCCGTTGAATTTCTTCTTACCGATGGCTGCAAAGGTTTCGTAGGTGCCCTGCAGAATGCCTTGGGTGGCTATGTAGATCCAGGAGCCGGCCGTCATCTGGCCGTACATCATCAGGCCTTCGGCTTCGAGTTTCCGGAATTCCGGCCAGGAGGCCCAGTCCCCCACCAGATTGGAGTTGGCCAGCAGCACCCGTGGCGCCCATTTATTGGTCCGGATGACACCAACTGGTTTCCCGGACTGGACCAGGAGTGTCTCGTCCTCTTCCAGATCCTTCAGACTTGAGACGATCGCGTCATAGGCCTCCCAGCTACGGGCGGCACGGCCAGTTCCGCCGTAGACCACGAGGTCCTCGGGGCGCTCGGCAACCTCCGGATCCAGGTTATTCATCAGCATGCGCAGGGGCGCTTCGGTCTGCCATGACTTCGCCGAGATCTCACCGCCTCGGGGAGCTCTGATCTCTCGGGAGGGGTCATGAGTGGTGAATCCGGTGGCCATAACTGTGTCCTATTCACTGAACGATTCGAGGGTTTCACTCATTGAAACGTCTTTTTCGCTAGTTAGCAACCCTGTAGTGAGGCCGCGTTTCGACCTCAACGCCAATCAGGCAGCTCGCCTAGACCATAAGATTGCGAGGTGCTGCGCTCTAGGCTAGCCTCGAAACAACGTTTTCATTAGGCAGTTCACAGGTTTTACTGAATGGAAACAATTGAGACTCGCCGAAGAAACACGCTGTCCTCAGACTGTAGGTTCGTGCAACTTATGATCTGTGATTCGCTTCCGCAGCACAGTCACGGCCCACCCCCACATCACGAGTAAGGACGCCCTTGATGGATGACAGAGTGACGATCGGCATAATCATCGTTTCCTACCTGCTATTGGTGACGGCAGTCGGTCTGCTGTCAGCCCGAATGATCAAGGGTTCCGATGATTTCCTTGTGGCCGGGCGTAAATTCGGCCCTCTGCTCGTCGTCGCGGGTCTGACTGCCACGCACCTAGGTGGCGGAGCAGTCATGGGTGTCAGTGAGGACAGTTTTGTCTACGGCTACAGCGGTATTGCCTACAGCGCAGGTACTGCAGTGGGACTGACCCTGCTCGGCCTGCTCTCCGCTAAACGGTTGCGCAACCTCTCGCTGTACACCATCACTGACTTTCTGGCGCTGCGCTACAACTCCAAGGTCGTCCGTGGTCTGGCCGCCCTATTGTCCATAGTGGCCGTCACCGGGATTGTCGCAGCTCAGGTCAGTGCCGCCGGTGGCGCCTTCCAGATCCTGGGCATCGATCCCACTATTGGGGCCGCCATCGCGGTTTCCCTGTTCATCGGGTACACCTTCTTCGCGGGGATGTGGGGTGTGGCTATCACCGATGCCATGCAGCTGATCATCATTGTCATTGGCGTGCCGATTGCCTGCGTCATCGGACTCCAAACTGTGGGTGGATTCTCCGGACTCCAGGAGTTCGCTGCCGCCAGTGACGCTGTCTCTGCTGAGACCTACTTCTCTCCGGTGGGCATGGGTGTCATGGCCATGCTCGGTGTGATGACCCCGGTCATTATGTACGACCTCATCGGCCAGGACTTCTACCAGCGACTCTTCTCCGCCCGGAGCGGTAAGGTCGCCAGCGCCTCGGCAATTATGGCCGGTGTTCTGCTGGTTCTCTTCGGCACATTCCCCGTGATCGGCGGTATGAGCGCTCGAGCAATGTTTGGCGAAGATCTCGAGGACAGCTCCTCGGCCCTGCCTATGCTGATTGTGGAGGTCCTGCCGGTCTGGCTTGCTGCAATCCTGGTAGCTGCGATTCTTGCTGCGGTGATGTCCACCGCGGATTCGCTGCTGATTGCGGGCAGTACTCACATCACCAATGACTTCTATCGCAAGATTATGGGGCGCGATCAGAACGGTGACAGTACAACGACCCTGCGGATCGCCCGCATTTCCACGCTGGTTCTCGGTGTAGGGGCCCTGACCTTCGCGCTTCTGGTGCCGGGGATCATTCAGGTCCTGGTGCTGGCCTACACGATGTACGCCTCCGGTGTCTTCATTCCGCTGATTCTGGGTCTGTTCTGGAAGCGCGGCACCAAGGAGGGTGCTATTGCGGCTATTCTCCTCGGCGGGCTTGCCGGTACCTCCGGTGCGGTGGGACTGGTGGACTATCAGGTGCCCGACATCATGATCGGTGGCGCAGTGTCATTGGTGGCCTTCGTGGTGGTCTCCCTGCTGACCAAGGCTCCCACCGAGGCCGAGCTGGCATTGACCCGACCCGTTGCTGCGAAGGAAGGCAGTGATATTGGCTGAAGCATCCACGCGCACTGTTGAACGTGCCTTAGACCTTCTCGGCGCAGTATGCGAACGTGGCCATGCCAGCCTCGCGGAGACTGCTCGTGAGGCTGACCTACCGGCCAGTACCGCCCTGCGGCTGCTGCGGACTTTGGAGGCCAATAGTTTCCTCACACGTGACGAATCGGGGGACTATCGGCCCGGCAGCAGGTTGATCCAGTTAGGTGCCCAGGCTTTTACGAAGAACACCCTGACTGAGGTCGCCCGGCAACCTATGCAGAACATCGTGGACGCCATTGGGGAATCTGCCTATCTCAGTGTGGAAGGCCCCAATGACAGTGCCCTCTATATCAGCATCATCGAGGGCACTCATTCGGTGCGTCACACGAATTGGGTGGGCCGCACTGTGCCTCTGGAGGGGTCTGCCGCGGGTCAGGTACTCCGCGGTGAGGCTCCTGATGAGGGTTTCGTCGTCGTGCAGAACAGTGTTGAGGATGACGTCACAGCAATTTCTGCACCCATCGAAGTTGCCGGGCGACCCCGTGCAGTATTGAGTGTCCTGGTGCCCACCTATCGCATCGATAAGACGAAGGCCACTCGGTATGGTCAGCTGCTGGTTCAGGCGGCAGCTGATATTTCCGGGCAGCTCATTGGCAACTGATCCGCTGGCGCATCGGAGAAGGACAGCATTTATGACCACACAGCACGTCCCTGAGGGCCAAGAGGGCACTCCCCTTCCCTCGGTAACCCCCAGTATTGAGGAGATACCGGTCTACTCCAAGGCCAAGGGTCTCGGTGATGTCACCTGGGTTGCCTCCTCCAATGAGTGCCCTGTGGCCCCAGCTCCTGGGGTCGTGGAGGCTATTTCTCGAGCCGCGGCCGAGGGCAATAGATATCCTTCGATGTTCGGTGATGAACTCACCGAAGCTCTGGCCTCCCGGTACAAACTGACCACCGACCACATCGCCGTGGGCGCCGGATCGCTGAGTCTGTTGCAGCAGGCCCTGAGCGCCTTCACCGGTGCTGGCAGCGAGGTGGTCTACGCCTGGCGGAGCTATGAGGCCTATCCCATTGCCATCCGGGTTGCCGAGGCTGAACCAGTGCCGGTATCGCTGAACGCGGACTTCGAACACGATCTGTCCGCGATGCGAGATGCCATCACTGAGCGCACCCGCGCGGTGATCATCTGCAATCCGAATAATCCGACCGGAACGGTGCTGCCCTTCGAGGAGATTACTGCCTTTCTCGATTCCGTTCCCGGCCACATTCTGGTGATCCTGGATGAGGCCTACCGGGAGTTTCACCAGACTGATGGTGATGGTTTTGATCTCATCGGAGGCTATCCCAATGTCATGACTATGCGGACCTTCTCGAAGGCTTATGGGCTGGCCGGGATACGCGCCGGATATGTTGCCGCCGATCCGCGCCTGGTTGCCGGACTTCGCAAGGCCCAGCCACCCTTTGGTCTGAGCCGGTTGGCCCAGGCGGCTGCATTGGCAGCCCTGGAGGATTCCTCCCATATGGAGCACATCATCTCAACCATCACAACAGATCGTGATGCCTTGATCACCGCCCTGCGGGAACGCGGTCTGCATATCCCGGACAGCTCCTCGAATTTCGTCTGGATCCCCACCCAACTGCATGCCGAATCTCTGGTGGCAGCCTGCCTGCGCCAGGGCGTGGCTGTCCGTGCTTTCTCCGGTGAGGGAGTACGAATCACCGCTGGTGAGGAGGATGCCAGTAAGGCGGCGATCACCGCTGTTGAGGAAGTCCTCCCCGATCTCCTGGCCGAGCGCCGTTAACCGTACAACCCCTGAAAGGTCCATTGATGCCTACACCAGTCACCCTGACTCCCGGCCCCCTCACCGGCGAAGATGTAGTGGATATTGCCCGGCGCGATGCCGAAGTGGTCATTGATCCCAGCGCCGTGGAGGCGATGACTGCATCCCGTGAGGTCATCGATGGACTGGCTGAGGATACGACGCCTCATTATGGGGTCTCGACCGGTATCGGTGCCCTGGCGACCAAGCAGATCCCCCATGACCTTCGCAGCCAGCTGCAGCGATCGCTGATCCGGTCCCATGCAGCCTCATCCGGGACCCATGTGGACCGTGAGGTGGTGCGGGCGTTGATGGTCAATCGACTGGCGACAATGTGCACCGGGCGTACGGGGGTACGGCCGGTTGTGGCTGAGACCTATGCCGCCATCCTGAATGCCGGCATCACTCCTGCCATCGGTGAGTATGGCTCCCTTGGCTGCTCAGGTGATCTCGCTCCGCTCTCGCACTGCGCCATGGTGCTGATGGGTGAGGGTGATGTCCTTGATGGGAACTCAACCGCCCCCGCCGCTGAAGCACTTGCCGCAGCTGGGATCGAACCGGTTGAGCTGCGCGAGAAGGAGGGGCTGGCTCTGATCAATGGCACCGATGGCATGTTGGGCATGCTGTTGATGGCCATTGAAGATCTTCGCCGCCTGTATGCATGCGCCGACATAGCGGCGGCCCTGACTATTGAGGCCCTCATCGGCACGGATGCTGTCTTTGCCGAGGATCTGCATGCTCTTCGGCCTCAGCCGGGTCAGGTGGATTCCGCCACGAATATGCGCATACTGCTGGCTGATTCTCCTCTCATCGAGGAGAAGAAGGCCGGTGAGCATCGTTTCACCCGCGTTCAGGATGCTTATTCGATGAGGTGCGCGCCTCAGGTTCATGGTGCAGGACGGTCCACGATCAGCCATGCCGCCAGCGTGGCTGAGTTCGAACTAGCCTCGGCTATTGATAACCCCGTGGTCACCAGCGATGGACGGGTGGAGTCCAATGGCAATTTCCACGGTGCACCGGTGGGGTATGTCCTGGACTTCTTGGCTGTGGCAGCCGCCGATGCCGCCTCCATCTCTGAGCGGCGTACTGACCGCATGCTGGATAAAGCCCGTTCCCATGGCCTGAACCCCTTCCTAGCTGATGATCCAGGTGTTGATTCCGGGCACATGATCGCCCAGTACACTCAGGCCGGGATTGTCTCGGAGATGAAGCGTTTCGCCGTTCCTGCCTCGGCTGATTCCATTCCCAGTTCGGCGATGCAGGAGGATCACGTCTCGATGGGCTGGTCCGCTGGGCTGAAGCTGCGTCGGGCGGTGGACGGTCTCCAGCGCGTCATCGCCATCGAAATTCTCACTGCCGGCCGGGCATTGGATATGCGTGATGGGGGAATCGCCAGCTCCAAGTCCTCTGCCCCTCTGACAGCTGTTCGCCGGAAGATTCGCGAGAGTGTTGAGGGCCCTGGCACTGACCGGTATCTGGCACCTGAAATTGAGGCGCTACGTCTGCTTGTGGCCTCAGGGGATCTCGTTGAGGCCGCTGGCGCGGAGCTGGGTTTCCCCTTGAAGTAGGGTCTTCATCAATGCCCACTCTGCTGCTGCTCAATGGTGCCCCTGCCAGTGGAAAGTCCACCTTGGCGCAACTCCTTGCTGAACAGCAGAGATTCACCCTGGTGGTGGATATCGACACTATCCGCGGTTCCATCTCAGGCTCAGGGTGGGAGGCGGAACCAGTTGAGGCCGGCCTCATGGCCCGGCGGCTGGCACTGGGTATGTGCAGCACGCACCTCTCCGCCGGCCATGATGTGGTTGTTCCTCAGTTTCTGCAGCGCGAGGAGTTCATCACGGAGTTGGCCTCGGCTGCCGAGGCTGTGGGGGCTGAGTTCCTAGAGGTCTGTCTGGTCAACTCCCCCGAGACTGCCGCTGCACAATTCGCGGCTCGCGCGTCCTCTGAGGACCCCAATCACCGTGCCGCCGAGTTACTGCAGTTGGCCGCAGGAGCTTCCCCTATCGAGGATCTCTACGCAACAATGCTGGCTATGGTCTCAAACCGCCCTGGAACAGTCCTCGTCGAATCGATTCCCGGGGATATAGAGCTGAGCCTCAAGAACTTACAAGCAGCGCTCGATACAGGCAGTACTGGCAGATGAGACTCGCTATCTTCGCCGCCACCGGCGGAGTAGGACGCCATCTGGTTGATCAGGCTCTGGAAGCAGGGCATGAGGTCAGGGCGGTGGTGCGCAGACCTCAGGCGCTGCACCGAGAATTGCCAGTGGTCACAGTCGACCTAAGCGACCCCGATCCGGAGATGTTAGTCAGGGCTATATCCGGCGTTGATGTTGTCTGCTCTTGCCTTGGACCACGTGGCAGATCGGAAATTGGCGTCCTATCCCCTGGCACCCGGGTCATTATTGATGCGATGAACAAAGCAGGGGCACAGCGAATTGTGGCGGTCAGTGGTGCGAGTGTCTCAACCGTTCCCAGGCCGGGGCGTCCTAATCCGCCAGGTCGAGAGCCAGGAGATGTAGCGATGATGGAGGATGCCCTGCGTTCCAGTGACCTCGATTGGACTGCCGTCCGTGCGCCCCTGCTGACCAAAGGCCCCCTCCCTGGCAACTATCGGATGGCCGAGGGACATAATGTCCCACGGGGTTTCCGCCTTTCGCGGGCAGATACTGCGCATTTCATGCTCAGCACCCTAGATAACCCGGACACTGTTAAACGCGCCCTGGCCGTTGCTTACTAGGACCTAGGGTCAGTCCTCGTCCAAGGCTGCCAGGAGGTACTCATTTCGCGTGCGGATGAGTCTGCGCACATACGGAACGAGGATCAGGCGTTCGGCCAGTCTCCCACCGATGGGTGAGGCGAGAGTGATGGTATAGACCATCACCGTCTCCTGCCCTTGTTCGTAGAACTCATGCAGATGGTGGAAGGTCTTGAATTGCCTTTTGACCTGCTGGTCTACGAACCGGCTCGGGGCTTCCAGTTCGGTGATCCGTGAGGTCATAGTGAACCAGATTCCGAAGTGCCGAGCCCGCCAGGTCACGGTCTCCCCGAGGCCTACATGGAGCCGGCATGAGCATCGATGTTCAAGGACATCTCAAACAGCTCTTCGGCGCCATGATGCGTGCGTGTGTGCACGGAGAAGCTGCTGCTCATCGTGTCCCTCAGGACATCTGCCTCAGAAGTCCCAGTCCTCGTCTTCGGTTTCTACGGCCTTGCCGATGACGTAGCTGGAGCCGGAGCCGGAGAAGAAGTCGTGGTTCTCATCGGCGTTGGGGCTCAGGGCTGAGAGGATCGCGGGGTTCACATCGGTGACATCCGAAGGGAACATCGCCTCATAGCCCAAATTCATCAGTGCCTTATTGGCGTTGTAGTGCAGGAACTTCTTGACGTCCTCAGTCAGACCGACACCGTCATAGAGGTCCGCGGTGTACTGAACCTCATTGTCATAGAGCTCGAAGAGCAGATCGTAGGTGTAGTCCTTGAGCTCCTGGCGGCGTTCCTCGGTCTCCTGCTCCAGGGCACGCTGGTACTTATAGCCGATGTAGTAGCCGTGCACGGCCTCATCGCGGATGATCAGCCGGATGATATCGGCAGTGTTGGTCAGCTTGGCCCGGGAGGACCAGTGCATCGGCAGGTAGAACCCGGAGTAGAACAGGAAGGACTCCAGAATGGTGGAGGCCACCCGCTTCTTCAGGCCGTCATCACCGTGGTAGTAGTCCATGACGATCTGCGCCTTGCGCTGCAGGTTGGGGTTCTCCCGGGACCAGCGGAAGGCGTCGTCGATCTCCTTGGTGGAGCACAGGGTGGAGAAGATCTGCGAATAGGACTTCGCATGAACTGATTCCATAAAGGCGATGTTGGTCAGCACCGCCTCCTCATGCTGAGTCAGCGAATGCGGAATCAACGCCACGGCACCGACGGTCCCCTGGATGGTGTCCAGCAGGGTCAGACCGGTGAAGACCCGCATGGTCAGGGTCTTCTCCTCCTCGGTCAGGGTCGCCCAGGACTGGACGTCATTGGATACCGGAACCTTCTCCGGCAGCCAGAAGTTGTTGACCAGACGGTTCCAGACCTCGCCGTCCTTCTCATCGGGCAGGCGGTTCCAGTTGATCGCCTCAACGTGGTCCAGCAGGCTGGTCCGGGTCTGGGTGGTGACTGAAGTCGTCAAAAGATTTCCCTTCCTAAAGCATGCAGGAGACGCAGCCCTCGACCTCGGTACCTTCCAAGGCCAGCTGACGCAGACGGATGTAGTAAAGGGTCTTGATGCCCTTCTTCCAGGCGTAGATCTGCGCCTTGTTGATATCGCGAGTAGTGGCGGTGTCCTTGAAGAACAGGGTCAGGCTCAGGCCCTGGTCCACATGCTGGGTAGCCGCGGCGTAGGTGTCGATGATCTTCTCGTACCCGATCTCATAGGCATCCTGGTAGTACTCCAGGTTGTCGTTGGTGAGGTACGGCGCCGGGTAGTAGACCCGGCCGATCTTGCCCTCCTTGCGGATCTCGATGGGCGAGGCCACCGGGTGGATCGAGGAGGTGGAGTTGTTGATGTAGCTGATCGAACCGGTCGGCGGCACAGCCTGCAGGTTCTGGTTGTAGATACCGTGGGCCTGCACCTCACCCTTCAGCTCACGCCAGTCAGCCTGGGTGGGGATATGCACATGGCTGAACAGCTCCCGGACCTTTGCGGTCTGCGGCTCCCACACCTGGTCGGTGTACTTCTCGAAGAACTCGCCGGAGGCGTAGGTGGAGTTCTCGAAACCGTCGAAGGTCTCCCCGGTCTCCTTGGCGATCTTATTGGAGGCCCGCAGGCAGTGGTACAGGACCGTGTAGAAGTAGATATTGGTGAAGTCCAGGCCCTCTTCGGATCCGTAGTGGACCCGTTCGCGGGCGAGGTAGCCATGCAGGTTCATCTGGCCGAGTCCGATGGCATGGCTGCGCTTATTGCCCTCGGCGATGGAGGGCACGGACTCGATATAGGACATATCGCTGACTGCGGTCAGGGAGCGGATGGCGGTCTCGATGGTCTGCCCGAAGTCCGGGGAGTCCATGGTCTTGGCGATGTTCAGCGACCCGAGGTTGCAGGAGATGTCCTTACCGATCTGGGCGTAGCCCAGATCGGGCTGGAACTCGCTAGCCTCGGAGACCTGAAGGATCTCGGAGCAGAGGTTGGACATGGTGATCCGGCCGGCGATGGGGTTGGCCCGGTTCACCGTGTCCTCAAACATGATGTAGGGGTAACCGGACTCGAACTGGATCTCAGCCAGAGTGGTGAAGAACTCCCGGGCGTTGATCTTGGTCTTGCGGATCCGGGCGTCGTCGACCATCTCGTAGTACTTCTCGGTCACCGAGATCTCGCTGAACGGCTTCCCGTAGACGCGCTCAACGTCATAGGGGCTGAAGAGGTACATATCCTCGTTCTTCTTGGCCAGTTCGAAGGTGATATCTGGGATCACCACACCGAGGGAGAGGGTCTTGATACGGATCTTCTCATCCGCGTTCTCCCGTTTGGTGTCCAGGAAGCGGTGGATATCCGGATGGTGTGCGTTGAGGTAGACAGCGCCTGCACCCTGGCGGGCACCCAGCTGGTTGGCGTAGGAGAAGGAGTCTTCCAGCAGCTTCATCACCGGGATGACGCCGGAGGACTGGTTCTCGATCTGCTTGATGGGTGCCCCGTGCTCACGGAGGTTGGTCAGCGACAGGGCGACCCCTCCCCCGCGCTTGGACAGCTGCAGGGCGGAGTTGATGCCGCGGGCGATGGACTCCATATTGTCCTCGATGCGCAGCAGGAAGCAGGAGACGAGCTCGCCGCGCTGCTTCTTACCGGCGTTGAGGAAGGTGGGGGTCGCAGGCTGGAAACGTCCGGCGATGATCTCCTCCATCAGTGCCATGGCCTGCTCCTCGTCGCCGCGGGCGAGGTAGAGAGCGGCCATGCAGACCCGGTCCTCGAAACGCTCCAGGTAGCGCTTGCCGTCGAATGTCTTCAGCGCATAGGAGGTGTAGAACTTGAAGGCACCCAGGAAGGTCGGGAAGCGGAACTTCCGTGCATAGGCGGTATCCCAGAGTTTATGGATGAACTCATTGGAGTACTGCTCCAGCGTGGCCGGCTCGTAGTAGTCGTTCTCTACGAGGTACTTCAGCTTCTCATCGAGGTCGTGGAAGAAGACGGTGTTGACGTTGACGTGATCCAGGAAGTACTTCCGGGCTGCCAGCTGATCGGCCTCGAACTGGATTTCTCCATTGGGACCGTAGAGGTTCAGCATGGCGTTGAGCTCGTGGTAGCTCAGGCCCTCCCACTGCGGGGGAACCTCCTTGGCCAGTGCGGGCTCGGCTACGCGGCTGAGAGGCTTGACTGCTGTTTCCAAAACTCTTCCAATCCCTTTTTGACTTTGGACACGTCGTCGGTGGTGCCCATCAGCTCGAACCTATAGAGGTGCGGCACATTGCATTTGCTGGCGACGATATCCCCGGCGATGCAGTAGCTGTCGTGAAAATTCGTGTTGCCCGCTCCGATCACGCCCCGCAGCAGTCTCCGGTTGGATTCCACGTTGAGGAACTTGATGACCTGTTTGGGAACGGATCCCTTACCGCCGTTGGCCCCATATGTCGGAAGGATCAGCACATAGGGTTCGGTGGCCTGCAGGGTCTCCTGCTGGGTGTGGAGTGGGAGGCGGGCTGTCTCTGACTCAGGAAGCTGCAGCTTCTCCACGAACCGGTGGGTGTTATTCGACACCGAGGAGAAATAGATCAGCTTGGCTGAGGTGAGCATTCGCTTTCCCTCCTCCGCAGGGCAGGTGATCAGGCCACAGCCTGGACCTGGTCGACTGATGCCAGTTCGGAGATCTTGTCCGGACGGAAGCCTGACCAGTGGTCGGAGTCGGTGATCACCACAGGGGCCTGCATGTAGCCCAGTGCGCGCACCCGCTCCAGGGCCTCTGCATCCTGGGAGATGTCTACGGTCTTGTAGGTCACGCCGTTCTTGTCCAGGGCGCGGTAAGTCGCGTTGCACTGCACGCAGGCGGGCTTGGTGTAGACGGTGACGCTCATGGGGAAGGTCCCTTTCGGTGTAGTTCCGCTTCTCGACTAAGACTTGCCGGTTGAGGCATCCCCTTCAGTGGTGGGGGTTCCTCCTCGACTGCCCTTCAATACTACATGTTGTGTTGGCTGAAGTCAGCAGACACTAGATGCTGTACTCACATCAGTGTAGTTATCCACGGGCTGTGCACAAGGACTGTGGATGGTGTGTCCGGCTCAAACAGCGGCGAAACTCGCCACATGGGGGTTTTGAGGCAGAGATTTCCACAAGGGAGACCACACAAAAATTCATCTGCGTGTTCACTGGCCCGGGCGTGTCGGAGAGTTGCAAGCGCCTCTCAATCGACCCAGTCGAAGCTGCGGGTGACTGCTTTCTTCCATTCGGCAAGGCGCTGCTGGCGGTCCTCAGGATCCATTGCCGGGCTCCAGCGGGCACCTTCCCGCCAGTTCTGGCTCAGCTCCTCTGTGGAGGCCCAGTACTCAGTGGCCAGTCCCGCGGCATAGGCGGCTCCCAGCGCCGTGGTCTCAAAAACCTCAGGACGCACGACGTCGACGCCGAGGATATCGGCCTGGAACTGCATCAGGAGGTCGTTGACGACCATGCCGCCGTCGACTTTGAGCTCGGTGAGTTCCTCCGAGGCTGAGGCGTTCATCGCCTCCACCACCTCAGCGGATTGGAAGGCCACCGATTCCAGGGCTGCCCGGCAGATATGGTCGGCGTTGACGTATCGGGTCAGCCCCACGAGCACCCCCCTAGCCTCGGGTCGCCAATAGGGGGCGAAGAGACCGGAGAAGGCTGGCACTACATATGCCCCGCCGTGGTCCCTGACCCGTTTGGCCCGGGTTTCGGATTCCGATGCGTCCTCGATCAGTCCGAGGTTATCCCGCAGCCACTGGATCAGGGAGCCGGTGACCGCAATCGAGCCTTCCAGGGCATAGACCGGTTTCTGCTCCCCGAACTGATACGCAATAGTGGTCAGCAGTCCCTGGTCATTGTGCACCAGTTCCTCACCGGTGTTCATCAACATGAAATTGCCGGTGCCATAGGTGTTCTTGCCCTGGCCGGGGCTGAAACAGGCCTGCCCCACTGTCGCGGCCTGCTGATCACCCAGAATCCCCGCAAGTGGGACTCCCTCGATTCCGCTGCGCTCATGAGCGGTGGCATAGACCTCTGAGGAGCTGCGGATCTCGGGCAGCATCGCAGGGGGCACTCCGATGGCTTCGCAGATCTCGTGGTTCCAGTCCAGGGTGTCAATGTTCATCAGCAGAGTGCGTGAGGCATTGGTGACATCGGTGATGTGAATACCGCCGTTGCGTCCACCAGTCAGCTGCCAGATCAGCCAGCTGTCCATAGTGCCGAAGGCCAGTTCCCCTGCCTCGGCCCTCTCCCGGGAGCCTTCGACATGATCCAGAATCCAACGGATCTTCGGTCCGGCGAAATAGGTGGCCAACGGCAGACCCGTGCGCTCCTTGAACCGTTCGACCCCGTCTGACTCGGCCAGTTCATCGATGATCGACTGGGTGCGGGTGTCCTGCCAGACAATCGCCCGGTGAATGGGCTCCCCGGTTTCCCGGTCCCAGACAACGGTGGTCTCCCGCTGGTTGGTGATTCCGAGGGCGGTAAGTTGACTGCGGCTGATATCAGCCTCGGTGACCGCTTTGCTGATCACCTCACGGGTGTTGCGCCAGATCTCCGCGGCATCATGTTCGACCCAACCGGCCTCGGGGAAATACTGGCGGTGTTCCTTCTGCGCGGAGGCGATGATGGCACCGCTGCGGTCGAAGACCACAGCACGGGTGGAAGTGGTCCCCTGGTCGATGGACAGCACGTAGTCGTTCATCGTGGGCTGCTCCCCTGCTGGCTGGATGTTTCGGTCTCAGTAGAGGTGACCAGATCCGGGACTGGATAGTTCTCCGCAATCAGGGCTGCGGCCCCGGCGTCGTCCTCTGTGGTCTCAGCCTGCCGGACGGCAGTGATGTAGTCGGTATAGGCCTGCAGTTCTGCCTGCCTGCGGCACTCATCCCAGCCCAGCAGCGGGGAGGCAAGCTGAAGGATCTCCTCCGCTGCGGCCAGGCCCCGGTCAGCGGTTTCGTGGACCAGACGGCTGCGTCGGGCGAGGATATCGTCCAGATGCAGGGCACCTTCGGCTTCTACCGAATAGACGATCTCCGCCCGGAGGTACGACGGCGCCTGCTCCAGGGGCCTGCCCAAACTTGGGTCCTCATCGATGAGCTCCAGCAGTTCGCCCAACAGGGATCCGTAGCGGTTGAGCAGCCGGTCCACACGGTGATGGTCCCAGCCGTATTCGGCGACCAGATCCTCAGCCCGGTCCACCCATTCCCCGTAGCCCTGACCACCGGCCAGGGGTAGCACCGAGGTGATGGAGTGCCGGTCCTTGAAGCTTCCCTCGGCGGCGAAGTCGACAACATCCTCGGCCATCACCCGGTAAGTGGTCAGTTTTCCGCCGGCGATGCCGCTCAGCCCCGGTGCCAGCTGCATCACCGTGTGCTCCCGGGAGACTTTGGCCGATGCGGCCTCAGTGCCGTCCTCGGCCACCGGCTGGACCAAGGGTCGCAGTCCGGCCCAGGTGGCCAGCACATCGTCGCGGGTGAGGTCTTCACCCAGGACTTCATTGGCGTGTTCCAGCACATAGTCGATATCTGCGCTGGTGGCTGCCGGGGCGTCCACTGCTTCATGCCAGGCGGTGTCGGTGGTGCCAATCGCCCAGACATCTGGCAGCGGAATGACGAAGAGCACCGATTTTTCAGTCTGGGTGATGATTCCGACCGTTCCCTCGGCCTGGATTCGGCTGCGCGGGACGGTGATGTGGATGCCTTTGGAGGCCAGCACTCGCAGGGCTGGTTCGCCGGCTTCATCCTCCTGGGCCAGGGCCTGTTTCTGGGCGTCGCCGGTCCAGACTCCGGCAGCCAGGATGACCTCTCGGGCGTAGACCGGGAACTGCTCACCGGTGAGACGGTCTCGGACCATGACCCCGTTGATCCGTTCGGGTTCGGCCGGATCCTCCCGGAGGTAACTGACCGCCTCGGCCCGGGAGGCAACAGCCGCCCCGAGGCTGTGGGCTGAGCGGGCCAGGGTCATCACCAGGCGAGCGTCGTCGACCTGGGCGTCGTAGTACTCCAGGCCGCCGTGGTACTTCTCGGTGTCCAGACCGGGGAAGCGCTCCCGCAGCCGACCCCGGCGCAGATGCCGGTGGAAGGGCACTGCTCGTGCTCGGTAACCGCGCAGCAGCGAGGACCCCGATGCCAGAGTGTCATAGAGGGTCACACCGGAGCCGATGAACGCCCGGTCGACCACATGTTTGTCGAAGGGGAAGATGAACGGCAGCGGCCGCACCAGATGCGGTGCCAGCCGGCGCAGCAGCAGATCGCGTTCGCGCAGTGCCTCGGCCACCAGTTTGAAGTCCAGCATCTGCAAATAGCGCAGACCCCCGTGGACCAGTTTGGAGGACCGCGATGAGGTGCCTTCGCCGAAATCCCGGGCCTCAATCAGTCCGGTGCGCAGTCCCCGACCGGCGGCATCGAAGGCTGTTGCGGCCCCGACCACGCCCCCTCCGATCACCAGCACATCAAGGGGTTCGGGCTCCGGGGCGCTGGTGTTTCGCATCCGGTTAAGGGCGGTTTCTCGGGTGGCTGCGTTCAGCGGCTGAGGCTTCACCCCTCCAGCCTAAGCCATCAGATCATTGGCCGAATTGTGACCTCCAAGGCTCTTCACAGATAACCCACCTAGGGTCGAGAATCGAGAGCGAGACCGAAGGTCAACGTTGCACCGTTGATGACCCTTTACCTTTCAGGAGAGACCATGTCCTCTGGCCTCACGCCAACTGATGAGATCCCCACTGATCAGCTGGTCAAAAAGACCGATCAGGATCTCTACCGGCAGTTGTTGAACCAGCTCAACGCCTCGGCCGATGCCGATGGCCAGGCTGGGGCGGTCAACCGCATGGTCGATATCCGCCGGCAGCTCACCGAGTTCCAGCTGCACTATAAATTCGGCATGGATGAGGTGCTGACCAAGATCAATGTGCTGCGTGAGGAGTTCGAGCACACCCGGGACTACTCCCCCATCGAACACGTCAACTATCGGCTGAAGTCCTTGGAGCGGATCCTGGATAAGGTCCAGCGCTATGGCTGCGAGCCCTCCCTGGATGGGATCCGGCACTCCATTCGGGACATCGCCGGGATCCGGATCACCACAAGCTTCGTCTCAGACTCCTATTGGGTGGCCGAGATGCTCTGCTCCCAGCCGGATCTGCGGGTCGTGGAGGTCAAGGACTACATCCGGTCGCCTAAGCCCAATGGGTATCAGTCCCTGCATGTGATCCTCCAGGTCCCGGTCTTCCTGTCCAACCGCACGGAGTTCGTCTACGTGGAGGTCCAGATCCGGACGGTGGCCATGGATTTCTGGGCCTCCCTGGAGCATAAGATCTACTACACCTACGACGGTGAGGTCCCCGGTCATATCCTCGATGAGCTCCGCGATGCCGCCACCAAGGCCGCGGCCCTTGATACCCAGATGGCTGAGATCCGCGATAAGGTCACCGCCCTGCGTGAGCAGGCCCCCTCATCCGGTCAGGGTGCCACAGGTCCTACTCCTGCCGACCGGCCGGATCCGGCCCAGTGGTTCAAAGGAAGCGACGACGCCGGCTCCCCACCTTTCACCTGGCAGGACATCCAGCGACACACTGACAACTAGTCGGGGAAGTGATTGATCGGCCCATTGCCCTGCCCGACATCGAGCTGATCCGAGGTGGCCAGGGCCCGCTGCATCCAGTCCTTAGTGGTCGCAAGCGCTTCCTGCCAGCTGGCTCCCTGGGCCCGCAGGGTCGCGAAGGCTGCCGAGACGGAGCAGCCGGTGCCATGTGTATTGCGGGTCTCGATCCGTTGGCTGCTGCGACTATAGGCCTCCGGACGCGTTCCTGACTCGGCGGGGAAGACCAGGGTGTCGGTGACCTCATCGCTGTTCATATGCCCGCCTTTGGCCAGGATCACGGCCTGGTGGGCATCTGCCACCTTCTCTGCCTGGGCCAGCAGTTCCTCCGCAGAGGAGGCCAGGGCCTCACCGGCGAGAATGGCCAGTTCGGGAACATTGGGAGTGATGAGATCAGCTCGGTGGAGGAACTCTTTGAGGGATTCCTCGGCCTCTTCATCCAGCAGTCGGTCCCCGCTGGTGGCGACCATGACGGGGTCAACCACCAGTGCTGGCCGGGGCCGGTTATCTGAGTAGGTCTCATCCCACCAGGCGGCAACGGTTTCGATGATCTCCACCGTGCCCAACATGCCGGTTTTTGCCCCGTGGATTGTCACGTCATCGCTGACAGAGTCCAACTGGGCTCGCAGGAATGATGTGGGTGGGGCGTGGATCTCGCGTACGCCCTGGGTGTTCTGGGCGACCAGGGCGGTGACCGCGCACATCCCGTATCCCCCATGGGCGGCAAATGACTTCAGATCCGCCTGTATCCCGGCTCCCCCAGTCGGGTCGGTGCCGGCGATGGAGAGGATATTGGGGATTCCCATGCGCATTCCCTTCGATGGTGTTAGCCAACAGGTTCTACGGGTGTGTTCTCAGCTCCGTGATTCGGAGCACCCCGTGCCGAAGGACCAGGCTATCAATACTGTTGAGGTCAGTTACTTATTCGGTGCGCGCCGTCGCGCCGTGGGTCATCAGCCGAGGTCAACCGCGATCCTGAGGGGCTCTGAGTGATCTCCACCGATTGGATGGATCCGAAGCTGGTGCTGGGCCACTGGGTGACTTCCCAGCCGAGCCTCTCGAGCTGCTGCCCAATCACCTCCGGATGACCGGCCTCGAGATAGATACGTCCCCGATGTGGGCGGAACCGCGGTTCCGTGATGGCCTCCTGGAGACTCCTGCTCTGGAGTCCCCACTGGGTGAGAACACTGGCCAGGCTCGGAATGATCTGGGTACCGCCAGGGGTTCCGATGGGCAGTATGGGCTTGCCCGCGGCGTCGAGGACGATACTGGGGCAGGACCAGCTCACGCTGCGTTTGCCCGGTTCTGGCCTATTCGCCGGGGAGCCGAACTCGGGGAACCGGATGAAGGCGTTATTGATGAAATAGCCGTCCACACACTGTCCCGAGCCCCAGAAATCGGTGATGGTATTGGTCATCGAGACCACCATCCCCTGTTCGTCCACTACCGAAATATGGGTGGTGTTGGGATGGGTGCCGCTGTCCGGAAGTTCGACGACGGCGTTGCGCTGGGGGTCGATGATCTCCTCCACGGGCACCGTGACGAATCGGGGATCACCCATCTGCTCGTGGAGCACCTTCTCCGCCTGGGCCTGCGCCCGGCAGAGGAGATCGATCCAATCAGCTGAACCGGGCTCGAGTGTGCCTACCCCATGCGCCTGAGCGATCTGCAGCAGTTGGATGAGCATTGCCCCGGGCAGTGGGGCAGCTGCCGAGAGCAGCTGCAGATCCGCGAAGCTGCCGCGGACCGGCGGCGCTGAATGCACCCGATAGGCAGCCAGGGAGTCGGCGTCGATCCCTTCTACCGCATTGGCCAGGGATGCTGCCAGTTCACCGGTGTAGATCTCCTGCCAGCCATGGTGAGCCAGTCGTTCCAGGGTCTCCCCCAGTTCTGGCTGCTGGAGCCTTTCCCCGGCACCCAGGCCCCATGCGGGAGCCTTGGGGTGCTGCAGCCGCGCCTGAAGGTAATCGGTGATGATGAATCCCGTATGGGCAAGCCGGATACCCGGGGCCAGGACCTGCTCCCAATCCAAGCCACCGTAGCGGCGGTGCAGTTCGGACATCCCCGCAGTGAAACCAGGGATGCCTGTGCGGTTGGCCGGCAGCTCCCCCTGGTTATTGACCACTTCCCGGTAGTCGAAGAAGGTAGGCGCCCCATCTGCGGGGTGTACCAGCGCCGCACCTCCCCCGCCGATTCCGGAGGCGACTGGTTCGACCACGCTGATGGCGAAGGCGGTGGCAACTGCTGCATCGACCGCATTGCCGCCACGGGTGAAGATCTCCTCGGCAGCAGCGACTGCTTCGGGGTGACCTGCGCTGACTGCCTGCATGGTGAGACAGGCTACCCCAGTCGGTGTTTCCGTTTAGAGAATGACCGCGCCCAGGAGTCCGGCGCCGATCACCACTGCCCAGGCTGGTACCTTCCAGTGGACCAGGGCGATGAAACAGGCGATGGCCACTGCCAGGGCCTCGATGCCGACGTCGATGACTCCTGCGGTGAAGACCGGATCGTAGAAGGCTGCAGCGAGAATTCCGACTACGCCTGCGTTGAAGCCCAGCAGCGCCTTGCGTGCGGTGAAGTTGCTGCGCAGCTGCTCCCAGAAGCTGATGCAGCCGATGACCAGCAGCGCACCGGGCAGGAAGATCGCCAGGATCGCAATACCGGCGGCGACCAGTCCCATGGGGCCCTCGAAGGCGGCTGCGCCGAGGAATCCGGAGAAGGTGAACAGCGGACCGGGGACCGCCTGGGCTGCGCCGTAGCCGGCTAAGAAGGCGTTGGAGTCGACCATGCCGGTCTGGACGGTCTCAGCCTCCAGCAGCGGCAGAACCACATGACCGCCGCCGAAGACCAGGGCCCCTGAGCGGTAGAAGGTATCGGCGAGGCTGGTGGCCTCGGTATTGACCAGTGTGGCCAGCAGCGGAAGGCCCGCCAGCAGTGCGAAGAAGGCCGCAATGCAGCCGAAGGCAACGGCTTTGGGGATCCGTACCGGGTAGGCATCGGCGGGATCTTGTTCCTGGGATTCAGGTTTCAGCCAGATCAGCCCGATAACACCGGAGACAGCGATGGCGGCCACCAGGATCAGCGGTTCGGGGACCAGCAGGACGATAATCGCTGCCATCGCCGCGATCGTGGCCCGGGGTGCGTCCGGGGTCATGGACTTCGCCATACCCAGAACTGCGTGGGCGACCACTGCTACCGCCGCTGCCTTGAGGCCGTGGATCCAGCCGGCATCGGCGAGATCTCCGGCAGTGGCCACACCATAGGCGAAGGCCACCAGCAGGATCACCGAGGGCATGGTGAAGGCGAACCACGCGGCGAAGAGCCCTCCCCAGCCGGCACGCTGCAGTCCCAAGGCCATTCCCACCTGGGAGGATGCCGGGCCCGGCAGGAACTGACAGAGTGCGACCAGATCGGCATAGGCCTTCTCGGTCAGCCACTTCCGCCGTTGGACGAAGGCCTCCCGGAAATAGGCCAGATGTGCGACAGGACCACCGAAGCTGGTCAGGCCCAGCCTCAGGAAGATCCAGAAGACTTCCCAGACTGATCCTTTTTGACTCTTCTCAGACACAGTTCACCAGCACATCCAATTCAGGTTAACGACAGGCAAACTCGCTGCCTTCACCACTCGTCACAGCAGCAGTTCGGCCACCAGCGGCAGGGTCAGCAGGGAGAGAGCTGTACTGGCGACCAGGATAGCGGCAGCCAGCCGGCCGTCGCCGTCGTACTCAGAACTGAAGAGGAAAACAGTGGTTGAAGAGGGAGTGGCGGCCAGGATGATCAGCACTCCGGCCCAGTCCGGTCCCAGCTGATCGTAGAAGGGCAGAACGGCCGCCCAGGTCAGCACCGGCAGCACCAGCAGTTTGGCCGCGGTGCCCAGGGCGATGGGGGTCAGCGGCACACCCCCGGAGCGAATGCCCTCCAGGGCAGGGTGCAGGGCCAGCCCCACGCAGAAAAGCGCCAGCGGAACCGCTGTCCCACCCAGCAGGCCCACCGGTTCTTCAATCAGCGCCGGGAGGCTGAAATCGGTGAAGACCACGATCAGTGCCACAGCGATGGCCGAGAACATGGGGTTCATCAGGATCCCGCGGCGGATGACCGGCCAGAGTTTGGTCCGCCAGAGTTTGCCGAAGCCCCCAGAGGATCCCCCGGCGCTGCGGGCGTCCACGACAGTGCGCACTATGGGGTAGGTGTTGAGATAGAAGACGTTGTGGATGACATGCACCAGTCCGGCCACCAGGCCGGCCTCCACCCCGATAACCCCAATGGAGATCGGAATGCCGAAGTAGCCGACATTGCCGAAGGTTCCGGCCAGGGATGTCGGCGCAGCTCCGGCGGCGGTGGCACCGCCCAGCAGCCGGCATAGGTAGTAGAGACCGATGGAGACCGCGGGAGTCACGATCAGCACGATCAGTGGCATCGCCCAGGGGAAGGATTCCGTCGGCGGAGCCTCTGTCATCGCGGTGAACAGAAAGGTCGGCAGGGCGAAGTAGAAGACGAATCCATTGAGATACGGGGCGGCATCCCGGAACCTCGTGGCGAATCCGGCGCCGAAGCCCAGCAGGATCAGCAGGAACAGCGGGGCGATGACCGTGAGCATCTCAAACATGGCTGTCCTGCCTTCGGATATCGCGGACCACCAGTGACATCACCCAGATCAGCGAGATCATATGGGCGGCGATACCGAGCCCATAGAGGGTTTCGAAGACGTAATGGCCCTGGCCGAAGTCCCCGCCGCTCTGCTCGGAGGTGATTTTGGCGCTGATCAGCCAGACCGAGACCCAGTGGAAGACCTCTGCGGCCTGCCAGGCGAAGAAGACCCGGACCTGCGGCAGGGCCAGCACCACCAGCGGGATCAGCCACATCACGAACTGGGGCGAGTACACCTTCCCCAGGAGCACAAAGCAGCCCACGATCAGCAGGCACAGCTGAGGTGCTGTTGGGGTCCGCGGTGCGGTGAGACCCAGCCAGAGGATGCCGAGGCAGCAGAGCAGGAACAGCCCATTGGACAGCAGGGAGAAGGTCTCCCCGGAGGCACCGGTCCAGGCGAAGGCCAGCCACATGGAGGAGAAGCCGGCCTCGCGTTCAGAGGAGAAGCGGTAGAAGGTCGCCCATTGGTCGAATTGGGTGAGCATAAACGGCAGGTTCACTGCCAGCCAGGTCACCGCTGCCGGGAGGATCGTAGTGAGCATCCGGTCCCACTGCCGGGTACGCAGGCAGATGACGATGACGGCCCCCAGGAACAGCAGGGGGTAGAGCTTCATAGCCGCCCCGAGGCCGATAAGGGCTCCGGCTGCGATATTGCGGTTCTTCATCCAAGCCAGCAGGGCCGCGGCCCCGAGCAGCACCGCCCACATATCCCAGTTGATCGAGATGGTCAGGATGATCCCGGGTGCCAATGCGACCAGCAGGGCTTGGCGGCGTCGGTGTTCTGGCAGGGTCGCAGCGGTGATGATCACCAGCGCGATCCAGCAGAGGATGACGGCTGCGTGGTTGATGTCGTGAAAGGCCAGCACACGCTCCGGGGTGACCCCGTGGCCGGGAATCACTGCGGCCACCAACCCCGCGACGACGCCGATGAGCACCGGGTACTCCATGACCTCTTCGCTGTGCACGGGGTCGATGAAGGGCAAGGCGCCGTCGGCCAGGCCGCGTTCGACGAACAGCAGCGGGAAGTCTGAATAGCACATGGCTAGATGCTGCTGGGGGTCGATCCAGCCGTTGACCCGGCACCACTGCACGGCCAATACGGAGAGAAAGGCACCGAGGACAGTGGCGGTGGTCAGGGTGAGCACCAGTTTGCGGGACATCATCGGCGGACCTCCTGGTAGACCTGATCAGCCGACCAGGATCTGTCCGGGGTGGACAGCTCCCCGATATGCAGCCACCCATCGGCGGCGTTCCAACGTTGGGATTTCTCCGGATACCGGAAGAGGCCGGTGGTATTGGGATCGCAGAAGATCAGATAGCCCAGATAGGCCGCCGCCACAGCCGCGGCGATGATCTGGATCAGCAGGGTGTCCAGCCATTGGGCCACCGAAAGCTGGCCGACCATAGCGGCCAGGGTCATCACGGTGATCAGCAGGATGACCAGCATCAGCACTCGACCCCGGTAGATATGCACCACGGCGAAAAGCGGCAGGATCCACAGCAGGTACCAGGGCTGGATAACCGAGGAGGTCAGCACCACCGCCGTGAGCCCATAGGCCGACCACAGGAGGGGGTTGCCCATCCGGGGGCGCAGCAGCATCACCGTCAGCACCACGGCTGAGGCGATACGGGCTGCCCCGTAGACCCAGGTCGCCACCAGCGAGGAGTCCACTCCGGTGGTGGTCTCCACCAACCAGCCCACACCAATGCCCAGCAGTCCCACCGGTGCACCCTGGAGCACCTCTGCCCCTGCACCGAGGGCGGCTGTGAACCATCCGATGCCGACTCCCAGCAGCCAGCCCCCGCCGAAGAGCAGGACCCCGGCCAGGACTCCGGCCACTGCCCATTCCCGGATGCGGTACATGTAATGTGCGGTGGACTGTGGGGTCAGCAGAACGGCGAAGGGCAGGACCACCATGGCGATGGGTTTGATCGCAATCGCCGCGATGAGCAGCAGTACCGCAACCAGTCTGCGCCGCTGCAGGGCATACCAGGCGCCGGCGAGCATCAGTCCAATCATCAGGGAGTCGTTATGGGCTGCGGGGATGAAGACCATGAGACTCAGGGGATTCAGTAGACACAGCCACAGCGCCCAGGCCGGCTGAGAGCCGAAGGCACGGGCCAGCCGTGGGATCACCACTGCCATCAGCACCACACCGAAGACCGCCAGAATCCGGAACAGCGGGATGGCCATATCCGGCATATCGATGGAGACATGCCAGACCCCCTGGGCGATCAGCAGAAACAGGGGGCCATAGGGTGAGGGGGATTCCGCCCAGAGGTCATCGGCACCTGCGGCGAACCAACCGGGAAGTTCCGAGACACCGGCCTCATAGGGGTTATGACCTATATATAGGAGACCGCCCTGTGCCAGATAGGAGAAGATATCCCGGGAGAAGATCGGGAAGCAGAGAAACAGCGGGGTTCCCCACATCAGCAGCGCTCGGTACATCACCTTGACCCCGTTGGGGTCGTTCCAGCCGTTGATCCGCTGAGAGAGCCGCAGCCAGGAGCGCAGCAGCAACAGCGCGCCCAGCATCAGCAGGACCGTGCAGGTGATGGTCCCGGCTGCTGTGGCGCGCAGGGGTTGCAGGGCGGGGTGGTACTCCAGCCAATAGCCCGGGGCCATAATCAGCCAGCCGACACCCCAGGAGCCGATCATGATCATCAGGGCCGCGAGGAGACCCTGACGCAGGGTATGGGAGACCCCTCCATCGCGACCGCCGATCAGCCAGGAGGTAACCCGGGACTTGCTCATCGTCTCCCGGGCAGAGTCAGCGGCCCGGGTAATGGGGTTATAAACGGTCACCTGGGGCACCCCTCAACACTACCGAGCGAGCCCACCGGTCGGCGATCAGGATCACCGTGATGGCAGCCAAAGAGACTCCGGCTGAAGCCAGCTGCATATACCGTTCGTCGAGGAACTGCTGGATGAACAGCTGGTCAAAGGCCCCGTAGCCTAAGAAGAAACCGGTGACGATCACTGTCAGCTGCAGCGGCCAGCGGCACCCGGGATCGGTGAGATAGCCGGCAGCGGCGAAAAGCGGCAGGATCCACAGCAGATACCAGGGTTGGATCAGCGGGGAGAGCAGCACGATGGCGGCAAAGGCCCACATCATGCGCCGGTAGATATCCCCATTGGTGAACATCAGCCAGAGAACGATCAGGACACTGGCCGCCCGGCCCACAGTGCCGATGATGTCGAAAGCCGGATCCGGGGACTGGCCCAGCAGCAGCAGAACGCCAGCAATGGGCCCGGCAAGCATGGCTAGTGGCGCCCAGAATGTCGCGCCTGAGCCGGCTGAGATCATCACTGAGATCCAGCCGAGGCCAAAGCCGTCGATAAGACCGATCACCACCAGCAGTCCCCCGGACAGGCCGGCGGTGATGAACCAATAGCTGAATCGGCGTGCCCAGCTGGCCCCGGCCCCGGCCAGCACAAGACCGATGAAGGGCAGCAGCACCAGCGTGATGAGTTTGACTCCGATGGACAGGGTCATCAGCACAATGGCCAGCAGCGCTCGCTCATGCATGGCCGCGTAGATGCTCATCAGGGCCAGCCCGATCATCAGCGCATCGTTATGGGCACTGGAGATGAAGCTGATGATCAGCAGCGGGTTGGCTGAGGCCACCCACTGTGCCCGGCTGGGGCTCTTCCCCAGTGCCGCAGCGAGTTTGGGCACATACAGGATGATCAGCACGACTCCAGCAACACACAGCAGCCGGAACAGGATGATGGCAAGGTCGGCGTTGTCTCCGGTGAGCCGCATAATGCCGGCAGCTGCCCAGAGGAACAGAGGCCCGTAGGGGGTCGCATCCTCTGCCCAGACGTCATCAGTTCCCAGCTGGAACCAGTTGTCCAGGCTGGAAACACCGGTCTGATAGGGGTCCTCCCCTGCCAGGACAAGCCGTCCCTGGTTGAGATAGGCGAAGAGGTCCCGGGAGAAGATCGGTATTGCCAGCAGTTGTGGAGCCGACCAGATCAGCGCAGCCTGGGTCGTGGTGCGCAGGCCGAGGTCGTCGTCGTGGTCTGCTGTTCGTTTCAGCCGAAGCCAGGCGTGGAAGAGCATCCAACAGCCGGCGGTCAGCAGAGTGACTGAGAGGATGACGCCGGGCAGTTCGGCGCGCAGCCAGATCACCGGTCGCAGAGGTGTCAGTGGGGAGGTTGTGACGAGCCAGCCGACGCCTACGGAACCGAAGAGGATGAGTAGGGAGCCGGCGAAGCCATATCCGATCACCCCGCGTGCTGTCACCCGGCCGATTCTAGTGGGTTATGAGTCGGTACAGTGGTATCCCGTGAGCAATGGAAATGACTGGTCCGGCCGAATGGTCTGGATCGACTGTGAGATGACCGGGCTGAATCCTGACCAGGATGTGCTGATTGAGGTGGCCGCATTGGTCACCGATTCTGAGCTGAATATCCTCGGTGAGGGTGTGGATGCTGTGATCCGTCCCGAACCAGAGGCTCTGGCGGGAATGCAGAAGATTGTGCGTCAGATGCACACCGATTCCGGCCTGCTGGATGAGCTGGAGGACGGTATGAGCCTCGAGGCTGCGGAGAAGAAGGTCCTGGACTATGTCCAGCAGTGGGTTCCTGAGGCCGGCCGGGCACCCTTGGCGGGTAATTCTGTGCACGCTGATAAGGCATTTCTGCGCCTGGGCATGCCCAAGCTGACCGAGTACCTGCATTACCGGATCATTGATGTCTCCACGCTGAAGGAATTGGCTCGCCGCTGGTACCCGGAAGTCCTGGAGGCTGCCCCGAAGAAGACCGGTAATCATCGGGCCCTGGGCGATATTCAGGATTCCATCGCTGAGCTGCGCTACTACCGGGAACATATTTTCAGCTGAGACCTTTCTCAACTGCCGGTAGTCTGTGCTTATGACCACCATTGAGCTCAATTCCGGTTTCCATATCCCGCAGATCGGGTTCGGGACGTCGAAGTCCCGCACACCGGTGGAGTCTGTGCCCACTGCACTGCAAATCGGCTACCGGCATGTCGACACAGCCCAGATGTACGGCAATGAGGCTGAGGTCGGTGAAGGGGTTCGGGCCTCAGGGGTTGCCCGCGAGGAGGTCTTTGTGACCACCAAGCTGCATAACCCGAATCATGACCCAGCCGATGTGCACCGCAGCTTCGAGCAGTCCCTGCAGGCATTGGGCTTCGACTATGTGGATCTCTTCCTGATCCACTGGCCGCTTCCGTTCCTGGAGATCGATTATGTCGATACGTGGAAGACGATGATTGAGCTGCGCGATTCTGGGCGTGCAAAGTCAATCGGTGTCTCCAATTTCATGCCTGATCATCTGGACCGGCTGATCGAGGCCACCGGAGTGACTCCGGCAGTGAACCAGATCGAGGTCCACCCCTATTTCGCCAATGACCAGCTGCGTGAGTACTCCAAGTCACTGGGCCTGGCGGTGGAAGCCTGGAGCCCCCTGGGCAAGGGCGATGAGCTTGGCGATCCCCTGATCGTGGAGCTGGCACAGAAGTACGCGGTGACTCCGGCGCAGCTGATTCTGCGGTGGCATATTCAGCGTGGGGATGTGGTGATCCCCAAGTCTGATCACCGGCAGCGGGCGGAGCAGAACTTCGATGTGCTGGGCTTCGAGCTCGATGAGTCCGATATGGCCGCCATCGGTGGTCTGGACAAGGGCGAGGAAGGCCGGCGCAGCCCACATCCCAATGAGTTTGGGAAATAGGCCGAAGGACTCCCTATGCCTCAGCATCTCGTTCCCAATTCCGTCATCGAAGCCAGTCTGCTCTTCGCCGTCGGCTATGACTCCCCGGCAGGGGATCCCGCCGTTCTACCGGAGGCGATGACGGCTGAGCTTCATGAGGCCCTGGCTGCCCAGGACTGCGCTCATCTAGCAGAGGAGGTCTTCGGCACAGTCGCCGCCGGCTGGCAGTTGCGTGCAGGAACTCAGGGAACCACGATCGCGGTGAACCGGTACAGCACCCTCCGGCGGAGGTTCCTGGATAGTCATGGCCTGAAGCCGATCAAGGGTAAGAACGTCTGGCCGGTGGGCAGCACGACGATTCTGAAGCGGTACGGCGGATCCTGGTCTCAGGCCCTGCAGGCCTTCGGTTTCCAGGCCTCGGATAATTTCCGCCCCGCAGGGTTCGGAGCTCCTCGGTTCAGTGAGGAGAAGTTCCTCCAAGCCCTGCGAGATTTCGTCAAGGATGCCTATGACAAGGGGTATCTGACCAGTTATCAGAACTATGTCAGCTGGCGGAAGGAACAGGTGGCCCAGGGCCGTAAGGACCTACCGTCAGGACCGACGATGCGGAATACATACGGCACCTGGGCCAAAGCCCTGATCAACGTCCAGTAGGAACGGTTCAGGAACGACGCCGGGCGTATCGCAGGCTCACTGCACCAGCTGCCAGGGCCAGCAGTGCCAGTGCTCCCAGCGCCAGCAGTCCCGGTGTCGCACCGGTGGCCGCCAGCGGCCCGGAGTCTTCTTCAGAGGCCTCCTGTGTGGGCGCCTCAGCGGGTTCCGAACTCGGAGTCTCTGCTGCCTCTTCAGTGGGCTCCGGCTGGGCTGCCAGGAGGTCTGCCTCATAGGGCACCAGCGGGTTGGGCACGGTGATCTCTCGAATCTGCTCCCCGCCCTGGTGGAAGTCATAGGACCGGATCACGACTCGGTCACCATAGGAGTCAAGGGTCAGTCCCTGATTGATATCGCCGGTGACGATCTCGGTGACGTCCTCAGTGTTCTCTCCTTCTGCATCCCAGCCGTTATGCATCGACAGGGTGCTCACTGCCCAGAAGCCATCTGGGTGACCGGTCTCGGTCCTGCGCTGGACTGCCCAGTCACCTAGTTCCGGCGGGTAGTGGACATGGCCTGCCAAGAGAATTGCATTGGGATAGTTGGCCAGCGCTTCGGTCAGCAGCTCGTTGTGCTGGTGCTGACCGGGGTACCAGGGCAACCAGGAGCCCGAGATGGTGTCCCCAAGGGGGTAGTGATTCATCAGGATGACCTGGCTGTCCTGTTCGGTCCAGTACTGCAGCCGGTCCAGGATGAACTGCACCTGCTCGGTGCTCATCGGAACTTCAGTCGGTCCTGCTGCGTCCTGACCGAAGACGATCACGGGCAGGTCGCCTCCGGGGCCTTCTAGGACATATTCGCCCCAGACCTCGTCCCGTTCGGCGAAGGTCAGGAAACGGTCACGGTTGGCTTCGAACCCACCGGGTGCATAGCGTTCATGGTTGCCGATGGCGGCCACCAGTTGCGGCGGCAGAATCTCGGCATGCTCCTCCATGACTTCGTAGATCTCGTACCATTCCCACTGGGCGCCGGTGTCCACGATATCCCCAGCCATCAGGAGCCCATCGGCGTGGGGTGCCATCTCGCGGTAGATGGGCAGCGCCTCGGAGAGGTCCTCGGGGTCGCCCTGAATATCGGAGAAGGCATCCAGGAGTGCGCCATAGCTCGCCCAGTCCTCGTAGAGACCCATGGCGTTGAAAGTGCCCTCGGCCTGGGCATCCTCAATGCGCTGCTCCATTCCGCCGCCGTCTTCGACACTGGTGGCATCCCGCCAGTGCTCGGTGTCACCACCGTTTCCGCCGTCACCACCACCGCAGGCGGTGAGGCCCAGGGCGAGAGTCAGAGAGGATCCCAACATGATGCGAGTGCGAGTACTTGTCACGTGAATCTAGTCCTTACGAGTTTCGATGTCGGCGCTCCAGCGCCCCTCAAAGCGGCCGCGCTCGGCCTCTACCTCACTATCTTCACTAGTGACCTATAGAATTAGAAGCGAAAGTTCACTAGTAAACGTGACAATACGGTGAACTTTGGATGACTGTTTAGCAGCCGTTCTAGCCCAGCCGACGTACGTGTCGTAGCCTTGGCGAGGTCACTCAGTTATCCCGGAGCCTTAGACTTTCTAGAACAGTGAAATCACATTAACGACGACGCCGGATCGGGGCAGAGTCGCCGAAGATCAGGAGGAATCCAGGTGGGCACATTCGCCTTCGCGGAGATCGCTCAGGCGCTGGTTGAGGAGATTCAGGCCGGCAAGTACCCCCCGGGCAGTTCCCTGCCCTCTGAACGGGAGCTGTCTGAGCGTTTCAGGGTCTCCCCTGGAACGGTCCGCATGGCGTTGCGGGAACTGGTGGCTGACGGGACAGTCGACGGTAGTCGGGGACGGCCCAAGCGGGTTGTCCGAATCCCTCGCCGTCAGGCCCCATTTGATGAGTTTCGGAGCTTCGCCCAGTGGGCTCGACGCCAGGGACATGAACCCGGTGGCGATGTTGTGCGGGCCGAATGGCGGATCGCCGATGCTCAGGACGAGCTTATGCTCGGGGTCCAGCGTGGCCGTAGAGTCTTCAGGGTCCAGCGAGTTCGAACCTTGGACGGTGAGAAGGTCATGCTGGAGCACACGCATTACCCCGAATGGCTGGGTGAGATTGTTGAGACCATCGACGACGACGCCCCCTCGGTCACCGCGCTGCTTGCGGATGAACACAATATTCACTTCACCCATGCTGAGCATGCGTTCGGGGCAGAACGCGCGCGTGCTGCGGATGCGGATCTCCTCGGGATCACCCGTAGTTCAGCACTTTTGGTGCACCGCCGGGTGTCCAGGGATTCCACCGGCCGGGCCTTGGAGTGGTCAAGTGACCGCTATATCGCCGGCAAGATCATGTTGTCGGTGGGCAACTCCTGGCATTCGAATCCGCTGCAGTGGATCACCCCAGAGGCCTTCGGCGGCGAGTAGAGCTGCTTCTGCACCCAGCCCTCACCACCACCTGACACAGTGAGCGCAGGCTAGTCACACGCGCACGGCCGAACCGGCATAACCTAGGCGGCTTTGCGGTGAGTTTCTTTCGCAGTGTCAGACTGGGGTGGGTCACTGCTCGGTGGGGGTAGGTAGCCGTGGGATTTGAGCCGGTGATGTCTCCGGCAGAGTGCCCAGAGGTTGGAACCAGACGTGGGGCCGGCTCGTTCGTAGGGAATCTGATGGTCCAGATCGGAGCGTTCGGCAGGGATGGTGCAGCCAGTGGCCTGGCAGATCCCGTCGCGGAAGATCACAGCGTCCCGTAGTCGATCGGGTGCGAAGCGCCCGTTGTAGATCACCGTGAGGATGTCCCGGTCGGCACGCCGCTGGTTTTTGCGGGTGGCGGCGGTGTACCACTCGTGATCCGCCTCGGGGTCAGTGGCCATCTTCCGGATGTCTGCTGCGGGGATGATGCTGGCCCGGTCGGTGGTGATGGCGGGTTCCTCTGATTCTCCGGTGAGGGTTTCTTCGGGGACCATCACGCAGATCTTGGCGGAGATGGGTGTGCTGTAGCAGTGACCGTCACGCAGCCAGGCGCTGAGCAGATCGGCCTCCCGCTGGCGGATGGTCCGGTCGTCAACGGCGTCGGTGGCCCTCTCGTTACCGGGGCATTCGGAGTCCTGGTCATGGGCGTGGTGATCCTGATACCGGGCATCATGATCCACCGGCGGGTTTTCGTCCATTCCCACTGCGGCTGGATGAGGTCCCTCGGCGACCTGGTGAGGCCTCAGTCGGTCAGTAGGCACTCCTGCTGCGGCGAAGGCCGGCGGCTGGTCAGTGTCCCTCGGCTGTGCCCGGTTCATGCCTCGCGCTGCGGCGTTGACCTTCTTCTCGATGGCCTTGGCTTCAATCGTGGGGATGGTGAGCTCGACGAGGCTCATGCCTTCTCCGAAGTGGGTAAAGGTCACCGACCGACGGTCTTTAGCGCCCTCGGCTGCCTCGTTGAAGAGTTCCACATCCAGTTCGGGGATCCTGCGGATAATCCAAGACCGCAGCTCGGTGGGAGTTTTCCCCGGGGCTATGTCGATGAGTTCTTCGTCGATGATTTCTAGGAGGTCGTCTCGGTGGATGAGCGGGAGGGTCTCCACAGCGGCCTTGCGCAGATTGGTCAGGGCAATGGCACCACAGCGGAAGGTTTTCCAGAACTTCGGCAGATGTTCACGGACGTATTCGGCGGCATTGAGTACTGCGGTGGCCTGCTGGTCACTCATCCCCAGCAGGAGTCCGGCATGCCGGTTGGCCTGGCGATTATTTGCAGCTCGTACATGGGGGTTCTCGCCCATGGTCTCTTTCCACCGGGTCCCACGGTGGGTGAGGAAGTGCTCAATAGAGGCAGCGGTTGCACGGTTGGCGTCGACGATGGATTCCCAGGCAGCTTCCAGTTCCTCATCACCGATGAGGTAAGAGGCACGCTCCGGTATCTCCGGGCGGGGAAACTGCTGGTCATTCTTCATAAAAGCCACGCTACCCCTGGGGGTGGACATGCCCAGATACCCGGCACGTCACCCTTCCTAAACCACTGATCGTCTTCATATTTCCACTGTAGAGGCAGGCGTGGACATGCCCATGTACCGGGCCAATCCCCGGGCGATGTCTTCCGTTGAAACTGATCTCTTTCTCCATAACCCCACGCTACTTTGGGTCCGGACACGGCGATGTTCCGACCGTGAATATAGGTATCTCAGGGGGCGCAGTGATCGGTTTCAGCTCTATGTATTAACGGTACGCGGGCGGCCCGACATGACCTCATTCCTGCTGTCCATTCCGGAACCTGCCCGGAGATCCGTGATTCGCTCCCCTAGCCGCTCCACCACTTCAGCACGCGCAGGGCTTTCAGGGTTATCCATTGAGAGGGCTCCCACTCCCCGGGGGCCATGGGGAACCAGCTGCGTCCTCGATAGGTCTTGCCCACATGCCAGCTTCCATCCGGCTGGCGGCTGCCCTGGAGCCTTCCAATGCCATCAGCGAGCCTCGAGTCCGGCAGCTCATGGGTGAATGCGCCGGCGTCCCGAAAGTAGTCCAGGGCGCGTAGGAGGTCGTAGCGCCCGCGGGAGGGAAAGCTGAACTTGAGATAGTCCTCATCGACTATCTCTCCGGTGCTTGCACGGTAGAGCAGGCGACGCTGCAAGAGGTACTCCTCCCCCGCCTGGCGGGCGGTACGCGACTCTTCAGTCCCACCAGTGGCGCGCTCATACTCGAGCAGCCCCTCGAGAACATTGAGGGTGGAGTCGAATGAGGATCGCTCAGAGCCCATCTCACTCTCACAGTTCCAACCACCATCTGCCATCTGTTGGGTCAGAAGCAGCTCGAGGATCGGTGTGATGTCCACTCCGAGGTACGCCCCCTGGGCCACAGTGCGACCGTTGATGCACTCCTCCACTTCACCCTGCCAATACGGCTGTCCATCGTGGTCCCAGCGTGAGTTCTCCCCCACAAGTTCCACTGTCCGCTGCACACATGGGGAATCCGCTGGGAGGCCGAGCGCCTGGAGGTCGGTCAGCACCCAGCAGGTAGCCGTCCAGGGCTGTCCCTCGTCCTGCATCTGTTCCCAGGCGAACCCCTTCGGCAGGAACGCTCCACCAGCCCATTGTCCGTCATCGTCCTGCAGTTGGAGCAGCTCGGCGCCCCACCCTTCGGTTTCCACCAGGGCACGCTCATACCGCCACTGTTCCTCGGGCGCATCCAAGAGATCACGTAGGGTCTGCCACCTGATAGCGGGGTCACCGGCCAACAGCCAGTCGAGAACTGCTGCATCGGACATCGAGGGCCTCCTGGCTGGACAGTGCCGCTCAGTGTAATGAGCCCACCCACTCGGGTAAACAGTCACAGTCCCGACGGCGGGGGCGTCATCTCTGTGCGGCGTATCCCATGTCCATCGCGTAACGCACTTCGTCCAGGGTCGTCTCAGCTATGGCGTTTGCTCGGCGGTTTCCTTCCTCCACGATGTGTGTGACGAGCCCCGGGTCCTTCGCTAGCACAGCCCGCCTCCGCCGGTGGTCTGCCAGGAATGTGTTCACGGCATCGGTGGTGAACTGTTTGAGGCTTCCACTGCCGCCCGTCGCCAATCTGTTCGGCTATCTCCTCGGGTGTGGTGTCCGTGCAGAGCGCCGCAGTGGACAGCAGCCCTGCCACGCCGGGTCTGTTCACAGGGTCATACGTGATAACCCGATCACTATCGGTTCTGGTCCGCCGAATCATCTCAACTGTCTCATCTGCCGTCATGGACAGTGAGATCGCATTGCCATAGGACTTCGACATCTTCCTGCCATCAAGACCAGGGAGCTCGGAGGTTTCAGTCAGCAGCGCCTCCGGTTCCGGAAAGACCTGTCCATATCTCTCATTGAACCGGCGAGCGATGACGCGAGTGAGCTCCACATGGGGCAGATTGTCCTTCCCCACCGGCACGAGGTTTCCCTTGCAGAAGAGAATATCGGCTGCCTGATGCACTGGATAGGTCAGCAAGAGCCCACTCAGTGCCCGGCCGGAGACGGCATGCTCCGCTTTCACCGTGGGGTTCCGGTGCAGCTCTGCCTCGGTGACAAGGCTCAGAAACGGCAGCATCAATTGGTTCAGCGCTGGCACCGCGGAGTGGGTGAATATCGTGGTCCGCGAGGGGTCCAGCCCAGCGGCGAGGTAGTCCAGCACTGCATTGCGGACATGCTCGGCCACCTCAGAGGATGCCTCACGATCTGTGATCACCTGATAGTCGGCGAGAATCACGAATGCGTCCACGCCCAGGTTCTGCAATCGGACCCGCTCTCTGACTGTGCCGAAGTAATGTCCCAGATGAAGCGCCCCGGTAGGCCTCTCACCGGTGAGCATCCGGAATCCGTTCGGGTGATCAGCGATGCGCTGTTCGAGGCCTGCCATCCGGTTCACGGTGGCTGTGAATGAGTCGGTCATGTGAATCCCTCTCCAAAGAATTGGTACAAAGAGGGCCACATGGCGTGATCGACCGGGGTTCTTCCGCGGGCTGCCATGCAGCCCACGGACATGCGTCAGTTGGCTGCTACTGCAGCCACCACCAGGAAGATGCCGGGTTCAAACGCATGCAGGAAAGTTATCAACGAACTCATCCTTTCGGCCAGATGCAGAAAACCCGGCCTGGCCTAGGAGATTTCCTAGTCAGACCGGGTTTTCCCGTTCGTGCGCGGAGGGGGACTTGAACCCCCACCCTCACTATTGGAGGACAAGCACCTCAAGCTTGCGCGTCTACCTATTCCGCCACCCGCGCAGGTGGGCCGCTCCCGCCGCTTCGTTCTTGCTTTTGAGAGCCAAGAAACTTTAGCACGGCAACGGCCGCGACGACGAATCGTCGTCGCAAAGTCTTTACTTCTTGCCGCCGAAGCCAGCGAAGCGCTTGTTGAACTTGTCCACACGACCGGCGGAGTCCATGATGCGCTGCTTACCGGTGTAGAACGGGTGGGAGGCAGCGGAGATCTCAACGTCGATCACGGGGTAGGTGTTGCCGTCTTCCCATTCCATGGTCTTGTCAGAGGTGACCGTGGAGCGGGTCAGAACCTTCTCACCGGAGGAGAGGTCGTTGAAAATAACCGGGTGGTAATCCGGGTGGATGTCAGTCTTCATAACGTCAATGTCCTTTTCTTGCGCCGCTGGTCCCCGGATCCCCGGGGCAGCCAGAAGCTGGGAGACAGATAAAAGTGTTCAGGCCGCAGTACGACCAACGCTCTATGCTACAGCACAGGCGCATAACCAGTCATCTCCGCCACCTCAGGCAGCTGCGCAAGCACCCTGCACCGGTTCCTGGTCACTATTGCCATCGAGCAAACAGGGGCCTAGATTAGTGCTCACTCGCGAAACTCACTATGGAGCTGACTACCAACGATGAGCACAACACCTCCGGATCCGGAAGAGACCAACGACGACGACGCCGGCCGTGACGATACCCCGTCAAAGACTTTAGAAAGTGGGAAGCGGAAAGGTTTCTTCCAGCGCTTCCTGGATTTCGTCGAATGGCTCGGTAATAAACTCCCTCATCCCGTCACCCTCTTCGGGCTCCTGGCCATCCTGGTCGTCTTCCTCTCCTGGGCCCTTTCCCAAGCAGGCATCAGCGTGGAGAACCCCCTCCCCGAGCCCGAGGATGAGGAGGACTATGAGGAGACCATCGAGGTCTTCAACCTCCTCTCCGCCGATGGCGTGGAGTGGATGTTCACCTCCGCAGTGGACAACTTCATTGGCTTCGCACCCCTGGGTGTGGTGCTGGCGACCATGATCGGTATCGGTATGGCGGAGTCCACCGGACTGATCGGCACCGCACTGCGCAGCTTCATCCTGGCGATCCCACGGACCCTGGTGACCTTCGCCATCGTCTTCGCCGGCATTATGTCCTCAGTGGCCTCCGATGCCGGCTATGTGGTCCTGCCTCCCCTGGCAGCCATCCTGTTCGTGGCCCTGGGCCGGCACCCACTGGCCGGTATCGCGGCCGCCTTCGCAGGTGTCTCGGCCGGATTCAGCGCGAACCTCCTGCTCTCTGGAACCGATGTGATGCTCGGTGAGCTCACCATCGAGGCCGCCGAGACCATCGATCCCGAATATGCCGATCAGATGAACCTTGCGATGAACTACTGGTTTATCATCGTCTCCACCTTCGTGCTGGCCATCGTCGGCACCCTGGTCAGCCAGTACATCGTTGAGCCCCGGCTGGGCAAATGGTCCGGAGAGGGCGTGATCGAAGGTGAGGATGAGAACCAGCTGAAGATCACTCCCACCGAGAAGAAGGGCCTCATCTGGGCCGGTATCTCCCTGGTGATCACCGCCGGGCTGCTCCTGCTGCTGATCGTCCCGCCCAATGCTCCGATGCGCGGCGAGGACGGCGCGGTGGTGGAGTCGCCGTTTATGAGTTCACTGGCGATCATTCTCGTCATCGTCTTCTTCATTCCGGGTCTGGTCTACGGAATCGTGACCAATGTGGTGAAGAACGACACCGATGCGGTCAACCACATCTCCAAGTATCTGGCCGGGATGGCAATGTTCCTGGTTCTGGCCTTCACCGCTGGTCAGTTCATCGCCTACTTCGAGCAGACCAACCTCGGTCTGATCCTCGCGGTGATCGGTGCAGACACCCTCGAGACGATCAACCTCACCGGTATCCCGCTGGTGATCGTATTCATGCTCTTCGTCGGCCTGGTGAACCTGTTCATCGGCTCGGCTTCGGCGAAGTGGGCCATGCTCGCACCGATTATGGTGCCGATCATGATGCAGCTGGGCATCTCCCCCGAGTTCACCCAGGCCGCCTACCGTGTCTCGGACTCGGCCACGAATATTCTCAGCCCGCTGATGACCTACTTCGCCCTGATCATCGTGGTGGCCCAGCGTTACGACAAACGGATCGGCATCGGCTCGCTGGTCTCAGTGATGCTGCCCTACTCCTTGGCGTTCTGGGCAGTCTGGACTGCGATGACCATCGGCTGGATGGGACTGGATCTGCCGCTGGGACCCAACGCCCCGATCTACTACGAGGCGCCCTAGTCCCTGGGGTGGGCCCCTTCTTATACGAAGAGGTTGCGCAGCATCACCGCTAGGGCGATCAGCCCCAAGATGATGATCACGCTGCGTAGGACTACTGGGGAGAGTCGGCGTCCGACCCAGGCGCCGATGAGTCCGCCGAAGGTTGAGCCCGCCGCGATGATGGCTACAAAGCCCCAGAGGATGACCCGGTCATCGGGTTCGCGCATGAGGTAGTCGACCACGATATAGCTGATCGCAGCGGTGAGGTTCACAAAGGCCACCAGGAGGTTTTTGACCCCATTGGCCTGCTGGATCGATGCGGCCAAAAAGATCCCCAGCACTGCCATCAGCAGGATCCCCTGGGCAGCGACGAAGTAGCCACCATAGATCCCGGCCAGGAACACCAGCAGGATCAGCGGCCAGCCCACTGAATCTGCGGCCTTGCGAGCCACCGTGGCCTCATCATCACCAGGCTGCGGGGTCGCTGGGTCCGGATCGGCGGTGTTCTCCGCGGCCCGGCGTTTGACCCAGGCTGAGAGTCTCGGCTGGACCAGGACCATGATCAACGAGATCACAATCAGCACCGGGGCTACCTTGCCGAAGACTTCCTCGGGCAGGGTGATCAGCAAGGTCGCCCCGATGACCCCACCGAGGAATGAGGCCGGGACCAGTTTGGCCAAGACAGGTTTGACCTGGACGATCTCGCGTCGGTACCCCCAGGCGCCGGTGAAGTTCCCGGCAATCAGACCCATCGCATTCGACACTGTGGCAGAAACCGGGGGAACCCCCATGGCCACCAGTACCGGGAACGTCACCAGAGTCCCGGAACCGACCACAGTGTTGATCGCACCGGCCCAGACCGCAGCCAGCAGAATCAGCAGCAGAAAACCAATACCGAGCCCATGAAGCTCGAAGTCCAGAACCGCCTCCATCAGGACTGCTTCATGAAGGCGGAGTACCGCCCGCTGCGTTCTGTCAGTTCCAAGGGCATATCGAAGGTGGTGCTCAGATTCTCTGAGGTCAGAGTCTGCTCAATGGGACCGGCCTCGACGACTTTGCCATCGCGCAGCAGAAGCACATGGGTGAACCCGGGCGGGATCTCCTCCAGATGGTGGGTGACCAGAACAGTGGCAGGTGCGCCCTCCCATTCGGCCAGTTCTGAGATCGAAGAGACCAGGGACTCCCGGCCTGCCAGATCGAGGCCGGCGCCGGGCTCATCGAGCAGCAGCAGCTCGGGATCAGTCATCAGCGACCGGGCAATCTGGACGCGCTTGCGCTCCCCCTCACTGAGGGTCGCGAAGGGCCGGTCGAAGACTGTGCCCACACCCCAGGCGTTGAGCAGATCGAAGGCTCGGCGCTCATCCAGCCGCTCATACTCCTCACGCCACCGGCCAGAGACTCCGTAGGCTGCGGTGACCACAACGTTCAGCGCGGTCTCATGGGCCGGCATCGTATTGGCCACCGCATTCGAGCAGAGACCGATCCGAGGCCGCAGTTCGAATACGTCGACCCGACCCAGAGTCTCGTCCAAAACCTCCGCACTGCCCACTGTGGGGAACAGCCGGGCCGCGGCGATCTGCAGCAGAGTGGTCTTACCAGCCCCATTGGGCCCTAAGATCACCCAGCGCTCATCCTCCCGAACTTGGAAGCTCACATCGTCCAGCAGCATTTTCCGGCCGCGGCGCACACTGACGCCGCTGAGATTCAGCACGGTGGGTGGGTTAGTCATAGATGCCACACTATCGAACACCCCCGGGCCATATAGGCTTAGGACTCGCTATGTCTGACCTGCCTCCTGGAACCTGTGCCATGATCGCCGCCGAGAGACTCGACGGCGCTGTGATCCGCTCCCTGACCGCTGAGTTCTCCCGCCGCGGAACCGTCCACCACACCGAAACTCGGCAGTTCAGCACTGCCACCGGAGAGGTCACGGCAGTGCGCTGGTCGGTCTCTATGGCCGATTATGACGACCCCAGCGGGACCGACTGGCTGGATTCCCTCTTGGAGACCGCCGCCGAGCAGATGCCCGAGGCCGGCGATGAAGGCCCGACGACGACGATCCTGGCCGCCGATCAGCGTCCGGAGACCTCCTCGATGCTGATCATGGATGTGGACTCCACGCTGATCGACCAGGAGGTCATCGATCTTCTGGCAGCCCATGCCGGACGGGCCGAAGAGGTCGCAGCCGTGACCGAACGCGCTATGCGCGGGGAGCTGGACTTCACGGGGTCACTGCATGCCCGGGTCGCTGCCCTGGGCGGGCTGCCGGAGGCAGTATTGGAAGAGACCTTCGAGCAGGTGACCCCCACAGCTGGTGCCGAGGAGCTGATTGAGGCGTTCCGGCGTCGTCGTTGGCCTGTCTATGCAGTATCTGGAGGCTTCCGTCAGATCCTGCAGCCGCTGGCCGAGAAGTTGGGCCTCACCGACTATGACGCCAACACACTGGAGCTCAAGGACGGAACCCTCACCGGTTCAGTCACCGGAGAAGTGGTGGACCGTGCGGTCAAAGAGCAGCGGCTGAGGCAGTGGGCAGCCGAGCATGGGATCACTGCTGATCAGGTAGTCGCAGTCGGTGACGGGGCCAATGACCTCGATATGGTCACCGCAGCCGGGATCGGCGTGGCCTTCTGTGCCAAACCAGCCCTGGCTCAGAAAGCTGATCTGGTCATCAAACACCGGAGCATGGAACTGATCAGCTATGCCCTGGGCGTCTCACCCACCGCCGCCTAGCCTGTGAGTTTTTAGTAATGACGTGGCAAGCACAAGATGAATAGACTCACCCCGGGTAGGCTTGAGCGAGAGGGTTCACTGCGCTGGGCTCTTACGGCACAAGGGCGTGCCTCACGCAATAAGCCCCTTTGTTGAATCAAATCACCTCTTGGAGGACACAGACTGTGACCGAAATCTTCACCGATCTCGATAAGAAGGCAGTGGACACACTGCGTGTGCTGGCTGCTGACGCGGTTGAGAAATGCGGCTCCGGCCACCCGGGTACCGCCATGTCGCTGGCACCGGCGGCCTATCTGCTGTTCCAGAAGGTCATGCGGCACGATCCCTCTGATCCGACCTGGATCGGCCGGGACCGGTTCATCCTCTCCCCCGGTCACACCTCGCTGACCCTCTATCTGCAGCTGTACTTCTCCGGCTACGGTCTGGAGATCGACGATATCGCCGCGCTGCGAACCTGGGACTCCAAGACTCCCGGCCACCCCGAATACGGTCATACCGATGGTGTGGAGATCACCACCGGCCCCCTGGGCCAGGGCCTGGCCTCCTCGGTGGGCTTCGCCTATGGTCAGCGCCGACTGCGCGGACTGCTCGACCCCGAGGCCAGCACCGGGGACTCCCCCTTCGACCACAATGTGTGGGTCATCGCCTCCGACGGCGACCTCCAGGAGGGCGTGACCTCCGAGGCCTCCTCGCTGGCCGGCCATCAGGGCCTGGGCAACCTCAATGTGATCTGGGACGACAATAAGATCTCCATCGAAGACGACACCGATATCGCCTTCACCGAAGACGTTCTGGCCCGCTACGAGTCCTATGGCTGGCATGTCCAGCGGGTGGACTGGCTGAAGACCGGTGACTACGTCGAGGACATCGAGGAGCTGGACCGGGCGCTGACTGCCGCCAAGGCCGAGACCACCAAGCCCTCGCTGATCGCGCTGCGCACCGTCATCGGTTGGCCTGCACCCGGTAAGCAGAACACCGGTGGTATTCACGGATCCAAACTCGGTGAAGAAGAGCTCGTTGCCACCAAGAAGATCCTGGGCTTCGATCCGGAGCAGCATTTCCACGTTGACGAGGACGTCATCGCCCATGCCCGGGCCATCAAGGAACGCAGCCAGCAGACCCGCGCCGAATGGGAGAAGAGCTACCAGTCCTGGCGGAAGGAAAATCCCGAGCAGGCAGCTCTCTACGACCGGCTGATTGCCGGTGAACTGCCCGCCGGCTGGGAGGATGCCCTTCCTGAGTTCCCCGCCGGTGAGGCTGTTGCCACCCGTGCGGCCTCGGGCAAGGTGATCAACGCTGTGGCGCCGGTGCTGCCTGAGCTCTGGGGTGGTTCTGCGGATCTCGCCGGGTCCAATAACACCCTGATCAGCGGTGAGGACTCCTTCGGTCCCGAGGGCAAGTCCACTAAGAAGTTCCCGGCCAGCTCCTTCGGCCGGAACCTGCACTTCGGTATCCGTGAGCATGCCGCGGCGGCGATCACCAATGGTGTCCAGCTTTCGGTTCCACTGCGGACCTATAACGGCACTTTCCTGATCTTCTCCGACTACCAGCGTCCGGCGGTGCGACTGGCTGCGCTGATGGGTGTGGGCTCGATCTTCGTATGGACCCATGACTCCATCGGCCTGGGTGAGGATGGTCCGACCCACCAGCCGGTGGAGCAGTTGGCCAGCCTGCGGGCCATCCCCGGCCTGGATGTGACCCGTCCGGCCGATGCCAATGAGACTGCCCTGGTGTGGCGGGAGATCCTCAAGCGCCGGGACCGTCCGGCCGGTATCGCCCTGACCCGTCAGGGTGTGCCGACCTTCGCCCGCGGCGCAGGCGCTGCTGATGCCGAGAACTTCGCCTCCGCTGAGGGTGTGGCCCGTGGTGCCTATGTGCTTGCCGAGGCGGTCAAGGACGGTGCAGTGGTCACCCCTGATGTGATTCTTATCGGCACCGGTTCCGAGGTTTCGCTGGCCGTTGAGGCCCGTGAGTCCCTGGCTGCCAAGGGCATTGCTGCCCGGGTGGTCTCTGCCCCCTGCCTGGAGTGGTTCGCCGAACAGGACGCCGAGTACCGGGAATCGGTGCTGCCGGCCGAGGTCAAGGCACGGGTCGCCGTCGAGGCTGCCCACCCGATGACCTGGTACCCCTATGTCGGAGATGCCGGCCGGATTATCGGCCTCGACCACTTCGGTGCCTCCGCCGACTACAAGACGCTTTACGAACAGTTCGGCATCACTGCTGAGGCTGTGGCTGCTGCCGCCGAAGAAATCCTCTAAGGAGCTTGATATGAGTAACCCCAATACACAGGCCCTCTCCGATGTGGGTGTCTCCATCTGGCTGGACGATCTCTCCCGGGAGCGGCTGAACTCCGGCTCCCTGGCCAAGCTGATTGAGTCGCACAATGTGGTGGGTGTGACCACCAATCCGACGATCTTCGAATCGGCCGTGCAGGACGGCGAGGCCTATGAGCAGCAGCTCAGTGAGCTGGCTGCCAAGGGCGCCGACGCCGAACAGGCGGTCTTCGAGATCACCACCAGTGATGTGCGCGAAGCCTGCGATGTCTTCTCCGGGGTCTACGCCGCCACCGACGGTGTCGACGGCCGGGTCTCCATCGAGGTTGATCCCCGGATGGCCCGTGACGCCGATTCCACGATTGCCGAGGCCAAGCGACTCCACGAGGCAGTCGGCCGGGAGAACGTCATGATCAAGATCCCGGCCACTGTGGAGGGTATCGAAGCCATTGCGGCCACTCTGGCCCAGGGAATCAGCGTCAATGTGACCCTCATCTTCTCCCTGGAGCGCTACCGCGCGGTGATCAACGCGTTCATGCTGGGCCTGGAGAAGGCACATGCCGATGGTCTGGACATCTCCAAGATCCACTCCGTGGCCAGCTTCTTCGTCTCCCGCGTGGACTCCGAGGTGGATAAGCGCCTGGAGCTCGCCGCCGAGGAGGGTAAGCCCGGAACCGAGAAGCTGCGCTCGAAGGCAGCGATCGCCAATGCCCGGTTGGCCCACCAGATCGCCTCGGAGTCCTTCAGCTCCGAGCGCTGGCTGCTGCTGGCTGAGCGCGGCGGGCGGCCCCAACGACTCCTGCTGGCCTCCACCGGCACCAAGGATCCCAGCCTCTCCGACACCCTTTATGTCACTGAGCTGGCTGCCGCCGGTGTGGTGAACACGATGCCGGAGAAAACTCTGGAATCCCTGGCCGACCACGGTGAGGTCGACGGCGACACGATGACCGACACCTATGTGGAGTCCAACCGCGTGCTCGACGGCGTCTCCGCCGCCGGGATGCGTTACCGCGAAGTGGTCGACACTCTGGAGGCCGAGGGTCTGGAGAAGTTCGAAAAGTCCTGGGAAGGACTGCTGTCCACTATCGATGAAGGTCTGCGGAGGAACGCATGAGCTCACTGTCTCTGACCCTGCGTGGGGCTGCCCGCGAAGCCGCCGATGCTCAGGTTCCGGGTCTGCTGGACCACGAGTTCGCCTCCCGGCTGGCTGCCAAGGATCACACCCTTTGGGGAACTGCAGCTGAGGAGGAGTCGGCCAAGCGACTGGGCTGGGTCTCCCCCTTTGCGGCCTCTCAGCCTCTGGTGGAGAAGATCTCAGGACTGCGTGCCGAACTGGCCGCCGAGGGCGTCGACCGGGTGGTCCTCGCCGGTATGGGCGGATCCTCCCTGGCCCCGGAGGTCATCTGCGCCACCGCAGGTGCTCCCCTGGTGGTGCTGGACTCCACTGATCCCCAGCAGGTTGGGGCTGCCCTGACCGAGTTGGACCGCACTGTCCTGGTGGTGGCCTCGAAATCGGGCTCTACCGTGGAGACTGATTCCCAGCGTCGGATCGTCTTCGAGGCTTTTGAGAAGGCCGGTATCGACCCCCATGAGCGCACGGTCATCGTCACCGACCCCGGCTCTCCCCTGGCAGAGTCAGCTCAGAAATACGGTGCGCGGGCCATCTTCGAGGCTGATCCCACAGTCGGTGGCCGCTACTCTGCACTGACTGCGTTCGGCCTGGTGCCCTCGGGGCTGGCCGGAGTGGATATTCAGAATCTGCTCGACGACGCCGAATCCGCACATGAGATCCTCACCGAGGACGATGCCGCGAATCCGGGCCTGCAGCTTGGTGCCGCCCTGGGCGGGACCTCTCCCCTGCGGGACAAACTGGTCATCACTGATGCAGGTTCACCGCTGATCGGTCTGGGTGCCTGGATCGAACAGCTGGTCGCCGAATCCACCGGTAAAGAGGGCACCGGTGTGCTGCCGGTAATCGTCGCCGATGGTGAGCCTGAACTGACCCGCGACGCCGAGGATGTGCTCGTCGTCGAAATCGTTGACCCCGACGCGGAGGATGGTTCCTCTGTGGACGGGGACCCCGCTGAGACTGTGGTCAGCCCCCATGTGGTGCGCACCGGAGGAAGCCTCGGCGCCCAGTTCCTGCTCTGGGAGTTCGCCACTGCGGTGGCCGGCTCGCTGCTGGGCATCAACCCCTTCGACCAGCCCGATGTGGAATCCGCCAAGGCAGCCGCCCGTGGTCTCCTCGAGGCCCCGGCCCCGGAGTCCGGCACTGCCATCGCCGATGGTGCAGTGGAGATCCGGGTCTCTGGCGATGAGTCTCTGCTGTCCTCCGGACAGGCCTCGGTGCCGGAAGCACTGCAGGCGCTGCTGACCCGGCTGCCGGATAACGGATACCTCGCTGTGATGGCGTATCTGGACCGGCTGGGTGAGTCCCAGTTGGAGGATATTCGCCCCCAGCTGGCCGCAGTCTCGGGCCGGCCTGTGACCTTCGGCTGGGGACCGAGGTTCCTGCATTCCACCGGGCAGCTGCATAAGGGCGGCCCCGCCACCGGTGTCTTCCTGCAGATCACCGCCGAGGCAGCCGAGGATATCCAGGTTCCAGACCGTCCCTTCAGCCTCAGCCAGCTGATCAGCGCCCAGGCCCACGGCGATGCCCAAGTGCTGGCCGGACATGGGCGTCCTGTGTTGCAGCTGCACCTGAAGGACCGCCAGGCGGGTCTGCAGCAGGTTCTCGATGCGGTGGCTGCACTGAGCTGATGGGAACTTCAGCTCACGGAGACCCCTTAGCCGCTGCGCTGACCGGTGACCGCAATGGCGCCGGGGGCCGACCCGCCGGTCCCTGCGCCATGGTCATGTTCGGTGTGACCGGGGACCTTGCCCGGAAGAAGCTGCTGCCTGCCCTCTATGACCTGGCCAACCGGGGACGGCTGCCGGAGAGTTTCTCCCTGATCGGTTTCGGCCGTCGGGAGTGGAGTGATGAGCAGTTTGCCCAGGAGGTCCGCAGCCACGTCCAAGAACGTGCCCGCACCGGGTTCAATGAGCGGGTCTGGCAGAAGCTGGCCGAGGGGCTGCGGTTCGTCGAGGCCACCGGCTTCGAGGATGACTCCGCCTATGAGCGCCTGGGCCAACTGCTGGTGGAGCTGCAGGATGAGCGCGGCACTGGCGGCAATCACGCCTTCTATCTCTCGATCCCGCCGAACTCCTTCGAGGCAGTCTGCCAGAAGCTCTCCAGCCACGGTCTGGCCCGGCGGTCCAGGAATCCTGAGGACCCCTGGTCCAGGGTGATCATCGAGAAGCCCTTCGGCCATGATGAGGCCTCCGCCCATGAGCTGAACCAGGCGGTGGAAAGGGTCTTCCACTCTGACTGTGTCTTCCGGATCGATCACTATCTGGGCAAGGAGACTGTCCAGAATCTGCTGGCGCTGCGCTTTGCCAATCGGCTCTTCGAGCCCCTGTGGAACAACCAGCATATTGACCACGTCCAGATCACGATGGCCGAGGATATCGGCATCGAGGGCCGGGCCAGCTACTACGACGGCGTCGGCGCGGCCCGGGACGTGATCCAGAACCACCTGCTGCAGCTGTTAGCCCTGACAGCCATGGAAGAGCCGATCAGCTTCGATGCTGATCATCTGCGCCGGGAGAAGGAGAAGGTGCTGGAGGCTGTTCAGGTGCCGGAGGATTTGGCTGCCGCCAGTGCCCGCGGCCAATACGCCTCCGGGGTTCAGAACGGTCAGGACGTCGTCGGGTTCCTCGAGGAGGAGGGTTTCGACCCCCATTCCACCACTGAGACCTATGCGGCTTTCAAGCTCGATATCCGGACCAGACGCTGGGCCGGGGTGCCCTTCTATCTGCGCTCCGGCAAACGCTTGGGCAAACGGGTGACCGAGATTGTGGTGATGTTCAAGCGGGCTCCGAATCTTCTGTTCACCGAGGCCGATGAGGACCAGTTCGGCCAGAACGCGCTGATCATTCGGATTCAGCCCAATGAGGGTGCCACCCTTCGTCTGGCCTCCAAAGTGCCAGGCACGGGAATGCAGATCCGAGATGTGGATATGGACTTCAGCTATGGACGGGCATTCACCGAGGAGTCCCCGGAGGCCTATGAGCGACTGATCCTGGATGTGCTGCTGGGCGAGCCCCCGCTGTTCCCCCGTCACCGGGAGGTGGAGCTGTCCTGGCAGATCCTGGACCCCTTCATCAAACGCTGGGAATCGCTGTCCGAGCAGCCTGAGCCCTACTCCCCTGGATCCTGGGGTCCGGATTCTGCTCAGCAGCTGTTGGCACGCGATGGCCGGGCGTGGAGGATTCCTTGAGCCGGCGTTCCTAAGCTGACCTGGGAAGATAGTTTTTTCACCGACGACGACGCCGCTAAGGATGAGTGCCATGGGACTTCAGATCAACACTGCCACTGCCGACCCGAAGATCGAGGTTCTGGCTGACCGACCGGCGGTGACCCGGGGCATTGCCGAGAAGCTGCTGGGCGTACTGGCTGAGGCCGTGGAGCAGCGGGGTGCAGCTCATGTCTCCTTGACCGGCGGTGGGGCGGGCATCGCCACCTTGGAGGCTGTTGCCGAGCTGCTGCGTGCTGGGAGCCCAGCGCTGGACTGGTCAAAGGTCTTCATCTGGTGGGGCGATGAGCGGCTGCTGCCGGAGGGGGATGCCGAACGGAACGTCACCCAGGCTCGTGGGGCCCTGCTGGACTATCTGGTGGCTGAGCACGGGCTGCCGGCGGAGAATATTTGCCCGATGCCGACCTCAGAGGAGGCAGCCCATCCGGAGGCCGGGGCCCAGATCTACGCCCAGAAGCTGGAGACCCATTCCCCGGAGCACGGGATCGAGGGGCCGAATGGGAAGCTGATGATGCCGCAGTTCGATGTCATGCTGCTCGGTGTTGGCCCAGATGGCCATATCAACAGTCTCTTTCCGGACAAGGATGCACTGGCTGTGACAGGTCAGGCCACCACTGGTGAATCAGATGCCCCCGCGGAGCTCGGCCCGCCGATGCGCGTGACCCTCACTTTTGATGCCGTGCATACTGCTCGGCGGGTATGGACTGCCGTAACGGGTAAGGATAAGGCCGAGGCTGCTGCCTCGGCCCTGGCTGATGGTGCTGATGTCAGTGCCTACCCCGCAGCCAATGCCCGGGGTGCGGAGGAGACCATCTGGCACCTGGATGAAGCTGCTGCCGCTGAGCTGCCCCGCTAAGGGGCTTCACCGGCCACCGGCTCTACCAGGAGCCGGTGGTCTGGATGATCAGGGCCAGGGCCACAATGATCAGGCCCCAGACGATGCCCAGCACGATGGTGAGTCGGGTGAGGTTCCGCTCAGCCACACCTGAGGAACCCAGGGAGCTGGTGACCCCCCCGCCGAACATATCCGACATACCGCCGCCGCGACCCTTATGCAGCAGGATCAGCAGAATCAGCAGGAGGCTGATCACCAGCAGGATGATCTGAAGCCCGACAGTCAGAGCAGTCACGGACAGCCTTTCGTCACAGAGTTGGTCGGCGTAAATTGCGCAGCCACCAGCCTAGCAGGTAGCTGCAGAGGTACTTCTCAGGCGGTGATGTGCTTTTCGAACTGGGCGATCTTGGCGAACTCCTCGGCATCCAGTGATGCGCCGCCTACCAGGGCGCCGTCGACATCGGCCCCGGAGAGGATGGCGGCGACGTTGGCGGACTTCACCGATCCCCCGTAGAGGATCCGGATGGAGTCGGCGAACTCCTGGGAGTACAGTTCGGCAAGCTTCTCACGGATAGCCGCCGACATCTCCTGGGCGTCTTCAGGACCGGCAGTCTTGCCGGTGCCGATGGCCCAGACCGGTTCATAGGCGATGACCAGTTCGGCCAGCTGCTCGGCAGAGAAGCCGCTCAGCGCTGCCTCCACCTGTGCCAGGGTATGGTTGACGTGGTTGCCGGCCTCGCGGATCTCCAGGCCTTCACCCACACAGAGCACCGGGGCCAGTTCGTGGCGCAGTGCGGCATCAATCTTGGTGTTGAGCAGTTCATCGGTCTCACCGTGGATTTCGCGTCGTTCCGAATGTCCGATGAGTACCTGGGTGCAGCCGAGTTTGGCCAGGAAGCCCCCGGGGATATCACCGGTGTAGGCACCGGAGTCCTGGGGTGAGAGGTCCTGGGCGCCGTAGTCCAGGGAGAGCTTATCGCCTACTACCAGGGTCTGAACCCCGCGCAGGTCGGTGAAGGGCGGGAAGACCGAGACCTGGACACGCTCGTAGTCGTGGGAGGCGTCGTCGAGGGTCCATGCCAGCTTCTGGACCAGGGCGATGGCCTGCATATGGTCCATATTCATCTTCCAGTTGCCGGCAATCAGCGGCCGGCGCACGAACTGGCCGTTCTTCTGGGTAGTCATATCAGGCTCCTAGGGCTGTGATTCCGGGAAGTTCTTTGCCCTCGAGGTACTCGAGGCTGGCACCGCCTCCGGTGGAGATGTGGCCGAAGCGGGATTCGTCGAATCCGAGAGTGCGCACTGCTGCGGCGGAGTCGCCGCCGCCGACGACGCTGAAGCCGCCTGTCTCGGTCAGCGCCTGGGCCACGGCCTTGGTGCCGGAGGCGAATGCTTCCATTTCGAAGACGCCCATGGGGCCATTCCAGAAGATGGTGTTGGAGGCGGCGATCTCGGCGGCGAAGGCCTCTGCCGATTCGGGTCCGATGTCCAGGCCCAGTGCCTGGTCACCGTGCTTACCGTTCTCCAGCTCATCGACTGGGAGCACCTCGTGCTCGGCATCGGCTGCGAAGGATGCGGCCATGACGATATCGGTGGGGAAGATCAGCCGGCATCCGTGCTGCTGGGCCAGTTCCACGAATCCCTTGACCGTTTCGAGCTTGTCCTCTTCGACCAGGGACTTACCGATGCCGTAGCCCATGGCTTTGGCGAAGGTGAAGACCATGCCGCCGCCGATCACCAGGGCATCGGCCTTGGGAATGAGGTTCTCGATGACGGCGAGCTTATCGGAGACCTTCGAGCCGCCCAGCACCACGGTGTAGGGCCGGGAGGGGGCTTCGGTGAGCCGTTGCAGGACCTCCAGCTCGGTGGCGACGAGGTCGCCCTGGTATGCCGGCAGCCGGCTGGCCAGGTCGTAGACCGAGGCGTGTTTGCGGTGCACGGCCCCGAAGGCGTCGTTGACATAGGCCCCGTTCTCTCCAGTGAGCTCGGCCAGCTCCTGGGCGAATGCGCTGCGCTCGGCATCCTCCTTGGAGGTCTCCCGGGGGTCGAACCGGATGTTCTCCAGCATGAAGATATCGCCGTCAGCAAGTTCAGCCACTGCCGCTTTGGCTGCCTCACCGGCCAGAGGCTCCTGGGAGTCGATGCCTTTGACAGGGGCATCAGTGAGCTGACTGAGCCGGTGAGCCACCGGTTCCAAGGAGAACTGGGGGTCAAACTGTCCTTTGGGCCTGCCGAGGTGGGCAGCCACGATAACCCGCGCACCGGCGGAGGTGAGTTTCTCCAGTACCGGCAGCGAGGCGCGGATGCGGCCGTCGTCGGTGACTTCACCGTCCTTGAGGGGAACGTTGAGGTCCGAGCGGACGAATACGGTGCGGCCGGAGACTCCCTCGGCCAGGAGGTCATCGACTGTCTTAGCGCTCATGGATCCAAGCCTATCTAATCGGACGGTGACCCTGCCGCCGGGACCAACTCAGAGTTTGCTGCCGACGTAGGCGGCCATCTCCACCAGGCGGGAGGAGTAGCCGTATTCGTTGTCGTACCAGGCGAAGACTTTGACGGTGTTGCCGATGACCTTAGTCAGCGGTGCGTCGAAGATGGATGCATGCGGGTCACCCACGATATCGCTGGAGACGATGGGGTCCTCGTTATAGGCCAGTGCGCCTGCCAGGGGCCCCTCGGCGGCCTTTTTGAAGGCTGCATTGACCTCATCGACGGTCACACCGTCCTTCTCCACGGTGACGGTGAGGTCAGTTCCGGAGCCGGTGATGGTGGGCACGCGGACAGCGAATCCATCCAGTTTGCCGTCCACCTCGGGCACGACCAGGCCGATGGCGGCGGCAGCACCGGTGGAGGTCGGGACCATATTGACTCCGGCGGCCCGGGCACGGCGGAGGTCGTTATGCGGGGCGTCATGGAGCCGCTGATCACCGGTGTAGGCGTGAATGGTGGTCATCAGACCTTCGACAATGCCGAACTCCTCGTGGAGCACCTTGGCCAGCGGGGCGAGGCAGTTGGTGGTGCAGGATGCGTTGGAGATCACCGAATGGTTGGCCGGATCGTAGGTGTCCTCGTTGATGCCGAGCACGAAGGTGCCGTCGATGCCTTTGGCCGGTGCGGTGACGATGACTTTCTTGGCCCCGGCGTCGATGTGCTTACCTGCGGTCTCCCGGGTGGTGAAGAGTCCGGTGGCCTCCAGGACGATATCGACGTCGAGGTCTCCCCAGGGGAGGTTTGCGGGGTCTTTCTCTGAGAACAGTTTGATCCGCCGGTCGCCGACCTTCAGGTCGTCGCCGTCGAGGGAGACCTCTGCGGGGAACCGACCCATCACGGAGTCGTATTTGGTGAGGTTGACCAAGGCTTCGGCTGGGGTGAGGTCATTGATCGCCACCAGTTCCAGGTCCTGCCCCTGGTCCTCCAATACGCGCAGGACATTGCGCCCGATCCGTCCGAATCCGTTGATACCAATCTTGGTCGCCATGGGGTGGGGTTCCTTCCGACTGTAGAAATGACGCGGGGACCGGCCGCGCAATGCGCTGCCGATCCCCGATAACGTCGTTGTTCTCAGGAGAACAATATGTTCAGTTGTTAAGTTGGTTCCATTCTTCCACACCCAATGAGCTGCCAGCGAAGCGTGGCAGCGACTTTAGGTGTGAAGTTCGGCAAAGCCTTGCCGAACGAGAGGCGTGCGCGACATGTGCGCGCCGCCGGGGACTACACTACCCTGTTACCAGCTTGGCAGCGCCGGCGCGGGCTGCCTCCAGGCGGGATGCCACATCGTCCCAGTTCACGATGTTCCAGAAGGCCTTGACGTAGTCAGGCTTCACGTTCTGGTAGTCGAGGTAGAAGGCATGCTCCCACATGTCCAGCATCAGCAGCGGGGTGGTTGCCACCGGGATGCCGTTCTGCTGGTCGTAGAACTGCTCGATGACCAGATTGCCGCCGATGGGTTCGTAGGCCAGGATGGCCCAGCCGGAGCCCTGGATGGTCAGAGCGGCCTGAGTGAACTGCTCCTGGAACTTCTCGAAGGAGCCGAAGTACTCGTCGATGGCTGCGGCCAGCTCACCTTCGGGGCGCTCCTGACCGTTGGGGGTCAGGTTCTTCCAGAAGATGGAGTGGTTGGTGTGGCCACCCAGGTTGAACTGGAGGTCCTTGAGCAGCTTGGGGGTAGTGGCGTAGTCGCCCTTTTCGCGGGCCTCGGCCAGCTTCTCCAGGGCGGTGTTGGCACCACCGACGTAGGTGTTGTGGTGCTTGGAGTGGTGAAGCTCCATGATCCGGCCCGAGATATGCGGCTCGAGGGCGCCGTAGTCGTAGTCAAGCTCAGGAAGGGTGTATTCAGCCATGCTTTCCTCCTTATGACGGGATGTCCGAGGTCAGTGCCTCGCTCCCCTCAATCCTATGCCGGGAGGGGTCCCCGCAGAAGGGGGTGACGTTCCATGACACCCAGTGTTCACCAATGGATGAACAAGTGGTCAGTGAGCCGCAAGCGGAGCGAGCGGCGACTTCAGGCGTGAAGCTCGGCGTAAGCCGAGCGAGAGGCGAGCGGGGTCTCCCCGCCGCCGGGACTAGCTCAGTCGAGCATTTCTTCGGTGACGTTGTGCTCGGTGCCGGGGATGCCCTGTTCCTCTGCGCGCTTATCGGCCATGGCCAGCAGTCGCCGGATGCGCCCTGCCACCGCGTCCTTGGTCATAGGCGGTTCGGCCAGCCGGCCGAGCTCATCCAAGGAGGCCTGTTTATGCTGCAGGCGGAGTTTGCCGGCGTATTCGAGATGCTCTGGCACCTCATCGCCGAGGATTTCCAGAGCACGCTCGACGCGGGCACCTGCGGCCACAGCGGCCTGGGCCGAGCGCCGAAGATTGGCATCGTCGAAGTTTGCCAGTCGGTTTGCCGAGGCACGGTGTTCGCGGCGCTTGCGCCGTTCCTCCCAGACCTCCTTGGTCTGGGCAGCACCCATTTTGGTCAGCAGGGTCGCGATGGAGTCGGCGTCGCGGATCACCACACGGTCGGCATTGCGCACCTCGCGGGCCTTGGCGATGAGATCGAGCCTGCGGGCGGCACCGACCAAGGCCAGGGCGGCTTCGGGACCGGGGCAGGTGACTTCCAGGGAGCAGGAGCGGCCAGGTTCGGTCAGGGATCCATGGGCCAGGAAGGCTCCGCGCCAGGCGGCAACTGCATCCTGGGTGGAGCCGTTGACGATGACGGCAGGAAGTCCGCGGACAGGACGGCCCCGGCCGTCGAGGAGACCGGTCTGGCGGGCCAGTGCATCGCCTTCGCGGACGACCCGGACCACATAGCGGGAGCCGCGTTTGAGCCCATTGCCAGCGACGACGATGACCTCACAGGGGTGGCCGTAGACCTCCTGCAGGGCAGTGCGCAGTCTGCGAGCAGTTGCGGCGTGGTCCAATTCGGCCTCGATGACGATCCGCCCGGAGATGACGTGCAGGCCGCCGGCGAAGCGCAGCATGGCAGAGACCTCGGCCTTGCGTTCTGAGGTCGTGGTGACCTCTGTCCGGGAGAGTTCGTCTTTGACCGATTCGGTCAGCGCCATGTGTATCTGGTCCTCGTTCGATGGTCGTCATTGCGGTCAGGGGCTCTAAGAGCGTGCGTCATCGTACCTCAGCCGTGGAACACCTCGCTGAATGCGATGGCCAGCCGCAATGGATTATGGACATCGGCGCGGTCCTGTTTGCGTACCCGCGCATAGGTGATCTCCGCACCCAGTCGCTCGCAGGCGGCGTCGAAATCTGCGCGTTCGGCCTCAGGAACTGAACGGGGGTCGGCTATGACGGCGTCAATATGCAGACCCGGGGCGTATTTGGCCAGGACATCGAGGTGGTCTGCTGCTGACATGCCCAAAGTTTCCTCGGTTTCAGGCTTCAAGTTCATGACCACACAGCGTTTTGCCTCTGTCTCAAAGAGGGCGTTGCGGAGGTCGTGAAGCAGCAGATGCGGCAATACCGAGGTGTACCAGGAGCCGGGCCCGAAGACCACCCAGTCAGAGAGTTCGATGGCGTTGACCGCCTCAGAGCAGGCCTCGGCGGCTGCCGGATGGATCTGCACGTCAGTGAGCTTGCCGCGCATACCAGCCTTGGCCAGCTCCGCCTGGGAGTACATCCGGATCGGCTCCCCCTCCCCCTCTTCTGTGGGGTGGACGAGGCCGGACATGGTCAGCGGGGTCCGGGACATCGGCAGCACCTGTCCACGGGCACCGAGCAGGGCACCGGCCCAGCGCAGACCCTCCACGGGGTCACCGAGCAGCTCCCAGAGCGCGACGATCAGCAGGTTGCCCAGCGCGTGGTCGTCGAGGCTGCCGCTGATACCGGCCTTGGAGCGGAACCGGTGCTGCATGACATCGGCCCAGGTTCTCCCCCAGTCGGTGTCATCGCACAGGGCCGTCAGCGCCATCCGGAGATCCCCGGGGGGCAGAACGTCCATATCCTGGCGCAGCCTGCCGGAGGAGCCGCCGTCGTCGGCGACCGTGCAGACTGCGGTGAGGTGTTCGGCGGCGATGATGCGCAGCGCAGACAGGGTGGCGGAGAGCCCATGGCCGCCGCCGAGGGCGGTGACCCTGACTCCCCCGCGGCTGGGCGGGGGCACAGGTTGGGAGGGTAAGCCGGGCAGTGGGCCGGTGACTTGGCTCATCAGTGCTGTCCTACTCCCGGCCGAGGTCTCGGTGGGTGGTGTTGACCTTCACATTCGGCAGCTGGTCCAGACGCCTGGCCAGTTCCTCACTGATCGCCACGGATCGGTGCTTACCGCCGGTGCAGCCCACCGCGAGGGTGGCGTAATGCTTATTCTCCCGCCGATAGCCCTCCAGCACTGGCATCAGGGCCTCGACATAACGGTCCACGAACTCCCCTGCCCCTTCATTGACCAGCACAAAGTCGCGGACTTTGCTGTCCTGACCGGTGAGCGGGCGCAGTTCGGGGACCCAATGCGGGTTGGGGATGAAGCGGACATCGGCCAGGAAATTGGCATCAGTGGGGACCCCGTACTTGAAGCCGAAGCTCATCACGTTCAAGCGCAGGGTGATGGGGCCGTCGTCGTTGAAGAGTTCGTTGATGGCATTGGCCAGGCCATGCACATTGAGGTCGGTGGTGTCGACGATGATATCGGCCTGGTCCTTCACCGGGGCCAGCAGGTCGCGTTCTGCCTGGATACCGTCGAGGATGCGCCCGTCGTTCTGCAGGGGATGCGGGCGGCGGCCCTGTTCGAATCGGCGCACCAGCAGCTCGTCGCTGGCTTCGAGGAAGAGCACCCGGTAGGTGATGCCGGCGGCGGCGATCTGGGCCAGGCCCTCCTGCATATTGGTGTAGAAACCGCGGCTGCGGGCATCGAGGACCACGGCGAGCTTCTCCACTGAGCCCGGGTGCCGGGCGACGAGGTCCATCATGGTGGAGATCAGTTCCGGGGGCAGGCCCTCAACCACATACCAGCCCATATCCTCCAGGGCGTGGGAGGCAGTGGTGCGTCCGGCCCCGGACATGCCGGTGATGACCAGGAGTTCATTCTCGGGTGGTTTGACCGGTGCCAGTTCCTCTGCAGCTGTGCCCATAGTCATGACTCTACCCGGTTATGTGGTCTCCTTCTTCAGGGTTTCCAGGATCTTCTGAGCTGTCTGTAGGCCAATGCCGGGGACTTCGGCGATCTGCTCGGGTGTCGCCTTGGTGAGGTTGGCCACAGAGCCGAAATGAGCGACGACGGCGGCCCGTCGGCTGGGGCCCAAGCCGGGAACCTCGTCCAGGGCGGAGTGGGTCATCTGTTTGGACCGCGCCGTGCGGTGGTACTGGATGGCGAAGCGGTGGGCTTCATCGCGGATCCGTTGGAGCATGTAGAGCGCCTCGGAGGTCCGTGGCAGCACTAAAGGAAACTCGTCATCGGGAAGCCAGATCTCTTCGAGGCGTTTGGCCAGGCCGACCACTGGCATATCAGTCAGTCCCAATTCGTCCAGTGCCCGGCGTGCGGCGTTGACCTGCGGCTGGCCACCGTCGACGACGACGAGGCTGGGCGGGTAGGCAAATTTCCCGGGGTCGTCCACATCGAGGTTGGCGGATTCCTCCAAGTACTTCCGGAACCGGCGCGTGATGACATCGAACATCGAGGCGGTGTCATCCCGGGCCGCCTCACCGCGGATGCTGAACCGCCGGTAGTCCTTCTTCTTGGGCAACCCATCCTCGAGCACCACCATAGAGGCGACCACATTCCGGCCGCCGGTATGTGAGACGTCGAAGCATTCGATGCGCATCAGCGGCTCTGCCAGATCCAGGTGTTCCTGAAGTTCCCGCAGGGCCGCTGAGCGGGTGGTGATATCTGAGGATCGGCGTGCTTTGTGCAGGGTCAGAGCCTGGTCAGCATTCTCCTTCACAGTACCCAGCAGGGAGGCTTTATCGCCGCGCTGAGGTACCCGGAGGTTGACCTTCGCCCCTCGGCGTTCGCTCAACCAGGTGGTCAGCTCCTGGGGGTTCTCCGGCATTACCGGGACCAGTACCTCCCGCGGGATGCGTTCGGCATCGGGCATCGCACCGTAGACCTGCAGCAGCAGCTGTTCGATGAGGCCGGCCTCGTCGATCTCTTCGACCTTTTCGGAGATCCAGCCGCGCTGTCCGCGGATGCGGCCCTGCCGAACGTGGAATACCTGAGCGGAGACTTCCAGCTCATCCTGGGCGAAGGCGAAGATATCGGCCTCGGTCTCCTCAGCCAGGACAACCGCATTGCGTTCGAAGACCCGGCGCAGCGCCTCCAGATCATCGCGATGGCGGGCAGCATCCTCATAGCGCAGTTCCGCCACGGCGTCTTTCATCTGCTGTTCGATCCGGCGCATATGCGGCCCAGGCCGGCCAGCCATGACATCGACGAACTCCTCGGCCAGTTTGCGATGGTCCTCGATGGAGATATTGCCCACGCAGGGTGCAGCACATTTGTCGATATAACCCAGCAGGCAGGGCCGACCCGAGGCTTCGGCCCGTTTATACACTCCCGGGGAGCAGGAACGGACCGGGAAGACCCGCAGCATCGTGTCCACGGTCTCGCGAATGGCCTTGGCGGGATGGAAGGGACCGAAGTATTTGACCCCGGGTTTCTTATCCCCGCGCATGACCTGGACCCGAGGGACCTTCTCGTTCATGGTCACCGCAAGGTAGGGGTAGGACTTATCGTCCCGGTACATGATGTTGAACCTGGGCGTGTGCTGCTTGATCCAGGTGTACTCCAGCTGGATGGCCTCCAGCTCGGAGCCGACCACCGTCCACTCCACACTGGCTGCCGAGTGCACCATGGCGTGGGTTTTGGGGTGCAGTTGGTGAACCGAGGTGAAGTAGGAGTTCAGCCGCGCCCGAAGGTTCTTAGCCTTGCCCACATAGACGACCCGCCCATGGGGGTCGATGAAACGGTAGACCCCGGGGTTTGTGGGGATCTCCCCCGGTTTGGGTCGGTAGCTGGCGGGATCAGCCATCGGCTTTCGGCTTCAGACCGGGGTCCGCCGGCCGCGCGTTATAGGAGTCCACCCGCTCCTGACCGGAGAGTTCAGCGATGGCGTCCATGATCTGAGCGGTGGCCTCCTTCCGCGGTTTCATGGAGTGCTTCTCCCCCAGTTTCTCGAACTGCAGGGGTTCTCCGACATGCATGGCGAATTTGGCCGGACGCATCATGTTCTTATCCGGTGGCTGCAGCTTCTGGGTGCCGCGCAGACCCACCGGAACCACCGGCACACCGGTGGCCAGGGCAAGCCAGCCCACCCCGTTCTTGCCCCGGTAGAGCCGCCCGTCGCGGCTGCGGGTGCCCTCGGGATAGATTCCGACGCCGTGGCCGCCGTTGATGATGTCGGTCAGACCGTAGAGCGCCTCGACTGCACCGGACTGCTTGTCCCGGTCCACCGGCACCGAGCCGAAGGATTCGAAGAAGAACCGCATACCTCGTCCACGCAGACCCGGCTGGGTGAAGTATTCAGCCTTGGCGAAGAAGCTGACCGGCCGGGGAAAGATGCCCTGAATGAGCACCGAGTCCAGGAAGCTCAGATGGTTGGATGCGACTATGAATCCGCCGGTCTCGGGGACGTTCTTGAGTCCGGTCACAGTGGGCCGGCAGAGCATCCGAGCCACGCGTCCGCCGATGCGGCGCATACGCTCTTGGCCCCGAGTGCGGCCCTCGACCACTGCAGTGGTATCTGGGGTGTCTGGTGCGGAGTTCATCGCCAATGAGCTTAGCAACGCCTCTACTGAATCTGCAGGATGGGCTCGAGGAACTGGCCTGTGTGGGAGCCGGTCTTCTGATGCTCGGCGGCGAGATCCTCGGGAGTGCCCTCGGCGATGATCCGACCACCGCCGGAGCCGCCCTCGGGGCCGAGATCGATCAGCCAGTCGGCAGATTTGATGACATCGAGGTTGTGCTCGATGGTCAGGACCGTATTGCCCTTCTCCACCAGTCCCTGCAGCACGCCCAGCAGTTTCCGGATGTCCTCGAAGTGCAGGCCGGTGGTGGGCTCATCCAGCACGTAGATGGAGCGCCCATTGGACCGTTTCTGCAGTTCCGAGGCCAGCTTCACACGCTGAGCCTCACCTCCGGAGAGTGTGGTGGCTGCCTGCCCCAGCCGCACATAGCCAAGACCGACTTCCACTAGTGTGTTCAGGTGGCGAGCAATCGGGGCGAAGGCGGAGAAGAATTCCGCGGCGTCCTCGATCGGCATATCCAGCACATCGGCAATGGACTTGCCCTTGTAGAGGATCTCCAGGGTCTCCCGGTTGTACCGGGCACCCTGACAGACCTCACATGGGACGTAGACATCGGGCAGGAAGTTCATCTCGATCTTCAATGTCCCGTCACCGGAGCAGGCCTCACAGCGGCCGCCCTTGATGTTGAAGCTGAAGCGTCCGGGCTGGTAGCCGCGGGCCTTTGCCTCCGGTGTGGCTGCGAAAAGTTTGCGGATATGGTCGAAGACCCCGGTGTAGGTGGCTGGGTTCGACCGCGGGGTCCTTCCGATGGGGCTCTGGTCGACCTGGATGATCTTATCCAGGTGCTCATCGACACCGTCGATCCGGCGGTGCCTTCCGGGCACCTGTCGGGCGTTATTGAGCTTATTGGCCAGCGCTTTGGACAGGATCTCGTTGATCAGGGTGGATTTACCCGATCCAGAGACACCGGTGACGGCCAGGAAGACGCCCAGGGGGATATCCACGCTGACTTTGTCGAGGTTGTTCTCCTCGGCTTCGACGATCCGCAGCTTCCGTTTGTTATCCACCGGGCGGCGCTTCTCGGGGATGGCAATACTGCGCCGGCCGGAGAGATAGTCACCGGTGATCGAGTTCTCATTGGCCCGCAGGTCCTCCACTGAACCGGAGTGGACGATCTCCCCGCCGCGTTCACCGGCTCCGGGGCCGATATCGACGGTCCAGTCGGCCTCAGCGATGGTGTCCTCATCGTGTTCGACCACAATGAGGGTGTTGCCGAGATCCCGCAGTCGGGTCAACGTCTGGATCAGCCGGGTGTTATCCCGCTGGTGGAGTCCGATACTGGGTTCATCCAGGACATAGAGCACCCCGACCAGCCCGGAGCCGATCTGGGTTGCCAGTCGGATGCGCTGGGCCTCACCGCCGGAGAGTGTGCCGGCGGCCCGTTCCAGGGTGAGGTAGGTCAGACCGACATCCAGTAGGAACTGCAGTCGGGCGTGGATCTCCTTGAGCACCTGGTCGGCGATCTTTGCATCCCGGGCCGAGAGTTCCGGACCGTTGAAGAATTCGGCACAGTCCTCAAGGGAGAGGCGGGCGACCTCTGCGATGGACTTCCCGTTGACCAGTACTGAGAGCACTGCCGGGTTCAGTCGCTGACCGTCACAGGCCGGGCAGGGAATCTGCCGCATGTACTGCTCGAAGCGGTCCCGGGCGTTATCGGACTCCACCTCAGCGTGTTTGCGTTCGATATAGGCGATCACGCCTTCGAACCCGCTGGTGTAGCGGCGTTCACGTCCCCATCGGTTGCGGTAGGAGACTTTGACCTTGAAGTTCCGCCCGTGCAGCAGAGCCTTTTTGACCTTGGCGGAGAGCTTCTTCCACGGGGTGTCCAGGCTGAAGTCGAGTTCATCGGCCAGCCCCTGGATGATCCGCAGCCAGTACTTCTTGGTCTCAGTGCCCATGGCCCAGGGTGCGATCGCACCTTCGTTGAGGCTCAGGGAGTCATCTGGGACCACCAGATCGGGGTCGACCTCCAGTCGGGAGCCGATACCGGAGCAGGTCTCACAGGCGCCGTAGGGCGAGTTGAAGCTGAAGGTTCGCGGTTCGATCTCGTCGATCGGCAGCGGATGCTCATTGGGGCAGGCCAGATTCTCGCTGAAGGCCCGGTATTTGCCGGGATCCTCGGCCTCGAGGTCCACAAGATCGATGACCACGCGACCATCGGCCTGTTTCAGCGCGGTCTCCACGGAGTCGGTGAGACGCTGGCGGATTCCGTCACGGATCACCAGCCGGTCGATGACCACATCGATGGTGTGTTTGTACTGCTTCTCCAGGGTCGGTGGGTCATTGAGCTGGATAACCTCACCGTCGACGACGGCGCGGGAGAAGCCTGCACCGGCCAATTCCCGGAAGAGATCTTTGAACTCTCCCTTACGGCCGCGGACCACCGGCGCCAGGACCTGGAAGCGGGTCTTCTCATCGAAGGCAAGGACCTGGTCGACGATCTGCTGCGGGGTCTGACGGTCGATCTTGGATCCGCACTCCGGGCAGTGGGGAACTCCGATCCGCGCCCAGAGCAGACGCAGATAGTCATGGATCTCGGTGACCGTGCCGACCGTGGAGCGCGGGTTGCGCGAGGTGGACTTCTGGTCGATGGAGACCGCAGGTGAGAGCCCCTCGATGAAGTCGATATCTGGTTTGTCCACCCGCCCCAGGAACTGCCGGGCGTAGGCGGAGAGTGACTCCACATACCGGCGCTGCCCTTCGGCGAAGATGGTGTCGAAGGCCAGGGATGATTTCCCGGAGCCGGAGAGCCCGGTGAAGACGATGAATGCGTTGCGCGGCAGCTCAACCCCGACGTTTTTCAGGTTGTGCTCCCGGGCCCCCTGGACCACGATGCGGGTGGCTTCAGCTCTGGTATCAGACACGCACCCTAGTCTAAGCGCTAGGCTAGTAGAACACATATTCGAAGTGCGGCGTGTCCGGCCGAGACCATACACTGGACGGCATGGCCCCGGAAAGTTCCCTGATCTACGACCTGCCCGCTATCACGGTTCGGCAGATTGCCGTGAGTGATATGAGCAATAACGTCTACCTGCTCACCGCCAAGAAATCGGGGGTTCAGGTGCTCATCGACGCCGCCGATGATCCCGAGGCGATCCGCGGCATGCTCAGTGATTCCGCTCAGGACACCCCCTGCTCCCCCGGGCTGCGCGCAGTGCTGACCACTCATCAGCACTGGGACCATATCCGCGCCCTGCCTCAGCTGGCCGAGACCCCTGGTGTTGAGCTGGCCGCCGGCGTCGAGGATGCCGAGGCGATTGAAGCGGAGAAGTCGGTGACCATCGACCGGAAGCTCCACCACGGTGAGTCAGTGCAGTACGACGGAATCGCTCTGGATGTCATCCATCTGCGTGGCCACACACCGGGTTCTGTTGCCTTCGTCTACCCCGTGGAGGACGGCCCCACCCATATCTTCACCGGTGACTCCCTCTTCCCGGGCGGGGTCGGCAAGACCTGGAGCGATGAGGATTTCCGGCAGCTGATCGACGACGTCGAATCTCGCCTCTTTGCCGAATATGACGATGACACCATCATTCACCCCGGCCATGGGGACCCCACAACCCTCGGCGAGGAGCGGCCCAAACTGGCCGAGTGGCGTGAGCGCGGCTGGTGAGGCTCGAAGTCCCAGGCAGCTGGGGAACCCCTGATCCGGAACAGCTTTTCGAGGCGTTCAACTCCTGGGTAGAGGCCCGGGGCATCACCCTCTACCCCGCCCAGGAGGACGCCATCCTGGAGCTTGCCGCGGGCAACCATGTCATCATGGCCACTCCCACCGGCTCCGGGAAGTCCATGGTGGCCCTGGCGGCGCATTTCTTTGCCCTGGCCCGCGGGGAGCGGACCGTCTACACCGCTCCGATCAAAGCCCTGGTCTCGGAGAAGTTCTTCTCTCTGGTGGAAGTCTTCGGCCCCGAGAAGGTCGGGATGGTCACCGGAGACTCCGCGGTCAATGCGCAAGCACCGATCATCTGCTGCACCGCCGAGATCCTGGCCAATGAGGCACTTCGCGATGGCGCTGATGCCGATCTGGGGCCAGTGGTGATGGATGAGTTCCACTTCTATGCCGACCCCCACCGCGGCTGGGCCTGGCAGGTGCCGCTGATCGAGCTGCGCGGCCGATCCGGGGCCCAGTCCCCTGTCCAGTTCCTGCTGATGTCGGCCACACTGGGTGACACCAGCAAATTTGAGCGCAATATCGCTGAGCGCACCGGGCGCGACGTCGTCGTCGTCTCCTCCGCCCAACGTCCGGTCCCGCTGGACTTCGAGTACTCCACCACGGCCCTGGTGGATAAGCTCGAGGAGCTTGCTGGAAAACAGCTGGCCCCGGTCTATGTGGTGCATTTCTCCCAGCGGGCGGCCGCTGAGCAGGCCAGTGGGCTGATGAGTCTGAACCTACTGACCAAGGCCGAGCGGGAACTGCTGGGTGAACGGCTGAAGAACTTCCGGTTCGCCAAGGGGTACGGCCAGACGCTGTCCCGGCTGCTGAAATCCGGTGTGGGTGTCCACCACGCCGGTATGCTGCCGAAGTACCGGCGGCTGGTGGAGCAGCTGGCCCAGGAGGGTCTGCTGAAGGTCATCTCCGGCACCGACACCCTTGGAGTGGGGATCAACGTGCCGATCCGCACCGTGCTGATGACCGGCCTGTCGAAATTCGACGGCAGCCGGGTTCGTCAGCTCAATGCCCGCGAGTTCCATCAGATCGCAGGTAGGGCGGGCCGCGCCGGTTTCGACACCGAGGGCACAGTGGTGGTCCAGGCCCCGGAGCATGTGATCGAGAATGAGGCCGCGGCCAGGAAGCTTGCCGCCAAGCACTCCGGGGATGAGACGAAGCTGGCTCAGGCGCTGAAGTCCAAGCCGAAGAAGAAGCCCCCGGAGGGCTTTGTCTCCTGGAGTGAGAAGACTTTTGAGAAGCTCATCGGTGCGGAGCCTGAGCCGATGGTCTCAAGGATGCGGGTCACCTATGCCATGGTGCTGCATCTGTTGAACCGGCCTGAGGATCCCGTGCGAGCTATGCGCCGGTTGATCACCTCCTCGGATGAGACCCCGGCACGGCAGGCCCAGCTGCAGCGCCGGGCCCTGGAGATTCTGCGGGAGCTGTTGGCCGCCGGGGTTCTGGAGAAGCTGGATGAACCCGATGAAGACGGCCGCACCGTGGATCTGAAACTGGATCTGCAGGATGACTTTGCGCTGAACCAGCCGTTGGCCCCATTCGCGGTGGCCGCCCTGGAGCTTCTGGATCCGGAGTCGGAGACCTATGCCCTGGATGTGATAAGCGTGATCGAGTCCATTCTCGACACCCCGTATCAGGTCACCGGCGCCCAGGTGAAGAAGCTGAAGTCTGAGCGGCTGGCCGAGTTGAAGGCCGATGGCGTCGACTACACCGAGCGGATGCGGATTCTGGATGAGCTGACCCACCCGCAGCCGCTGGCTGAGCTCTTGGAGCAGCAGTTCGAGGTCTACCGCACCGCTGCCCCCTGGGTCGGGGACTATGAGCTGGAGCCGAAATCGGTGGTCCGAGACATGGTGGAGCGGGCCTTCACCTTCATCGATGCGGTGAACTTCTATGGGCTGGCCCGCAGCGAGGGCGTGCTGCTGAGGTACCTCACTGATGCCTACCGGACTCTGCGCCAGACAGTTCCTACCGGCAAGGTCAGTGATGAATTGGAGGACCTCACTGAGTGGTTGGGTGAGGTCATCCGCCAGACTGACTCCTCACTGCTGGAGGAATGGGAGCGGCTGGCCGCCGGGGATGATCCCGAGAAGCTGGCCGAGCTCGCGCAGAAACATGACAACGACGACGCCGCGGCCCCACCGACGGGGATCACCGGGAATGAGCGGGCCTTCTCCGTCCTGGTGCGCAATGGCATGTTCCGCCGGGCCGAGCTGTTCCAGCAGGAGAAGGAGGAGGCTCTGGCTGCTCTGGAGCGGGAGCATAATCCGGATTCAGTCTGGGCCAGTGCCGATCAGTGGGGCGATGCCCTGGATGCCTTCTTCGATGAGTATGAGGATGTCTACGTGGATGCGAAGGCCCGCTCCGCCGAGCTCTTCCGGGTGAATAAGAACCCCGCGGATAAACCGGGTTTCTGGCATGTGGTGCAGGTTTTCGATGATGATCAGGCAAACCACGACTGGGGTATCCATGCCTGGGTGGACTTAGCGGCCAGTGATGAGGCCGAGGCCGCTGTGATCAGCGTCCACCATGTGGGTGAGCTTCGCCCCTAGGCTGATCAGCTGCGGACCAGCTCGAGAGCGCGCTGGGCCACATCTGTGTCGCGTTGGCTGAGCATGCGGACCAACCGGTCGAGGTTCTCCACCCGGGAGACCCATTCGGGGCGGCGCTGCTGGGCCCGCGGCGCTGAATCGAGCACCTGGACCTGACGCCATGCGGTGACCAGTGCTGCTTCATAGAGGCGCTGATCGGCCTCGGCAGCCTGACTGCTGGTCCCCCGGTCCCCACCGAGAACCGCCACCATATCGATCCTTGAGAGATCCAGGCCCAGGGCCAGCTGGTTGAGGCGGTCTTGGATGGCGCCCAGTTTTCCCCGGGCTGCTGCAGATGTTGAGCGGTGAATCAGAGCCTGCGCCAAGGCGACGATTATCACCAGCACGGCCAGGGTGGCCGTCGATATCGTGATGGTCACTGCCCAGAACAGCGCTTCGATTTCACCAGTCATCGGCATGCCCACGGCATACATCCCTGAGTCGAAGAGCCATACCGGAAGAATCGCCTGGCCTAGGCGGACCTCTCCAGTGCTGGGGTCGAAGATCTCGGGGTCTTCCTCAGCAACGTCCTGGCGAATCTGGGCATAGGCTTCCGCAATTTCGAAATAGTCGACCTCTGCCCGGTTATCACTTCCCGGCGGGGGCACATTGTCCACATAGTCTTCAATGGGCAGCAGGGCTACGGTGAGCTCCAGATGATCGGGCATCAGAGCTCGATTCCGCTCCTCCGCCTCGGCGGCCCTGGCCATATGCTCCCGCACAGCTTCCAGAGTCAGGGGGTCTCTATTGTCCGGGGCATCCTGGCTGATGGGTTCCACCGCGTAATCAGGAATCTGCTCGGGATCCCCGTAGATTCTCAGATCAGCAAGTGGCTGATCACCGGTGAGTGTCCGGCCGAAGGCGGTGGTCGGCTGTTCCTGAGTGGCCACCACTGCCCAACCGGTCAGCAGGCCAATAATGATCGAAACGGCAACTAACCCGGCACCCATGGCCCCGGCTTTCCCCGCTCCAGACTGGTTGCCCCTGTACATGCGGAGGGACTCCCCCGTGGTGATTCTTACGGGGACCTCATTACGGGGCAGCTTGAGCAGTTTCAGCAGACGTTCGGCGTGGTGCTGGGCAGGCAGCTTTCGGGACTCGCCCAGACCCACTGCCCGGCGCAGGGCATTCCAACTCTCGTGGCTGTCCCCCGTGACGGCTTCGACCCGGTGTTGGATCTGCTGGTGAACGGCAGCCTGACTGACGGCGAGATCTGTGTCCTCGGTTCGGAGTTTGTTGCAGAGGCTGCCGAGGGTCTTGGCTATGCGCTCCTCGGCGTCAGTCCAGCGCTTGATGAACTCGCTCTGCTGGGCTATGTTCTCAGCCCCGGGGTCAGCCCCCAATGCACTGGTGCCCTCCTGAACTAGGGCCAGCAGATGGGTCCGCTGAGCTTCAATCTGCTCATAGCTGCGTTCATCCAGGGACTCACTGTGCCGCAGGATTTTCTCCAGGGCCTGGGTCAGGGGATGTGCCAAACGTTCCAGTACAGATCTGGACTCGGCGAAGCCCACCTGCAGATTCGCTGCGGCTACCAAGGCATCTGCTTGGTGCCGGAGTGCATCAGCTCGGTCTTCGAAACTCTCCAGCGTCACTTTTCCCAGTCGCCCCGGAGTTTCTCGGCAGCCTCAACATGCTCAGCTGTTGCAGACTCTGCAAGTTGTGACTCTGGGATCCGGAAGGGAACCTCTACCGTGTCCAATTCCAGGACAACCCGTGCCAGCTGCAGCCGCGCTTCGGCGAAGCGGCGTCGTCGTTGTCGCTCATCACCCAGAAATTTCACCCAGAGGACTGTGAAGAGCACTGCCCCTGCCATCGGCAGTGCGGCCAGGGCGCCCCAGAACAGTGGAGTCCGGGCAGCTGCACCGTTGAACTCAAGCTGTGCCGCAGTCTGGGCGGCCCCGACTACGGCACAGGGACCATGGCCCATGCTCCGGTTGTTGTTGAAGACGTCGCGGATTTCGGTGGCCACAGACCACCGGTGGCTGCTGTCCTCCTGACTCCCGAGATGCGCCAGACCCACGCGGTTGCCATCAGGAAGGACCAGGTCATTATCCTCCGGGTCATGACCGACTGAGAGAAGGACATCTACTCCTTCGGGAAGTTCGCCGAAGTTGCTCTCCTCCCATTCCAGCTCCCGTTCCACCACCATCATGGTGAACGGTTCCCTACTGATAGCCCGTCCCTCGGCTGCGGCCTCTACAGATTCCTGAGTGATCCCGTAGGGCAGACCGTCCTCGATGATGAAGCTGATGGGCTGATCGGGCTCCTCGGTCAGCCGGTTCTGTCCATGAAGACCGATCAACACTGAGAGTCCAGCCAATGGCAGAACAACCACCGGCACCCACCAGCGGTATCTATAAAGCAGGGTTCGGAAGCCGAAAACCGAACTGTCCGGGTTATAAGGTCCTTCCGATCCTTTGTCACTGTCGAAGTCTAACCGGCAGAAGATGGGAACAGCCGCATTTGCCTGCCTCGCCGTGACATTGGTCATCACCGCAGGTGAGACCCGCTGAACATGAGAAGCTGTTGCTATGCCTGAATCTCAACTTCTACTGGACGGCACGCGCATCACCGACCACTGGGTCACAGTCCCCTTGGACTGGGAGAACCCCAGCGGGGAGAAGATCCAGGTTTATGCACGGGAATTCGTCGGTCCCGAGGCTGCGGCCAAAGGTGAGGTCCACACTGCAGGCCTGCCCTGGCTGCTGTTCCTGCAGGGTGGCCCCGGAGGTAAGGGCAACCGTCCGGCTAAGCTCGGCGGTTGGATGGCCGAGGTGGCCAAGGACTTCCGGATCCTGATGTTGGATCAGCGCGGCACCGGCCTCTCCACCCGGCTGGACCGGCATCACCTCGCCCAGCGGGGAACCCCTGAGGAGCAGGCCCAGTATCTGAGGAACTTCCGTGCCGATTCCATCGTCCAGGATGCAGAGGCTCTACGAAGGCAGTTGGGAATCAAATCTTGGACCGTCTTCGGGCAGAGCTACGGCGGCTTCTGCACTCTCACCTATCTCTCACTGGCACCGGAGCATATGGACCGGGCCCTGTTCACCGGCGGGTTGGCTCCGCTGACCGGACCTGCTGACCGGGTGTATCAGCAGACCTATGCGCGGATGCGTGCCCGCAATGAGGAGCATTTCGAACGTTTCCCGCAGGATCGGGAAGCCCTGGACCGTGTTGTGGAGCATCTGCGGGCACGGGTTGACGCGGGCGATCCGGTGCATCTTCTGGATGGCTCGGAGCTGACCGTGTCGCGGTTGCAGATGTTGGGCATGACCCTGGGTGGGAACACCCGCGTGGACTCCTTGCACTACCTCTTGGAGGAGGCCTTCGCGCATGTGGGCGGTCGGGCACAGCTTTCCGACACGTTCTTGGCGGAGGTGGGGAACCGGATCAGCTTTGCCGGCAATCCGATGTACGCGGTGATGCATGAGTCCATCTATGGGCTTCCCGGTGAGCCGGCCACCGCTTGGGCCGCTGAGCGAGTCGCCGCCCAGTTCCCGGAGTTCTCAGCTGAGGCGGAGTCACCCCTGCTTACCGGGGAGATGATCTTCCGTGAGCATGTGCAGCTGGATCCGGTGCTGGCTCCGTTGTTTGAAACGGCTGATGCTCTTGCCGCAGTGGAGGATTGGGACCCGCTGTATGACCTCGTTCAGTTGGCCCGCAATGAGGTGCCGGCAGCTGCCTGTGTCTACTCCGAGGATGTTTTCGTTGACCGGGATCTCTCTTTGGAGACTGCTGGCCGGGTCGCGGGGCTTTCTGTCTATGAGACCGATGAGTTCCACCATGATGGGATCCACGACGACGGCGCCTCAATCCTCCGTGAGCTGTTGCGCCGCACGGAGGACTGAGGCCCGGGGTTTCCGTTCCTCCCCAACTGCTGGCCCGCGGCCGCGTCGCGCTGGTCCCGGCGGATCATCAGCAGGAGGATGCCCAGGAGCAGGAAGCTGCCTGCCAGCAGCGAGAGTGCGGTGAGGCCGGAACCGGTGGTGGCGAGGCCGCCACGGTCCTGATCTTCGCTTTCCTCTGGGGCTACCAGTTGGGCACCGTCATCGGAGGGTGAGGGGCTCGGCTCGGAGGTATCCGTCGTCTCCGTGGGTTCCGGGGGCGTACCGGTATCCGTTGGAGATTCAGTGTCCGTTGCCGTGGGCTCATCTGTTGGCGTCGGAGTTTCGGTGCCCGTGGGAGTCGGATCCTCAGTGGGTGTCTCTGTGGGGTCGGGGTCCCCGGGGTCTGCTTCTTCGATGGTCACCGTGATGCTGGGTGAGGTGTATTCGTTGCCGTCCTCGTCGATGACGACGGCGACGAGCTCGACTGCCAATACTCGCAAGGCCCGGCGCAGGGGCCCTTCAGCCCCAACTGAGGCGGCCAGGCTCAGCTGGAAACTATGCGATTCATCGTCATCGAGGACCTCATCGATGGCGCGGTCGATGCCCCGCTGACCCACTGGGTGGTTCTGCAGCCAGCGGGCCACAGCGCATACGTACCTCGGGAAGCCGTCTGTACGGGCCAGCACCCGCTGGGCAACTGACTGGCTGACGGGCAGTTCGGTGATGCCGCTGATCACCTCTTGGATTTCTCTGACCGACAGTGGTGCCAGTGGAAGATAAAGCCCCTTGGGGTGAACCTGGGCCAGTTGGATGATTCGGTTGATCTCCGGCCGATCAGTGGGGCACACCGAGAGCAGGAAGATCATCGGGCCACGGTCCATCACGCTCAGGGCCTGCCAGAAGGTATCGGCGGAGACCTCATCCATGTGGTGCATATCAGCCACACTGGTGATCACCGGTTCGCTGACTTCGGCGGTATGACCGAGGAACAGTGAGACCACACTATTGTGTGCTGAACCAGTGATCCCCTCAACGACGACGAAGCGCGTCTCACCATTGCGGACTGCCTCAACTGCCTCTTCAATACGGGAGAGCTCTTCATCACGACCGATGAAGGGGCTTCGCTGAGACATAATCACTTAGCGTAGCCCCAAATGATTAAATTCAGCTGGGTATCAGCTGACCCCCAGTCCATCCTGAATAGGACCGGAAATGAAATACAGCATGAACAGTGCTGCGGTGAGATACATCAGAGGATGGACCTCGCGGACTTTCCCGCGAAGAACTTTGATCAGCACAAAGGTGATGAATCCGGCACCGATTCCATTAGTGATGGAGTAGCTGAACGGCATCATGACCACAGTCATAAACGCCGGAATCGCGATTTCCATATCTTTCCAGTCGATCCGGGTGATCTGCTGCATCATCAGGAATCCCACCAGCACCAGAGTTGCCGAAGCCGCCTCGGTGGGGATCAGCTCGGCCAGCGGAGCCAGCACAATCGTGACCAGGAAGAGCAGGCCGGTGACCACATTGGCCAGGCCCGTCCGGGCACCGTCGCCGACACCCACTGTGGACTCGATGAAGCCGGAGTTCACTGAGGTGCCGCCGGCACCGCCGCCGATAGTGCCCAGGGCATCGGAGACCATGATTCGCTTCGAGTACGGAATATCGCCGTTCTCGTCCTTGATATTGCCGGTGTTGGAGACACCCACCATAGTGCCCAGAAGGTCGAAGAAATTGGCCAGCAGCAGGGTGAACACCAGAAGGGTCGCCGCCACCAGGCCCACTGACTCCCAGGAGCCCAGCAGATTGAACTCGCCCAGCAGAGAGAGATCCGGTGCCTGCAGCCAGTCCTTATCGAGGCTGGGGACATTCAGATCCCAGCCGTATTCGTTGATGACATCACCATCGGCATTGGTGCGCGGACCGATCCGCATCACCGACTCCACGGTCATTGCCACCACAGTGGCGCCGACAATGGAGTACAGGATGGCGCCACGGACATTGGCTGTCCACATCACGAATAGAGCGAAGAGAGCGATCAGGAAGATCAGCAGCGGCCAGCCGAAGACGAAGCCGCCCACACCCAGCTCCAGGCCGGCGCCACCGGAGTTCTGGATGAACCCAGCGTTCATCATGCCGATCAGTGCAATGAACAGGCCGATGCCCACACTGATCGCGACTTTCAGCGGTGCTGGCACAGCGTTGAAGATGGCTGAGCGGAATCCGGTCAGCACCAGGATCAGCAGAATGACACCCTCAATGACCACCAGGCCCATAGCATCGGCCCAGGTCATTCCGGGCAGCATCACGATGCCGTATGTGATGAAGGCGCTGAGACCCAGGGAGGAGGAGACCGCCATCGGGAACTTGCCGATAATTCCCATCAGGATGGTCAGAACACCGGAGATCAGCGAGGTGGCTGCCGCGATCATCGCGAAGTTCGGTTCCGTGCCGCCACCGAGAAAATGGCCGGTGGAGTCCGCATTGGCACCGATGATCAATGGGTTGAGCACAATGATGTAGCTCATCGCCAAGAATGTGGCGAGTCCACCGCGAACTTCGCGGCCCATAGTGGAGCCGCGCTCGGTGATGTGGAAATAACGGTCAAGGAACCCGGAGCCGGGCCCGGGGGTGCTCTTCTGATTCTGCTCAGTCACGAAGAAGCACTCTATCGCTTCTGGGCGCCCAGTGTATTTATTCGGCGGCTTTCATAGCCCGCAGTTCCTTCTTGAGGTCACCCAGTTCATCGCGCAGTCGGGCAGCGAGTTCAAAGTTGAGATCCTCGGCAGCCTTATGCATCTGCTCGGTGAGCTGGGCAATGAGATCTGCTGTGTCCTTGGCCGGGGTCTGCGCTGCGAGGCTGGTTTCGGACTCAGGTGTGGAGTCGGCGTCGTCGTCCTTCTGGAAACCGGTCCAGCCGCGTTGTCCCTTGCCGTATTGGAAACCAGTGGCCAGTCCACCCATCCCCTGGAGGAGATCGGCAGTATCGGCGTCCTCCCGGGCGAGCTGGTCGGTGATATCAGCGATCTTCTTCACCAGCGGGGTGGGGTCGATGCCGTGTTCCTCGTTATAGGCGATCTGCTTGGCCCGGCGTCGCTCCGTCTCATCAATGGCTCGGCGCATGGAGTCAGTGATCTTATCGGCATACATATGCACTTCCCCGTGGACGTTACGGGCAGCACGGCCGATGGTCTGGATCAGCGAGGTGGTCGAGCGCAGGAAGCCTTCCTTATCCGCATCCAGGATCGCGACCAGGGAGACCTCTGGCAGGTCCAGTCCCTCGCGCAGCAGGTTGATACCGACGACGACGTCGAAGGTCCCCTTCCGCAGCTCACGCAGAATCTCGATGCGCTTGAGGGTGTCCACATCGGAGTGCAGATACTCCACCTTGACCCCATGCTCCAAGAGGTATTCGGTGAGGTCCTCGGCCATCCGCTTGGTCAGAGTGGTCACCAGGGTCCGCTCATTGCGTTCGGTGCGGCTGCGGATCTCGCCCAGGAGATCATCAATCTGACCCTTAGTGGGTTTGACCTCCACTTTGGGGTCTACCAGTCCGGTGGGACGGATGATCTGTTCGACCACACCATCGGACTGGCCGAGCTCGTAATTGCCCGGAGTGGCCGAGAGATACACGGTCTGGCCGATTCGCTCGAGGAACTCGTCCCATTTCAGCGGCCGGTTGTCCATGGCTGAGGGCAGCCGGAAGCCGTGCTCGACCAACGTGCGCTTTCGGGACATATCCCCTTCATACATTCCGCCGATCTGCGGGATGGTCACATGGGACTCGTCCACGATCAGCAGGAAGTCATCCGGGAAGTAGTCCAGCAGGCAGTGCGGGGCGGTTCCGGGGCCACGGCCATCGATATGCCGGGAGTAGTTCTCGATGCCGTTGCAGAAGCCCATCTGCTGCATCATCTCGAGGTCATAGGTTGTGCGCATCCGCAGCCGCTGAGCCTCCAGGAGCTTATTCTGCGACTCCAGTTCGGCCAGACGATCACGCAGCTCGTCCTCGATGTCTCGGATAGCCCGGGCCATCCGGTCATCGCCTGCCACATAGTGTGAGGCCGGGAAGATGTACATCTCCTCTTCCTCCCGCACCACTGTGCCGGTCAGGGGGTGGAGGGTGTGGATAGCCTCGATCTCGTCACCGAAGAACTCGATGCGTACTGCCAGTTCCTCGTACATCGGGATGATCTCCACCGTATCCCCGCGGACCCGGAAAGTGCCGCGGTGGAAATCGGTGTCATTGCGCTGGTACTGCATCGAGACGAACCGCCGCAGCAGCTCATCGCGGTCGATCTCCTCACCCCGGCGGACCGGAACCATCTGCTCGATGTACTCCTCGGGGGTTCCCAGACCGTAGATACAGGAGACTGTGGCCACCACAACGGTGTCTCGCCTGGTCAGCAGCGCGTTAGTGGCCGAGTGCCGGAGACGTTCGACCTCCTCATTGATCGAGGAGTCCTTCTCGATGAAGGTATCGGTCTGCGGGACATAGGCCTCGGGCTGGTAGTAGTCGTAATAGGAGACGAAATACTCCACCGCGTTATGGGGCAGCAGCTCACGGAACTCATTGGCCAGCTGAGCAGCCAGGGTCTTGTTCTGGACCATGATGAGTGTGGGCCGCTGAAGGCGTTCGATGAGCCAGGCCGCTGTGGCTGATTTACCGGTACCGGTGGCGCCCATTAGCACCACGTCCTTCTCCCCACCTTCGACCCGTTCGGCTAGTTCCGCGATTGCGGTGGGCTGGTCCCCAGAGGGCTGGTAGGGGCTTTCGACCTTGAACGGGGCAACAGTGCGGGAGATCTTCGGCGCAAGGCTCATTATCGACTCACTTCCCGTCTGGTCTGGGGACTGGCTGCGGCTGGGAGACCGGGACTCGCCACCACTCTACTCCACCATCGAACCTTTATTCGAGAGCTTCTCCCAGAGCTGATCCACCTGCTCGCGCAGTTCCTCGAGCGTTCCGCTGTTGTCGAGCACCACATCCGCAGCTGCTGCCCGCTGCTCATCGGTGGCCTGGGCCCGGATCCGGGATTCGGCCTCATCGGGGCTCATCCCCCGGTCCTCGACCATGCGTCGGATGCGCTCCTCGTGGGGAGCTTGGACGACGACGACGGCGTCGAACCTCTCCTGCTGACCGGTTTCGACCAGCAGGGGAATATCCTCAACCACCACACTCCCCTCGGCGGCAGACTCCCGCAGGCGGGTCGACTCCTGGCGCACCCGGGGGTGGATGATGCTGTTGAGCCGGGAGCGGGCCTCGTCATCGTTGAAGACGATCCGCCCCAGGGCCGGGCGATCGAGTCCGCCCTCGACGTCGAGGATCTCATCTCCGAATGCGGTCCTGATCTCGGCCAGGCCGTCTGTACCGGGGGCAACTACCTCGCGGGCGAGGAGGTCGGCGTCGATGATCAGCGCGCCATGTTCTGCCAGGCGCTGAGCAACCGCCGACTTCCCCGAGGCGATGCCCCCGGTCAGACCAACATTGAGGATTCGACTCATGGGTCGATTCTATCGGCAGCAGCCGAGGTCAGCTGCGGGATTGATCCCCGTCCTCGGGTGAGGCAGGGTCCACAACGGGCTGCTCGCCGGTGCGGATCCGGTATTCGGTGACAACCTCGGACTGTTCGACATGCTCGACTTCTGGAGCGTTCTCCGGCTGGGTGCCCTCGGCGAAGTCCGGGGCCACCACGGCATTGGCCAGAGAGTCGTCGTCCTCCTCCATCCGGCGTTTGTACTCCTCCTCCGGCAGGGTCTGCAGCCAGCGGCGGGTACGCAGGAAGCTGATCTCCCCCGCGTCTTCACGCATGGCTCGGGAGAGGTTGTACATGATGAAGTAGCCCAGGATGAAGAACGGCAGGCCGAAGACCAGGGCCACATTGCGCAGCGCATCCAGCCCGCCCTCACCGGTTGCAGTGAGCAGCACTGCGGCGATGCCACCGATGGCGATGGTCCAGAATGCCCGCTGGTGCAGCGGCGCCTTGCCCTCGAAGCCGTTGCACATGTCATCGAGGACCAGGGAGCAGGAGTCCATGGAGGTGATGAAGAAGACGCCTACCAGCATCACCGCGATGGATGAGGTGAGTGTCGCCAGCGGGAATTCGGCGAGGAAGGCGAACAGTGCCATCTCCTCGCCCTCGGCAACAACGGTATCTACGAGGCCACCTTCTCCGTTGAGCTCGATGTCGAAGACTCCGGTTCCCCAGACGCCGAACCAGATGATTGTGAAGACAGTGGGAAGTCCCAACACACCGGCGACGAACTGACGCACGGTGCGCCCACGGGAGATCCGGGCGATGAAGATACCGACGAAGGGTGCCCAGGCAATAGTCCAGGCCCAGTAGAAGATGGTCCAGCTCTCCTGCCAGCCGGTATCGGCCATGGTGTCATTCCACCAGGAGACTTCAGGCAGCACGCCCAGATAGACACCGGTCCACTCGAACATGCCGCGCAGCAGATAGACCGTCGGCCCGGTGGCCAGAATGAACAGCAGCAGCCCGATGGCGGTCCAGATGTTGAAGTTTGAGAGGCGCTTGATTCCCTTTTCGACACCTGCCACCGATGAAATGGTCGCCACTAGGGTGACAACGCCGATGATCACAAGGAATGACCAGGCCTCATCTGGCAGTCCGACCAGCTCGGCGAGGCCGGCGTGGATCTGCATGGTCCCCAGACCGATGGAGACGGCGACACCGAAGATGGTGCCCACGATGGCGAAAACGTCGATGCCCTTGCCGATGGGGCCGTGGATGCGGTCACCGAGCAGGGGTTGGAAGAGGGAAGAGACGCGCGGAGGAAGCTTGCGCTTGTAGATGAAGTAGGCGAAGGCCAGACCCGGGAGGGTGAAGATGGTCCAGGTGTGCAGCCCGAAGTGGAAGAGGGTGAAGCCCATGGCCTCGGATGCGGCAGCATTGGTACCCCCGACTACGGAGTTGTCCATAATGCCCTGGACACCGAAGTAGGTGTCACTGGCCTCTGCGATGGCGTCCTCGTCACCAGAGGCTTCAGCCGCTGAAAGATTGGATTCGGCGTCTGCGTAGGCGGCATCGACATCACCGTCGGCGCCTGCAATGGCAGCAGAGCCAGCTTCTTCCTGACCTGCAGTGATTCCACGGGGCGGATTGTCAAAGTGGAAAGCAGGCTCCGCAACAGCCCAGAACATCAGAATGGTGCCGATACCGGCAGCGAAGAGCATTCCGAACCAGGAGATATCGGAATGCTCGGGTTTCGCATCGTCATCACCCAGCCGCATTCGCCCGAAGCGGCCGACTGCCATCCAGATGAGGAAGATGAGGAATATGGTCACGCCTGAGGTGTAGAACCAGCCCATGTTTTCATAGAGCCATCCGGAGCCCACGCCCCAGAATTCACCCATTTCATCGGGAATGATCAGAGTGACGATCACAAAGGCGGCAACTATTGCCACCGATACAAAAAAGATCACCGGACTGGTCCGGAGTCTGAACAGGTCGTGCACTTTCTCCAGCATGTATACCTCTCGGGCTCGGCACAGGCCTTGCTGAGGCCCTTCAACGGTGCCCTACCGTATGCAGGCTTTCTGGACAAAAGCAACAAACGCCGCCCAGCCCCAAGGGACTAGACGGCGTTTGTTAAGCCGGCGTTCAGCGAAGAATTAGTTACCGGTGAGCTTCTCGCGGAGAGCAGCCAGGGCCTCGTCGGAGGCCAGGGTGCCGGCATCCTCAACCTCGGTCTGTGCCGAGGAGTAGTTGGCCGGACCGGACTCAGCGGGCTTCCGCTGGGAGGAGGAACCGCCGGAGACGGATGCCTCAGCTGCGGCCTCAGCGTCAGCGTCAATCGCTGCGCGGACCTGCTCCTTGTGAGCTTCCCAGCGCTCCTGAGCGGCGGCGTACTGGGCCTCCCAAGCAGCGCGCTGCTCGTCGAAGCCTTCCATCCACTCGTTGGTCTCGGGGTCGAAGCCCTCGGGGTACTTGTAGTTGCCCTCTTCGTCGTACTCGGCGTCCATACCGTAGAGAGCGGGATCGAAGTCCTCTGCGTCGGGGTCGACGCCCTCGTTGGCCTGCTTCAGGGACAGGCTGATCCGGCGGCGCTCGAGGTCGATGTCGATGACCTTGACGAAGACCTCGTCGTTGACGGAGACAACCTGCTCAGCGAGGTCCACGTGGCGCACTGCCAGCTCGGAGATGTGCACCAGACCCTCGATGCCGTCCTCGACGCGGACGAATGCACCGAAGGGCACCAGCTTGGTGACCTTGCCGGGCACAATCTGGCCCAGAGCGTGGGTGCGGGCGAAGGTCTGCCACGGATCTTCCTGGGTGGCCTTCAGGGACAGGGAGACACGCTCGCGGTCCATATCCACCTCGAGGACCTCCACAGTGACCTCGTCGCCGACGGCAACGACTTCCTGCGGATGGTCGATGTGCTTCCAGGACAGCTCGGAGACGTGAACCAGTCCGTCCACACCGCCGAGGTCGACGAAGGCACCGAAGTTGACGATGGAGGAGACAACACCGTTGCGGACCTGGCCGCGCTCCAGCTTGTTGAGGAAGGTGGAGCGAACCTCGGACTGGGTCTGCTCCAGCCATGCACGGCGGGACAGGACCACGTTGTTGCGGTTCTTGTCCAGCTCGATGATCTTGGCTTCGATCTCCTGGCCGATGTAGGGGGCCAGATCGCGCACGCGGCGCATCTCCACCAGGGATGCGGGGAGGAAGCCGCGCAGGCCGATGTCCAGGATAAGACCGCCCTTGACCACCTCGATGACGGTACCGGTGACGACACCGTCCTCGTCCTTGATGCGCTCGATGTCGCCCCAGGCACGCTCGTACTGTGCGCGCTTCTTGGAGAGAATCAGCCGGCCTTCCTTATCCTCCTTCTGGAGGACCAGGGCCTCGACCTTATCGCCGACGGCGACGACTTCCTCGGGAGCCACATCGTGCTTGATGGACAGCTCGCGGGAGGGGATGACGCCTTCGGTCTTGTACCCGATGTCGAGGAGAACCTCATCGCGGTCAACCTTGACGATGGTTCCTTCGACCATGTCACCATCGGTGAAGTACTTCATCGTCTCATCGATGGCGGCGAGGAACTCTTCTTCGGTTCCGATGTCGTTGACGGCGACCTGAGGGGCACCGGGGGCGGTTGCAGTGGTGGTCATGTAGTAGGGATTCCTATAGGGATTGTTGGGTTGGGTCAGTGCACTGTTCTTCTGGTGCACTGAGCGGCGGACAAATGCAGGGCGCCCGATGGCACAGGGCAAAACGCCATATGCTTATCGAGCGGGATCTGTCAGAAGTCAGACACGACTCTGTGCGCAGAACGCGCCCAATCAGTCTATACTCCCGCGGCAACCTCATTCAAGCGCGCATCGAGTATGACTCCACTGCGATGACAACTCCTCAGTGACCCACTGCTGACGTGGGATGCTTCACACTCACCTCATCTTCGGGGTAGCGTGTCGGCAGACTTATGATGGATTCTGCGCTGCTCTATGCGCCAGAGGGCGAGATCCTGTGGGAGAGCTCTTATTACGAGGTTTTCGGTGATGACTTCACTCCTGATCAGGGGTGGAGTTTCCGGGATGTCGACACTGCACCAGATGTTGTCCTGGGGTGGGCTCGCCATCATCCAACGCAGGAACGGGGTCCCGCTCAGATGGCCATCGATGAGGGTGAAGAACCTGAACCCATCACCCAACTCACATCAGAGACGACTCATTATGTCGCCCTGGATAAGGCCACTGGCGAGACCGTCTGGGAAAAACGGGGGTTGAGCTCCTGCCCGAATCTGCCACCAGTTAATGGGGACCTGATGACCTTATGTCACTGGACATCGGGAGAGTTCGGCTGGACTGTCGATGAAGACGGCTGGGAGCTGAACCTAGACGAGCCCTTGGAAGAAGAGAGTGTGGAGCTGCTGGGCATCGACCCCGCAAGCGGCGATGTCATCTGGGACCTGCCGGTGGATGTTGAGTCCTTCGGAAGTCACTTCATCAGCACTGAACGCTCTATCCGGCAAAACCAGGACCGGACTGTGGTCAGTATCGACGGTGATCAGGTCATCGTCGATATGGAGACCGGAGATACCGCAGACCTCGCTGAGGGTGAGCTATTCCTCTGCTGGGAGGCCCGCGATCCGGTTACGGGCCAGTTCAACGAGGACACCAGAGATGTCGACTCCGGGCACGAGTACATGATCTGCGATGCTGATCGAGAATCCGTTGAGGGTGACTCCATCCCCGTAGATCTTCTGAACCTCACCACATGGGAATCCGATGATGAGGATGTGGCCTTCATCAGTCTTGAGGGTCGATTAGTCGCCTATGACATCAGCGGTATCGACGGTGAGGATGCCTGACCCGGGCTCGCCCCCGGATCAGCCGGGCCCTCAGAAATGAGTGGCGCAGAACGGGCGGGTCGGCAGGTCGAATGTTGCCGAGAACCCGGTCCAGTCGGCGTCCTCGTCTGCGGTGATCCGCCCGGCATCAGCCATGGTCAGCACTGAGATATCCCCCAGGTAGAGCGCTCCGAGGGTTTCGACGTCCATCGTGAAATGCTGAGGTGTGGTTGCACTCTCGGTACTGCTGACCTGGGCTACGCCGCCGGAGACCGAGACGGTGAATACTCCCTGGGCGATCCCTAAGGGGTCGGTGAGGGTGAGGCTGAACTCCCCATCGGCACCCCAGGCCCGCCCCTCGAGGGCGGTGACGGGGTTGAGGATCCTGACCCAGAGCACATCTGAGATTCCGGTGACCCGGCATGCTCGCGGGTTCTGCAGAGCCTGGGGCAGTGGATCATCCACCGGGAAGCTGCGATTGAAGACCAGCTGGTCCACCAGGTCCATCTCACCGAGGTGGCGCAGCAGTTCGCGCCGGGATTCGGCATCGACGGTGATCATGTCCCGCACGGTCATGGTCAGGGGCTTCGATCCCCAGCCCTCGAAGGTGAAGATGGCCCAGCCGCCTGCGCTGCCATCGGCTTTGATATGCACGATTGCCCGTGCTTTGCGCCAGGTGGAGGTAATGTTCTCCGGATCCCACTGGGCGGTGCCGATCTTCCAGTAGGTTGCCTGCCGTTCCACCGAGCCGCGGGTGCTGCGGTGGTGGGCTGCGAATACCTCTCGCTGGAACTCCTCGAGCCGAGAGGGGTCTACCGGCAGGACCCGCCCGGTCTCCGGTGCTCGGAAGCGCAGTCCGCTGCGGCCGGAGGCGGTGGTGTTGATCTCGACCTTCTGCTCACGGGTGGCGGCACCGAAGCCGAAGCGGCCGTAGATGGAGCCCTCTGAGACGGTCAGCGCGGCCAGGGGCAGCCCCTCCTGAACCGCATCGGCCAGCCTGGCGGTGATCATGTGTTTGAGGATGCCGCGGCGGCGGAATCCGGGGTTGACGGTCACCCCAGTGATCAGGCGGACCGGCAGGGGTTCTGCTCCCCCGGCGTTGAGCGTCTTGTCGTAGTCGACAAAGGTGCCTACGGGGTAGTCCGGACCGAAGCCGAACTGTTCATAGGCTTCACCCCACTGCTCGAGCCCGATGAAGCCGGGATCGGCATACACACCGGTGGCAGTCTGCTGGTCCTGGGCGAGAGCGGCCAGTTCCCGCTGGACATGCTCATCGGAGTTCCACTGTTCGTAGAACCCCTGCTCGATCGCACGGGAGAAGGCGACACTGGCGGGATTGGGCTTGCTCTCGGCCTCGAAGGTGTCGGTGAAGCTGCGCGCCACCAGCCCTTCGGCCAGCGGGGAGATTTCGGGCATCTGGGGCGAGAAGTCAGTGCTCACAGTCTCAGCCTATCGTTCGACAGTGTGGTTCGAGGGAGTGTGCCACAGCTGATGAAGGTGAACAATGGGCAAACACCTCAGTGAGCAGCAGCGCCTGCGGCCTCAATGTGCAGCGCTGTGCCAAGAGTTGCCGAGGCCGACATGGACATCCAGCGGAACATCCAGTTCGGCAGCAGCGCCCATCTTCTCGATAAGCAGCTTCTCCACTTCCTCCTGCTCACCCGCGGCGACCTCCACGACCAATTCGTCATGGACCTGGAGCAGCACCCGGGAGTTCAGCTGAGCCTGGCTGATGGCGGCGTCGACGTCGATCATCGCGCGTTTGATGATGTCTGCCGCGGAGCCCTGAATGGGCGCGTTCAGTGCGGCTCGTTCAGCCATCTGACGCAGCTGCCGGTTATCGCTGGTGAGATCGGGAAGATAACGACGACGCCCATAGATGGTGGAGGTGAAACCGTCCTTCTTGGCCTGGGCGACGACATCGCGGAGGTAATCCCGGACTGCGCCGAAGCGTTCGAAGTACTCATTCATCAGTTCCCGGGCCTCATCAACCCCGATGCCCAGCTGTTTGGAGAGCCCAAAGCTGGAGAGCCCGTAGACCAGCCCGTAGCTCATAGCCTTGACCTTAGAGCGCTGTTCGGGGGTGACCTCATCGGTGCCGACGCCGAAGACCCGTGCGCCGACGAAGTTGTGCAGATCCTCCCCCGCCTTGAATGCCTCGATCAGCGCGGCATCACCGGAGAGATGGGCCATGATGCGCATTTCGATCTGTGAGTAGTCGGCGGTCAGCAGGGTCTCGTAGCCCTCACCGACCACGAAGGCATCACGGATCTTACGGCCGGATTCGGTGCGTACCGGGATGTTCTGCAGGTTCGGGTGCAGGGAGCTGAGCCGGCCGGTGGCAGCCACAGTCTGGGCATAGGTGGTGTGGATCCGTCCGTCGTCGCCCTCTGCTTCGATCAGTCCGGTCACGGTCTGGCGCAGCTTGGATGCATCCCGGTGGTTCATCAGATGCACCAGGAACTCGTTCTGCGTCTTAGCCAGGAGATCCTGGAGGGTCTCCACATCGGTGGAGTAGCCAGTTTTGTTCTTCTTCACACCCTGGGTGGGCAGTTCCAGTTCCTCGAAGAGGACTTTCTGCAGCTGCTTGGGACTGCCGAGGTTGACCTCGTGGCCGACCACGGCATAGGCGGCCTGGGCGGATTCGGCGATAGTCTTCTCAAATTCGGCGTCCAGGGACTCGAGCCGTTCGCGGCTGACCGCGATACCGGTCAGTTCCATCTGCAGCAGAATCTCGGCCAGGGGAAGCTCCAGTTCGTAGAGCAGGTTCTCGGCCTTGCGCTCAGTGAGTTCGGCATGCAGTTTCGCCGAGAGGGGGTGCAGCAGCATCCCGTGCAGTCCCGCCCGGGCGAGATCCTCCTGGGTGACTCCGGGGATCACGTCCTCATCAAAGAGGGAGAGTTGGCCGCCGTCGTCGTTGTTCTTCTTGAAGTCCTCTCCCCCGATGTAGTCCGAGGGTTCGGTGGAACCGCCCAGGTGCTGGGTGACCAGATCGGCGAAGGCGAAATTCCGGCGGTCTGGCTGGACCAGGTAGCCGGAGAGGACCGTGTCCTCCACTGCCCCGTGCAGCCGCAGCCCGCGCCAGGCCAGACGCTTACCGGCGTCTTTGAAGTCGTGGACCAGTTTGGGCGCGCCGGTATCGGCCAGCCATTCGGCCAGGGCGGTCTCCAGTTCGGTGCCTGCCTCGGTCAGGGAGACGGCAAGTGCCGTAGTGGGCTGCGGGGTGTTCTCGGTGGATTCCTCGGCCGCTGGAACCAGCACGACGGCCAGTACCTCCGCGCTGCGAGCTGCCTCATCCCGTTTGGCTTTGGTGGACAGTGATTCCCCGGAGCGGTCCAGGCACAGGGCCAGAGCCACTGGTGCCTCGGCATGTTCCTGCAGGAAGCTCCGCAGTCTCTCGGCGGAGTCCGCGATGGTGATCTCCGGCAGGGTCTCGGTGGGTTCTGCCTCGAGATCCGCCTCGGGGAAACGGGCGGCAAAGGTCTCGAAGAGCCGGTCCCGGATCTGGTTGAACTGCAGGGCGTCAAAGAGCGGTTCCACTGCCTCGCGGTCCGGTGGGGTCAGCACGCATTCCTCGAGGTCCACCGGGAGGTCGAGGTCGGTGACCAGGCGGTTGAGTTTGAGGTTGCGTTCGACATCCTCGACTGCGGCCCGGAGGTTCTCCCCCGCCTTGCCCTTGATGGCATCGGCATTCTCAAGGATTCCGCGGGTGGAGCCGTATTCGGCAATCCACTTGGCTGCGGTTTTGGGCCCGACCTTGGGCACACCGGGGAGATTATCGGCTGATTCGCCGACCAGCGCGGCGAGGTCCGGGTATTTCTGCGGTGGCACGAGGTATTTGGCCTCTACCCCTTCGGGGTCCAGCCGCAGGGTTTTGGAGACCCCGGAGGTGGGATAGTCGAGGTGGGTGTTCTCGGTGACCAGCTGCAGGGCATCCCGGTCCCCGGAGACGATCAGGGTCTGCCAGCCCGCCGCCTCGGCGCGGGTGACATAGGTGGCCACAATGTCATCGGCCTCATATCCCTCGACGGTGACCGCGGGGATATTCAGGGCTGCGGCCACCTCTTTGATGAGGTCAATCTGACCGCGGAACTCCTCGGGGGTCTTATCGCGTCCACCTTTGTACTCGTCATAGGATTCGTGGCGGAAGGTGGGGGTGTCGAGGTCGAAGGCCAGGGCTATATGGGTCGGCTGCTCCTCGCGGATGAGTTTGAGCAGCATATTGGTGAAGCCGTGGACCGCATTGGTGTACTGACCGGAGGAGGTCTGGAAACTCTCGGTGGGCAGGGCGTAGAACGCCCGGAACGCCATCGAATGACCGTCAACAACCAGCAGTTTATTGCCCTGAGTACTCACAGGCTCCAGCCTACCGCGGCCGGCGGACCTCGAGTCCTGCGGCGGTCCGATGCGCCGGCGGTTGGGTCAGTAAGCTTGCCATCATGAGTCTTGACTACGTGACCCCCGGCACACCAACCCCCCTTCCCACTGAGGCTGAACGCATTGAGCGGATGAAGGCCGCCGGCATTCCGGAGAAGTATTGGGATTGGATGGGGCCGCATGGTTTCACCCCGATGGGGGCCCGGCTGGGTCTGCAGATGGTGGAGATGAGCCCGGAGAAGATGGTGGCCACAATGCCGGTGGCCGGAAATGAGCAGCCGGTGGGGATCTTCCACGGCGGCGGGCATTTCGTCTTGGCCGAGACCTTGGGGTCCATCGGGGCTTCGCTACATGTCCGGGAGAATCTGGGGCTGATCCGTCAGGTGGTGGGCACCGAGCTGTCGGCCACACACCACCGCCCTGGGGTCAAAGGTCTGGTGACCGGCACCTGCACCCCGATCAATCTGGGCCGACAGCTGACGGTGCATGAGATCGTGATGACCGACGACGACGGCCGCCGCCTCTCCACCGCCCGAATGACCAATATGATCTTGCCTCCGCGGGATTAGGGCCAACCTAAGCACACAGCCTCGGGTGGCCTCACCCCACTTGCCGCGTGGCTATTGGTTTATCGCGGGCATATAGGCACGCGGCAGCCCAATAACTACGCGGGATTCTGCTGCAGGAAGTGCTCCAAGGCGTTCTCAATCGCCTCGGCATGTGCCTCGGCGGTGTAGCGGCGCCGGATGAGCTGCAGCCCCCGGGCACCCATCTGCTGGAGTTCCTCGGGGCTGGCCAGTAGCTCCAGCAGAACCTCCCGCAGCGAGGTCGCACTGCCGGCCTCGTAGTATCTGCCGGTCTCGGATTCCACCACGGCTTCGATCTCCGGACTGGAGTCGCGGTGACCGGCCTCGGCCAGCACTGGCACACCGAAGCCCAGGGCCTGGATGACATTGAGTCCGGCTCCACCGATGGACAGTGCGAGGTCCGCTCCGGAGTAGAGCGCCTTGAGGCGATCGAAGTCGTAGACGGCACCGAGGAATTCGGCATCCACCCCGGCCTGGTCGAAGACACCCTCAAGCCGCGGCCGCTCCGAGCCTTCCCCGACGACGACGACCAGGGGTTTCTGAGCCTCCGGCCAGTCCCTCAGTGCCTCGGCCAAGAGATCCAGGCGGTGCCGACTGGTCAGCCGGGAGGAGTAGATCAGCACCGGCCGCTCCCCCGGTTTGGATCCTCGCACGGAAGTCTCCGGCAGCTGCTTGCCGGAATAGAGACTGTTATAGACGACCCGGATCTTCTCCTGAGGCACCCCATAGGAGATCCCGAGTTCCCGGGCCTGGTCCCCGTAGACCATCAGCCCGTCCACCAGACGGTAGAACCCTAGGCGCAGTTTGCGCTTCAGTCCGCCCTCGGGGCGTTTCCAGCCGTGGCCCCACAGCAGCACTCTGCGGCCGCGCAGTTTGCCCACTGCACCGGCGACCCAGGCGGAGACTGTATAGACCCGCCCTTCGAGGACGTAGGCCTCGTGGTCGCCGCACCAGACTGCTGCCACTTGACCCTTCTCCCACCACAGCAGGCCGGCCGTGGCGGTGCCCGTCGGCTCCACTGCCTGCAGCGTGTCCTCCGAGGCGGAGAGGATGGCATCGGCGGCCTGGGCCTCAGAGTTCTTGAAACGGCCCACGAGGTCATAGGCGAAACGGGAGGATTCCCGCAGACGACGCACTAATGGCTCCCGGTAATGGGAGACGGTGGGCTGGATCTGGAAGCGGATTCGTGGCTTACGGCGAGTCACAACTCGACTGTACAGCCCAGACCCTGCTAAAGTGACTAGGCGCTCATCAACGAGTGGTGGGGGTGTAGCTTAATGGCTAAAGCCCCAGCCTTCCAAGCTGGTTATGCGGGTTCGATTCCCGTCACCCCCTCTCTATGGCTGACTCCGACCGCTCCAATCTCAGTCCTTCGGAGTTTTCCACTGTTCAACAGCAGGCCCATGCGGCCGTGCAGGCCCATGGACTGAAGCTCAGCGTCATCATCCCGGTCTTCAATAACGGCGAACATCTGCGCACCCGCGCATTCCCGTCTCTGGTGAAGTCCCCGCATTTTCAGCAGATGCATATTCTGCTCATCGATGACGGCTCCACCTATCGCCAGACCCAGGAGGCGGTCACCGAGCTGGCCTCCTCCCATCCCAATGTCACCGCTTTCCTGCACGCCCCCGGCGGCTCGGGTTCTGCCTCCCGGCCGCGGAACACAGGACTGCAGCTGAGCTTCACCGACTACGTGGGCTATTTGGATCCCGATGACGAGATTCACGGCTCGGGCCCCTGGCTCTTGGCGCAACGCCTTGAGGAGACTGCGGCTGCACAGTTCGCCATCGGTGAGGAGCTGCGCATTACCGACGAGGGCAGTAAGCAGATCAGTCAGGCCAAGAAATACGCTCCACTGCTGGGTGAGGATGGGCTGCACCATATCGACGCCACTGCTCTGCGCCGGATCGGCTTTCTGCCGGCTTCTATTGAGGCCACTGTCTACCGCACCCAGTGGTTGAAGGCCCAGCAGCTTGAGCAGGTTCCCGGGGCAGCCGGCCAGGACTCCCTGTTCTTCCTGCAGGCGATGCATGCCGCTGATACCTTTCTGATGGTCGATCAGCCGGTGTACACCTATTACGCGAATGTGCCAGGCTCAATGGTCAACGCCATCGACGCCGGCTATTTCCGCAAGGCCCTGATCCGGGAGAAGGCTCAGGTGCAGTGGCTGCAGGAGGCTGGGCTCTTTGAGGATTTCATGGAGTACCGCTTCGAGCACTTCTTTGTGACCTGGTATTTGAAGAAGCTCAAGCTGGTACCTAAACAGCAGCGTCGGGAGTCAGCTCAGCTGCTGCGGGAGATCGCTGCGGTCTATGTGGGCTCCCCGCCCTCCAGACACAGCTGGGGTCATCCGCCCGCGATGGCTTTCTTCCGCAGCCCGGGGGTTCCCTCGGAGGAGGGTTTCGAGCTGTGGACGCGTCCGCTGCGACAGAAGCTACACCGGGCTAAGCACGCGGCGAAGAATCGCGCCGGGCGTACTCTTCGTAAGTGAGGCCGACTGTGGCCTTGACCATCCCAATGCCCTGCCTGAGATAGCCGCGATCGCTGTAGCTGACTCGCTGACGGGTCAACCAGCGGCGCGGCCAGAGGGTGAGGCCGAAACCGATGCGGGCAGTGCCTTCCAGAAAGAGACTGGCTCTCCCCCGGCCTCGTTTGGACTTCTGCATCACGCGCATATGGCCAAGGCGCTGCTGGCGCTGACGCAGCCAGGCTTTGGTCACCCGGGATGGTGGCACATCCTCTTCAACGACGGCCTCAGCACACCACCAGATAACGGCACCGGCATCAATCATGGTCTGGAAGAGGTCGCTGTCGGAACCACCGGTGAAGTTGAAGGCCTCATCGAAGCGCAGTCCCCGTTCGGTAAACCATTCGGCACGCACCAGGGAGTTATTGGTTGCCGGCCGCCGATCCCAGGGGCCGGTCTCGAAGTCCACGCGTCGGATATAACCGGGACCGTCAAGCTCCCACCGTTTGAGCCACTCGGGGGGATCCTCTGGCAGAACGGAGAGCACCGGCCCGTAGACGACATCAGCACCTGAACTATCGGCACAGCCCAAGAGGGCCGTGAGCCAGCCGGGGTGGACGCGTTCGTCGTCATCGACGAAGATCACCGCCTGGGCGTCCTCCGGCAGGGCATCCAGGGCTGCATTGCGCGCTGTGGCAATGCCCGGTTGGGGCTGATGGATATAGGTACTGCCCGGGAAGCCGTTGGTCACTGTCTCCTCGGCCAGCGGCTCAGGATTATTGTCCACCACGATCACCTGCGGAGCGTCAGAATCCAGCTCGCGCAGGGAGGCCAGCAGTGCCGCCAGCTGATCATTGCGGTTATAGGTGGCCACGCAGACGTAGACGGCTGCCGGATCCAGCATGGGTCTCAGTACTCCTCGGTGAGTCGCCGGCCGATTTCGCCGCCGAGCTGTCCGCCGGTCTGGTGGCCGGATTCGGGGTCCTGCGGCATTCCGGGATCCGTGCCGTCCTCTGGAAGGGTGCCATCCTGCAGCGCTTCATCCTCCGGCGTGGGATGCGGTGGAGGTTCCTCACCGTTCTCGACACGCTCCAGGTACTCCATGAAGTCGCCCATCTGCTCATCGTGGAGGTGTTCGCGCAGAACTTCCATCATGGCGTCATCGGGCATGATGACCTGGGCTCCGCCGGCGGTGACAGTCTGCTCACCGGTGGGCATGGTGAACATATGGACGTCATTGCTGCGGAAATTGGTCATATCCAGGGCATAGGAGATGATCCGGTCCTGATCGAGGCCCTCATCCATCTCCATATACGGCAGGATCGCCTCGAGAACTGCAATGATCCGGTTGGGATTGGTCAGGGTGTCTCCGGAGAGGAACCGTTCCACGATCCCGCGAAGCACCAGCTGCTGGTTCTCCACACGGACGTAGTCACCCATCAGGAAGGACTGCCGTTCCCGGACGAAGCGCAGGGCATTGGAGCCCTCCAGCCGGATAGTTCCCTCTGGGTAGAAGGCCGGGTTGTGCTGGCCAGCCATAAACGACCGGGGATTGTCCACATAGACACCGCCGAGGGCCTCAGTGAGGTCTGCGAAACCTTCGAAATCGATGGTCACCACGTGGTCGATATGGGTATAGAGCAGCTCTTCGACAGTGTCCACGGCCAGTTCGAGGCCGCCTTCATGCAGGGCAGAGTTCACTCGGTTGGGCCCGTGGCCGGGCACATCGACCCAGAGGTCTCGCATAATCGACATCACATAGATGCCGGAGCGGTCCTCGGGGATATGCACCAGCATCATCGCATCGGAGCGTTCGCCCTCTTCATCAAGTTGGGAGCGGTATTCCTCCTCGGAGGAACCTCGTGAGTCCGAGCCCAGCAGGAGGACATTGATGGTTCCCTCGGAGGTGCGGTAGGCGGTCTCATCGTCGAGATCGTCCAACTCCTCGATGACGTTGCGGTTCTCCTCGAAGGTCTGCTGAACCCGGTTGAGGTAGTAATAGGCCACGCCGGCTGCGCCGACAACGAGGACCAGCAGTACAGAGATGGCGATGATGGCCGCACGGGTCTTGGGGCCGCGCTTCTTCCGCTCCTTGGGGGCCGGCGTCTCTGCCGGCGGAACTACGCCTCCCCGGGCCCGCCGGGGACGGTGCTGCTCAGGATTGTTCACACGCCTCCCTTCAGACCTTTCCCGGTTCATAGCGATCCAGGACCAGCGTTAGGATATCCGCTTCACCGTCACCTCCGGTAAGCTGCTCCACCGTAGTGCGTGCTGCCTCCCGTTCGGCCTCCTTCTTGGAGGATCCGCTGCCGGTGCCGTAGGTGGCACCATCGATGGTGAGGGTGGCGGTGAATGACTTCTTGTGATCGGGTCCGGAGTCTGCGATCACATAGCTGATCTCGCCGAGCTCCTGGGCCGCTGCCAGCTCCTGGATGGTGGTCTTCCAGTCCTTGCCCGCTGTCATCGCCTCTTTGTCGGAGAGCAGGGGTGTGACCAGCCGCAGCACCAACTGCCGGGCTGTTTCGATGTTGGTGGAGAGGTAGGCGGCCCCGATCAGTGCCTCCATTGTGTCGGCGAGGATGGAATCTTTATCCGCTCCCCCGGTGCGCAGTTCCCCTTCTCCGAGCCGGATATGCGGCCCCAGTTCGAGGGTGCGAGCAATTCGGGCCAGGGCACGGGTTGAGACCAGTGCCGCCCGCAGCTTCGCGAGATCGCCCTCGGAGAGGTCGGTGAACGTGCGGTAGAGGTGGTCGGTCACCGACAGCCCCAGCACCGAATCGCCCAGGAACTCCAGTCGCTCATTGGTGGCGATACCGTCGTTCTCATAGGCATATGAGCGGTGCGTCAGGGCAAGACGAAGAGCCTCGGGGTCGATATGCACCCCAAGGCTCTTCAGAAGCGTGGTGGATTCAGCCAATCCTTGCCGGACCGGTGGATCAGGCGTCGGCGACTTTACGACCCTTGTACTCGTAGAACAGGGGTGTGTCGGCCGAGTCGGTCACCAGCTTGGCCTGGTGAGGACGGCTGTACACCACACGGCCGTTCTCCACAGTCTTGACCAGGGTCGGGACCTGAGCCTTCCACTGGGACCGGCGGTGACGGGTGTTGGCACGGGACTTTTTCCGCTTCGGGACAGCCACGGTGTCTCTCTTCTCTCTCGTTGACGGACAGGTTTAGGTTTTAGCGTTCCGCTAAGTCTCTCACGACGGCGACGACGAACTGTTGTTTTCGTCGCTGTCGTCATTCAGTTCTTGGGCGAGGCCGGATAGTGCGGCCCACCGGGGGTCGAGCTGCTCGTGGGCGTGTCCGGGATCCTCCTCCATGCGGAATCCGCATTGGGAGCACAGGCCCGGGCAGTCCTCGCGGCAGACCGGCTGGAAGGGCAGTGCGGAGACCATGAGGTCCCGCAGCACCGGTTCGAGGTCTATCGTCAGATCCTCAGAGACCTGACGAGTGTCCTCGTCGTCGCCCTCCTCGGGTCCTTCTGCCTTTTCGGGCCACGTGAACAGCTGCATGACATCCACGGTCAGCGGGTAGCTGATCGGGTCCAGGCAGCGTCCACACTCACCGGTAACACGACCATGGGCCGTCCCCGAAAGCAGCGTGCCCTCATGCACAGACTCGATCCGAAGATCCAGCTCCAGATCACTGTGCTCGGCGACGCCGACCAGAACAGCGGCGAACCCCTCAGGGGTTGGTACCGTGCGGGAGAGGGTTTGCTGGGCTCCAGGGTTACCTTTGAGCTCCTTGACGTCCACGTGCAGCAGATTGTCCTGCTGTGGATGTTTCACAGCGCACCAGTCTACAGGACTTAGAGTCCGCTAGCGAACTCCTTGAGCCAGGTGCGCAGATCAGGCCCGAGATCCTCACGATCCACAGCCAATGTCACCACAGCCTTGATATAGCTGAGCTTATCCCCGGTGTCATACCGCCGACCCCGGAAAACCACCGCATGCACACCACCACCGTCCTCCACCGGCTTAGCAGCCATCGCCTGCAGAGCATCCGTCAGCTGAATCTCGCCACCCTTACCCGGAGGAGTCCGCTCCAACTCATCAAAAATCGCCGGATGCAGCACATACCGACCAATAATCGCCAAATTACTCGGGGCCTCCTCCACCGGAGGCTTCTCCACCAACCGATGAACCGGAACAACCTCAGCACCAGGTTCCTTATCCTGACCCCCGGCATCGACCACACCATAGGCCGAGACGTTCTCCTCAGGAACCTCCATCACCGCGATCACAGACCCACCCAGACGCTGCTGAGTCTCCAACATCGTGGTCAACAAAGTATCCCGGGCATCAATGAGGTCATCACCCAACAGCACAGCAAAAGGCTCATTACCCACATGCTGCTTCCCGCACAGCACAGCATGACCCAATCCAAGGGCCTGACCCTGGCGGACATAATGGATATCCCCCAGACCAGTGGCATACTGCACCGCATCCAGCTTCTTGGTATCCCCCTTATCCCGCAGGGTCGCCTCCAAAGCCGGAGCACGATCGAAATGATCCTCCATGGCCCGCTTATTCTGACCAGTGATCATCAAAATATCGTCCAACCCAGCATCAGCAGCCTCAGCCACTACATACTGAATCGCCGGCTCATCAACAACGGGCAACATCTCCTTGGGCATAGCCTTCGTCGCCGGCAGAAACCGGGTGCCCATACCTGCTGCGGGAATCACTGCTTTAGTGATCGGGGTAGTAGAACTCATGGCCACACTTTACCCTTTTGTGTCAGCCTGCTGTTTCGCGAAGCCGCTTGTGAACCGAACGTGGGATGAATTCAGCGACATCGCCGCCGAGGCTTCGGACCTCTTTGACCAGTGTGGAGGAGAGGTGACTGTATCGTCCGTCACCGGGAAGAAAGACAGTTTCCAGTCCGCTGAGGTGACGATTCATCGTGGCCATAGACATCTCATAGGGCAGATCCTGGGTGCCGCGGAGGCCCTTGACCACGGCGGAGGCGCCGACCTCTTTGCAGAAGTCTGTGAGCAGAATGCCCGGCTGCAGCGGCCGTACTGTGATCCCGCGCAGATAGGAGAAAGTCTCCTGGGCCATCTCGATCCGGTCCTCGAGGCTGAACAGCGGCTTCTTATGCATATTCGCCGAAACAGCCACGATCACTTCGTCGAAGAGATTGGCGGCCCGGGCGATGACCTCGACATGCCCGTTATGAAGCGGATCGAAGGAACCGGGGCAGACTGCTGATTGCATATTCATCCCATCTCTGACGTCATCGTCGGGGTCTTCTTCCTGCTGGCGGGCAGGCCTGCACTGTTTTCGAGCACAGTGAGGAAACGGTCGAAGAGCCGATCACGATCGAACTCCTCCCGGGCCAGTTCCAGGGCTGCCTCACCGGCTGCAGCGGTGTCGATCTCCCCGCTCTCCAGTGCCCTGATCAGCTGATCGGTGGCCGTGGCCGGATCCCGGGAGAGCTGCCAGCCAGCTCCTGCCTCACTGAGCACCTCAGGCAGCCAGCCGGCGTGGTTGAACAGTACCGGCCGGGCTGCGGCCAGGGCGTCGAAGACCTTGTTCAGGGAGTTGATCTCCAGGGCCGGATTGTCCACCAGGGTCGAGACGGCGAAGTCGGCTGCCGGCAGCATCCGCTCGATCTCAGTGCGCGGGATCTTGCCCGGAAGCACATCAAGGGGATTGAGTCCGTATTCGCGGGCCACCGCGCGGCAGTGCTCGGTGTCTTTGCCCTCCCCATAGGCGACGACGCGGAACTTCTGGCCACGCTTCTTCAACTCCCCGGCGAGACGGATCAGCCAGGGAACGTCATAGGTGACACCGAAGCTGCCTGCGTAGAAGAGCACCGTCTCATCCGGCGCCCAACCCAGGTCGGCACGGATGCTCTCACGGTCCTGTCGGGCCGCGGCGAAGTTCTCGACATCGGAGGCATTGGGCACCACTGTCGTCTCAGCCTGGGGCCAGACGCGTTTGATCCCGGCTTCCATACCGGGTGAGAGGGCGATGACGTGTTTGGCCGAGCGGTAGGCGAATTTCTCCAGGGCTTCGGCTGCTTTGATCACATGCCGGTTCTTCAGGAATCCAAGGGCCACCGGCGCCTCGGGCCAGAGGTCGCGGACCTCGAAGACGAAAGGTGCCCGGCGAATCCGCGAGGCGATGATGCCGGGGACCGCTGTGGTCAGCGGTGTGGAGGAGGCGAAGACGACATCGGCTTTGACCTGGGCTGCGTAGTAGCAGGCCCGGGCCATAAACGAGACGAAGGATCGCACGCGCTGTTGGAAGACCATAGCGTTCTCATAGGGAACAGCCAGTCGGTGCACTTCCACACCCTCGAGTGTCTCCCGCTGCCGCTCCCGGCCGCCGCAGATGACGGTGACCTCATGGCCGGCGCGGGCTAGCCGCCGGGCGAACTGCCAGGGCCGCTGCCAGCCGGGCTCCCAGGGGAAGTTGAAGTGCTGATGGATGTAGACGATGCGCACGCCCACCAGTCTATGCGGTGTTGACACCACCAAAGGTGCACATTGCGGGCGTTGTCCCCGCAGCAGCGATCACACCGGCTCTGCTAACCAGATGGTGGTGGTGCCGTAGGTTTTGTGGTGGAACGGCTCCATGCCTGCCGGCCAGCTGGGCTCCGGGGACCGGGAGCCGCGTTCGATGACCACAGTGGCGGCTTCATGAAGCTGAGGCAGCGCTTCGGCCAGGATCGTATGCAGTTCATCCTCGCCCAGACTGTAGGGCGGATCGCAGAAGAGCAGCTCGATCGGCGGGCCCGTGTGGGCTCGTAGGTACCGAAGGGCCTGCCCCTTATGGATCGTGGCCTGGTCCCCGAACATCTCAGCGTTCTTCACCAGAGTGCGGTAGGCCTGCTCTGCGGTGTCCACCGCCTCCAATGCGGCCGCACCGCGGCTGAGCGCTTCGAAGCCCAATGCTCCGGATCCGGCGAAGAGATCGACGACGACGGCGTCGTCGATGGCGTTATAGCCCTCCAGGCGGGAGAACAGTGATTCTTTGACCCGATCACTGGTGGGCCGGGTCCCCTCCCCCGGTACGGCGGCCAGCCTTCGCCCCTTATGCGTTCCGGCAATAATCCGTGCGATGGTCGCTCACCCCTGGTCTGCGTAGCCGCTGGCATCGTGGTGGTCCTCATCCCAGGCCAGAACGGCCTGGTGGAGTTCCCGGGCGTATTTCCACTCTGGGTCCTGCTGATTGAGTGTGTCGATATGGGCTGCTGCGAGGCTGATGAGGTCCTCATGCTCAATCACCCGCAGCAGTTTCAGCCGTTGAGAGCTGCCCGACTGGGAGGCACCCAGCACATCTCCCTCGCGTCGACGCTGAAGATCCAATCGGGCCAGGTGCATCCCGTCGGTATGTCTTGCGACATCGTAGAGCCGCTGCACGGAGCTGTGATCCTCGGGCATACGCGTGACCAGGAAACAGAGGTTGGTCTCGGTGTATCCCCGGCCGATCCGCCCGCGCAGCTGGTGCAGGGTGGAGATGCCGAAGGATTCGGCGTCGAGGATGACCATAGTGGTGGCATTGGGAACATCGACGCCGACTTCGATGATGGTGGTGGCCACGAGGATATCGAGGTCCCCCGCCTCGAAAGCGCGCATGGTGGCTGCGATATCCTCTGCCGGCTGTTGACCATGGGCGGAGCCGATGCGCATATCGGCCAGCAGCTCGTTGCTGCGCAGACGCTCGGTGATCAGCTCCACGGAAGCGTCCATGGAGGTCTCATCTCGAGATATTTCGGGACAGGCCACATAGACCTGATGGCCGGCCTTCACCTGTTCTGCCACCCGCTGCCAGACCCGGCCGATCCATTCGGGGCCGCGCAGCATCGGCACCACATGGGTCTGGATGGGGCTGCGACCTCCGGGCAGTCCCTGCAGCACGGTCAGTTCGAGGTCACCAAAGACGGTCATCGCCACCGAGCGTGGAATCGGGGTCGCAGACATCACCAGCATATGCGGGGTGGGATCATAGCGTTCCCGCAGGGCATTGCGCTGATCCACACCGAAGCGGTGCTGCTCATCGACCACGACCAGGCCCAGCTGGGCGAAGCTGACCTTCTCCCCCAGCAGGGCATGGGTTCCGACCACGATACCGGCGTCTCCGCTGACAATGTCCAGCAGCGCCTGTTTGCGAGCTGCGGTTTTCATCGAACCGGTCAGCAGGGTGATCTTGATCCGGGGGCCGTCCTCGCGAGTGGCGAAGAGATCATCCTGCGCGAGATCGCCGAGCATTCTTCTCAGCGAGTGGAAATGCTGAACGGCCAGCACCTCAGTGGGAGCGATCAGTGCAGCCTGAGCCCCGGAGTCTGCAACCTGCAGCATTGCCCGCAGTGCCACCAGGGTTTTGCCTGAACCCACCTCACCCTGCAGCAGTCGGTTCATCGGCTGTTCCCGCTGGAGGTCTGCCGAGATCCATTCCCCGCAGCGAACCTGCCCCTCGGTGAGGGTGAAGGGCAGGGATTGGTCGAATTCCGCCAGTACCCCATCCTCACGGGGTGGGGTGGGAATGCCCTGGGCTGCGGCGGTCTGCTGCCGTCTGCGGCTGATCGCCCCCTGCAGAATTAGTGCTTCTTCGAAGCGGAAGCGCCGCCATCCGCTTTCCTGATCATCTAGGTCCACAGGCCGGTGGACCCGCAGATAGGCGTCATGGAGACCGGGCATCGACTCAACATCCCGAATATGTTGCGGGATGACGTCTGTCCAGGCCGAGAAGTCGATCTTCTGGAACACAGACTGGATATAGTCGCGGATCTTCCCCCCGGAGAGCTTGGCCGTACCGGGGTAGAGCGGGATGGGCAGCGATGTGGCGACCATAATGTCATCAGTCCAGGGGTTGATCATTTTGCCGTCAGCCCGAACGAGGAGATCGAAAATGGGATTGGTGATGGTCAGTCTGTCCCGGTACCGGCTGACTTTGCCGTGGAAGAAGGCCATCGCACCGGGCCGGAGATCCTTCTCAGCCTGCCAACCGTAGAAGAAGGAGAGTTCGAGGTGCTCACCGTCGTCGTCGGCGACTGTGACATCGATGACGAAGCCTTTCCGGCTGTGCAGGCTCCGCTTGGAGGATTTGACCACATCGGCCACGAAGTTGACCACCTCGCCCTCGCGGAGGTCAATAATGCGGGAGCGCTGCCCGGGGGCCAGGTACCTGCGCGGGAAGTGCCGCATAAGTTCCCCGACGGTCTCGTAGCCCATTTGCGCCCGGACTGTGGCGGCCTGCCCATGCGGCAGTGCGCTCTCCAGGGGTGAGTCCTCGAAGATGGGACCGCTCATAGCTGGGTCACCGTGCTGTCCTCGAGCTCGCCGGCCTCCTGAACTGCGGCCAGGGTGGCATCGACATCGCCGGTGTGCACGTGAATCCGCCATCGCAGTACCGCCTCGGAGTGGTCATCTCCGGCCGATGCCCCATCGATGGGGGTGATGATCACTGAGTCGCCCAGCTCATCCAGCTGATGGCGCAGGGAGGCAGCGCCCAGGGGATTGAGCTGGACAGTGCACATCAGCTCCACTCCCCCATCTTGCACATGGCTGTGCTTGGCTGTCTCGACTGTGGGCTGATTGGTCTCGGGGTTCCAGCCGGCCACACCGGTCAGCAGGTCGTCGTCGAACTCTCTGGCGCAGATCGTGGCTGCAAGGGCTTCGAGTACGATCAGCAGCCCGAGCCCACCGGAGTCCACCACTCTCGCCTCGGACAGCGGAGCAAGCTGCTGCTCGGTGCGGATGACCGCCTCGCGAGACCGGGCGACCATCGATGGCATAGCCTCCTCCAGTGCGCTGCGCGCCTGGGGGTCGGCTGCCGATTCAGCGGCCTCTGCCACAGCGTCGCGTGCAGCATCCAGAACAGAAAGCATCGTCCCATCCATGGGGCTCGACAGTGCCGACCAGGCCCTGAGGCTGGCCCGGCTAATGCCCTGGCTGAGCCCGGAGAGGGTCAGCCGCGGGCTGCCGGAGAGCGGTTCGGCGAATCCACTGATGAACACCGCCAGCAGGATCCCGGAGTTTCCTCCGGCCTGGTTCATCGCCGCGGAGCCGGCATGGGCCAGCAGTTCACCGATGTCTTCGGTCTGATGCTCCTCCACCGCGGCCCGGCTGGTCTGGACGGTGGCCAGCATATTGGAGCCGGTGTCCGAATCCGGGACGGGGAAGACATTGATCCGATTCAGGCGGCCCCGATGGGTCAGCAGGGCGGATTCGGTCAACGCGAACCATTCGCGGACTGCAGCGGTGCCCCTGACTTTTCTCACAGCACCCTATTGTTCCGCATTCCGGGGACTCAGTCGGAGAGGTATTCCTCCAGCGTGCCGTTGCGCAGGTGCTCGGAGATCTGTGCCTGGGCCGCCTCGTCCTGGTGCCAGATCCACTGACCGTCCGAGGAGTAGCCACTGCCAGCGGTGGGCAGGGTCATGAACTGGATATTGTCCAGGGCATCCCGGGAATCCCATGCCAGGCTGCCTGCGGTGGTAGCCGTGAAGTCGGGGTCGGTCATCAGATGGGAGGCGAAGGTTGAGACCATCTCATTGGTCCTGACCGGATTGGCGAAGTTTGAGGGGCTTGCCGCACCGTTGAGCACACCGCGGATGAAGGCCTGCTGGTTGCGGATGCGCTGGAGGTCGCCGTCGCCGAAGCTGGCGCGGTGGCGCACAAAGCTCAGCGCCTGATCGGAGTCCATCCGCTGGGTGCCGGGGTTGAAGGTGTAGCCCTCGTTGGTGGTGAAGGACTCCGAGTAGGAGGAGTTCACGGTGACACCGCCGAGGGTGTCCACCAGTCCGGTGAAGCCCTGCATATCCACTGCTGCGACATGGTCGATCCGGGTATCCAGTAGCTGTTCGACAGTGTTGACCGCCAGCCAGTGGCCCTGGTCGCCGCCGAGAGCGAGGCCTGCGTTGACCTTATGCCAGCCGCGGCCGCCCGGGATCTCCACCCAGACGTCTCGGGGAATGGAGATCACCTGCATGGAGTCGCGGGATTCGGGGATATGCACCAGCATCATGGTGTCGCTTCGGGCACCGCCGGGCACACGCGGAAGGTCCTCGTCCTCACCGGATCCGCCGCCGGCGTCGGTGCCGAGCAGCAGAATATTGGTGGCGTCTGTGTCCTCGGGCCGCTCCTCATCTGAGGGCAGCACAGGGTTGCCGTCGGGGCCGGTGGCATTGGGGTCCGCGCCCGGGAAGTGGGTGACGTTGTCGTTGAAGGAACGCTGCAGGGAGAACAGATAAGCTCCTGCGGCGATCAGCGCCAGGATGACAAGGGTGGCCATACTGCCCAGCACCCACCAGGCAGCTTTTTTCTTCTTCTTTTTCGGCCGGCGCTCTTCTGTGGGGTCGTATTCAAAGAACTGATCGGCTCCATGCCGTGGCTCGACAGCGGTCATGGACTTTTCTCCTCAAGATGCTTGAAGCGCAGATGGCGCAACAGTGACAATGTGCTACAGAATAAGGCACGTGACTGGAAACTTGGTACTTCTGCGCACGACACTCCGGCGAACTGCCCCTTTGGGCCTTATCGCAGCCGTTTTAGGGGGTGCAGGCTGCGCCTCCGTGGAGTCAGTGGAGTCCGCACCGAATGCCCATCATCCGGACTGTGCTGAGGTGATGCTGACCTTGCCGGAGACGATCGGCGAATTCGAGCAGCGGCCCACTTCCTCCCAGGGAACCTCGGTCTGGGGTGAACCATCAGCTGTGGTGATGCGCTGTGGGGTGGAACCTATCGGTCCCACGGACTATCCCTGCGTCTCCCCCGCCGGTGTGGATTGGGTATGGGTTGAGCAGGAGGATTACGTTCAGCTGATCAGCTATGGGCGCGAGCCCAGTGTTGAGCTGCTGGTTGATGAGGACCAGATCACTGAGTCAGCCATGATGGACATGCAGCTGACCCTCTCTGGGCCCGTCGAGCAGATCGAGCAGACCCGCGAATGCGTCTCCGTAGACGAAGCCCCGGAGATCTGAATTCCCGGACATGAGCTGCGAGCAAACGCGAGCAGCGACTTTAGGCGTGAAGTTCCGCGTCAGCGGAACGAGAGCGGCCGCGACATGCGCGCGGCCGCGGGACAAGCTCAGAAGAGGGCGGTGGCCAGCTTCTTGCGGGCGGCGGCGACTCGGGGATCCTGATCGCCGACGATCCCGAAGAGCTCCACAAGGTGCTTACGCGCAGTCTCCCGGTCATCGCCAAAATGCCCCTGGATGAATCGGATCAACCGGGCGAATGCATCCTCCACATGTCCACCGAGAACATCGGCATCGGCCACGCGCAGTTGCGCCTGGACGTCATCGGGGTTATCGGCTGCGGCCTGGCGGGCGGCTGCGAGGTCCAAATCCTGGGTCCGCTTGATCAGCTGCACCTGAGCCAGGCCAAGTTTGGCCTCTGAGTCATCCGGCTTCTCCTTGATCGCCTGCTCATAGGCGGCGATGGCGGCGTCGTAATCTCCGGCTTCCAGGGCGTCCTGGGCCTTCTTGTGCAGCGGAGGCAGCTCGGGCTCTTCACCTTCTGCATTTTCGGCTCCTGCTTTGCGGGACTGCGGGGGCACAGTGCCGCTGATGCCGTTCTGAGTGGCCAGCTGCAGGATCTGGCTGACTACCTGCGGAAGCTGTTCCACCGGAGCTTTGGTGGCGTCGAATTCAGCGATGGGCTGTCCGCCCAGGAACGCGGTGACCACCGGCAGCTGATCGGCCTGCTGAGCGATCTCCGGGGAGGCCGCAGCATCAATGGTGGCCAGCACCAGCCGTCCGCCCTGGGCGTCGACTGCTTCACCGAGTGTGGAGCTGAACTGCTGAGAGGTGGCGTCTTCCCCGTGGATCAGCACCAGCACCGGGACCTGGGCGGAGAGCTGGACGACCTGCTGCAGTTGCTGCGGCTGGACTGCCAGCACCCAGGAGTCTGATCCCTGCGCACTCCCCTGGGACTGCGGCTGCTGGGACTGTTGGGCCTGTTCGGCCAACCCGGAGAGGTCTACTGCTCCCTGAGTGTTGACGGCAGAGGTCTCTGGTGCTGAATTCTGTTCGCTCATCAGTCCTATCTTAGAACTCAAAACCTTCCGGGGCGTCAACGAATGCATCGGAGAACAGGGATGCCACTGCGACCAGTTCGATCCCCTCCTCAGATTCCGGTGCCGGGATATGCACCACGATCTGTTCACGGGTGATGATCTCCACCGGGAAGGTGGACCAGTCGGTACCAGCGGTCTCCTCGACCAGTTCATCCTCGAGCCAGATAGTGTCGCCGTCCTCCAGGGGCAGCATCTCCATCACGGATTCGAAGGAGCCTGCGGCCAGAATAGAGCCATCAGGCAGCTCCAGGCCGGTGATGCCCTCTTCGTTCAGCGCCTGGCTGGAGAACTCGATCTCGACATCCTCCTCGCTGGCGGAGATCAGCTCCTCGTTGTACTCGTGAGCACTTTCGATGTAGATGCTCTCGGCGGTGAGGTCTGCGTAGTCATGACCGGGGTCGACCATGAACTCGGAGATACCGATGATCGCCTCCAGAGGCTCCTCAGCGCTTTCGATCGGGGTGATCCCGCCGTGCTCAGCGGCCAGGGTTGGGAAGACCGACCCTGGGGGCATCTCTGCGACACTGATCAGTTTGTAGTTCTCGCGGGGGTCGGTCTGCTCGATGACCAGGATCTGGTAGGCAGTCTCGCCCTCTTCGAGATCCTCTTCCATCGCGGGGTGCTCCACGGCGACGAATGCCTGACGGGGGAACTCTGGCTCACCGGTGACCACTGCTGCGGTCACATTGGTGCCGAGCGGCGCGGGCATTCCGGTCTCAGCGAGCTCGTGGTTGCGGTAGGCCAGCTCACGGAAGTCCAGGGCGTCGCCGTCGACCCGTTCGGTGAGCAGCTCAGTGTCCATCTCGGCGTCGCCGGCTTCGACGACGTCAGCTATGTCGGCGATGATGCGGTCCAGCTGGGACTCCAGCAGCACGGAGTAGCCCTCTGAAGGCATGGGGTCCTCTTCGGCCTCTGCCTCAGGTGCCTCGCCCTCGATCTCCTCGACCCCGGGGTCTTCAACCTCCTCTGCCGGCTCCTCGTCGTCAGCCTCTTCCTCGGCCTCCTCGGTGGCCTCATCCTCTGTCTCGGCGTCCTCCTCGGAGTCAGCCTCGGCCTCTTCGTCATCCTCAGCGGCAGGGCTTTCGTCCTGCTCATCCTCCTGAGGCTCCTCAGTGGCCGTCTCCTCGGCCTCCTCGGGATCCTCTTCCTCATCGGCCTGGACTGGTCCAGCCAGGCTGACTGCAGAGATCACCGCCACGGTCATAGCCAGCAGCATGGCGAAGGCAGATGCGCCTCCCCGGCCCAGGCGGTCACGCAGACCCTTGGCCCAGCCGGAGAGCTTCTGAGTCTGATCCTGGTCCTGCTCCTCAGGCTGCTCGGTTTCCTCCTGCACGGTGGGCTCATCCTCCTCGGTGGACTCCGCTGCGGTCACGGCGTCGTCATCGTTCTTGTCATCGGTGATGGCCGGCTGAACCGCTGTGGCGTCCTCGGAGGCGACGAAGTCATCGGCAGCGGCCTCGAATTCTCCGGTGGCATCCTGCTCGGCTTCCTCGGCCACGGCGCCCTCAGCCTCAGTGAAGTCCTCACTGATGGGCGTGAAGACTTCGGTGGCGTGGTCATCGTCAGATGAGTCCACAGCCGGGGTGCTCCAATGCGACTCGGTGGACTCTGCCTCGGAGGTGGCCGGTGTCTGCTGATCGGTATCGGTCGGATCGACAGCGGCAACCGTTGCCTCGGAGCTGGTGACTGTGGTGGCGGTGGCTGCGGCAGCTGCATCAGCCTAGCCCTGCTTCTTCCGACGACGACGCGGAGCGCCCAGTGCCCAGTAGAACAGGGCCATAGCCAGCAGCAGAACCAGACCACCGGCAATGGTCATCACGATTCCGGCGGTATTGGAGAAGGTATGTGTCTCGGTGGCGGTGATGGTGGCCGGGGCAGATTCCTCACCGTCGGCGTAGATCAGCAGGGCCCAGTCCCCGGATTCCTCGCGGATATCCCAGCTGTAGAGGGTGTCACCTTCGACAGTATCGGTGCTGACCCAGAGATCGGATCCCTCCGGATTGGGAGCATCAGTCTCACCATCGACGTACTCCGCGAGAATTCGGGAGGGCGATTCGGGATCATCGGACTCCTCGAACTCGGTGACGCGGTTATGCGCGAGGTCGCCGAGCCAGGCCTCGATGTCGTAGGTGCGGGCTTCGATAATGGTGTATTCACCCTCGGATTCGATGGTGAACTCCTCACGCCCGGCCTCCGGATCGATGAGGTCATCGGTGATCAGCGTGAAGGCTGCATCCTCTGCACCCTCGGTCTCCACCGTATAGGTCTCTTCAGTCTCCTCGTTGAGCTGGGTGATACCGAAGCCCAGCAGGGTCAGGCCCAGGAGAAATGCCACGATGGCGGAGATTATGCGCACGGAAGTGATGTCCTTTGGGTTGGTGCAAAGTCTGGTGACTGTAATGTCCAGCGTCCTAGACTACAGAAGATAACGATACGATTACAATTCAGCTTTTATCAAGGTCTTGGCAACCTTCGAGGTGCGAGAGAATGGCTGTGTGGCTAAGGGAAAAGGACGACGGCGCGGCAGTTCCAAATGGCAGCAGGAGCACCGGCCGCTGAGCACTCAGTTCCTGGCACCGGGCGGATTCTCAGCGGGCCTCATCCGACGTCGGGATGGTGAGTATCACGTCCGCCATATCTCCGGGGCTGCTGCGACTAAGGACTACACCTGCCCGGGCTGTTCCCTGATCATTTCTGCCGGAACTGCTCATGTTGTCGCCTGGCGGGCAGATTCTGTGCTGGGAGATGACTTCGCTGCCTCCGAGCGCCGGCATTGGCACCGCCACTGCTGGAAGATCTCCGGCTAACGCCAGCCCCCGGCTCTCTCGCCGGCCCCCAGTGGCCCAGCTGCTGACCACTTTTCGTAGCCTTATAGGAAAATCGTAGCCTTATAGGCCTACGAAACGTCCAAAGCCCTACGAAAAATGGGGGTGGGGCCATGCCGAGACAGGAGCCGCGACGTCAGGCACCCGTGCAGATGCACGACATCCATGCGGGCCACCTCATGGAGAACGGGGCCACAGGACAAGTTCAGAACAGGGTGGGGTTGCCGGATTCTTCGCCCTTCATCTCCGTGTAGTCCAACACCACACAGCGAATACCGCGATCGGTGGCCAGGGTTCGGGCCTGGGGTTTGATCTGCTGGGCTGCGAAGACGCCCTCCACCGGTGCCAGCAGGGGGTCTCGGTTGAGCAGCTCGAGGTACCGGGTCAGCTGCTCTACGCCGTCGATATCCCCGCGGCGCTTCAGTTCAACGGCTACTGTGCCGCCGGGGCCCTTGGCGAGGATGTCCACCGGACCGATGGGAGTGGGGTGTTCCCGGCGAATCAGGGAGTGGCCCTCCCCCAGTCTTTCGATCTGCTCGGCCAACAGGCGCTGCAGATCTGCCTCGACCCCATCTTTGACCAGTCCGGGGTCGGTGCCCAGCTCATGGGAGGAGTCATGGTGGATCTCGGAGATGAGGATCTTCAGTTCGTCATCGGACTTTTCTGCCGAGACGGTCCACACTTCGCTGATGCCGGCTTCTGCCTGCTCGGCATCGGGATCGGTGACCCGCATGCTCGCCGGTGGGGACATCCAGTTCAGCGGTTTATAGGAACCGCCGTCTGAGTGCACCAATACCGCCCCGTCTGCCTTGACCATCAGCAGCCGCCGAGCCAGGGGCAGGTGGGCATTGAGCCGGCCGGAATAGGACACCGAACAATCCGCAATCACCAATCGCACAGCAAACAACCCTAGCAGTCGGCAGCAGGCCTGAATGCACTTCGCCCCGGTGCCTGCGAACAGGAACCGGGGCGAAGTTGAAAGCGAGAGATGATGCGATTATTCGCTGATATCGGCCTCATCGGCCACAACAGTGACCTTGTCGTTGTCCACGGAGAAAAATCCGCCGGAGACCTTGGCCTTGACTGTGGCACCGTCGACGGGCTCAATAGTGAGCTCGCCTTCGGAGAGCAGTGCCAGCACCGGGGTGTGCCCGGGCAGGATTCCCATATCTCCGTCGATGGTGCGGCCGGTCAGGGACTTAGCCTCGCCGGACCAGACTGCGTGGTCGGCGGCCACAACTTGAACATCAAGCACTGCCATGAGGATCAGCCTTGCTTCTGCATCTCGGCGTACTTGCGCTCGACGTCGTCGAGGCCACCGATGTTGTAGAAGGCCTGCTCGGGCACGTGGTCGAGGTCACCGTTGGCGATGGCGTTGAAGCCTTCGATGGTGTCCTTGATCGGCACGGTGGAGCCCTCAACACCGGTGAACTGCACGGCGGTGTAGGTGTTCTGGGATAGGAACTGCTCGATGCGCCGGGCGCGGGAGACGACGATCTTGTCCTCTTCGGAGAGCTCGTCGACACCCAGGATGGCGATGATGTCCTGCAGCTCCTTGTTCTTCTGCAGGATCTGCTTCACGCGGGTGGCGCAGTCGTAGTGCTCCTGGCCGATGTACTGGGGGTCCAGGATTCGGGAGGTGGAGGTCAGGGGGTCCACGGCCGGGTACAGACCACGGGAGGCGATCGCACGGGAGAGCTCGGTGGTCGCATCGAGGTGTGCGAACACGTTGGCCGGTGCGGGGTCGGTGTAGTCATCGGCGGGCACGTAGACGGCCTGCATGGAGGTGATGGAGTTACCGCGGGTGGAGGTGATCCGCTCCTGCAGCACACCCATCTCGTCCGCCAGGTTGGGCTGGTAACCCACGGCGGAGGGCATACGACCCAGCAGGGTGGAGACCTCCATACCGGCCTGGGAGAAGCGGAAGATGTTGTCGATGAACAGCAGCACGTCCTGGTTCTGAACATCGCGGAAGTACTCCGCCATGGTCAGACCGGTCAGGGCCACGCGCAGACGGGTTCCTGGCGGCTCATCCATCTGGCCGAACACCAGGGCGGTGTCCTTGAGCACGCCGGCTTCTTCCATCTCGACCCAAAGGTCGTTACCCTCACGGGTACGCTCGCCGACACCGGCGAACACGGAGGTACCGCCGAAGTTACGGGCAACACGGGTGATCATCTCCTGGATGAGCACGGTCTTACCCACACCGGCACCGCCGAAGAGGCCGATCTTACCGCCCTGGATGTAGGGGGTCAGGAGGTCGATGACCTTGATGCCGGTCTCCAGCATCTCGGTGGAGCCCTCCAGAGCTGCGAAGTTGGGTGCCTCGCGGTGGATGGGCCACCGCTCCTCGACCTCGAGGTCTTCGATGGGCATGTCCAGGGTCTCGCCCAGGACGTTGAAGATGTGACCCTTGACGGCGTCGCCGACGGGCACCGAGATCGGTGCGCCGGTGTCCCGCACGGGAGTGCCGCGGACCAGGCCGTCGGCGCCCTGCAGCGAGATGCCGCGGACCAGGTTGTCACCGAGGTGCTGGGCGGTCTCGAAGGTGATCTTCTTCTTCTCGCCGCCGATCTCCGCCTCGGCTACCAGTGCGTTGTAGATATCCGGAATCGCGTCGGCGGGGAACTCAATGTCCACCACCGGGCCGATGACACGGGCGACACGTCCGGTCGCGCCGGGCTGCACGGCCTCTGTGGGCTGTTCTGCAGTAGTGGCAGTCATCTCTCTCACTTTCTTACGACGACGCCAGCGCGTCGGCGCCGGCGATGAGCTCGGTCAGCTCCTGGGTGATTTCGGCCTGACGGGCGTTGTTCCGCAGCAGGGTGTACTTGCGGATGAGCTCGTCGGCATTGTCGGCGGCGGACTTCATCGCCTTCTGGCGTGCGGCCAGCTCGGAGGCAGAGGCTTCCAGCATGGCCGAGAAGATCCGGGACTCGATGTACTTCGGCAGCAGGGCGTCCAGCACCTCTTCTGCCGAGGGCTCGAAGTCGTAGAGCGGCATCGGGTCGGCCCCGGCACCTTCGTCCTGGGACTCCACCACGGCCAGCGGAAGCAGACGCTTGACCACCGGCTCCTGAGTCACCATGGAGCGGAACTCTGTGTACACCAGGTAGATCTCGTCTACCCCGCCCTCCTCAGTGGACTGGGTGAAGCGGTCGACCAGGGTCTGGCCGATCTCCTGTGCCCGTTCCACACCGGGGGCATCGGTCTGCCCGGTCCACACCTGGTCATACTCCCGGGAGCGGAAGTCATAGAAGGCCTGGGCCTTACGACCGTAGAGGTAGGGCCGGGCTTCGATTCCGTCCTGGCGCAGGCGGGCCAGCAGGGACTCCGAACGCTTCAGCACGTTGGTGGAGTAGGCACCTGCCAGGCCACGGTCGCTGGTCATCACCAGGACGGCCGCCCGCTTGGGGTTGGTGACCTTCTCGGTGAGGATATGGTCCACATCGTCCTGCGAGGCCACGGCGGAGACCGCACGGGTGATGGCCTCGGCATAGGGCGAGGCCGCCTGGGCACGGTTACGCGCCTTGCCGACGCGCGAGGTCGCGATCAGCTCCATCGCCTTGAAGATCTTCTTCATCGACGAGGTCGATGCGATCTTCTGGCGATAGACCCGAATCTGGGCTCCCATGCTTGTCCTTCCCTGTTAGTTCAGTCGAAGAGGCCGCTCACACCTACTTGGAGGTGGAGATCTCTTCCTGTTCGATCTCGTCCGCGGACAGTGCCTCAGCAGTCTCGTTACCGACCAGCGACTCGCCACCCTCGGAGTGGAAGTTCCGCTTGAACTCCTCGATGGCGGAGTTCAGGGTGCTGAGGGTGTCGTCCTCGAGCTTGCCGGTGGAGGCGATGTTGGTCAGCACATCGGTCTTGCGCTTGAGGTGGTCGATCCACTCGGCCTCGAAACGCTTGACATCGGAGAGTTCGACGTCGTCGAGGTGACCGTTGGAGCCTGCCCAGATGGAGACAACCTGCTCCTCAACCGGGTAGGGGCTGTACTGAGCCTGCTTCAGCAGCTCGGTCTGGCGCTCACCGCGGGTCAGCTGCTGACGGGTGGCCGGATCCAGATCTGAGGCGAACATCGCGAAGGCCTGCATATCGCGGTACTGAGCCAGGTCCAGCTTCAATGTACCGGAGACCTTCTTCAGTGCCTTGGTCTGTGCAGCACCACCGACGCGGGACACCGAGATACCGACATCCACAGCGGGACGCTGGTTGGCGTTGAACAGATCGGACTGCAGGAAGATCTGACCGTCGGTGATGGAGATGACGTTGGTCGGGATATAGGCCGAGACGTCGTTGGCCTTGGTCTCGATCAGCGGCAGACCGGTCATGGAGCCGGCACCCATCTCGTCGGAGAGCTTCGCGCAGCGCTCCAGCAGACGGGAGTGCAGGTAGAAGACGTCACCGGGGTATGCCTCACGGCCCGGCGGGCGACGCAGCAGCAGGGACACGGCACGGTAGGCCTCAGCCTGCTTGGAGAGGTCATCAAAGATGATCAGAACGTGCTTGCCGCCGTACATCCAGTGCTGACCGATAGCCGAACCGGCGAAGGGAGCCAGGTACTTGAAGCCAGCGGGGTCCGATGCCGGGGAGGCCACGATTGTGGTGTAGTCCAGGGCGCCCTTATCGGCCAGGGTCTGGCGGACCGAGGCGATGGTGGAGGCCTTCTGACCGACGGCGACGTAGATGCAGCGAACCTGCTTGTTGACGTCACCGGAGTCCCAGTTGGCCTTCTGGTTCAGAATGGTGTCGATCGCGATGGCGGTCTTACCGGTCTGACGGTCACCAATGATCAGCTGGCGCTGGCCGCGACCGATCGGGATCATCGCGTCGATGGCCTTCAGGCCGGTCTGCATCGGCTCGTGCACCGACTTACGCTCAACCACCGAAGGTGCCTGCAGCTCCAGGGCGCGGCGGCCCTCAGCCTCGATATCGCCGAGGTCGTCGATGGGGTTGCCCAGGGGGTCCACCACACGACCCAGGAACTTATCGCCCACAGGCACGGAGAGAACCTCTCCGGTGCGGGTGACCTCCTGGCCTTCCTCGATACCGGAGAACTCACCGAGGACCACGACGCCGATTTCGCGGGTGTCGAGGTTCTGGGCCAGTCCCAGTGTGCCGTCTTCGAAGCGAAGAAGTTCGTTGGACATGGTCGAGGGCAGTCCCTCGACCCGTGCGATGCCGTCGGCCGCGGAGATCACGCGTCCGACCTCAGTGCGCTCTGCGCTGCCCGGGTCGTAGGACGCGGCGAACTCGTTCAAGGCATTGCGGACGTCGTCGGCGTTGATGGTCAGATCCGCCATCTGCGTCTCCCTGCTCTCCTGTAATCAATGGCCACCAGATGCGGCCGTACGGTTCAAATTGCTTGTTGGGCCGACTGTACTAGCGGCCGATGCTTCGGTTCAGGCTGTTGATCCGGGAAGCGACAGTGCTGTCGACGACCTCGTCCCCTACCTGCACCCGGATGCCGCCGACCACAGTGGGATCGACGACGACGTCGAGCTTCAGCTCACGGCCGAAGTACTTGTCCAGGCTGGCCGAGAGCTTCTCCAGATAGGAGCTGCTGAGATCCTTGGCCACAGTCACCTGGGCGATCCAGCGTTGCTGGCGGGCTGCGATCTGCTCGGCGAACTTCTCGATGAGTGCCGAGGGCCGCAGTCCGCGCGGAGCGGTCACTGCCCGGTCGATCAGCAGTCGAGCCTCGGCAGTGGCCTGGGGACTCAGCCGAGCAGCCAGTTTCTGCTTTGACGCTGCCGGTGCCTGGCGGTCGGTCAGTGCCTGCTGGACTTCATGGGAGTCTTCGATGACCCGCCGGAAGTTCAGCAGTGCGCCTTCCAATTCCTCCAGGCCCTGCAGGCCGCCACGCTCTGCCTTAGCCGCTGCAACATCCACAGCCAGAACCTCGACGGCGTCGCCGAGGTCCCGTTCTGCACTCCAGCGCTGGGAGACAGCAGCCTGCAGGATGCTGACCGTGGCCGGCTGCGCTTTACCGCTGAAGAGCGACTGCACCACACCGGCGCGGGCTTCAGGCTCGCGGGCGGGGTCAGTCAGTGTGCGGCGCAGCGCAGCGGAACCATCCAGGGCGTCGAGTGCAGTGAAGAGCTCATCGGCCACAGCGAGGTCTGCTGCAGTGATGGTCTCGGCGAGCTCGCTGCGAAGTGCAGCCAGTGATTCGCTCGACTGCCGGGATCCGCTGAACTGGTCGGCTGCCATTACTGCGCTGCCCCCTGAGTCTGCTGCTCAGCGTCGAGGTCGGCCAGGAAACGGTCCACCACGCGCTGGGAGCGGGCGTCGTCCTCCAGGGCCTCGCCGACGACCTTGGAGGCAAGCTGGGTAGCCAGCGTGCCGACGTCGGCCTTCAGCTGTGCAGCAGCTGCTGCACGGTCTGCCTCGATCTGAGCGTGAGCCTGCTCCCGGATGCGGGAAGCTTCCGATGCGGCCTTCTCCTGAGCCTCAGAGACGATCTGAGCTGCCTCGGCCCGAGCCTCTTCACGAAGCTTGGACGCCTCAGCGCGGGAGTCGGCCAGCTGCTGCTCGTACTGTGACTTCAGTGCAGCAGCCTCGGCCTTGGCCTCTTCAGCCTGGTTGATGCCACCTTCAATGGCCTCAACCCGGTTCTGATAGGACTGCTCGAACTTGGGGGCGATGACCTTGATGACGATGAAGAGCAGCACCACGAAGCCGATACCGGCCACCGCTGCTTCCCACAGATTGGGGACCAGCGGGTTGGCGTCCTCGTAATCGGCTGCCTGGATCAGTGCTGTGCTGATCATGTGTTCACCCATCTTCTCTAGTCTGACGGTCTTCAGTGCCGCCGCAAGCGGCGGCTTAGGTGTTCAGGGCCTAAGAGGCTAGAGCACGAAGGCGAAGACGATGGCCAGAATGAACACAGCCTCAGCAAGAGCGAAGCCGAGCAGCGCGATGGGCTGCAGCACACGCTGAGCCTCGGGCTGGCGGGCGACGCCGTTGATGTAGGCAGCGAAGACCATACCGATAGCGATAGCAGCGCCGAGACCGGCGATGCCCATACCGAGCATGTTCAGGGAGCCGTCCATGTGTTTCTCTCTTTCTGTGTATTTCCGTGTTTACGGGGTGGTCGGTGGTCTTACAGGTTCAAGTCAGTGTGCATCTGCTTCGATGGAACCTTGGATGTAGATGGCCGTCAGCAGAGCGAAGACGAATGCCTGCAGGACCATCATGATCAGTTCCAGGAAGTACAGCGGGATCGAGCCGAGCAGGATGGCGATACCGAGACCGGTGTTGGCCACGCCTTCCTGCTGGGTGATCAGGAATTCGGCACCCGAGCCGCAGAGCATCACGATGATGTGGCCGGCCAGCATCACTGCCATCAGACGCAGTGAGTGGGTCAGCGGGCGGATCACGAAGTTGGAGAGGAACTCCAGGGGGGTCAGGATGACCAGCAGGGGCTTGGGAACCCCGGAAGGAACGGTCATCAGCTTCATGAATTTGCCGCCGTGGAGCTTGAAGCCCAGCACCACCCAGGTGATCCAGATGATCGCGGCCATGGCGTAGGCCGGGCCTGCGTGGCTGAAGGTGGGCATCTGCAGGAAGGGGATCGCGCCGAAGAGGTTGTTGAACAGCACGAAGAAGAAGACTGTGAACAGCAGCGGGATCCACGGCTTGAAGTGCTTATCCCCCAGGATGTCCCGGCCGATGGTGTTACGGACGAATCCGTAGGCGCCTTCGGCGAGGAACTGTCCGCGGGAGGGCACAAGGGCCTGCTTGCGGATTGCGAAGCTGAAGAGCCACCAGATCAACAGGACGGCCAGGATGACCATCAACATGTTCTTGCCGAAGCCAGTGCCCCAGGGTGCCATCCACGGGAAGATCTCCGGAAGGTGGGTCTCACTAATTGTGGGCGGCTGGAAGCCACCTTCTTCGGCGGCACTCAGGGCAAGCGATGACAACGCTGGTCCTCTCATCGGTCGTCGAATGATCGAGACAAGTATTCTGCATAGAGCATCTCTGCTCTTCTGCAAGGAAGTCGGCGCCGAGAATGTTCGGCCGCAATCCTCGGCAAGCCTACCAAAGGGCCTGTCGCATCAGCGGCATGTTATCCGGCTGTGACAACACTACTACAAGTTGTAGAAATCCGATGCATCGGGCTCGACTGTCACCCGTAAACGGGCAAAAGTCATGATCTCGACGGTCTGCCACAGCACCAGAACGCCGATTCCGGCCCCTAACGCCCAGGCCGGCTGCAGCCACTGGGAGGTGTCCATAAGGGGCAGCAGCATGGCCAGGGCGGCAATCTTCAGGCAAAAGCCGAGCATAAACATGGCCATGGTCAGATGTGGGGCGTGGCGTTCACAGAGATCGATGATCGCCAGGGAGATGGCAGAGAGTACGACGACGGCCCCTCCCCCGGCTGCTGCGGAGTAGGCTGCCTCGCTGCCGCCGATCAGTGCTGCAACAGCACTGAGCAGCGCGACAGCGCCTAGGCCGGCTGCGGTCGTGGAGATCAGGACCCTGCGCCAGCCGGTGGTGCGTGGGAAGACTTTCTGCTGGGGCTGGTCAGCTTCGGCCATGTCCTGCACCTCCTTTTCGGCGAAGCCATGGTCCCAGGGAGAGCACTGTGGCTGCACCGAGGGTCACCGCCATGACGAGGCTGACCTGCCACCAGGGCAGGAAGTTGAAGGAGACCGCCCCGAAGGCGAAGAGTCCGGCCCAGAGATAGAGCAGCAGTACTGCCTGAGGGTGTGAGTAGCCTGGGTCGATGAGTTTATGGTGCAGATGTCCGCGGTCTGGGCTGAAGGGCAGGGCTCCCCTGGCTGTTCTTCGGATCACGGCCAGCACGAGGTCCAGCACCGGCAGGATCATCACCGCCAGCGGCAGCAGCACCGGCATATAGGCCGGCACATTGCGGAACCGGAAGGCTTCGGAGTGCTCCTGCAGGGACCCGGTGATGATCAGGGCGCCAGCAGCCATGACCAGTCCCAGCAGCATGGCCCCGGTATCCCCCATAAAGATATTGGAGGGGTGGAAGTTATGCGGCAGGAAGCCCAGACAGGAGCCCACCAGCACCGCCATCAGCAGGGTCACCAGATTGGAGGCGTCGAATTCGTTGAGCTCCAGGGTCAGCAGGTAGCTGTAGATAAAGAAGGCTGCACCGCCCAGGGCGGCGACCCCGGCGACGAGTCCATCGAGCCCGTCGATGAAGTTGAAGGCGTTGATGGTGGCCACCACCAGGAAGATGGTCAGGAAGGCTTGGACCGCAGGTTCTCCCACGCCCAGCCAGCCCACGGGCATCACCTGCAGCTGGATTCCGTGCAGCACCAGGATGACACCGGCGGTGACCTGGGCTCCGAGCTTGATCAGCCAGTGGACATCCCAGGCGTCATCGGCCATTCCGGTCAGCAGGATCAGCGTCATCGCCAACAGCAGTCCGATGACCGGGGTGAGATCCTCGAAGAGTCCGCTGAGATACGGGATGGTGGCGGCTACTGCCAGTCCCGCCAGCATCCCGACGTAGATGGCCACACCACCCCACCGAGGTTTGACCTCAGTATGGATATCCCGGGCACGAATGGGTGTGTAGATGCCCAGTTTCAGCGACATCCGCCGCACCGGCGGGGTGAGCAGATAGGTAACCGCCGCGGAGACGGTCAGCACGATGAGGAAATAGATCATGAGCCCTCAGCAGGCGCGGTGACCTCGGGGACGATGGCCTGCAGTTCATGCAGCGGGATAGCACCTTCGCGCACCACCACGGGGGTCTCCTTGGTGCAGTCGACAATACTGGAGGGGTCTTGGGTGTCTCGCTGGCCGTCCTCGAGATAGACAGCCACCGCATCAGCGAGCATCTCCCGGGCCTCAGCTGCTGTAGTGGCCGCGGGCATCCCGGTCCGATTGGCACTGGATACCGCCATCGGCCCCACTGCGCCGAGCAGTTCCAGGGCCACCTCATCGGCGGGCATCCGCAGGGCCACTGTTCCATGGGTCTCCCCGAGGTCCCAGGCCAGGGATGGCTGGGCGCGCAGGATCAGGGTCAGTCCCCCGGGCCAGAAGGCATCGGCCAGGGAGCGGGCGTGGTCAGGGATGTCAGTGGCCAGTGCATCCAGAACCGCCTGGCGGGCGATGAGCACCGGTGGCGGCATACTGCGATTTCTTCCCTTGGCTGCCAGCAGTACGGCAACTGCTTGGGGACTGAAGGCGTCCACGCCGATTCCGTAGACCGTATCGGTGGGCAGAACGACGGGTTCGCCACGGCCGACGGCGGCTTTGGCAGCCTCGATCGCTTCGGCACGAGCTTCTGGGCCGGTCAGTTCAAAGGTCTGGCTCACGCGCTGTATTCTTTCACGACTGCACTGGTTGACCGTGGACGTCCACTGAGGTCCTGGTGGGTTTCCACATCTGTGAGGCTGGGATCGGTTTCGCAGATCTCCCGCAGTGCCTCTGCTTGGACCTCGGCATGTTCGAGGATAAACCAACCGCCGGGTCTCAGAAGCGCTTTGGCGGCCTCAATCACGGCCCGGGGCATTTCCAGCCCGTCACGGCCGCCTCCGTAGAGCGCCAGTTCGGGGTCATGGTCGCGGACTTCACGTTCTGTGGGCACCATATCCTCGGGGATATAGGGCGGATTGGAGACGACGACGTCGAACTCCTCGCTGACCTGTTTCGGGAATTCCCGCAGGTCACACTGGTGCAGTCTCACCGGGGCTGAACCACTGGGCAGGTTCTGGAAGTTCAGCTCGGCCCAGGCGGCAGCCTCTTCGGAGAGTTCCACGGCATGGATTTCGGCCTGCGGGAACTCGGCGGCCAGGGCGGCGGCGATGGCCCCGGATCCGGTGCCGAGATCCACTGCGTTCAGGCGGGGCTCAACCCCTGCTGTCTCCATCTGGGCACTGCGCATCTGCCTCAGGCGCTCCAGGGCGGCTTCGACCACTGTCTCAGTCTCGGGCCGCGGGATGAATGCCCCCGGACCCACGCGCAGTTCCAGCGTTCTGAACGGTGCGGTACCGGTGAGATGCTGCAGCGGGATCCGCTGGGCCCGCTCTGCCACCAGGGTGTTGAAACGTTCGGCCTGTTCCTCGCTCAGCTGCGCGCCGGTGAGGACTTTGGTCTGCACCTCTCCCCTGCTGGCGTTGAGAAGATGACCGGCCAGAAGTTCGGCATCTACCCGTGGGCTGGGGATGGAGGCTTCGGTCAGCTGTGCGGTGGCGGCTTCCAGCAGACCGCTGAGCTCCACGCTGGCGCCTGGCTGCTCAGCCATTCTGCTCAGTGGAGCCGTTCTGTTCGGCCAGTGCTGCCAGCCTTTCCTGCTCGTCCATCTGGATGCAGGACTGAATGACGGCCTCGAGGTCTCCGTTGATCACCGCATCGAGGTTATAGGCCTTGTATCCGGTGCGGTGATCGGCAATCCGGTTCTCCGGGAAGTTATAGGTCCGGATGCGCTCGGAGCGGTCCATGGTGCGGACCTGGGATTTGCGAGCCTCGGCGTTCTCAGCGTCGATCTCCTCCTGCTGGTGGGCCAGCAGGCGGGAGCGCAGCACGCGCATGGCTGCCTCTTTGTTCTGCAGCTGGGATTTCTCATTCTGCATGGCCACGACGATCCCGGTGGGCAGGTGGGTGATGCGCACTGCGGAGTCAGTGGTGTTCACCGACTGCCCACCGGGTCCCGATGAGCGGTAGACATCGATTTTGAGGTCATTGGCCGCGATCTCGATCTCCTCGGGCTCATCGACCTCCGGCAGTACCAGCACACCGGCGGCTGATGTGTGGATACGGCCCTGGGATTCGGTTTCGGGGACTCGCTGGACCCGGTGGACGCCGCCTTCGAACTTCAGATGCGCGAAGACTCCCTCGGCCGGATCATTGGTATTGGCCTTCACCGCGACCTGGACGTCCTTATAGCCGCCCAGATCGGAGGGGGTTGAGGAGATGATCTCGGTCTTCCACCCCTTGGTCTCGGCGTAGCGGGTGTACATCCGCAGCAGATCTCCGGCGAACAGGGCTGCCTCATCGCCGCCGGCTCCGCCCTTGATCTCGAGGATGGCGTTGCGAGCGTCGTTCTCATCCCGGGGAATCAGCATCCGCAGCAGCCGCTCAGCGGCAGTGTCGAGCTCTTCCTTCAGACGGGGCACCTCGGCGGCGAGTTCGGCGTCGTCGTCGGCGAATTCCTCGGCGGTCTCGAGGTCATCCTGCAGCTGGGTCCAGTGCTTATGCGCCTCCACGACTCCATTGAGCTGGGCGTAGCGGCGACCGAGCTTACGAGCCAGTGCCTGATCGGCGTGGGTCTCGGGTTCGGCCAGCTTGGCCTGCAGCTCTTTGTGTTCGGCCAGCAGAGTGCCGACGGAGTCGAACATCCGGGGGTTGATCTCGGTAGTCATGCAGATGCGTCCTTTGTCCTTTGTTCGCTGGCGCAGTTTGACAGTATCTCAGCCGGTTTCGGGGCCCAACTACAGGCAAACTGCGCCGCCGAATGAGAGGCAGGTGTGAAAAGACCCCGCTGGCCGCCCGGAATACCGGGGGTCAGCGGGGTCTTTTCGAGTCGCTACTTGTCGCCGTTGCCGCCCAAAGTGGTCTTGGAGACCAGCATCAGGAATTCGGCATTGGACTGGGTCTCCTTGAGCTTGTTCATCAGCAGCTCCAGACCCTGCTGCTGGTCCAGTCCGGAGAGGACACGACGCAGCTTCCACATGATCTTGACCTCTTCCTGGGAGAGCAGGGCCTCCTCGCGCCGGGTGGAGGATGCGTTGACATCCACGGCGGGGAAGATGCGCTTATCGGCCAGGTTGCGGCTCAGGCGCAGCTCCATATTGCCGGTGCCCTTGAACTCCTCGAAGATGACCTCGTCCATCTTGGATCCGGTCTCCACCAGGGCGGTGGCCAGGATGGTCAGGGAGCCGCCGTTTTCGATATTGCGGGCAGCACCGAAGAACCGCTTGGGCGGGTAGAGCGCGGAGGCGTCCACACCGCCGGAGAGGATCCGGCCGGAGGCAGGTGCGGCCTGGTTGTAGGCACGGCCCAGACGGGTCATGGAGTCCAGGAGGACGACGACGTCCTTGCCCAGCTCTACCAGGCGCTTGGCGCGCTCGATGGCCAGCTCAGCGACGGTGGTGTGGTCATCAGCGGGACGGTCGAAGGTGGAGGCGATGACCTCACCGTCGACAGTGCGCTGCATATCGGTGACTTCCTCGGGCCGTTCGTCGACCAGGACCATCATGAGGTGGACCTCGGGGTTGTTCTGCTTGATGGCATTGGCCACCGACTGCAGAATCATGGTCTTACCGGCCTTGGGCGGGGAGACGATCAGACCGCGCTGGCCCTTACCGATGGGGGCGACGAGATCGATGACCCGGGGGCCGATAGCCTTGGCATCGGAGGATTCAAGGCGCAGGCGCTCCTGCGGGTACAGCGGGGTGAGCTTGCCGAAGTCGACCCGCTCGGTATTGGCCTCCACTGGGCGGCCGTTGACCTTCTCGACCTTGACCAGGGCTGCGAACTTCTGCCGCTTATTGGGCTTCTGGTTCTCATTGGGGGCCTTGATGAAGCCGGTGACGACATCGCCCTTGCGCAGGTTGTTCTTCTTGACCTGCTGCAGGGAGACGTAGACATCGTTCTGACCGGGGAGGTAGCCGGAGGTGCGGACGAATGCGTAGTTGTCCAGAACATCGAGGATTCCCGCAATCGGGATCAGCTGCTCGGGGTCGAGGTTCTCCTCGACGTCCTCATGCTCGGGTCCGCGGTTGCGATCGCGGTTGCGGCGGTTGCGGTCATTGCGGTTACGCCGGCGGTTGCGGCGGTCATTGCGGCCTCCGCGGTCGTCGTCGTCATCGTTATTTCGGGCGCCGCCGCCGTCGTTGTTGTGCTGCTGCTTCTGGCGGGAGCCGTCCTGATCCTGGCGGCCGTCCTGGTCCTGCTGACGGTCCTGATGGTTCTGCTGGCGGTCGCGGTTATCGCGTCCACGGCGCTGACGGTCTTTGCCGCCCTGCTGTGCTGAGCCGTCTTCGCTGTCAGCCTCGGCGGAACCCTGCTCGGCGGAGTCCTTCTTCTGGGACTTCTGCTCGTTCTGGTTCTGCTCGCCCTGTTCAGCGGAGTCCTTGGCCTTCTCCTCCTTGGGAGCCTCAGTCTTGGACTGCTCGTTCTTGGACTGCTTGCCCTTGGATCCCTTACCGGAATCCTCGGCCTTGTCGTTCTGAGCCTTGCCGTTCTGCTCAGTGGACTTTTCGTCCTTCTTCTCGTCTTTCTTGTCTCGGTCGGCGACGGCGCCGCCGCGCTGATGGGCGGAGATCGCCTCTACGAGGTCAGACTTGCGCATCCGGGAGGAACCGGCGATTCCCAGCTGGGAGGCCAGTGCCTTGAGTTGGGCCAGTTTGAGTCCGGCGAGCCCATTTGCTCCGCCGTTACCGTTCTGTTCGGCGTCGTTCTTCACCGCAGTGGTGGTTTCTGTCACGAAGGTTTCCTTCTCCCTCGTCGGGCAGGCCGCCTCAGATGCGGCCAACGGTTTTCATGTCAGTCTTTCGCGTCAATGCGTTACAAGAATTCCCCTCATGACACACGGGGCTGTGCACGCTCCAGGAGAGTGCGGTTCAACGATTCAGCCCGGTCTGGGAGAGCGCGATCTGCGCGAAAGCTACTCGGTGATACCTACGATCACCGCAGTTCCTCCACTGTAGCACCTGTGCCCGCTATTGGCAGATTCCGGGGCTGGAATGTCCGGCCCGTGTCCCGCGCGGTGCCGGTGTTGAAGGCCTTGACTGCTTCGACGACCTCTTCGGCGTTATCCCGGTGGGTGAAGATCAACACTGCCGGACCGGCACCGGAGATCACTGCCGCATATCCTGCCGCACGCAGTTCGTCCACCAAGGACATCGACAGGGGGAAGGCTGAACGCCGGTACTCCTGGTGCAGATAATCCTCGGTGGCATCCAGCAGCAGTTCCGGGGCCGAGCTGATGGCGTGGACCAGCAGGGCAGCCCGGGAGCTGTTCTTGGCCGCCTGATCATGGGGAACGCTTCCGGGCAGGACATCCCGTGCAGCCTGGGTGGACTGTTCGAAGTCCGGGACGGCGACCACACAGCGCAGCTGTGGGTGCGGGGTCAGCGCCGCCGTCTTGAACTCGGGCTCGGGTGCAGCACCGGCCAGCCAGGAGACTGCCACTCCCCCGCGCAGTGCCGGGACATAGTTATCCGGGTGGCCTTCGATCCGGGATCCGATCTGCAGCTGCTCATCCTCGGTGAGCCCCTCGGGGATCAGCTGGTGGGCGGTCAGCACGGCCGTGGCGATCGCTGCAGCCGATGAGCCCAGTCCCCTGGAGTGCGGGATGGTGTTCTGCGCGGTCACCTGCAGATCAGGCAGCCAATAGCCGCGTGCGGCTAGGATCCGTTCCACGGCGGTGACTACCAGATGGGAGGCGTCGGTGGGCAGCGCACCTGCACCTTCACCCTCGACCACCACGCTGATCTGGGGGTTCTCCGGGTTCCGGCGTGGGCGGGCCTGGACTCGGATCTCGTCTCGCCACTCCAGGGCCAGGCCCAGGGTGTCATAGCCGGGGCCGAGGTTGGCGCTGGTGGCAGGAACCTTCAGGCTGAACTGTAGGGGCGCATCAAGGGGTTCGCGCAGCGGCTCAGCTGCTGCACCGGCAGCGGCATCGGGGGTGAGGCCCTGGCCGAGTTGTCCCAGATGTGTAGTCATCGACAGATCACAACCCCAGGGTCCGGGCCACAGTCTCCACATCCTGGGGCACCTGGGTGGGAGCGGCGTCGTCGTAGCCTGCGTTCTGCAGGGCCCAGTCGGGGTCCTTCAGCCCATGCCCGGTCACGGTGATCACCCAGCGCTTGCCTGCCGGGACCTCACCGGCGGCATGCTTCTTGATCAGACCTGCCACACCCGAGGCTGAGGCCGGCTCCACGAACACACCTTCTTTGGCGGAGAGCCACCGGTGGGCGGAGAGGATCTCCTCATCGGTGACTGCCTCGATGACACCGCCGGATTCGTCCCGGGCGGCCTCGGCCTTCTCCCAGGAGGCGGGGTTGCCGATCCGGATGGCGGTGGCCACCGTTTCGGGCTCGGTGATGGGGTGACCGGCCACGATCGGGGCCGAGCCTGCTGCCTGGAACCCCCACATGGTGGGCAGGGCGGAGGCGAGGCCGTCCTCGTAGTACTCCCGGTAGCCCTTCCAGTAGGCGGTGATGTTTCCGGCATTGCCCACCGGCAGCAGGTGATAGTCCGGTGCTTCGCCGAGGAAGTCGACGACTTCGAAGGCCGCGGTCTTCTGCCCCTCGATCCGGGAGGGATTCACTGAGTTCACCAGGAAGACGGGGTAGTTCTCCGAGAGTTTGCGCGCGACATCCAGGCAGCCGTCGAAGTTGCCGTCGATCTGGATCAGCTCGGCCCCGTGGGCGATTGCCTGGGAGAGTTTGCCCATCGCGATTTTGCCCGCGGGGACCAGAACGGCGCAGGTCAGCCCGGCCTGGGTGGCGTAGGCGGCGGCCGAGGCCGAGGTGTTGCCGGTGGAGGCGCAGACCACGGCTTTGGCGCCGTCGGCCACCGCTGAGGTGATGGCCATGGTCATACCGCGGTCTTTGAAGGATCCGGTGGGATTCATTCCTTCGACTTTGAGGTGAACTTCACCGTCGACCAGCTCGGAGAGGGCTGGGGCGTGCACCAGTGGGGTGCCGCCTTCGCCGAGGGTGATGATCCGGTCGCCGTCTTCGACGGGCAGCCGGTCGAAGTATTCGCGGATGACCCCGCGCCATTGGTGTGCCATGTGCTTATTTCTCCACTTCTACGCGCAGCACGGAGTTGACGGTTTTGACCACATCGAGGTCCCGCAGTTCCTGGACCGTCTCATGGAGGTCCTTCTCACTGGCCAGGTGGGTGACGATCTGGACCTTAGCACCGTTGTCGCTGTCCTCAACCTCACCTTCGACGGTGACCGAGCCGGGCTGGCGCATGGACTCAATGGAGACCCGGTGGGCGGCCAGGACCTGGGCGATCTCGGCGATGACACCTTCTTTATCGGCGACGTCCATATCGATGTAGTACTGGGTGGTGGCCCGCTCGATGGGCAGAGGTGCGAGGTTGACCGCATCGGAGACCCCGGGGCTCTCGGCTACCGGAGTGCGCAGCCGGCGTGCCACCGAGACCACATCGCCCATGATGGCGCTGGAGGTGGGCAGACCACCTGCGCCCTGGCCGTAGAACATCAGCTCGCCGGCATTTTCGGCGACGACAAAGACTGCGTTGAACGCGCCCCGGACACTGGCCAGGGGGTGGGTGCGCGGCAGCAGGGTCGGGTGCACGCGCAGCACTGCGCCATCTGCCTGTTTTTCGGCGATGGCCAGCAGTTTGATGACATACCCGGAGGCTGCTGCGGCTTCGATATCGTCCTGGGTGACGGCGGAGATGCCCTCGCAGTAAACCTCGTCGAAGCTGAAGGGTGCGTGGAATGCCAGGGTGCCGAGGATGGCTGCCTTGGCGGCGGCGTCATGCCCTTCGACATCGGCGGTGGGGTCGGCCTCGGCGTAGCCGAGCTTCTGGGCCTCGGCCAGGGCGTCGTCGAAGGCTGCCCCGGTGGTGTCCATCTGATCGAGGATGTAGTTGGTGGTGCCGTTGACGATGCCCATCACTTTGGTGATCCGGTCACCGGAGAGCGATTCCTCCACCGGGCGCAGGATCGGGATGGCTCCACCGACACTGGCCTCAAAGCGCAGGGCTGCCCCGGTCTCGGCGGCGATGGCGTTGAGTTCCGCACCACGGCTGGCCAGCAGGGCCTTATTGCCGGTGACCACTGCCGCGCCACGGCGCAGGGCGCGTTCAATGAGTTCCCCGGCCGGTTCCATACCGCCGATGAGTTCGACGACGAGGTCGACTTCGTCCACCAGTGCCTCGGCATCGGTGGTGATCAGTTCCCCGGGAATCTTCCAGTCCCGTGGCGCCTCGGGGTCGCGGACGGCGACTCCGGTAAGCCGCACTGGGGTGCCTACGCGGGCAGAGATGAGCTCGCGCTCCTCCACCAGAGTCCGGGCCACCTGGGCGCCGACATTGCCGGCGCCGAGCAGGCCGATAGTGATCGCATCCTCGGGGAGCGTTGCGGGGGCCATTATCACCTCTACTGTTGTTCCATTGATGAAAGTAGCCGACAGGATTTCAGCTCAGGCCGGTGCGGTGTAGCCGGTGTCCCGAGCCAGCATCTGCTCCTCTGTCTCGCGGCGGATCAGCAGGTGGGCGTCTCCGTTGTTCACAGCAACTACCGCTGGCCGGGTGAGGTAGTTGTAGTTGCTGGACAGCGAGTGGCAGTAGGCGCCGGTGGCAGGCACCGCGAGGATATCTCCGCGGGTGACAGCCGAGGGCAAGTATACGTTTCTGACGACGATGTCCCCGGACTCGCAGTGCTTGCCCACAATGCGAGACAGATCGTGTTCTCCGGTGATGTTCCGGGAGGCCAACACCGCGGAGTAGTCGGCGTCGTAGAGCACGGGCCGGGCGTTATCCCCCATACCGCCGTCGACGGCGATGTAGCGGCGGGTGAGCCCATCTTCGACGACGACGTCCTTGGTGGTTCCGGCGGTGTAGAGGGTGATACCGGCGGGGCCGACGATACTGCGGCCGGGTTCGATGCTGATCCGCGGCAGGCTCAGCTGGTGCTCGCCGCAGGCGGCCTTCACAGTGGCTGCCAGGGCCTGGGCGATCTCCTGGGGATCGCGCGGGGTATCGGCCTCGGTGTAGGCGATGCCGTGGCCACCGCCGAGATCGAGCTCGGGCAGTTCGACACCGTGGACCGCACGGATCTGGGCCAGGAACTTGATGAGCTTCTGGGCGGCGAGCTCAAAACCGGTGGGCTCGAAGATCTGTGAACCGATATGGCAGTGCAGGCCGATAAGTTCCACACCGGCGGCCTCGCGGGCGGCGTTGACCGCAGCCCAGGCCGGTGAGCCCGCATAAGGATTGGCTTCTTCGGCAGCTGTACCGGGTACCGGGGTCAGGGACAGCCCGAACTTCTGATCCTCATGTGCGGTGGCGATGTAGTCATGGGTGGAGGCGTGGACCCCGGGGGTCAGCCGCAGCATGACCGGGGCGGTGGTGCCGAGTTCGACGGCGATGGCGGAGATACGGTGGATCTCCTCCAGGGAGTCGGCGATCAGCCGGCCGATACCTGCCTGGAGGGCTCGGCGGATCTCCTGGTCGGATTTATTGTTCCCATGCAGGCCGATCCGGCGGGGGTTGACCCCGGCGGTCAGGGCGATGGCCAGCTCTCCCCCGCTGGCGGTGTCCACGCAGAGGCCCTCTTCATCGGCCCAGCGTGCGGCGTGGGTGGAGAGGAAGGCTTTGCCGGCGTAGAAGACATCGACCTCAGCCTCCGGGGCGAAGGCGGCGCTGAATGCCTCTCGGAAAGCCCGGGCCCGGTTGCGGAACTCGGTTTCGGAGAGCACATAGAGCGGGGTGCCGTAGGTTTCGGCGAGTTCGGTGACACTCACTCCGCCGATGGTCAGTTCCCCGTTGGGGCCGCGCTCGGCGTCGGCGGGGAAGAGTTTCTCCTCGAGATCCGCGGTGTCGGTGCGGGGGCTGAGCCATTCAGGGGCCAGGGGGTGTGCTTGGCTGTTGTTGGCGGTCATCGCAGGCTGCCTCACATCTTTTCCGGGGCGGTGACGCCCAGCAGTGCCAGGCCGTTGCGCAGCACCTGGACGGCGGCGTCATTGAGCCAGAGTCGGCCGCGGTGCAGATCGCTGACCGGTTCGGTCTCTCCGGATTCGGAGGTGCTGGGGGCGATCCGGCATTTGGCGTACCAGGCGTGGTAGGCCGAGGCGAGGTCCTCCAGATAGCGAGCGACCCGGTGGGGTTCGCGCAGCTCGGCGGCTCGGGCCACGGTATTCGGGAAGGAGGCGAGGTGGGCCAGCAGTTCTTCTTCCCGCTCGTGGCTCAGCTGTCCGGCGTCGAAGCTTGAGCGGTCCACCCCATGAGCCTCGGCATTGCGCGCGGCGTTGCATGCTCGGGCATGGGCGTATTGGACGTAGAAGACCGGGTTGTCATTAGTCTTCGACTGCAGCAGCTCGGGGTCGACATCCAGGGGCGAGTCGGTGGGGTAGCGCGCCAGGGTGTAGCGCAGCGCATCGGCGCCCAGCCATTCGATGAGCTCCTCGAGCAGGATCATGTTCCCGGCGCGCTTGGAGAGCCGGGCCCCTTTGACGCTGATCATCTGGCCGATGAGGATTTCGATGTTCGTCTCGGGGTCATCACCGGCACATGCGGCAATGGCCTTCAGGCGCCCGATGTAGCCGTGGTGATCGGCACCGAGGAGATAGATCTTCTCGGTGAAGCCGCGCTCCCGCTTGGAGAGGTAGTAGGCGGCATCGGCGGCGAAATAGGTCTTCTCCCCATCAGCCTTGATGAGCACCCGGTCCTTGTCATCGCCGAAGTCGGTGGTGCGCAGGAACACCGCACCGTCCTTATCGTAGACATGCCCCTGTTCGCGCAGGGTCGCTACGGCGTCGTCGATCTTGCCGCCGTCGTGCAGCGTCTTCTCGGAGAACCACAGGTCGAAGGCGATGTGGAAATCTTCCAGGGTCTTCCGGATCTGGGCCAGCTGGCCGGAGTAGGCCAGTTCGCGGACCACCGGCAGCGCCTCATCCCGGGGGAGGTCCTTGATCTCGGGCCGCTCTGCAGTGATCTGGGCTGCCAGGTCCTGGATGTACTGGCCCGGGTAGCCGCCCTCGGGGGTGGGCTCGCCGTGGACGGCAGCCAGCACGGAGTCTGCGAAGACGTTCATCTGGTTGCCGGCGTCGTTGATGTAGTACTCGGTGGTCAGCTCGGCACCGGAGGCACGCAGCACTCGGGCGATGGCGTCTCCGACGGCGGCCCAGCGGGTGTGGCCCATATGCAGGGGGCCGGTGGGGTTGGCGGAGACGTATTCCAGGTTGATGGTGTGTCCCACCAGAGCTTCGTTATGGCCGTAGCTGTCCCCTGCTTCAACGATCTGCTGGGCGAGCTGGCCGGCTGCGGCGGCATCCAAGGTGATGTTGATGAACCCGGGTCCGGCGATCTCGACGGCGGAGATGCCCTCATGCTCGTTGAGCCGGGTAGCGATGATCTCGGCCAGCTGCCGGGGGTTGGTTCCTGCCTTCTTGGCCAGCTGCAGGGCAATATTGGTGGCCCAGTCCCCGTGATCGCGACTCTTAGGTCGCTCCACTCGCACCTCATCTGGGATGGAATCCAGGACGACGTCGCCTGCGGCAACTGCCTCGGTCAGAGTGGTTTTGACTAGAGCGGAGAGTTCTTCAGGAGTCACCTGTCCATCCTAATGGTTATGCGGTGCTGAGCTTCGCCGCTCAGCGCGGTGGTCTCAGCGTTAATCCGTGGGCGCATATGCCAGTATCCACAAAGGGCTTCCAGCACTCCCTTGAGACACCAGCGATTGAAACTTCTGGGGAGCTGAAACGCTGCCCATCCGGCCGAGGACTCCCCCCGAAGTTTCAGCATCGGATTACCAGCCCCCTTCCCTGAAACGCAGAGGGAGTCAACTAGGCCCTGTGAGCATCGGCGACTCCCCGAAGGTTTCATCTACCTGCCATATCCCCCTCATGGAAGGATCACCTATATGGAGCGTCAATACCGTGATGGATCGGCCGGCGACGCCGACTACAGCCGTATCGGCCAGGGGTACCGGAACTACCGGCGCCCCGAGCCGGAATTTGAGGCGGCCATTTCTCAGGCACTCGGCGGTGCCGAGACAGTTCTCAACGTAGGGGCAGGAGCAGGTTCCTATGAGCCGCGGGACCGTCGAGTCACCGCAGTGGAACCTTCTGCGGCCATGCGCGATCAGCGCCCAGTGGGCCTATCGGCGGCTGTGGATGCCGCAGCCGAGAACCTTCCCTTGGCTGACGGGGCCTTTGATGCTGCCATGACCACTTTCTCCGTTCATCAATGGGCGGACCTCAATCAGGGGCTCAGCGAGATCCGCCGGGTCACTACAGGGCCCATTGTGATTTTGACCTGTGACCCTGCGCTGCTGGACAGGTTCTGGCTGAACCACTACGCCCCGAAGGTCATTGAGACCGAGGCCAAACGCTATCCCCGGATCAGCACCATTGCCGAGGCATTGGGCGGAGAGGTTGAGACCACCGCCCTGCCGATACCGCTGCAGTGTGCTGATGGGTTCAATGAGGCCTATTACGGGCGGCCCGAGATGCTGTTGGATCCGGCGGCGCGTCGCTCCTGTTCGGCGTGGAGCTTCCTCTTAGAAGCGGAGACTGCAGAAGCGGAGTCGGCACTGCGCCGGGACCTCGATTCAGGCCACTGGGATCAGCAGTATGGATACCTGCGCCAGAGGCCACACTTCGACGGTTCCCTCGTGCTGGTCACCGCACAGGGTTCTGGGTCATGACCAGTGATCCTCTACCTCTGATCACGCTGGAGGGCACCTTCTACCGTGCCGTGGACCCCCAGTACCGGGACTACGCCCTGTCAGGTTCACGAAATCCGGGCCGGTACTCGCGGGCTGACCAGCCGACTCTGTATTTGAGTTCAACACCCGATGGAGTTGAGGCGGCCATGATCGCCCACCGGGATCAGCACTCTGCCGGGCTCACCCTGGTGGAGGTCTCTGTGCAGGCATCGGGAATCTTCGACCTGCGCGATGCCGAAAGCCGTGCCGTGGCGGGTCTCCGTCTGGGAGATGCAACTGCGGAGTGGAAACAGCTGGTGGCAGCTGGGATAGAACCATCCTCCTGGAGGGTTCGTCGGGAACTCGAAGAGCGCGGCGCCCAAGGGTTGGTGGATCCCTCACGGAAGGCCCCCGGCCTCTGGCATCTGGTGCTGTTCCGATGGAACGAGCCCGGGGCTGCCCAGGTCCAGCTGCTGGATCCAACTGTAGGCTGAAGCTACTCAGCACAGTGCCGAAAAGGACGCCGATACGGATATGCGGCAGGACCAGAGCAGCCCGTCTCCCATGGAGCCTCTGCGCCGCCCTGCCTTCGCAAGATTCTGGTCCGGCAGCAGTCTGACATTCTTCGCCGCGGCGATGACCACAGTGGCTGTCGATGCCCTGGTGATCAATGAGCTGGGCGCATCGGAGGCAGAGGTCGGCGTTATTCGAGCTGTTCAGTTCCTCCCTTATCTGTTGGTCGGCCTCATCGCTGGTGCGCTCATCGATCGGTGGCGGAAGAAACCGGTACTCATTGCCACTACAGCAGGCAGTGGCATCGCCTTATCGGTCATTCCCGTTCTGTGGTGGTCCGGCAGTCTCAACCTGGCCGCGGTGGCAGTTGCCCTGTTCATCACTGGTGGTTTCGGAGTATTTACGGCTGCGGCTCAGCAGCCAGTGCTGCCCTCGCTTGTTCGGCGCGATGAGCTGGTCAGCGCCAATGCCCGGCTGGGTCAGTCAATGACCGCGGCACAGACCTCCGGTCCGCCACTGGGTGGCGGGCTGGTCAGCACTATTGGGGCAGCAGCCAGTCTTATGGCCAGCTCCGTGGGATATCTGCTCTCGGCGGTGCTCTATGCCCGGATGAAGCCGAGTCCAGCAGGCGCTGATACCCCGACGCCCTCGGAGAAATCGGCATCGTCGGCGGTCAAACGCAGTATCTGGCGGGATATCCGCGCCGGTATGGCTTTTCTGTACCGGCATCGCACATTGACCCCCTTGGCCATTTCGACCCATATCTGGTTTCTGGCCAATAGCGCGGCGGTGACGGTCTTTGCTCTCTTCGCCCTGAGACATCTGGGACTGAGTCCCTTTCTCTACGGCATCACCCTAGCCCTGGCAGGCGTGACGGGGTTACTGGGCGCATTAGTTGCTCCGAGGATCGGCCGCAGAATCGGTGAAGGCAATGCTGTGATCGCGGCCCGGATGCTCTACCCGGTGAGTTGGGCTGTCGTGGCCCTGGCTCCGCAGGATCCGGTGTGGGGACTGGTCATGCTGTGCTTTGCCCAAGCACTCTACGGTTTCTGCATGGGGTTCGAGGACCCCAATGAGATGGGTTACTGCCAGGCGGTGACCCCGGCTCATCTCCTGGGGCGGATGCATGCCACCATGCGTTCGGCAAATCGGTCTATGGCGGTGATCGGGGCCCTGCTCGGCGGGGTACTGGCCGGGGTGATCGGATACCACGGAACCCTATGGGCAATCATCGCTGTCTTCACCGCAGCAGCGGTGGTCATCGGCCTCTCCCCAATGCGCGGGGCCCGCGCACTACCATGAGCCAAGGGAGACCTAACCCCTGTCCTGGGCTGCGACCTCTCGCTGGTAAGCCTCCTCCAACTGCTCGAATACAGACTTCTCAATGCCTCGGGGCGCACCGAGGTGCATGACGCGCAGTTCATCCATGAAATCAGCCCAAAGCTGGGGCCCGCCCTCCTCCATGACTTTGGCTCGGATACTCAACTCGGGGCTGACCGGCAGGAACTTCCTCCCCCAGGCCCCGAGTTGGGCAATGACCGGCACAAGTTGGATGGACTGCTCGGTGAGACTGTAGAGCTGACGCTGTTTATGGGCTGGATCCGGTTCCTTGCTCACCAGCCCATTGGCGGTGAGCCGCTTGAGGCGGTCATTGAGGATATTGGAGGCAATCCCCTCCTCGGACTCATTGAGCAGCTGGCGGTAGTGCCTACGGTTGCCGAACATGATGTCGCGGATGACGATGAGCGACCAGCTGTCACCCAATACCTCCAAGGAGAGGTTGATGGGGCAGCCTGACCTGTGCTCGGACTCCATGCAGATCTCCTGACCTCAAACTTTCTAAAACTGCTTGCAGTTTACATCCAGTTATGATGCGATGGTCACACCAGTTGCATAATGCAACCGGATAGCTGAGAGGAGAATCCCATGTCTTCGCCCACACACGTCCTGATTCATCGGTACACCCCCGGCACTGGACCGCAGGAGGGCACAGCCGAACTTGATGCCGAGATGCGGATCTGGGCCCAGATCGACAAGGAGCTCCGGGAGGCCGGGCAGCTCGTCGAGGGCTGGGCGCTCAATGAAGCCACCGCCGCCCTTGGTGTCACCGAAGCCCATACCGGGTCCCAGGTGGTCTTCGCCGTGCATGCCATTGCCGTGGGATCTGATGCTGAAGCTCGCCAGTTGGCCGCAAGAATGCCGCATTTGGCCTATGGCTCCACCACCGTGCACCCGAGGATGGACTGACTCATGACAACAGACGCAACACCAGGCAGCCCCTCACAGGCCTTTGCTTTCATCGTCTGTTCCGTGGACGGCTTTATCGAGGACGGACAGAAACGACTCGACTGGAGCACTGCGGAGCCTGAAGTCTTCACCTGGAACAATCCCGAGGCCCGCCATAACCCCAGAGTCTCAGCCATGCTTCTGGGACGTAACACCTATGACCACTTCGCTGACTTCTGGCCCTCCGAGGCGGCCTTCAACGATTTTCCAAAGATCGCAGAGTTCATGCGTGAGACCCCCAAGCATGTGGTGACCAGCCGACCGGAGTCCCTACCAGTGTGGAATGGCGCGAAACCGGTCGATGGCAAAAACCTCAAGGATGCCGTGACCACTCTGAAAGAAACTCACGACGACGACATCGCAGTCTTCGGCAGTCCCACCCTGGCTGCCCAGTTGCTCGAGCAGGCACTGCTCGATGAATTACGGATTCTGATCAACCCTGTGGCACTGGGTGCGGGCACCAAACTTTTTGAAGGGCTTGGGCGCCGAGTCCCCTTGATCACTACCAGCGCCACGACATTCCCCAGTGGAAATGCACTTCTCACCTACACCCCGCAGGTTCCCCAGGAAGGTGTTCCCGCATGACTGCCTTCATTTACTCGGTGACAGCCTCTGCCGACGGCTACATCGCCGGCCCTGATGGCGATATGTCCTGGCTGCTGCCATATCTGGAGGATGGCCCTGATCCCATCATTTCGGCGCTCATCCCTCGCATCACAGCAGTTCTTATGGGCCGGAGGAGTTTCGACGGCGATGACCCCCATGCCGGTGACGCCGAACAGGAGGGGACCTTCGAAGGGCAATGGCATGGCCCTCAGGTGCTCCTCACCAATCGTGCTGTGGAGGACCCACCTGCTGGATTCCTTATCAGCAACACTTTTGACGATGCCATAGCCACAGCACGCGAAGCGGCCGGCCCCGATGGCACGGTCAACGTGATCGGAGCAGATATCGCCCGGCAGTGTTTAGAGGCCGGAATTCTTGATGAGGTCACCATCGCGACCGCTCCGCTGTTTCTCGGACAGGGAACCCGCCTGCTCAGCGGCAGCGCGACCAAATACTCACTCCACCCGGTGAACCATTCGCCTCCTGGAGAGCAGAGCAACCTGCACACCACCCACTACCGAATCACCCACTGAACCACTCAGGCACGAGCCGTGATCAGCCAGGATCGCTCTGGGGCAAATGGCAAGGGCTGAAATTCGACAGTGGTGAAACCTGCTTCTTCAAGGTTCTGGCGCAGAACCACTTCTGTACGGAAACGCAGGGTCGAATACGAGACAAGTCGCTGGCCATCCGAGTGGAAGATAGTCGGCGATTCAAAAGAGACCAGTTCGCCATCGACCTTGGTAACGACTTTCCATTCCTCGACGGCGCCTTCACCTTCGATCTCCACCCGCTGCCAGGTGTTTTCTTTGGTCCAGTTCTTCCATGCCCGCACCTCGGGATTCCTGGTTTCGAATGCGAGTAGCCCGCCAGGTTTGAGGCATTGCCGAATACTCCTCAGCGTCGCATGCCAGTCCGCATCTTCCAGGAAGACTTGTGCCACATTGGCAGTCATAGTGGCGACGTCGAATCTGCGCAGATAGGAGGGCTCTCTGGCCACATCCTCTGCTGTCCCGATAACCCACTCCACAAGATTCGAATCAGTCTTAGTTCGGGCGACATCGACAGAAGCAGCCGCGGGGTCGAACCCCACAACTTGGATACCGCTGCGCGCGAGCATGACCGCTAGGGTGCCGGTGCCACAGCCGACGTCGAGTACCTGGTCTGCATTTTCATCTTTGACGAGCTCTATATAGGCATCGAGATCGCTCCGGTCCGGATCTAGTGGGTCGTAGACACGCGCTAACCGCGCCTGGGTCTGTTCTTCGCCTGCACTCACCCGGTCTTGAAACCCCAGGACCAGAACCATGGCCTGGTCCCGACGGATGGCATCGACTCCTTTGCGCTTGGCCGCGGTAGTCAGCCAGGCCTCGGGGACCCGGGGCATGCCACGTTCGGGCCAGATGCGCAGTGCCTGGACCAGTGCCTCCTGGAGCATTTCCTCGGCGAAGTCGAGGTCGCCGAAGTGCTTGGCCAATGTGGCAAGCACCCGGCTGCGCCCGTCTGCGCCGAGGTCTTCCAGGACCCGGTGGGTCTGCATCAGTAGGGTGCTACCGGGCGGACCTCAACATGCCCGCCGGGCTTCGCGCCGGGACTCTTCTTCGCCCAGGTGATGGCGGCGTCGATATCGGGAACGTCGATGATGTAGCTTCCACCCACGAATTCCTGAACCTCAGCGAAGGGTCCTGATGAGGTGACCAGTTCCCCTGCTGCGTCAGTTTCGACTTTGACCGCGTGTTCGGGGTCTTCGAGTGCGAAGGAGGTGACCACCACCCCGGCCTCGGTGATCTCCTTGTCGAAGGCGAAGAACTCTTCGGGGTCGGCGCCGCCCTCCTCACCGCAGTTTGGGTCATCAAGACGGCCCATCAGCAACAGTGCATATTTCATGATTTCTCCTCAACTCATCCCCATTTCTCGGGGCCAGTGAATGTCGAGCGGGCTCGCCCGACACCATCATGACGCACCAGCTGCATCCAGATCGACAGTCTGGGGAGAATTAATTTTCTGTCCCGGGATTCAGCAGTTTGTCGGCGAACTCCTCCACGGCCTGGTGATAGGCCTCTTCTCGTCGATAATCACCGTGCCCGGCAATCTCCGACCATGGCTGACGCGGTGCTTCCAATTCCGTGCGGACCTCGGCCTGGCTGCCACCACCTGAGACTGTTTCCTCGGCAGGATCAGGCAGCTCCTGATCCATTGTGGGGTCCATCTGTTGGATAACCGGACCGCCGATGGCGTCAGTAAGCCGGTAGAGGTTCTTCCACCCGGGGCCGGTTCCCAGATGCTGATGCAGGTCACGGACCGCCCCACTTCCGCAGTAGGCCGGAAAAATCTGACCGTACAGGGTGCTCACCGGGGACCCATAGGTCACCAAAGCCACCCTCTGGACTACTTCTTCTGGCAGCGGAGCCAATGAGGCGAAGGCGATAACCGATCCCTGACTGTGGGCAGAGACGACGACGCCGCCTGCCTCCTGAACAGCCTTACGGATATGCTCCTGAAACTCCGGGACGACTCGTTCGGAGTAGGGCCGGACCGCGAAGGGGTGGAAGCGGCGGGGCCAGAAGGTCAGCACGTCCCAGATAATGGCGACAGTCCGGCGCAAGGTTCTCCGCGTGGTGGAGAGATAGATCAGGGCCATACTCGCCACCGCCAAACCTGGCAGCACCACCATGGCGATACCCACCAGGACCCCCTGCTGCGGGGCCTGCAGCCAGTCAGTGGCACTGACTGGTTCGAAACGCAGGGCGCCGGCGGCAATCCCGGAAATGAGGAAGGTTGCTGCAAAGAGCACCAGCAGCACCGACGCCCGGTGCGCCCCCTGGGCCAGGCCCCGTCGGATGGCGATGCGGCGTCGGAACCGGGGACTCACGCCATCGGGAGTTTGCTCTTCGGCTGTTGTGCGCTCGGGAAGCTCCTGTGCCCGACCCCGGGAGCACCAGAAGAGCAACCAACCGGTCAGCAGCACCGCCCAGACCCCTGTGGTGATGACAAAGGACTCGATCAGGGCCAGCTCCTGCCCCCAGTGTTCCCATTCGATGCCTGCCACCTGGGCGGTCAGCAGAGCGAAGCCGGAGAAGACCCCGTTGGTCAGTGCTACTGCCAGGGTCACAGCGGCTGCCGGCATCGCCGGCGGACGCGGAATCCCGGGCCCCTGTCCCCTGGTTCTCCAACTGACACAGCCCAGCAGCAGGATCACCAGGAATTGCATCAATCCCAGCAGGATGAAGATCTGCCCCAGCCCGAGGGTCGCCTCACCCCAGTTGAACAGGACCGAGACCAGGACTGCGGCCAAAGTGCCGACCAGGATGAGACTGTGCCAGCGTAGGCGGATGAGCATACTGCGGTCGTGGTCGAAGAAGCTTGGTGCGCTGAAGTCCTCTCGCAGCCCCCAAGCCTGATAGCTGCCGTTGTTCCTTCGGTGGCCTTTTGCCTCATAGCGTCGTCGGGTGTTTCCGGCCACCAGGATCAGGGCTGCCATCACTGCGGTGGTCAGCAGGATTCCCCCAGTGGTGCCGAGTATCACCACTGGGCTGCCTGGATTGTTTCCAGTCAGCTGAGCCGTTGCCTGGTAGCCGAGGTAGTCGACGAAGATAATGGCCACCCAGACTAAGTAACTGCTGGTGAGCAGCCCAGCACTGAGGTGGACCAGTCCGCGGATGGCACGCAGCCGGGCTGAGGTCTCTGAAGTGGGGTGATGAGCCCAGCCAGCAGTATTGATCAGGCTGAAGGGAAGCAGCAGAACCCATAGCGGCTGCAAGGGCGAACCGGAGGTCAGGTGACCCCAGCCATAGCCGGTGATATGCCGCTGATCCCGGCGGGCGATCAGTGTGGATCTGTCTCGACCCTGACCCGATCCGCGCTCGACGACGACGGCCTCTGTGGAATCCGCCAGCCCCAACAGCTCTGGCCCGGGAAAGCCACCTACCCCATGAATGCGCAGCTGCCGGATGCTCATCGCAGCCAGTTTATCCAGACCCCTTGACCGTGGCGTCGTCGTCATCTAACGTGAAACCAAATGGTTGTATATCAAGATTCTCACTCACAGACCGTTGACCTCTCCGATGACGAGGTGGACCGGATCTTCCGCGCGTTGGCCGATGCCACTCGTCGGGATATCGTCCGCCGGACTCTGACCGAAGAGGCAACGATCTCCCATCTGGCCGACCACTATGAGATGTCCTTCGCGGCCGTCCAGAAACACATCACTGTCCTGGAAGGAGCTGGGCTCGTGTCGAAGCACCGCAGCGGTCGTGAGCGCCGCATCCGGGGGAACCCCGAGGCTGTTCAGAAGGCCCAGCACCTCCTCAACGCCTATGAACGCATATGGCAGGGACGGATCGACCGTCTCGATGCGCTACTTGCCGACGAATAATCAGCAATGACCACTTAAGGATCTCGCCATGCCTATCACCGATGTCACCAAAGATCCCGAGAATCTCAGCCTGACGATTGTGGCGGATTTCCCCGTCTCAGTTCGCCGCCTCTGGGATGCGTATGCCGACCCCAGGCAGCTGGAGAAGTTCTGGGGGCCGCCCACCTATCCGGCCACTTTCACTCGCCATGACCTCTACCCGGGCGGGCGATCGGAGTACTACATGACCGGCCCCAATGGGGAGCATGCCGGCGGGTATTGGGAATATCTGGCCGTGGAGGAAGGGCGCAGCTTCGAGGTCCGCAATGGGTTCGCTGATGCCGATGGTCGACCCAATGAGAACTTGCCGAGCAATCGAATAGTCTTCTCCTTCGAGGAAACCGCGCAGGGCGCCCGGCTGATCATGTTCGAACAGTTCGACTCCGTCGAGGATATGGAAACTGTCCTCGGGATGGGCCAGGAGGAAGGCCTCAAAGCCGCCCTGGGCCAGGCCGATGATGTCCTCACCGATCTGCAGTCCTTCGCCGCCGGCCAGGCAGTGGATGTTCAGATCCTCAGCGATACCAAGATTCGGTGCAGTCGGATCATCCGCGGCACGGTGGAGCAGGTCTGGGAGGCTCAGCACAACCCCGAACTGCTCAAACGTTGGCTGCTGGGCCCCGATGGCTGGGTCATGACTGAGGCAACTGTGGCCCAGGCGGTGGGTGACACCTACCGCTATGCCTGGTCACCGGGCCCCGGCGTAGAGGGCCAGGCCTTCGCGTTCACCGGGGAGCTGAAAGAGTCCGAGCCTCCGCACCGGGAAGTGACCAGAGAGGCGATGGAGGGTATGGAGGGGCCCGCATCTCTGAATGAGACCACCCTGACTCCTGTGGAGGGTGGCACACTGCTGACTCTGATCATCACCTACGCCAATGCCGAGATTCGCGACATGGTTTTGGACACCGGAATGGCCAGTGGCATGGAGGACAGCTATGCCCGGCTCGAGGCGGAAGTGCTGGTGGCTGCCTGATACGGATTCTGATGTTCGCTGCTTTCTCAAAGTCTGACCAATTCCTGCTCATCCGAAAGGATCCGCCATGCCTATCACCGATGTCACCAAAGATCCCGAGAATCTCAGCCTGACGATTATGGCGGATTTCCCCGTCTCAGTCCGCCGACTCTGGGACGCCTATGTGGACCCGCGACAGCTGGAGAAATTCTGGGGGCCACCGGAGTATCCCGCCACTTTTATCCGCCATGATCTCTACCCGGGTGGTAAGTCGTTCTACTACATGACCGGCCCTTCCGGGAATCGTTCATACAACTACTGGGAGTTCTTGTCTGTAGAAGTCGGGCAGTCCTTCGAGGTGATCAGTGGCTTGGAAGACTGCTACGCGCGTCTTGAGCGCGAGGTTCCGGTGGGTGCCTGATGCGTCCGCTGATTATCACCACATTCGTATCCCTCGACGGCGTCATGGAGGCCCCGGGCGGGGAGGGCAATTACCGCAATGCCGGATGGAGCTTCAAACTCGTTGATCCGGATCCGGCCATGTATGAGATCAAGGAGCGGGAGCAGGCCGAGGCAGGAGCGCTGCTGCTGGGGCGGGTCAGTTATGAGACCTTTGCTCCCATCTGGCCGAAGATGACTGAGGAATTCGCCCGGTACAACACACTGCCGAAGTATGTTGTCTCATCCACCCTGCAGGAGCAGGAGCTGGTGACCAACTGGGGCGAGATCACCATCCTGCGCACCCTGGATGAGGTCTCACAGGTGAAGGACACCGAGGGCGGACCCCTGCTGGTACACGGCAGTGGAACTCTTGCACAGTCGCTTGCTGAAGCGGGCCTCGTGGACCGATATCACCTGCTGGTCTTCCCACTACTGCTGGGAGGTGGGAAGCGGCTGTTCAGCACCGCCGACTTGGATGCGACCCGGCTTGAACTGGTGGAGCAGGAAACCTACAGCAACGGAGTGCAGAAGATGATCTATGACGTGAAGGGGGCGGGCCGATGAGCACCGTCGTCGCCGATATCTCAATGTCGCTGGATGGCTATGTCACTGGCCCCGAGCCGGGTGAAGACAGTGGGCTGGGCCAGGGTGGAGAGGCGATTCAAGGATGGGTCTTCAATGCGAAGGACTCACCACGCGACAGGCAGTTCCTTGATGAGGCTTCCTCAGGCACTGGGGCAGTCATCATGGGCCGGAACACCTTTGACTTCGTGGACGGCCCCAATGGTTGGAATGCTGAAGTCAGCTACGGCTACGACCAGGGCCCTCCGGAGTTGCCCCCAGTGTTTGTGGTGACTCATGCTGCCCCAGAGGATCCGCGGCATGCATTTACCTTCATCACCGACGGCCTGGAGCCAGCGGTGACGGCTGCGCAGAAAGCTGCAGGAGACAAGGACGTCATGATCATGGGCGGGGCCGCGGTCATCGATCAGGCCCTGGTCGCCGGTTTAGTCGATCAACTGCGGATCCACCTCTCCCCTGTGCTGATGGGCGGCGGCACCCAGCTCTTTGACCTGATCGATGAGCGGATCCTCCTGAGGCAGGACGACGTCGTCGTCACCGGTCACGCCACCCACCTCACCTATCGGATCAGGGAGGACTCATGGGCAAGCTGATCGTCAGTGAATTCCTGTCCCTGGACGGCCGTTTTGAAGGCCCACCGGGGGCGGAGATGGGTTGGGTCCACCGCGGGTTCAGCCCACAGCTCGAAGAGGGGCAGGCCGAACGGTACGCGAACTTACGCGGCCTGGTCATGGGGCGGCGGACTTTCGAGGCCCTTGGGTCCTATTGGCCAACTCCAGCTGCTCAGGAAGAGCACCTTTTCGAGCAGATGAATTCTCTGCCCAAGCTGGTGGTCTCCCACCGCGAGGATGTGGGGTCATGGCAGAACTCTCGCCATCTAGGCGAGGATCCGCTTGAGAGCTTGCGCCGGGAACGCTCCGGCGGGGATCTCATGGTCATCGGCAGCCGTAGCCTGGTTCAGCAGCTGGCTGAGGCGGACATGATCGATGAGTACCAGCTGTTGCTCTTCCCTGAGGTGCTGGGAACGGGCGAGCTGCTATTCCCCGACCAAGGGCCTCCGGCGGATTTCACTCTCAGCCGCACTGAGACCTTCCCCAATGATGTTCTTGTCCTGCACTACACCCGGAATCGAGACAACCAGTCATGAGTCGAAACTTCACCATTGCCCTGCCCATCGAGGACCGCCAGCGGTCTTATGAGTTCTATCAGTCTGCCCTGGGGCTGAAGCCAGTGGGCGACCCCGCAGAGGACGGAGTGCCGGAGCCTCTTCAGTTCCAGCTGGATGAGCATATGCTGTTGATGCTCGTGCCTTCCGGCGGCTTCGACTGGGTTACTGGCGATCGTCAGGTTGCTCCCCCGGATGTGAGCGAAGTGCTGCTGAGCCTGGAGGTCAGCACCGCTGTAGAGGTCACTGCCACCGTGGAGCGCATGAAACATGGCGGTGGCAGCATTGCAGCGGCTCCGGAACAGCAAGACTGGGGGTTCACCGGAGTGGCAACCGATCCCGATGGTCACGCCTGGCAGATCATCGCGACATCAGGTTCATGATGAGGAGGAGAGGATGATGGCCGATACCCCTGATATTCGCCCCATTGGCGATCTCCCCAATGAGATGGGCAAGACCGCAGTGCGAGAACTTCACTACACCGGTATCAGCAGCCTGGCCGAGGTAGCCAAGCACACCCGCAAAGAACTCCTGGCTATCCACGGGGTCGGACCAAAGGCCATCCGCATCCTCGAGCCGGCACTCGAGGAAAAAGGTTTAAGCTTCCAAGGCGAATGAGTCCTGCTTCACCACTCGCCGCAGCCTGAGCAACTCGCCTAAGAGGACCGGAAGCAGGAAGAACACTGCAGAAACGGTGCCAAATGCCACCCAGGCAAGGATAACGACGCCGCCCTCATCAATCGTCGTCGTGCGTTGGACGATCCATGCCAGTGTCGCGCCCAGGCATACCAGGGCCGCAAACAGTGCCATGAGCCGGTGTTTTCCACGTTGAACGACGATGAATACCGCAACCATGGCGGGCAGGGTCATGCCGAACTCGTAGTCTCGCAGGATAAACGCCGCATAGGCTCCAGCAGTGGTGGCCAATCCGACAAGGGGCCATCGCCCAACCGTTATCAGTCCGGCTGCCCCAGCCAGGGTCAACGTAATTGCCCAGGAATCCGTGGGCCGGGTCGGCGCCCAGCCTGGCACCAATTCCATGGGTTCGGCACCGAAGCTGCCGATAGTGGCCGCGAGCTCAATAGCCGCAACTATCAGTACAAGGACGACCAATACCCAACGATTGTGACTGCTCTGAGTTTCCTGTGACATCCGTACCCCTTAAAGGGTGGGTGAGCGTTTACTCACCCCACTATACTCGGAAGGGATGGCAGCTGAGAAGACCCCCAGACCACCAGCACGAGAGCGTATTCTCGACGCGGCTGCTGAGGTGATGCGCCGAGATGGCCTCGCCCATGCCACCACCAAGCAGATTGCCCACCAGGCAGATTGCTCAGAGGCTCTGCTGTACAAACACTTTCCGGATAAGAAGGACATCTTCCTCTCAGTCCTCGGTGAGCGTTCGGCGGGCCTGACATTTACCCCCGAGCATGCTGGAACCGGTTCAGTGAAGGAAAACTTAGTTCAGCTGACGGTTCAGCTGATGGAGTTCTATCGGGAGAATTTCCCCATGGCTGCTTCGATCTTCGGCAGCCGCGATCTCCTTGTCAGCCACCGCGAGGGAATGCAACAGCGCGGCGCAGGCCCCTGGGCCCCCAAGGACGTGGTGAAGAATTACCTTGAAGCTGAGGCCCGCCTGGGCCGAATTCACGCTGATGGTTCGGTATTGGATGCCGCAGCAACACTTCTGACAGGAGGGGCTCTTCACGAGGCTTTTCTTGCTGCCTATGCGGATCAGCCACTCAATGCGGTGAATGAAACCGCCCAAGCCCTGGTCAACGCGCTTGATCATCACCTTGTGTAAATCACGGAGAGACGGATGCATGACCTCGACTGAGCACGCGCTCGGCTACACGGATATGTCCGGCGATCTGAATCTTTTCGGGCACCATAGCGGACTGAGACCGCAGTCAACCGCTGGCCGAAGGCTCTTCCGCTGGGCGATTTCAGGCGCTAGATTCTGGATATGACTTTCGCGAATGTGGGGACACTCGAAACTCAGCCCGGCCAACGGGAAGCCGTGGTTGCCATCCTGACCCGCTCTAATCCGCAGCTAGCAGAAGCGGGCTGCCTGCACTACGAGGTCGGCACCTCGGACGAGAAGCCCGATACCGTCTTCGTCACCGAGCTGTGGACCTCCGCCGAGGCACATCAGGCCTCACTGCAGCTGCCCAGCGTCCGCGGGGCCATTGCCGAGGCGATGCCACTGCTGACCGGACAGATGGATGGATTCCAGTACGAGGTCGCCGGCTCGCCGCTGCGCGACTAAGTCTCTTTAAAAGGACCTCAGCAACCTGCTGGGATTACACCTGCAGGGCCAAGTAGTTGCACACGGCTTGCTCAACCTGCAATAACTCAGCAGCAGAAAGCCGCCCGCGATGTTTGCGAAGTCGCCCCTTAGGTAGAGAGTGGATCATCGTGGCGTTTGCATAGGATCGATCCCGGCCGGTGAGTCCTGCGTCGCAATTAATCTGGATATGAGTGCTGGATGGGCCCTCCGTGCTAGTCACTTCAACGACGGTGATGTGGGCTAACTTTGGAACCAGACGATTCGGGGTGAGAATGATCGCGGGACGATAGCCGGTTGGACCGGGGAACTGCTCGTCCCACACATCACCGCGAAACTCTGAGGCTCACCGGTCCAGTTCGCCAGAAAGTTCTTCAGCCCCGGCAAGTGAGTCGGGCAGCGGCGCTACATTGTCCCCCGGGCCGTAGAACTCATCGCTTCGGAGGCACCTGGGCCTTATGTGGTTGGATGGGCGTCATGGCCAGCTACGTGTCACACACCACGATCGATTCTCACAATGCTTATGAGCTTTCGGAATGGTGGAAGAAAGTGCTCGACTACGCGGATATGCCCGGCGATCCGAATCTTCCTGGGCACCCCCAATGCTTGATCCACGACCCGGAGACCGGACATCGCCTGCTCTTCATCGAGGGGGATCATGGGAAGAAGTCGGAGAAGAACCGCATTCACCTCGATCTGGCCTCCCGCGAGGGAAACCGTGACGCCGAGATTGCGCGACTTCACGAGCTCGGGGCGACAGTGGTCGCGGATCTGCGGGGCAAGCACGGCCCCGGCAGCGGCTGGGTAACCTTCGCCGACCCCGAAGGCAATGAGTTCTGCGTTGTCCGCTCCCCTGCAGAGATGGATGGATAATGTGAACCCATGGATGTGAAGAGCGTGACCGTTGGGCTCCCGGTCAGTGACATCGCGCGTGCCGTTGACTGGTACCGGCGGGTTTTCGAGCTCACAGGCCCCGACCTCCAACCCGCTGGGGGTGTCGTGGAGTTTCAGATGGGACCCTTATGGCTCCAGTTGGGAGAGGAGCCCACTAAGCGCTCAGGAGCTGAGGTCATCACTCGTTTCGGCGTGGAGGACGCCGCCGCTGAGCATCAGCGTCTAATCAATCTGGGCATTGATGTCGGACCACTGGAACATGCACCCGGTGCGGTGAACTACTTCGACTTCCTCGACCCAGACGGCAATGCTCTCAGCTTCTATTCCGAGCTGTAGATACGGATCATTCCGCACAGACGAGCAACCTGATCCTGCCTTGCTGGAATACGACCCGCTAAGTGCAGACTGGCCAAGCCGTGACAGGCGGCCCAGAAGAACTCAGTGAGCGCCGCGGCGTCGTCGTAGGTTTTCATCCCGGCCTCATTCCCAATGACTTCCACCAGCGCCTCGAAGGAATCCCGCAGCTCGGCCGGAGTGTTCTCCGCGGCGAATTCAAGAGCAGTTGGCCTGGTGAACATCGCCTCATAAAGGGCGGGGTTCTGCCAGCTGAAGTTGAGATAGCTCCAGCACAGCGATTCAAGGGGTGCATCTGCTTGCTGTGCGTGCTCGCGGATGAGTTCAGTCAGTTCCGCAAACCCCTGCCTGACCACCGCGGCCACCACATGCTCCCGGTTCCGGAAGTGCTGATAGATCACTGGCTGACTGTGGTCGATCTCCTGGGCCAACCGTCGCGTACTCACCGCCGACCACCCCTCGGCCTCGGCGATCCGGCGAGCGTGATCGATGATCTGCTGTTCGCGGATGCGATATCTGCGTTCCCGCGGTGTAGTCATGACGCGCCACCCAAAATCAGCCCAGCACTGAGCAGCATCAGCGCAGCGGTGCCTCCGTGGATACCCCATGCTGCTGCCTTACTGCCCCGACTGCCGAGCACCAGGCTGGCATCGCCAAGGGGTATCAGCGTGAAGGCCAGTACACACCAGGCGACGACGACGGGCTCCGCGGTGATCAACAAGACCGCGGCCACCACACCGGTCACCGCATCACGGACACCCTTGACCCTCAGCCACTGTCCGGCAGCTGCCTGGGGCAGTTCCCGCAGCCCGAAGCTGGCAGCCATGGCCTGAGGGGCGAACAGATAGAACAGCCCCACAATGAATATGGCCGCCCCTGCGGCTGCCGCAATGATGAGTCCCGCTGTTTCCACCCATCCTCCTATCGATGACAGAAAATCTATCAGTGATAGATCATTATGGGAACACCTTCCCCCAGAGGGGTTCGGCCATTAGATTCAAGAACACATGTCGAAATCTCCCCGGCGGCTCCGTCCCAGGGATAGACACAGCCACACCGGCTGGGTCAGGACAAAGGAGAACCGACCATGAAATACATCATGCTCAAGCACTACCGCGGCGCCCCCGATCCAAGGAACAACGTTCCGATGGACCAGTGGACACCTGAGGAGGTGGATGCGCATGTGAAGTACATGAACGACTTCGCAGATCGCCTGCGCGAGACTGGGGAGTTCGTCGACTCCCAGGCCCTGTCCCCACAGGGCGAATGGGTCAGCCACAGCGGACAGGGTAAACCTCCGATTACTGATGGCCCCTTCCCAGAGACCAAGGACCTCGTTGCGGGGTTCATGATTATTGATGTGCAGGACCATCAGCGCGCGGTGGAGCTGGCCGGAGAGCTCTCCGCGGCCCCAGGGGCGGACGGTCAGCCTATCCATGAATGGCTGGAGCTCCGGCCGTTTCTGAATCAGAAGGCAGAAACCGTTGAGGCTATCCATGAGGCCCTTCAGACGGGGTCATCAGCACAGTGACCCATGGATGACCGCCGACTGCGCAGTCTCATTCCAGAGACGCTCAGTGCTCTGATCGGCCGAGGTGCTGACTTCGCCTCGGCCGAGGATGCCGTCCAGGAGGCCCTAGTTCAGGCATTGGACACCTGGCCAGATACTCCACCTCGAGACCCCAAAGCCTGGCTGATCCGTACCGCCTGGCATCGTTTCCTGGACGCATCCCGGTCAGAACAGGCACGACGACGCCGCGAGGCATCCGCTTGGACCCAGCCTCCGCCTATGCCAATCTCCGAGACTGACGACTCTCTGAAGCTGTATTTCCTCTGCGCACATCCATCCTTGACACAGTCCTCAGCCGTGGCGCTCACCCTCCGGGCGGTGGGTGGTCTGACCACAGAACAGATCGCCGAGGCCTATATGGTCCCCGCCTCTACGATGGGCCAGCGGATCAGCAGGGCCAAGCAGAGGATCAGTGGCCTCCGGTTGACCTCACCCGGGGATCTCAGCACTGTCCTTCGGGTCTTCTATCTCATCTTCAACGAGGGGTACTCCGGTGAGGTGGATCTGGCCACCGAGGCGATCCGACTGACTGAGCAACTAGCCCACCGCAACAGTCACCCCGAGGTTCTGGGACTTCTTGCTCTGATGCTGCTGACCGATGCCCGCCGGCCGGCCCGCACAGACAGTGATGGCCGGTTGATCCCCTTGGCTGAGCAGGACCGGGGCCGCTGGAAGCACCACCAGATAGCTCTGGGGGTTGAGGTGCTGCAACGTGCCCTGGCTCGAGATCGGCTCGGAGAGTTTCAGGCACAGGCCGCAATCGCTGCACTTCATGCTGATGCTCAGTCAACCCAGGAGACCGACTGGCAACAGATTCTGCACTGGTATGACGAACTGGTCAGCCTGACGGAGAACCCCCTGGCCAGACTCAACCGCGCCATCGCACTGGGCCATGCACAGGATCCGACCTCGGGGTTAGCTGAACTGAGCAGCCTGGATCCCTCACTGCCCAGACATACTGCAGCAGCGGCCTATCTGCATGAGCTCAATGGTGAACCCACTATCGCCGCTGATCTGTATTCACAGGCTGCCCAAGAGGCAACCAGTCTGCCTGAGCGCCATCATCTGATCCGGCAGGCAGCCCGCCTCAGCGCTCAAGACTGCCACTAGAGGGCTGGCAGGCGCCGATATTGCTGCTTCTCGTCACGATCCCGGACGACAATGCCCTGAGCCGCCAGTTCCTCCCGCAGGGATTCGGCCTCCCCGGCCTTTTCATCGGTCAAAGCACGACGACGAGCCCTCAGAAGTGCGTGGATGTTCTCCTCAAGCTCCGGGCTGCGATCCACCCAATCGGCGAACTCCGCCTCGCGTGGGTCTTCTCCCCCGGCCCAGGGATAGTCGAAGGCGCCAAAGGCATCGGCCAGCTTCCCCACCAGAAACCAACTGTCGGAACTCGTGCGGGACAGTTCTCGGGCTTCCTTATCGACCAGCACCAGCTCGTCCTTATCTAAAAAGATCTGGGAAATCTCATCGCGTGAGTATTCGGCTGAGCCGCTCTTATTGTCGATACGGATTTTCTCTGGATCCACCATGACGCGTCCCACGCCCTCGTCCCAGACCATGAAGATAATCCACCCGCCTAGAGCTCCCAACAGTGTCAGCAGAGGAACTGACCACATCATGGGAATTCGGTCCAACAGCTGCAGGGGCAGGAATGTCATATCAAACTGATTGACCATCCACGTCGCCAAGGGACCAACAATGAACGCCAAGACAGCACCGATTGCCGCACCGGCCACAGTGAAGATGCGCACAAGTTTCGAATCGAGCGTGACAGTGATACTCGAATCCGACATGGGTGCTCCTTTGTGACCAGACCATAAGCTAATACTTACTCCAGGCTACACATATTGGAGCACTCACTCTACTAATTGGCTTGACGTACTATCTCCCTGAGGCGTCGTCGTTCTCTGCCAGGTTGCGAAGCACCAACAGCTGCTTGCGCATCATCATGAGATCACCCCAGGCCAGCAGATAGCGACGCTGCTTGGCCAAGACTTTCCCTATCGGAGGCATCCACAGGACCACACTGAGCCGGGAGAACTCGTCATCGATCCGTTCTGCCCGGTATTGCAGACTGAGGTCGCCGAAAGCGTTTCGTGGCCAGCCTGGTTTCATTCGCAGGGTGATGGAAGCATCCGGTTCGAAGTCGGTCAGGGTGAAAATCGTCATCACTGACTGGCCACGCTCGAGGTGGCACAGTTCAGGATCTGCCTGTCGGGGGCTTCGGCGGCCAAAATTATCAATCCAGTCATAGCTGTAGGGTGCTCGCCGCAGCTGGCAGAGCCATAGATATATCCGCCCCGGCGAGGCCCGGACGCCTACTGCGCGGGTGGCCGCACGCATTATTTCGGGATGCGGTCCCGGGATTTCTTTCCCGGAAACCACAGCCTCACCCCAGCTCCAGGGGAGGTTGTTGTTCATGGGCTTGGACGACAGAGATGTTGTCACAGCTCAGAGCCTAATAGCCTATTGTCTGTGGCGGGAATACCTAGCGGCCCGGATTATCCACCCGCCATTGACCTCAGAGTCTCGGCGAGGTTCATGGCGACTTCGCGTAAGCCCTCCGGCTCCAGGATTTCCATCTCCAGGCCGAGACCCGCCAGGTAGAGCGCCATCCATTCCATATTGTCAGCCCCTGCGATGAACAGACACCGGCCCGGGGCAGGGTCCTCTTCGATCTTGGCGATCTGGGGCGGGATTCTGCGACGGGCTTCCTCGGCTGAAAGGTGAAGCCGAACCCGGGTCAGATGCTGGTAGGCCGAGGCGGTCACTGATTCCTGCACATAATCCAGGGGGTCCGGATGGTCTCGGGGGCGGAACCGGAAGGTAGTGGCCGCGACGTGTTGCATACGGTCCAGCCTGAAGGTTCGCCAGTCCTGCCGGTCGAGGTCGTAGGCCATGAGGTACCAGCGGGGGCCGGCAGCGACCATTCGAACAGGTTCTGTTCGGCGCTGACCTTCGATGCCATGAAACTTGGTATATGAAAACCGCACCTGGACCTGGTCCCGGCATGCGGCGGCCAGCGTGGTGAGAGTTTCGATGCTCACTTCTCCGGTTCCGGCCAATGTGGCGGTGGAATCATGCAGGGCCCGGACGTTGCCCCGCAACCGAGGAGGCATGACCTGATCAAGTTTGGCCAGGGCATCCAGGGCCGCATCGCCGATACCTGAGATGGCACCTCCTGCAGCTATCCGGAGTGAGACAGCCGTGGCGGTGGCCTCCTCATCGGTGAGCAGCAGTGGCGGCAGTTGGCGTCCGGCGCCGAGCTTATAGCCCCCGCCCAGGCCGGAAGCTGCCTGAACGGGGTATCCCAGATTCCGCAGTCGTTCGATATCGCGGCGGACTGAGCGATCAGTGATCCCCAGTTCCTCAGCCAGCTCCACCGCTGTCCAGACGGGCCGACGCTGCAGTAGGGAGAGCAGTCGCAGCACCCGCTCGACAGTTGCTTCGGAGGACATGGGCCAATCCTCGCACGATTCACGGACAGGAACTGTCCGGTATCAGTGTGAGAGTGCAGCTATGACACTTCACAAACCTGAAGAATCTTGGAGCGAGCTGCTTCTCGACCAGCTCGAGTGGCATTGGAAGCATCAGGTGCGGGACCGGTCAGCCGGGCTCAGTGATGCGGAGTATTTCTGGGAGCCCGCCCCGGACTGTTGGAATATTCGCCGCCGAGGCGCCAGTGATGCTCCCGTTCAGGGCGGGGCCGGAGAGATGGTGGTGGAGTTCGCTTTTCCGCCCCCGGAGCCAGCCCCCTTCACCTCCATCGCCTGGCGACTGGCACATGTCGTCGTCGGTATTTTTGCGATGCGCAATGCCTCGCACTTTGGGCGTGAGGCCACCGACTATCACTCCTTCACCTACGCGGCCACAGCCGCTGAGGCCCTGGAGCAGTTGGAAACTGAGTACGCCAGATGGGCAGCTGGGGTGCGGTCATTATCGGATGCAGACCTGCAGCGACCATGTGGTGAGGAAGGGTTTGAGCAGGAACCGATGTCGAAGTTGGTTCTGCATATACACCGTGAGGTGATCCACCACCTGGCTGAGGTCGCTCTGCTGCGTGACATCTATCTGCACACTCAGAAACGGTGGCCAACGGTCTGATGTCAGCGGTTTCCCAGTATTCGCAGCCCGAGCGAATCGCGCTCTCCGCAGGCCAGGCCCTCGTCAGCTGGGCTGAGCGCCAGGCAGAGCTCAGGGCCGCTGGCAGGACGGCTGCTGCTGCACGGCGGGTACGCCGGGAGGAGCTCAGCCAGTACGCCTTCGAGCAGCGCGAAGCTGCAATCCTGAAGGGGCTCCAGCAGCCGCGGCCATGGTGAGTTTCGCTCCCAACCCAAATCCCCTCACAAAGGAGAACATGATGAGCAGTACCGTACAGATCACCATCGATGCCCAGGACCCGCGGTCCCTTTCTGCCTTCTGGGCCGAGGTGCTGGGCTACCTCCACCCCGCCCCACCCGGAGTAGATCTCTCCCCAGGTGAGGACGGGCAGGCCGCCTGGGACAGGTTTCTGGCAGAAACAGGAGTCCCCGAGGAGCAGCGCAACTCTGCTTCGGCGTTGGAGGACCCCGACGGCAAAGGACCCAGACTCTACTTCCAGCAGGTGCCGGAGGCTAAGGTCGCCAAAAACCGAGTGCACCTGGACGTGCGCACTGCCTCGGAGCTAACCGGTGAGGCGCGAATGACAGCCCTCGAGCGGGAGTGTGAGCGCCTGGTGGCTCTGGGAGCCCGCCGCATTCAGCGCCACGAACCGGCTCCTCCCTTATCCATTGGGTTCATCGTCATGTCAGACCCCGAGGGCAATGAGTTCTGTCTGGATTAGGCAACTGTGACGGGCTCAAAGGACTGCCCGAGGCGATCACCACCGCGTGGGAGTACGCCACGGTCCAGACCTGCAACATCCATCTGATCCGCAACACTTTCCGGTACGCGTCGAAGAAGTATTGGGAGAAGATCAGTAAGGACCTCAAACCGATCTACACCGCACCCTCGGAAGTGGTGGCGAAGGAGAGATTCGCTGAGTTTGACCAGAAATGGGGCGGCCAATACCTGGCGATCAGCAAGCTCTGGGCCAACGCCTGGAATGAGTTCGTGCCCTTTCTGGATTACGATGCTGAGATCCGTCGGGTGATCTGCTCGACCAACGCGATCGAGTCAATGAACGCCCGCTACCGCAGGGCCCTCAGAGCCAGAGGACATTTCCCCAACGAAGCAGCCGCGCTGAAGTGCCTGTATCTTGCTACTAGGGCACTGGATCCCACCGGGAAAGGCCGAGCACGCTGGGCCACCCGATGGAAACCAGCGCTAAACGCCTTCGCTATCACCTTCGAAGGACGCCTCAACTAAAAATGAGCCAGACCAGATACACCGTTAATCAGACACTCCCTGTCCTGGAGCTCGATGACCAGCTCAAAGCCAACGAGACGCAACTGACCGCACTGGTGCAGATCAGCGAAGCCGCGCCCCTGCTGCAGGAAAAGGGCTTCGGGCCTGTAACTGCGGCGACGTGCCTCACCGCCTGGTCCCATCAGGGACGCGTCCGCAACCAGGCCGCCTTCGCCTCCCTGGCTGGAGTCAATCCGATTCCCGCTTCCTCGGGCAACACCGTCCGGCACCGCCTGAACCGAGGCGGCGATAGAAGCCTGAACCATGCCCTCCACATGGTTGCCCTGACCAAGATGACCCACGACCCAGAAACACGGAAATACGTCGAGAAACGGCGAGCAGAAGGCCGCACCGACCGGGAAATCCGCCGATGCCTCAAACGCTACCTCGCCCGCCGCGTCCACCGGACGCTCAACGACTCAGCATTAGCCACGACTGCAGCTTGACAGACATAGAAGAGTCTCTACGGGGCATTGCTGAAAGAAAATCAACGGAGTTTCACAGTCCTCGTTGCCCTGAAGATCGGACCTCACTCCTAGCTGTTTAGAATGCGCAGCCGGCCAGAGCGGCCTGTATATAGTTACCGTGGACTGCGGTGCTGGTGGTGGTCATCAACGCAATAGTCACCATCACAGCCACCAGGTAGCCCCTGCCGCCCCGGTGGCTGCTCGGGGCCACCAGGTGGCGGATGCGGTCCGTGCCAGCAGCGTTGAGCACCAGGGAGTCAGTCTGTGTCTGGGGCATATTTTCCAGGCTGTGGGCGCGGTCCCCGAGTTTCAGCAGAGCGCTGGCCAAGGCGGGTGTACCGGTCTCGCGACGGGCGGCGCAATCGGCGGCTATCTCCAGGTAATGGGGGATTGCGTCGGCGATGGCGCGAATCAGTGGCACCCAGCGCAATGGCCGGGTGAGGCCTTCTACGAGCAGGAGGATGAGGTGGTGGCGCTGGCGCAGGTGTGCGGATTCGTGGGCCAGCACAGCGTGCAGTTCATCTTCATCCAGCAGATTCAGAAGTTTCTGGGAGATCACCATCCCGCATCGCTTCTTGGGCAGGGCGAAGGCCACCGGTGCCGGGTCGTTGACTACCAGCACCTGATAGCCCAGCAGATGCGTGGAGGAAGTAACCCTATTCAGACTCTGGCAGGTCGACCGCATCGCGGCTTTCCTGCGTACAGAGTATCGGGCCAGCGAGAACAGTAGGGCACCGGCCAGCAGCAGCGGGAGCAGAATCAGCAGCAGGACAGGGACAATGGTGTCGACTGCTGTGCCTTGGGGCAGCGGGTTGGCTGCGGCCAGGCAGCGTTGGCAAATTTCACCGGTTGTCCCCGGCATCAGCACTGCCGGTCCGGAGATCACCCAGGCGACCATTGGCCCGACGGCAGCAAGTGCTAGCAGCCAGAAGGCCGCAGTAGCGCTCAGCACGGCGACGGCGGCCCGAGGCGTGCCCACCAGAGCAGGCGTTGCTCGCCGCACAAACGGTGCCCCTAGCGCACCGAATAGGAGGATGCCCGCCACGAACACCAGGATGATGGTTACAGGTGCCATGGGTGATCACCTCTGTTCTGCGTCACGGGCATCAGGGTTATCGGCGAAGTAGGCCTGCAGCAGGGAGCGGTCTTCTGCGGGCATATCTTTGACGAAGTGCAGGATGGAGGCAGCCCGATCAGTGCTGGACTCCAAAGCGTGGCGCATCAAACCAGCGGTATGCTCCTCATGGCTGATCAACGGTAGATAGCTGACCAGACGCCCCTGCTTTTCAGCCTTGACCAGCTGCTTACGCTGCAGATTCTGCATGACCGTGGCCACCGTGGTGTAGGCCGGCTTCTGTGCCAGGGTGTCCATCACATTACGGATGCTGAGCGCGCCTCGGTCCCACAGCAGCTCCATGATCTGCTCTTCCAAGGGACCGAGCCGAAGATTGGCATGTGCCGCGGCCTCACTATGTTGACTCACGCTCATACTCCTGCACTCTCATGGGCCTGGACGTTTTTGGCGGCCACACGCGGGGTTGGGCAGGCCACCTGTCCTTTCAGTCTAAGCACCAGTGCCACACCGCAGAAAATGACTGCGGCCGCAGCCAAGAACGGCTGGACCGGGGTGAAATAGGTGATCGCCCCTGAATAGCCCAGCGCCAGCAGTGCGATCTTATTGCAGACCGGGCAGCCTACGGCGAACCAAGCGAGAAAGGTGCCGACCATGCCGAGCCGACTGCTCCGCTTCTCGTTCTTACCGAGAACAGCGTCCTCCGCACCAGAAGCAGAGGGTGCCTCAACTGTCGGGGTCTGTGCGGCAGAGTAGGGACGAACATAGGTGGCCACCAACATCCCGCTCAAGACCGCGGTCAGAATCCAAATCGGATAGTTCCACCAGACCGGAGGAATGTCTCGGGCAAACAGGGGGTTGGGGATCAGGACAGTCGCAATGCCGATCAGCAGAGCCACCCCCACTGAGCTCAGAACGGCCGCCATGATCTGCCGCGGCGTCCACATACGCAGACCCTGCCAGGCCATCGCCAGACTCGACTGCAGTTTTCCTGAAGGCTGTGATGAGGTTCTCATGTGAACTACTATGCATGATAGTAATGAATTTGTATAGTAACTAGGCGAGACAGTTATTCCATGATCAACGATCTGAACGCGAAGGACAGCATTGATGACCGAGAAGCCTCAAGCCACGCCGGCGGAGAAGAAAGCTACGGCCAAGCCGGCGCTGAACGCGCGCTCCCTGTGGGTTCCCATCACCGTGATCGTCGTCGCTGCGGCAGTGGTCATCTGGCTGCTCTGGGACGGGGAGTCCAACGGTGATTCTCCTGCCGCTGAGGATGCAGCAGTCACGCAGCCGGAGGACGAAGATCAGGTGGACACACAGGAGGATAACAGCCCGGCAGAGGACGATGCGCCGGAGGAAGCAGCGGAACCTGAGCAGCCGGACCTCACAGAGTTGGAACGTCATGACCCCGAAGACCCCCTGGCCATCGGAGAGGCTGATGCCCCGGTGACTATGATTGTCTTCTCCGACTATCAGTGCCCCTATTGCGCTTCCTGGAGTGAGGACACTCTGCCGTCGATGATGGAGTATGTCGAGGCCGGGGATATGCGCATCGAATGGCGAGATCTGAACGTGTTCGGCCCGGCTTCCACCCAAGCGGCAAGGGCGGTCTACGCCGCGGCTCTGCAGGGTGAGTTTTGGGATTATCATCACCACTTGTTCGCCAACGGTGAGATCCTCAGCGAGGACCAGCTGAGCCCAGAGTCGATGACCGACCTGGCCGCAGAGATCGGACTGGACACCGAGCAGTTCGCGCAGGATATGAACTCCGAGGAGGTGGAGGAGCAGGTTGATGACAACGCCGAACTTGGCTACAGCATCGGCGCCTACTCCACTCCGACTTTCATCATCGGTGGCGCCCCGATGGTCGGTGCCCAGCCCACCGAGGTCTTCATCCAGGCCGTCGATGACGCACTTGAGCGGGCTGAGGAGGGCTGACCAAGCGTGGAGATCACCCTTCTGACCGCGTTCTTCGGCGGCGTGCTGGCGCTGCTGAGTCCCTGCGGGGCCCTGCTACTGCCGGCGTTCTTCGCCTCCAGCCTGGGCAACCGGCTGCGAATACTGCTGCACGGCGGGATCTTCTACCTCGGACTCGCCCTGACCCTGGTGCCCCTGGGGCTCGGCCTGGGCGCCTTGGGGACGCTGGTTACCTCCTACCGGGAGGTGATGATCATCGCCACCTCCGCGATCCTGGTGCTGCTGGGTCTGGCCCAGGCGCTGGGCTTCGGCTTCGACATGTCGAAATACCTGCCCGGGGCCGGAGGCCTGCAGCAGAAGGCCCACACCCGCTCCGGTGCACTGCGCACCTTCCTGCTGGGTGCGGCCAGCGGGGTGGCGGGTTTCTGCGCCGGCCCTATTCTCGGAGCGATCCTGACCCTGGCCATGGCCCAAGGCGACACCCTGCGGGCCGGGTTCATGCTCGCAGTCTACGGGGCCGGCATGGTGGTGCCGCTGATCGGCCTGGCCGCCATCTGGACCCGGCTGGGCCCACGGGCGATGAAGGTGCTGCGCGGACGCGGCTTCACCGTCCTCGGCAGGCAGCTGCACACCACCTCGGTGGTCACCGGACTGCTCATCGCAGGTGTCGGCGTGCTCTTCTGGACCACCAACGGCCTGGTCACCGCGCCCTCACTGCTGCCCGCTGAGATCGACCGCTGGCTGCAGTCCAACAGCGGCCTGCTGGCCTCCCCAGTCTTCAACGCCGTTGTCGTAGCCGTCATCGCCATCAGCATCATCCTGATCTGGGCGCTGCAGCAGCGCCGGCGCCACAGGGAGGAGATCTCCTGATGGCGGAGACAGCGCCGCAGCAGCAGATCCGCCGTCGTCGTCGAGCTGCGGCAGCGCTGCTGGCAGGCGGACTTCTGGCGGCATGCTCATCACCGCAGGATTCTGGGCCCGGCGAGTCCGCACCTTCGGAGCAGGCTGCAGCAGTCGAGTATGACCCGCAGCCCCAAGTGCTGGATGAGCCGCTCCCCGAGACCGATGCCGGCGATGCCCAGCTGCCCACACAGTTCACCGGCCGGGCTCTGCTCGAGACCGACTGGGGCACCCCGCCGCAGGAGGCCGATGGAGTGTTCCTCGCCCCCGGAGACACCGGCGGGAAGCTGACCTTCACCGCTGTCGACTCCGAGGGGGTCGCGCTCTGGGAGGCAGAGCGTCCGCTCAGCTGCACGGGGTTCACCCTCACCACCGATGAAGACCAGACTCTGGCGATCCTCTCCGATATCGATGAGAACGCCGAAGGCAGTCCTTTGGGCGCACCGACGGTCACCGCCTATGACCTGCACACCGGGGAAGAGGTCTGGGGCCCGGTAGAGGTGCCGGGCCCCCATCAGGGCCCGGGAATGCTCTTCGCCGCACCCCCTGAGGAGAGCTTCGGCGAGCTCGGCCCTGCCGTGGTGCTGGATCCGGCCACCGGGGAGGTCGTCTTCGATGAGCGCGACGACGAAGAACTCCGGGTTCTCGGCGAACACCACGGCACCGTCCTGGTGGCTGAGGAGGACGAACTGCGCGGATACTCCGCAGGTGCGGCAGACCCTGAATGGGCGGTTGCGCTCACCGACCTCGGCTGGCAGGACGAGCCGCTGCGGGCCACTGCCGGACAGAACTCCGGGCAGGTGACCGCAATGCTGATCGGCCCCTCCGCCGATGACCGAGCACTGGTCGACCTGCAGAGCGGACAGATGCTGGGCGAGAGCCTGCGTGAGGCAGGACAGGACCCCTCCAGCGGCACCTGGCTGACCCTCGGCGATGACCTGACCGGAATCGACCCCGATGGCGTACAGCTCTTCAGCGCCGAGCTGGACGAGGATATGAGCGTTGAGATCGTCGGAGGCGTCCTGGCGTATCTGCGCGGCGCCGACCAGCTGCATATCTACAATGTGGTCACCGGGGATCAGGCCCATGCCTACGAGCCCGGCGGTGAGGGTCCGCTCGCTGTTCCGACGCATATCACCGGCACCGGGGTCGGTGCCCTGGAGATTGAGGACAGACTGTTCCTCGCTGTAGGTGAGTGACAGAGAAACAGGCTCAAGGATTAACGACTATGACGTAGGCCACTACCCTGAACAACCCCGTTCGTGGACTTTTTACCACGGTGCCTTTGGGGAGTGGACTCGTTGCGGAGCAATTGACGTGTCATGGTTCAGGCTAGGGCAGGTGTGAAGTGGTGACCATCTCGGCGGTTTCAGAAGTTCCGGCCATAAACGCCGGTCAAGCTTTGGCGACCCGGACCGGTTGCTGCAGCTCGACCACAAAATCCTGGCTCTGCACCGATTCGGGGGCGCGCAGATAGAACTCCCGGCAGGGCCCGGAGGGCTCATAGCCACGGGCAATAATCTCTTCATGCAGAGCCTGCCAACTATTGCCAATACCCTGGATCTCCCCCAGATGAACTCCCACAAAGGCCTCATCCTGGGCCGGCAGCGTGATCATCTCGAAGCCTTCCTCCGCCTGGCCGCTGTAGGCATAGCCGATGATGGCCTCAATCCCGTCTTCACCTGCGGAGTAGACCGCAATGGGAGTCTCCAAGGCCCCGCCGACCTTGCCGATGATCTCAGCCACAGCGTCGAAAGCCGGGCCGACCAGATTGATCAGTTCCGGCTGTTCACTGGCGCTGATCTGCCGGGCGGCGAGCTGGACGGAGGGAAGCGGCTTCTTGATCACTTCGATATTGGACATAGGTCTCTGCCTTTCGATGAGGTGGAGCCTGCGCTCAACATCGGCCAGCCTGGCGGCGGCCGTCCTATGTTCCTCTTCCACCTCGGCACGGCGCCGTTGCAGCATTACGGCCAGCTGCTCGGCGTCGAGACCATCGGCCAGCATTGAGGCGATTTCCTCGATGCCGAAGCCCAGTTGCCGCAGCGCTACGATCCGGTGCAGCCGTTCAAGCTGCTCAGAATCGTAGGAGCGGTAACCGGTGAAGGGGTCGGTGTGTGCTGGCACCAGGAGGCCGGCCTGATCCCAATGCCGCAGCATGCGGTGGGTGACCTGACCAATCTGCGCGAAGGCTCCTATTGAATGCACACCCTCACCTCACCGTCTGACACTGTGTCAGAGTCAAGCATGGCATGCTCACAGAGTGTCGAAGAGCTCCTGGTAGATCGGCTGCAGGCTGCTGAAGCGCTCGCCCCAGTCGAAACTGGAGTCCCCATCGGGCAGCCGGTCCAGGTAGGTATGCCACCCCGGACCGTAGAGCACCAGGTCCTTGGCCATCAGCTGCTCATGCTCCAGGCGAAGCACCACGGCGTCGTCGTCCTTCTCCAGTGATACGCGCAGCACGGTGTCGGCCAGCGCCATAGAGTCATCGGTGGCCTTCCAGCTGACTTCAATAAGCCGCTGGGGTTCGCAGCGTTGGATCTGCCCCTTGGCGTATTCGCGACCGTCGTCCCAGTAGGTGATCCACTCCTTGCCTTCTACAGTCACCGGGGCAAACCAGCGGGCGATGCGTTCGGGGTCGCTGACCGCTGCCCAGGCGTCTTCCACGCTGGTGGAGAGCCGGCGTTCAAACCGGACACTGCCGCGCTCGCCGTCCCGGGTCATAGCACCCAGGCCGGGGGTTTCTAACTTCGCAGTATTCACGATGCTTCCTTCCGCGGTGGTGAGTGTGGCCGGCCGGCACCGGGGTTGCCCTCGGTGTGGGCTTCGGCTTTGCGCCGCGCGGCCTTTCCGCGGGCGATTTCGGTTTCCAAGGCGTCGAGGCGCTGATTCCAGAACGCGGTGATGCGCTGGGTCCAGGCGGCGACGTCCTCTACTGCTTCAGGCTTGAGGGAGTACATACGGCGTTGGGCGTCGATCCTGCTTTCCACCACGCCGGCGTCTTTGAGTACGCGCAGGTGCCGGGAGGCCGCCGGTTGGGACATGCCGAATTCCACATGCAGAACTTCTGCGATCTCTCCTGCGGGGCGGGAACCTTCAGCCAGAACCTCGACAACGCGGCGCCTGGCCGGCTCGCCCAATACATCCAATGCGTGCATAGATCCACTATTGCACCTCTGGTTATATAATGCAATAGTTATACACGGAAGGATGAAGTCACCACAGGAACGGAGTGCTCAGATATGAATCTCGTTGCGGAATTCACCCGTCAGTTTCAGGGAACCAAGGATGACCCCACACTGATCTTTGAGCGCCTGTATTCGACGACGCCATCGGATCTCTGGGATGCGATGACCACCCCTGAGCGCCTCGCACGCTGGTTCGGCACCTTCACCGGCACTGAGACCTATAAGCCTCTGATCGGCGCCCACGAGGAGACCGCCCATAAGATCTGGCGGGAGCTTATCGGCTGATCGAGAGAGTTCAGCCTGCCTTGCGCTGTTGGATGAAGTGTAGGAAGGCTTCGGCTACTGGGCGGAAGGAATCCTCGATCTCAGCCTCCTGGGCGCGGAACTCCTCGATGACCTCTTCCGCGCTGCGACCGGCCCGGCCCAGGAACTCCTCGGAGTTATCGGCCCAGCGCTGCAGCAGCTTAGCGTCTGGTTCCGGATGGAACTGCACTGACCAGGAGGCCTCCCCTACCCGGTAGGCCTGCACGGGCGCATCGGTGCCTTCGAGCAGATAGACCGCGCCTTCGGGAATATTGGCGATCTGTTCCTGGTGCCACAGCACGGCTTTGGGGTGTTCCGGCATGGCGGCGAAGACTGGGTCCTGCCCTGCCTCGGGCCGAACCTGCAGCTCCATGACCCCCACCTGGGGTCGGCCGCGGCGGAAGACTTCGGTGCCATGGGCGACTGCATTCAGCTGCGCACCAAGACAGATGTTGAAGTTGGGCTGATGCTGTTCAGTGCTGCGCCGCTGGAGAGCCCGGACTGCTGGCAGCCACTCCCAGTCGGCGTCGTCGTTGGGTGCTGCGGTACCGCCCAGTACGACTAAGCCGTCGTATCCGGTCAGCTCCTCAGGGACCGTCTGCCCCAGATCGGGTCGCAGAACATCAATCTCTGCTCCGGCGGCAGTCAGCCAGTCTCCGAACTTGGCTGCGGGCACGGATTCCTGGTGCTGGATGATCAGAATTTTCGCCACGGCCAGGCAGTCTATAGCAGACGGTCAATCCCGCGGTCAGAGAATGCCTTCCCGTTGTTCTGACACCCTGGGCAGTATTGGAAGCTGGAGTCGCTGTAGACGACCTGTTTGATGGTGTCACCGCATTCGGGACAGGGCTCACCGAACCGACCGTGGACGCGAAGTCCGGACTTCTTCTCCTTCTTCAGCTCGCTGGCGGCCTGGCCTTCAGCCCTGGTCAGCGCCTCCTGGAGACTCTGGCGCATCGCGGTGTAGAGCGCGGCGGCGTCGTCGGGCTTCATGGCCGCCGGCTGGAAGGGTGACATCTTGGCGCGGTGGAGGATCTCATCGGAGTAGGCATTGCCGATCCCAGCGATGACCGATTGTTTTCGCAGCACTTTCTTGATCGGCGAGCGCCCCGCGGCCTGAAGGATCTGGCTGAACTGAGCTTCGGTGACATCTAGGGCATCGGGACCCAGATCTGCGATACCGGGAACTTCAGAGGGCTCGGTGACGATGTGGAGGGCAAGGCCTTTGCGGGTGCCTGCCTCGGTGATGTCGATTCCTGATCCGTTCTCGGTGACCAGTCGTGCGGCAATCGGGCTCTTGCGTGAGGGCATGGAGGTCGGTGCCTGATCGCGCCAACGGATCCATCCGGCCAGGGCCAGGTGGATGATCAGGTGCAGATTGCCGATCTGCAGGTCGAGGAATTTGCCGTGCCTGCCCACCTGCTCAACGGTCTGTCCAGTCAGGGCTGTGGGTGGTGGATCAAAGGTCTTCAGGGCATGGAATGCCAGCACATCCAGCCGCTGCACGCTGAGTCCCCGCAGTCGGGATTCGAGATCCCCCGCGAGCGCATGCACTTCTGGAAGCTCCGGCATGGCACCAGAGTAGTCTTATCCGCCCCAGAGGGTCAGCAGGCCGAGGCCTCCGCTGCCGAGCATGAAGATTCCCAGTCCGATCAGGGTTGCGCCGCTGATTCCTTCGATCCAGGAGGTGGCCTTGGGGCTGGAGAGCCACCGGTTGGCGGCATCGACCAGCAGCACTACCGCAATCAGGTACAGATACATCGTGGCGGCCACGGTTCCACCCAGCACCCCGATGGTGAAGATCAGTGAGGCATCTGTGGGGGTGAACTGCGGGAACAGCGCGAGGAAGAACAGCCCCACCTTGGGGTTTGTCATGCAGGTGGCCATACCCGCCAGAAAACCCACCCTCGCCTTGGGTACCGTCAGGGTCGCCACCGGGGACGACGGCGGCTGCGATCCGGCAGCCCCGGAGACCGGCTCTGTGGCGACAGTTGCCATAGTGGCGATGCGGGTGCGGGCGCTGAGGACGGCTCGCGTCCCCAGGAAGAGCAGATAGAGACCCCCGACGACGCTGAGCAGCTCATAGGCCAGTGGTGATGCTTCGAAGAGTGCGGCCAGCCCTACTGCGGCCAATGCGGCCCAGATGAAGGCTGCGGCTGAGGATCCGGTGGCTGCACCGAGGCCGGCCCGGCGGGACCTCAGGGCATAACGCAGCGAGAGCATAGTGTCGGGCCCGGGTGTCACGGCCAGGACAGCTGCTACGGCGAGCAGGCCGAAATAGGTCGCAAGAGTCACCCGAATATCTTGGTGCCCGAAGACAACTTGGCACAAGCACATAGAATCGAACAATCGTCAGGTATTCCCGAATGATTGTGAGACCCGTAGTGATCAACCCACATCGGCTGCGCGTTCTGCGTGCTGTTCTGACTGCTGGGTCCATCCATGGGGCAGCGCGGAATCTGCATTATTCACCGGCGACAGTCAGTCAGCATATGGCCGAACTGGCCCGGGAAACTGGATTGGAACTCTTTACCCGCAGTGGCCGCGGCTTAGCCCCGACCCCTGCTGCGGTCCACCTCTCTGAGCAGGCCGGGGAGGCCCTGGCCGGGTTGGACCGTCTGGATCGGGTGGTGACCGACCTCCGCGAGGGTCGGGACCGTCAGCTGACCATCAGCACGTTCTCCTCGGCCGCTAAGCACTGGTTGCCGGATGTGGTCACCGCCGTGCGCGCGCAGGACCCCGGGTTGACCTTTGAGATCAGTCTGAACGAATCGGAGGCACCTGCGGCATCGCGACCGGTGGACATTGACGTCCAGCAGGAGAGCCTCGAGGAGCCGGAGCAGCATTTCCCCGGCTATCTCCGCCACCCGCTGGGGATTGAGGATTTCGAGGTGGTGCTGCCTGCAGGGCACCCATTGGCCGAGGCTGAGGCGACCTCAGTGCATGATCTGCGTGATCTGCCCTGGATCGATCAGGACATCTACGACTCCCCGGTAACGCGGATTATTCGCAGCGCCTGCCGGGCTGCCGGATTCACTCCTCGGGTGATGGCTAAGTTGGATGATCACTATGCGGCTCTTGGCCTAGTGGAGGCTGGGGCCGGCATTACGGTGCTGACACGCTTAGCTGCCCTGGATGCTCCTGCCGGGGTGGCGGTCCGCCCGCTGGTGAATCCCAGGATTCAACGCCGGGTGGTCGCCCATATCCGCAAGGACAGTGGCAGCACTCCCCCGGTGGCTACTGCCATGGAGACCCTGGAGCGTTTGGCTCAGGAGGCTGGCCTCCTCAATCCTTGAAGCCTTTTCGAATGTGTGTTCGAATAGGTGTATGCGCTGGGAGACCCAGAAACTTCACGACGACGTCGCCGGCCCGGCGCTGCTGCCGATGGCTGGGCTGGTGCGCTCGGTGCAGACCCCTGAGTTTGATGGTGTGACCTTCCATGAGGTGGCAGCGAAGACCGCGCTGAATAAGGTGCCCAGTCAGTCCAATATGCCGTTCCGGTGGACCATCAACCCCATGCGCGGCTGTCTCCACCAGTGTCGTTATTGCCTGAGTCCGGACACGTTGATCATGATGGCTGACGGCCGACAGCGTCGTCTGGATGAAATCCGGGTGGGCGACAAGATCATCGGCACCCATCTTTCGGGCCGATATCGCTATTACACAGAAACCGAAGTCAACGTCGTCTGGAGGACTCGTAAGCCTGCTTACCGAGTCACACTCGAGGATGGCACTGAACTGATCGCAAGCGGTAATCACCGATTCCTGACCGAACGCGGATGGAAGCATGTTGCCCCTCCGGCCCCAGGAGAAGGCCAACGCCCATACCTGACAACCAACAATTCCCTCATGGGCTTCGGCTTGGGATGCGCCACCGAAAAGTACCAATATCCAGCACCCAGCGCCCAATATCGCCGCGGTTATCTCACGGGGATGATCCGCGGCGATGGGATGCTCATTGATCGCACATACGACCGGAAGTCGAACGGTAAGCCCTATCGTGTGACGATCTTTCGCCTGGCTCTCACTGATTCAGATGCGTTAACGCGAACACAGGAGTATTTGACACAGGAGAACGTCCATACTTCGCTTAAGCCGTTCGTCACCGGCCGAGCCTCGCGTAAGCCAATGAATATGATCGTCACCTCCACGCGAGATAATTACGCGCGCATACTCCAACTCATCTCATGGCCTACTTCCGTGGCCGACGAATGGGAAGCCGGCTTCCTCGCTGGCATCTTTGACGCGGAGGGCTCGTTCAGCGGCAGCGCCTTGAGAGTGAGCAATTCCGATGAGGAGATTCTGCAGCACACAGAGGCCGCTCTGAAGAGCCTCGATATTCCGCATATACGCGAACCTGCCAATGACAAGGGCGTTGCCTCGGTCCGAGTCACTGGAGGGGCCACCAGTTACCGACGATTTTTTCACCTCGTCAATCCAGCCATATCACGCAAACTGAAGATGGCTGGTCGTGCAGTCAAGACCTTCAGCAACTTGAAAGTGTCAAGCGTCGAGGCGCTCGGCCAGGAGCAGAGTCTGGTTGATATCACCACTGGAACAGGCGATTTCATTGCTAACGGCGTTATCAGTCACAACTGCTTTGCGAGGAAGACGCATGAGTATTTGGACTTGGACGCGGGGAAGGACTTCGATTCACAGATCGTGGTCAAGACCAATGTCGCAGATGTACTCCGCGCGGAGCTGGCCAAACCCAGTTGGGGCCACGAGCATGTAGCCCTTGGGACCAATACCGACCCCTATCAGCGAGCAGAAGGCCGCTACCGCCTGATGCCGGGGATTATTCAGGCCCTGGCTGACTCCGGGACTCCGTTTTCGATCCTGACCAAGGGCCCCCTGCTGAAACGTGACCTACCCCTGCTGAAGGAGGCCGCGAAGAAAGTCCCGGTCTCAGTGGCGGTGTCCCTGGCGATTATGGACACCGAGCTGCAGCAGATGGTGGAACCAGGAACTCCTGATTCGCGGGCCAGGCTGAGCCTCATCAAGGCCATCACCGATGCCGGGCTGGAGTGTAATGTCCTGGCGATGCCGATCCTGCCGTGGCTGACCGACTCCGCCACACACCTGGACTCCCTGCACGGTGCCCTCGCTGAAGCTGGGGCCAGCTGGGTCTCCACCGGCGCGCTGCATCTGCGTCCCGGTGCCCGGGAATGGTTCATGCAATGGCTGCAGGCGGAGTTCCCGAAACTGGTGCCGAAGTATCGTCGGCTTTACCGCGGCAAGAACGGCCAGTTCACCACCTATGCCTCTGCCGAGTACAAGAAATGGCTCGGACAGCAGGCGGCCCAGGCTCGACGACGCCATGGGTTCATCAAACGTGAGGACTTCACCTGGCGCGGACGCACCTCCCCCGAACAGGCAGATGCCCCTAACGAGGCTGTCCACCAACCGACTCTGGAGGCATTTGCCACCCCGGCTCAGCCGGCACTGTTCTAAGCCCTACTCCCCCACAGCAGTGAGCAGACCATCCTGCTCCTGAATCTGCCCCTGGGACAGAGCCAGGTCAGTGACCTCCTGCATCCGCGCCGATATCCGTGATCCCATCTTCTGGTGCCCGTACAGTCGGGCCACCTCACGCTGAGCCTCATCCCGGGGCGCCCCATGGGCACGCCGGATCACCTCGACGAAAACCCCCAGCAGCTCATCAATCGGAGCATCAGCAACATGCTGCTGCTGCACCTGAATCGGCGCAGGCCCACTTGATGCCCCGGCTCCCCTGTCAGCCTGAGGCTGGGTAGCCCGGTTGCTCTCCTCAGCGCCTGGTTGATCCTCCGAGTCACGGGGTTGATCCGCACCAGCAGCCACACGGCAGATACGCTCCACCACGAGCTCGGGATCTTTCAGCCACGCCGGCAGCCAAACCCGTTCCACGGCTGCCCAGGACATCAACCCCTGCAAGATCACAGAAGGCAGCAGCTCCCGGTCACCGACGGTGCCGCGCGCTGCCCACAGAGGCCCATCCAGCAGTACTGCCACCCATGGCCGTTCAGGCCCACTGCGGACGGCCAGATCCACCGTGAAATCCGAAAGCCCAACCCGGCGGCGCACCTCAAGTCCTGCCGCCTCCAGTGCCGTGGCAACTGTCTCCGAGTGGCGGTCCAAACTGGTCTGCGCTGAGCCGCTGCCCAACTGAGCTGTGCCGTACTCAGCGGTGAGGAGGTACTCCCGCAGATCATGTAATCCCTGAGAGGCCGAGGTTGAGACATCCAGCTGCTGGGGGCGGAAGGAGGTGAAGATGATCACCTGCTCCCGGGCACGGGTGATCGCAACATTGAGCCGCCGCTCTCCCCCTGCCCCACTGAGGGCACCGAAGTTCAGCGGGACACGCCCGCGCTCATCAGCCGAGATAGCCAGCGTGAAGAGAATGACATCGCGCTCATCACCCTGCACATTCTCCAGGTTCTTCACAAAGACTGGATCCTCATCCCGCATCAGCGCCTCTCTGACAGCCGATGATGGGTGCTCCTCAAGGAGGTCCAGGATGAGGTCCCGCTGCTGGATGTTGAACGTAACAACCCCGATGCTCCGCTCAGGCTGTTCTTGGAGAAGTTGGTCCACCTCGGCAACAACTGCCTCGGCCTCGGCCCGGTTGACCCTTGCGCCACCTCGGCCACCTTCCCAGAGGCCCCCAATATGCCGCAGCTGCACTGCCGAACTGCCCTCAGCCTGCGGCGGAGCCGGAAATGTCGAGAGCCGGTCCTCGTAGTACTGCTGATTCGAGAAGGCAATCAGCGACTCATCCCGGGAGCGGTAATGCCAGCTCAGCCACTGCCTGGGGAAGCCTGCTTCAGCGGCCTCCGAAAGGATGGAGTCCATATCCGCAGGTACTGGCAGCTCATCGCCTGCACCACTGGCCTCATCTGCCGTGCGGGCCGAGAAGGTGGAACTGGGCGGCATCTGCTTGGTGTCACCGACAATGACCACAGACTTTGCCCGCCCCATGGCCCGGATGGCCTCCGGCACTCGAATCTGAGAAGCCTCATCAAAGACCACCAGGTCAACTTCCACAGACTCTGGCGGCAGGAAACGAGCCACTGAGTCAGGGCTCATCAGCAGGCAGGGGGCAGCCTCGGTGATGAGACTGCCGAAATGTTCGAATAGGCCCCGGATACTCAGTCCGCCCCGCCGCCGACCGGCCTGGGTGCGCAGCTGGCCCACCCGCCCCAATGACGCATGGGGGTCAAAGCTGCGTGAGGCCACCAGATCGGCTGGCAGCTGCCGGCTCAGCAATTCCCGATGGGCCGAAGAGGCTGAGCCGAACTGCTCGATTCGCCGCAGGTGCCGAGTCTCATCAAAGCGCACCGAGCCCGTCGACTCCAACCGTTCGGCTAGAGAGGCATCCGTGAGCGCTTGCCGCAGGCTGGGTTCGAGATCACCGGGCAAAAGTCGCTCCTGCTGCAGGGCACGTACCCAGTTCTCCAGACCATGTCGGTGCAGCCAGTCCAGTCCTGCACTGACCTGGGCCCAACGGTCCAGGGATGTCATCCCCGTGTTGAGATCTGCCGACCAGGCTGCTGCGCAGCGATCGATGGCCTCCTTTCGGCTTTGCGTCCCGGCCCACCGGTGCAGACTCCTACTGGTAGCGCCCAGTAGCTCGAGCATTGAGGTCCAGGCCGTGGCCCGTTGGCGCAATGACTCAGCAGGATAGGAGATCGGGCTACCATCGCGGTAGATCTCAGCTATCAGGGCCGCCACCTGTTCCCGGGTGCTGGGTGATTCTTCGGCGAACACCAGGTGCAGACGCTCCCATTGAGCCTTCAGTTGGCTCAGCGCCTCCAGACGTGAGGTCAGCTCCTCCACCGCTAGGGCTTCGGGGCCAGTGAGATGTTCCTCTATTCCACGCAGCAGCTTCCGCCGTGACCTGCCCCGCCCGATGGGAAACCACCGCTGGTCGATGTCCTTAGCCTGGGTGATCAAGGAAGGCAGGTCCAGGCCGAAGGCACTAGTCCGGAACCCGGACACCAGTGATTCCAACCAGGTGATGACCGCATCGGTCTGCTCTACGGTGAGAGCGAGATCCATCAGTGCATGGGCAGGGCTGCCATCGGTGCCGTGCTCAGCCTCCAGTGTGGCGGTCAGGATGGCGCTGAACTGGCTGCGATGCTGATCTAGGGCAGTCGTTGCAGCAGGTTCTGCCAGGGCCCAGGGGTGCTCAGCTATCGGTGCCTGAAGTTGCAGCAGGTCCCGGTCGACCTCAGCGGCCCGGGAACAGGCTTCCTCCAGGGCTCCCAGTCTCGGCGCTTGTTCTGGGGTCAGCACCAGGGGGTCGTCGTCGGGGTCTACGGTGTCCTCATATTCTGCCAGTTCGAGTACCAGTTGCCGGGCCTGCCAGGCGCTGAGGCCGGCCGGTCCGGCACTATGCAGCGCCTGCGGATAGCGGGCTAAATACTCCACGGCATTGCGTAGCCGAGCCCTCGTGGTTTCGAAGGCCACCTCAGGGGCTGGGTTGGCCTCCAGGGCGGCACGGATCTGGGCCCGGACTGCGCTGACCGACTGGTTCTTCCCATGCAGGTCCAGACAGAAATCTGCGAGCCCAACTTCTTCCAGGCGGCGCTGGACCACATCCAGGGCCACCTGTTTCTCGGCCACAAAGAGGACTTTCTTCCCGCGGGCGAGGTTCTCCGCGATGAGGTTGGTGATGGTTTGGGATTTTCCGGTTCCTGGTGGGCCTTCGAGGATGAAACTCTTTCCTGCCGCAGCCCAGGAGACCGCCCGTATCTGGGAGGCATCGGCTGGCACCGGAAGGTGCAGGGTCGCCTCCTCCTCCGGCACCGGCTCCGGGGAGCCCACCCCGTCGTCGAACTGCGCTCCGGGGGTCTCCACCAGGTGCCGGATATGGTCCCGGCGCATAAAGACTTCCCAATGCTCACTGAGATCCCGCCAAAGATCCAGGGTGGAGAACTGCAGCAGTGCCAGGTGGGCGGTCTCCTCCACGGTGATCTGCTCGGCCCGCTCTTTCAGCAGACTCCGGCGGATCCCGCTCAGTGCCGTGTGGAGATCAATCAGCCCTTCGGATGTCCGCGGCGGATCAGCCAGTGCCTGAAGGGTTAGGCCCATATCGGTGCGCAGCTTCTCCAGGGCACTGATATTGGGCACAATCTCCCGGGAATCGTCATACTCGACCCGGAAAGGTGAGCGTCGCCCACCGGTGAGAGTTACCGGAACCAAGAACAGGGGTGCGTGTCCGCCGCGTTTTCCTCCGCGGTCCTCCCAGCGCAGGGCTCCGATGGCGCAGTAGAGCGGATGGGCGCCGGTCTCCTCGGCAGTGGTGTTCGCCCGCCGTTGGAGGGAGCGCAGCCGCTTCTCGAACTCGCTGAATCCCAGGATCGCGAAGATTCGACGCTCTTCGATCAGGATTCGGCTCAGTGTCTCAGGGTCCACATCCGCCGCAGTACGGGCTCCCTGGGCCTGGTGGATCTGTTCGATATCCCCGTGCTCGCTCAGCTCGAACTTGTTGCCTGCGACCAGTTGTTCCATCAGCGCGTTCAGTGACCCAGCCGGTACATGCAGGGGCGCAGAGCTGGACTTCGCCAGACGCAGCAGCGGGTTGCGGTAGCTGAGGTCCAGCAGCGCTCGCCGCCACTGTTCGATCCGTGCTGGAGCCTTCCGGGCTTCGGCCGTCTGGATCGAAGGGGAGCTGGTGGGGTGGGCAGACGCCTTGGACCCTGGTGGGGATGATCGCCACCTGTGGTGATTGCCTTCCTGGACGGTCTCAACCACGAGCGTCTCCCCGTCGAATCGCAGGTTTGGCAGCGGCCGGATGCGACGGTGGGCGGCGGCAACATCCAGGAGCCAGAGCCCCTCCTGCTCGTAGCTGGTCCACCACCGGGCGGCCTGGGAGCCAGCCATATCGAAATCGCTGCCCTGGTTGGTAGTGGTCATGCCGGTGACCTCGATGACTTCCAGCAGCTCTGAATCAGCCAGGGTGGCGATCACATTCGGCTGGTCCACAACAGTGGTGCTGAGGTGGCTGTGTTCGGCCAGCCAGCCCACCAGGGCATGCCTGCCGGTTACCGCCACCACGGCATGCAGGCCTGCACGGCTCAATGCCGCGGCAAAGAGACAGGCGGCCTCAAGACTGCTGGCCTGCCGAGTCTTCAGAACATCGGTATGGCTCCGGATCCGCTGCTGGTGATCAGTCGCAGAGGGGGAAGCCGCCAGCCCCCGCATGGCCAGGGCGTGGTAGATACCCCGTGCGGTGAGCTCCACACGCTCGGGTCCGCCGGCATAGCCGGGCATCTCCCCGGATCCGGTGTGCTCAGTCAGAGCAGCACTGGCTTCGGTGAGCAGTTCCTCGATGATCGGATCTCGGGGGCGGATATAGGCCGCCAATGATTCCCGGATGCCCTCCGGTGACCATAACTCTGCTGGCAGCACACGCACCGCTGCGGTCCCGGTAGACAGCCGGGATTCCTGGCTGCGGTCCACCAGCTCAGCGCGCAGGGTCGTGCTGGCTGTCTCTGTGATGGTCAGGAACGCTGCGTGTTCTAGGTTCCAGCTGATCTGCCGAGCAGGTAGTACCGCCTCTTCCCCGGCGGGAACCGAAGGCAGCGGAATCTCCAGGGCCTGCGCCACCTCTACTGGACCCACCGGAGCGATGCTCAGCCGCAGGGCAAGATCCAGGGTTTCGGTTCCGGCCGTTTCCTCTGCACGGAGTTGTACGGAACTCAGTACCGGAACCCGGTTATGCTCCAGGGCGTAGTTGAACGAGTCCTGGTGCAGGACTTGTACGGTGAGGCCCTGGTGGACCAGGCTCAGCAGGTTCATAGTCCTATCCTGCCCTCTTCACCTGGGATCCCGTGTGACCGCCGGCGGTATCAGTGGAACAATGACTGCTATGAGCGTCATCAAGATCAATGCGATTACTGTCCCCGAGGACTCCGGTGATGAACTCGGCAAGCGCTTTGCCGCACGCCATGGCTCCATGAACGGCACCCCTGGGTTTCAGGGGTATGAGCTGCTCCAGCCCACCGATGACCGCAATACCTGGTTGGTGATCACCCGGTGGGATTCGGAGGAGGACTTCGAGAACTGGCGCAACTCCCAGCACTTTGCCAAGTCCCATGGGGACGATGACGGCAAGCCCAAGAAGCCCCCGGTGGGCATGTCCAGTGAGCTGTGGAGCTATACAGTCTCCACCACTGGCTGAGGGATCAGGGGCGAATCACTGAACTGCGGGGATGATCCGGCCACGGGGCCCGGGCATCCCGCAGGCTACCCACATCGGTGCGCACTGCATGTAGGGCCAGGATGGCATTCGCGGCGCTGGGGTTGTGGATCTTTCCGGCCAGGACAGCTTCGACTGCCTCTTTCAGCGGCACCCAGGCTGTGGTGATCTCGGCTTCCTCTGCCTGACGTGTGTGGCGCTCGCCGTGGGGGATTTCGCTGAGCCCTTGGGCGAGATATACCCGGATGGCCTCATCGCTGGCCCCGGGTGTGGTGTAGAAGTCAGTCAGGGTGTACCAATTCTCAGCCCGGAGGTCGGCCTCCTCAGCCAGTTCCCGCTGAGCAGTCTCCAGAAGCGGCTCGCCCTCCACATCCAGTAGGCCTGCGGGGATTTCCCATAAGTTCATCCGCACCGGGTGACGGTACTGATTGATCAACAGGACCTCATCGTCCTCGTTGACGGCCAAGACGGCCACGGCACTGAGATGTTGTATGAAGATCCTGCTCAGGGTTCCACCGGTCTCACCGAAGGTGAAGGTCTCCTCCACTGCATTGAAAACTCGTGAGGAGACGAGCTCCTGCGAACTCTGGATGGGCAGGTCAGCAGCCGAGTCCTGGATATCCATAAGCCTTAGCCTAGACCTTCGGCGGCTGAGGTTCTCCGAGGGGCTCAGCGTTTCCCAACTAGGCTCCTGCGGATTGGACTGGTAATCTATATCGGTCAGCACGAGCGAATCGTGCGGCCCCGCCTCCGTAGCTCAGGGGATAGAGCGTCGGTTTCCGGTACCGAAGGCCAGAGGTTCGAATCCTCTCGGGGGCACCAAAGTACTGATATTCGACTCAATTGAGCTTTCGAGTACCGTCGATACAGTTGAGTTAGAGTGCCGATCCCCAGGGGTCGGCGCTTCGTTTTCACTCTCGTGCACTCCGCGGTGCGTCTTCTCAGACTTCTGGATCTCTGCCACTCCGGCACAGCCAGTCGATCGACCAGGAAGAGCACGACCGTCTCGAACACCAGCACAACAGTCGTCAACCAGAGCCCCACGTGCCCGATTATCTCCAAAGGCTCGTCCAGCAAGGTGAGGAAGACCGCGGGGACCGACACGATCGCTGCGATCAGCACCGGCCAGGCCAGCCAGGTCTCCCAGCGCTCCTCGATCTCACTGGTCCGCCCTTCGGATGCCTTCCCAGCGGCCGTCTCAGCGAGTCCCCGGGCAGCCGAGGATGCTCGCTCCACCGGAGGCTGTTGACCGCGCTCGCCGTCGCGGCCGGAATGCTGCGCAGGGCTCATGATCCGTCGCTCAGTTGTCGGCTTCTCCAAGAATGACTCTACGTTCTCTAAGCGCCGCCCAGGCCATTGCCGCGGCTCCCGAGCTCACCTCCCCTCAGGTGGCGCGCCGCGGGAAGCTGTCGCAAGCCGCCTCTTTTGCGTACCCCTCGGGGTATATGTCATGCTTCCTTCTATACCCCCTGGGGTATATAAGCAGTTCTCTCGAAGGAGACACAATGTTGTTGGAACGCATATATGACGAGGATCTGGCCCAGGCCAGCTATTTCATCGGCTGTCAGGCCAAGAACGAGGCGGTGGTGGTAGACGCCCGCCGCGACATCGGCGAGTACCTGGACCTGGCACGGCACCATGGAATGAAGATCGTGGCTGTCACCGAGACACACATCCATGCCGACTATCTCTCAGGAACCCGGGAGCTGGCCGCTGCCACCGACGCTGAGGTCTACCTCTCCGGGGAGGGCGACGACGAATGGCAATACGGCTTCGAAGGTCGCCGCCTCCACGACGGTGATGTGATCAGCGTAGGGAACATCACCATCAGGGCCAGGCATACCCCGGGGCATACCCCCGAGCACCTGGTCTTCGAGATCACCGACGGCGCCTTCAGCAGCGACCCCGGGTACGTTCTCTCCGGAGACTTCGTCTTCGCCGGCGAGCTCGGGCGACCTGACCTGCTGGACGAAGCCGCCGACGGCGTCGATTCACGGTATGCGGGGGCCAAGCAGCTCTTCGACAGCCTGAAGAACGTCTTCCTGCCCATGGAGGACCATGTGATGGTCTACCCCGGACACGGTGCGGGGAGCGCCTGCGGCAAGTCCCTGGGAGCACTGCCGGCAACGACAGTCGGGTACGAGCGGGCCAATGCCTGGTGGTCTTCCTTCCTCAAGGCCGACGACGAGGCCGGATTCATCGAGCAGCTGCTGGAGGGACAGCCGGATGCCCACGCCTATTTCGGGCGGATGAAGCGGCAGAACAAGAATGGCCCTGCAATTCTGGGTCAGCTTCCAGCTCTCAAGGAGCTTCCGGCTGGCCAAGTCGCTACGGCGGTCGAGACCGATGAGCTCATTGTGGCCGATACTCGATCCCATGATGAAGTTCACGCCGGCACCGCACTCGGGGCATTGAACATCCCCCAGGAGAAGCCGGCCAGCTTCGGCGCCTGGGTCTACGATCCCGAGCGAGAGGCGCGACCGCTGGTCCTGCTCGCCGCCGACCAGGCGGAGGCTCACCGGCTGAGGAATCACCTCATCCGGGTAGGCATTGACCGTTATGCCGGATACATCACCAGTCTCGATGGGTTGCCGGTGGTCACTCCTGCGACTATCCCCGCAGCTGAGCTGGCCACATCTGAGACAGATGTGCTGCTCGATGTCCGCAACGCCACCGAATACGCGGAAGGTCATATCCCAGGTGCCCACAATCTCAGCGCTGGGAAGGTCCTCTGGCACCTGGACAAGCTGCCCCAGGACGCCACGGTCATCTCCTACTGCCAGTCCGGTAAGAGGAATTCCGTCGCAGCCAGTGCTCTGCGCCGGAAGGGCTATCGAGTCCTCGAATTAGAAGGCAGCTACAACGGCTGGCTCGAGCACCAGAACCGCTGATCCCCCCATCCCCCCCTGACGAAAGGTTTCCTGTGACCCCCACCCCCTGCGCACCCGAAGACCTGCTCCACAACACCCACCTTGCATCCCAGACGGTGCTCATTGATGTCCGGACGCCGGCAGAGTTCGAGACTGCCCATATCAAAGGCTCCCGCAACCTGCCGCTGGACCTGCTACAGAAGAACCCCTCCCCCGTCGCGTCCTCGCTTCCGGAGAACGCTGTGCTGCTCTGCCAATCCGGTGCCCGCAGCCAGCAGGCTGTGGAAGCCCTGTCAACGGCAGGAGCCGATCAGCTTCAGGTGCTCGTCGGGGGCATCAACGCCTACCAGAAGGCAGGGGGTGAACTCCTGCGGGGGAAACAGCGCTGGGCCATGGAGCGGCAGGTCCGCATGGGCGCCGGGGCCCTGGTGGCGACCGGCGTGCTTGCCAGCCACTTCATCCACCCGAAGCTGAAGTGGCTCTCCTTCGGCGTCGGGTCGGGGCTGATCTTCGCTGCGGCGAGCAACACGTGCGCGATGGGTTACGCACTGAGCCGGATGCCGTGGAACAGGACTGCCACGGATCCGACCCTGGAAGCGGCACTTCGGGATATCCCCGACGCGACCGGCCTACGGTGAGCCCCCCATGGAACCGCTGACCCTGCTCGTCGTCGGCCTGGCAGTGCTCATCGGTCTATCGCTGGGCCTGCTGGGCGGCGGCGGCTCCATTCTCGCCGTCCCCCTGTTGGCCTACGTGGCGGGGATGGAACCGCAGGAAGCAATAGCCGGGTCCCTGTTCGTGGTCGCTGTGACCTCTGCGGTGAGTCTGCTCAGCCACGCACGCCGGGGAAACGTGCAGTGGAGGATCGGCTCGCTCTTCGGGGGCGCCAGCATGATCGGGGCTTTCGCCGGCGGGCTGATCGGTGGCCGCATCCCCGGCACAGTGCTGATGATCGCCTTCGCGATGATGATGGTGGCCACTGCCGCAGCCATGCTCCGGCGCAGGACAACGTCGAGTGCGCCGTCAACGCGCGGGGAACGCATCTCGCGCCGCTGGTGGCGGATCCTCATCGACGGATCGGTCGTCGGCCTGGTGACCGGCATGGTGGGCGCGGGAGGCGGATTCCTGGTCGTGCCCGCCCTGGTCCTGCTCGGCGGCTTGTCCATGCCCGCAGCAGTGGGGACCTCCCTGATGGTCATCACCATGAAATCAGCAGCGGGACTGGGCGGATACCTGACCACCGTGACCCTGGACTGGACGCTGATCCTGATGGTCACCGCTGCCGCCGTCGCAGGAGCGCTGCTGGGCTCACGGTTCACCGACCGCATCCCGGAGACGCTGCTCCGCAGAGCCTTCGGAGTTTTCGTCCTGATCATGGGTGGCCTGGTGCTGACCATGGAACTCGTCTGAGGCGGGGAGAACTCCGCGAATCTGCGAAGACTGCCACGAGCGAAAACCAGGCCGCCTTTCCTCCGGCTGATCCCCGGCTCTCAGAATCATGGGACCATTGTTCGTCGTGTTCTCGCGCCCAGAATCCCGGAAGGAAACCTCATGCGTAACGCAGACCCCGAAACTCAGCGCAAGATCATCAACCGGCTCAAGCGCGCCCGCGGCCAGCTGGACTCGGTCATCAACGCGGTGGAGAACGATGGCTCATGCAGGGAGGTCGTCACACAGCTGGCCGCGGTGTCCACCGCCCTGGACCGGGCAGGTTTCGTCATCGTATCCGGAGTCATGCAGTACTGCATCACAGACCCCGAGACGGCGGCCGAAGAAGAGGACGGCCTCACCATCGAGGAACTCGAGAAGCTCTTCCTCACCCTCTCCTGAGGAGCCGACGGCTGGCTGACTTCCCACGTCAGTCAGATGAGGGTGGTCCAGTAATCCCAGAATCGGTGTGCGATCAGCGCGAGGATGACCAGGTACCAGGCGGTGAGGATGGTGCCACGGTACTCGGTGATACCCGCGAGGGCCCTCCCCAGCACGGTACGGCTGGAGACGTGAAGGAGCTGAAGGTTGCTGATGGTGATGTGCCAGAAGTTAGGAATCATCGCGGCCCAGACGATCATGCAGTACGGGCACAGGGCTCCGATGACATGGAGGCTCTGGTAGATCAACCAGTGCACGAACACCACCCCGAAGGTCACCCCCGCCTGTACGAGGATCCAGAACCAGCCGGCGAACCGTGCTCCGGCCAGCATGGCGGCACCGATGGCGGTGACGGCGGTGAATCCAACGATCCCGAGGATGGGATTGGGGATGCCGAAGGCCTCGGCCTGCGGGGTGTCCATGACCGAGCCACATGACAGGACCGGGTTAATGGTGCAGGTGGGGATGTAATCGGGGTTCCTGATCAGCTCGATCTTCTCCACCAGCAGCACTGCAGCGGCCAGCAGGCCGACTACCCCGCCGAGGAGCAGCAGTATCCCCAGCCAGCGCCCGGGCAACACCGGGCGGACGCCATCGGCCGACCCTGGCCCGGTCCGGGGCTTAGTCGTCAAGGGCGGCATCGAGGCTGTTCTCCAAGTCGGTGATGCTTTCAAGCTCAAGGCGCTCGCCGTCGAGGAAGAACGTCGGGGTGCCCTGGACACCGAGATCCTGACCGTCCTGCTGGCTCTGTTCGACGCGTTCCAGGATCGCTGGGTCGTTGAAGTCGGCTTCGAAGCGTTCCATGTCAAGGCCGAGTTCTTCGGCATAGCCGAAGAACGTCTCTTCCTGGGAAGTCTCCTGGTGTCCCCACTCCTCTGGGGACTCGAACAGGCGCTGGTACATAGCCTCGAACTCGCACTATAGGAGCGTCAACGCCGCGATGGAGTCCTTCTTCGCCCTGCTCCAGAAGAATGTCCTGGACCGCAAGCGATGACGGACTCGAGAAGATCTCCGGATCGCGATCATCACCTGGATCGAGCGGACCTACCATCGACGCCGCCGGCAGGCCCGCCTGGGCCGATTGACCCCCATCGAATACGAGACCATCATGAACCCGACAGTCAGCCTTGCGGCCTAACTGTTGTGGGGCGGGTCTCCCAATTGACGCCGAAGCGAGCAAGTGCCCTGCGCAGTGTCCTGCAAGCCGAGTGAGGGAGCAAATGCAGCGCATTTGTGACTGAGCGAGGCGCAGTCAGGGCGCCCGCAGGGTGCTGCGCAGTCGGTGAGAAATTGGGAGACACGCCTTCACTCAGAGCAGCACCAGGATGCCCAGAAGGGCCGTCCCTGCAGCCAGCACGCTTCCGGCACCACCGAGCAGTACCGCGGGACCACCGGTTTTCACTAGGGTCCGTAGGTTCACCGCCGCCCCAACTCCGACCATCGCCACGGTGATGAGCATGGTCGTGATCTGAGCCAGCAGGTCTGCAGTATCAGTCGGAATATCCACAGTGGAGTTGAGTACCACCGCGCCCAGGAACCCGATAACGAACCACGGGATCAGTGGGGGCCGTTTCCCACCCTCAGCACTGCCGCCGCGTACCGGGGCCCCGGGGCCGATGCGAAGCGCGACCACCATCGGGGCAAGCATCAGTACCCTGGCCAGTTTCACCATGGTCGCCACAGTCAGTGCAGTCGCGGCCACCATGCCGCCTGCAGCCACCACCTGTCCCACCTCGTGGACGCTGGCACCGATCCAGACACCGGCCCGGTGATCCCCCATGCCGGTAAGGCCCACCAAGACAGGCAGAACCAGCATGGCGACCGTACCCCAGAGGGTCACCACGGCCAGTGCAGTCGCGGTCGGGGCCGCAATATCCCTCCCCTGGGCATCCTTGCCGTCACCGCGGTCCAGGACCGCTGCGGCGGCGGCCACCGCTGAGGCCCCGCAGATGGCTGTTCCGGTGGCCAGCAGCGACGTCGTCGTCGTATCTGTTCTAAAGCTCGAGCCCAGCAGACGGATTCCGAAGAATGTGACCAGCACAGTGGCCACAATGATCACCAGGACTTCCCAACCCAGACCGAGAATATCCCCGAAGGCCAATTGCAGGCCCAGCAGCACGATCCCCACCCTGAGCGGGAATTTGGCAGTCCACTTCAGTCCGGCCTCACCCCACCAGGGGACCCATCCGAGGGTGCGCAGCAGCATGCCCAGCACAATGGCGATCAGCAGGGCGGAGACCGGCAGCCACTCCCCCAGGAAGCGGTGGGCCAGCACCGCGCCGACAAAGGCCAGTATTACCCCGGGCAGGATCTCGTAGCCGCGCTCAGCCCACTGCTCTGGATCGAATCTAGACACCGAATCAGTCTATGAACACCAACTGCTCCCACCGGAGCAATGGCACAGTCATGAGTGACCAGCCGGTAGAATTCACAGGTGCTTGAGCCCGGAAAAGAAACCCCGACGTCGCCCCCTGCCCCTCACCCTGCCCACGGGCAGGAGAACTTCGGCTTTGAAGTCCATGACCGGATCGAGGGGGCACTGGGCCGGACCGGGACTATCACAACCCCACATGGGACGATACAGACCCCGGCCTTCATTCCAGTGGCCACCAAAGCCACAATCAAAGCCGTGCGGCCGGAGGAGATGTCCGAACTCGGATCCCAGGCGGTGCTGGCCAACGCCTATCACCTGAACCTGCAGCCGGGCACCGATGTGCTCGATGCCGCCGGGGGCCTGGGGAAGTTCATGAACTGGCCCGGCCCTACCTTCACCGACTCCGGCGGGTTCCAGGTGATGAGCCTGGGGGTTGGGTTTAAAAAGACGATCTCCATGGATGCCACCCGGGTCACCGATGACGAGGCGATCGCTGAGGAGCATGAGCGCCGGGCATTCGTCGACGACGATGGGGTCACCTTCAAATCCCATATCGACGGCACCGAGCACCGGTTCACCCCGGAGATTTCGATGGGACTACAGCACGAGATCGGGGCGGATATCATCTTCGCCTTCGATGAGCTGACCACCCTGTTCAACACCCGGGCCTACCAGGAGGAATCCCTGGAGCGGACCCGGCGCTGGGCCGAACGCTGCTTGGCTGAGCACCGACAGCTGACCCAGCAGCGCAGCCACCGGCCGTATCAGGCACTTTTCGGTGTGCTGCAGGGGGCTCAGTATGAGGACCTGCGGCGCAAGGCCGCCCAGGATCTGGCCGCTATGGAGGTTGATGGTCAGGTATTCGACGGTTTCGGCATCGGTGGGGCCCTGGAGAAGGAAAACCTGGGCACTATTGTCGGTTGGGTCTCCGCGGAGCTGCCGGAGTCCAAACCCCGGCACCTGCTGGGAATCTCCGAACCCGATGACTTCTTCACCGCAGTGGAGAACGGGGCCGATACCTTCGACTGCGTCCAGCCCTCACGGGTGGCCCGCAATGGCCGGGTCTACACCCCCGATGGGTACTTCAACGTCCCGCAGGCGAAGTATAAGAAGGACTTCTCCCCTATTCAGGACGACTGCGGCTGCTACACCTGCCAGAACTACTCCAAGGCCTATCTGCATCATCTGTTCAAGGCCAAGGAGATGCTGTACTCCACCCTGTGCACCATCCACAACGAGTACTACACCGTGAAGCTCGTCGACGATATCCGGGCCTCAATCACCGAGGGCCGGTTCTACGAGTTCCGCGATGAGACCCTGGGCCGCTACCGCGGGCGGATCAGCTAGGTAGGGTTCCAGGTTCGGTTGGTCGGTCAGCGCACCGGCGTCGGCGGCTGTTCTCCGTTGAGGACTGCCAGCACGTTGTCCAGGGCAAGGGTCGCCATCTTCCGGCGGGTGGCCCCGCCTGCTGAACCGATATGCGGCAGCATGACCACCTGCTCCATTTCGCGCAGCTGGGGGTCGGTCTGGGGTTCGAATTCGTGGACATCGAGTCCGGCTCCGGCCAGATGTCCCGAGTTCAGCGCCGCCACCAGGGCCTTCTCATCCACCAGGGGCCCGCGGGCAGTGTTGATGAGGTAGCTGCCGGGCTTCATGCTCTGCAGTTGCGCAGCGCCGATGAGGTGCCGGTTCTCCTCGGTGAGGGGACAGTGGAGGCTGAGCACATCCACCTGGGGCAGCAGTTCGGCCACTGATGCCGCCGGGATCACTCCCAGCTGCTGGGCTTCCTCACTGGTGGCCCGGCTGCCGGTGGCCACGATCTTCATGCCGAATGCCTGGGCGCGTTTGGCCACAGCCATCCCGATTCGGCCCAGGCCGACGATTCCCAGGCTTGCTCCGGCGGAGATGTCCAGGCCCACATAGCCCTGGGGGCCCCAGATCCACTCCCTGCCGGTGCGGAGGAAACGATCCGCTTCAACCACCCGGCGGGTGGTGGCCAGCATCAGCCCCAGGGTGAGGTCTGCGACGGCCTCATCCAGAACACCGGGGGTATTGGTGACGGTGATGCCCCGGGCGGCGGCAGCTTCGAGATCGATATTGTCGTAGCCGACTGCCACATTGGCCACCACTTTCAGCTGGTCGCCGGCGGCGTCGAAAACTTCCTCGTCAATCCGGTCAGTCACCGTGGTGATCAGTGCCTCCGCTCCGGCAACTGCCTTGAGCAGTTCCTCCCTGGGGGGAGGAAACTCAGTATCGGGGTGGATCCGCACCTCGCGAGATCCAAATGCACTGCTGTACTGGTCGACGACCTCGCCCAGGGGGCGGGTGAGATACACATGGGCCATGTGAATCAGCCTACACATGAACAGCTGGCCCCGATGCGATATCCGGCAAACGCCCAGGTCAGATTGAGCTTCAGTGTTTAGTTTCGGCAGATAGACAACTGTGGTCGATACCTGAGGTGAGTCAGATGTCAGAGCCCCAGCACGCCGTCGTCGTCGGATCCGGTTTAGCCGGCCTAGCCGCAGCCGTGGATCTGGTCGACTCTGGACACCGCGTCACCGTTTTGGAGGCCGGACATGTTGTCGGTGGGCGCACCTCCAGTTGGGATGCCGATGGGATGACCATTGAATCGGGTCTGCACCGTTACCTGGGTTTCTACCGGGCGCTGCCGAAACTGATCAAACATATGGGCAAGGACCTCAATGACGTCGTTCATTGGGAGGACGAGGTCGAGATTCTGACTCCCGATGGGGCCCCGACGCAGTCTTCGGTGCGTCAATGATCCATAAGCCGATCAAATCGCTGGCCGAGGCACTGGGTAACAATGATTTCCTGCCCATGGGGCAGAAACTGGCCCTGGGCAAGATGCTGGCCGCCGGAGCCAAGGAGTACGTTCAGGACCCCGAGGCTCTGGATGAGGTGACGGTGACCAGCTTTGCGCAGCAGCATGGGGTCTCTTCCGCAGCGGCATATTGCCACCGAGGCCCAGCAGCTTCTGGAGCTGGCCTACGATGACGCCAAACGGCTGGGGCTGAACCTGCATGGCCTGGTGACCGATTTCCGGAAGGTGGTCATCGATTCGGACTTCTACTCACTGGAGCCCGGCAATGAGAAGCTCCGGCCGGTTCAAGCAACACCGGTGCCAGGACTGACCTTGGCCGGTGACTATACGAAGCAGAAACACCTGGCGACTATGGAAGGCGCAGTAGTCTCAGGCCATTATGCTGCGGAGGCGGTGCGCCAGGAATTGGGCACCTGATTCGGAGATTTTGGTCGGGATAGCCCGGGGGGTTACCGTCATCAATCCCCGTCCTGCGGCAACCGCCACGTAAAACAGCTTCGCTCGGTTCTCTGACCTAGGGCCGGCCAGACAGTCATCGGGGCTGCACAATACTCCGCGGAGAGACTCATGCCACCGCAACAACATCCATATACAGCCTGATCACAGGCACAATGAGGGATGAATTGCTCGCTACCGTTGGGGGAACACATTGGCTGGGCCGACTTTTGTTGCTATCGACTTCGAAACTGCTAACAATGACCAAGCTTCCATCTGTCAGGTAGGAGTATGCCTGGTAGAGAACGGGAGCATTACCCTCACTGAGCAGTGGTACGTGCAGCCGCTGACGGGCTTAGAGTCCTTCAACCCCTACAACGTGAACATTCACGGCATCACTCCCGACATGGTGAAATCCGGCCTTACATGGCAAGAGTCGTCAATCAAATTGAAGAGGCTCGTAGGCACTCGTGGTGTTACAGCGCATAACGTCCAGTTCGACAGTGGGTGTTATACAGCAGCATGCGAACGCGCAGAGATTACCCCAGAACCTTGGGAATGGCGGTGCAGTTTGGACCTTTCCCGGAAGATGCTGCCTAACCTAAGCGAATACAAACTGGACCGAGTATGCGAGCACTTGGGGATTAGCCTCGCCGCACATCACCAAGCGGGTAGTGATGCCCGGGCTTCGGCCGAAGTTGTGTTGGCCATAGCTCTGCAAACTGGCGCGAATCGAATCGAAGACCTGTGTGCCCCTAATTCGGCAAGTAGACCCCGGCGAGCGACTAACGGTGGGCCGTCCTTTGCCCCCTCACACTCCATCAGCCGATATAAGAAGGTGGCTGACCTGCCAGCGCCAAATCCCGATGCTGACCCACAACACCCGATCTTCGGTCAGCACGTAGTCATTAGTGGCTCTATCCCCGGATGGACTCGGGACCGGTTCATCGAGAGGATTGCTGAGCTTGGAGGGCAACCACAGAACAACGTAACTCGAAAGACGACGCTCCTGGTCGTAGGAGAGGATTCAGGAGAGGTGAAACTTCGCAAGGCTGAAGAGAACATTGGCAGGGGTTTCGCCACAGAGATAATATCCGCGAAAGCAGCCCTTCAGCTGATTGATACGGGGGGATCTGTTGAACAGAAAAACGAACGGCCTGAAATACCCCAGGCCTATGTGGCACCAAAACGAACACGCTCAAGGCAGGGCCCTAAACTCACGACCCCTTCTAATCTTGGAACGCGCCCAACGTCCATTAAGCCAATCGCTCCAGGTACCCGTTCGAGAGGGTTTAGGGGTTGGCCCCTGCTAGGAAAGATTGCAGCCGTCATCGCTGCTGTGTTCTTCGGACTTGTTGTCCTAGGAGCCATCCTGCGGGCCTGCGACGCTGATTACGCAGAATCTGTTCCCGACAGTTGGCAAGATAGCACTCAGATGCACACATAGACGATAGGTAGAACCAAGCCGTGACGACGAAACTGCTATTCCCTTTCGATTCCAGACTTATCAGAGTATGAGCGCCTACATTCGGTCAGCTTCGACCCCTCGGCGCGAGGCACTGTCAATGTAAAGGCCTCCATGCCAGTTTGAGATCTCACGGCTCACTACCAATGTCTCGGTGAAGGTTTGTGCATAAATTCGCTGACAGTAAATGAGATCCCGGCACGTCCTGAACGTCCCTGGCCAGGCGCACTGTGGAAACAAAAAAATCCCGCAGAATCGCCATGGATATCTGAGATTCTGCGGGAATTTTGTCTTGGTCGGGATAGCCGGATTTGAACCGACGACCTTCCGTCCCCCAGACGGACGCGCTACCAAGCTGCGCTATATCCCGTGGATTATGCTCAACCGGACTCTGCCGAGCCCCTTGAGCACCAGACGATCTTAGCCGCTTGCCCCGCCAGGTGTCCACTTGGCAGGACCACCCCCGTGTCATCCCTGATGAATGCGACATCCCGCCGTGACAAAAACGTAACCCGGTTTGCTGAGTGAAATCCGCCGAACCTGCCGGTGGGTTAATTAGCCTGTCCCTATGCACCCGCGCCTTCCCCTGATAGCGGGTGTGCCCGGACGTCTCAGTGCGGTGGCCCTGACCACTGCTCTGCTGGCTACCGGTTGCGCACCCAATTTCCACTCCCCCGAGCCCTCCAGCATGGTGCAGGTTCGGTTCACCCAGCCGGCACCGGCGGCCGCCCAGGACAGTGCTGAATCCACAATGTCCGAGGCCGCTGTCGAACTCGCTGACCGCATCTCCGAAACCCATGCCGCAGCGGCACATGCCCCCGATGGCGGCACTGCCGCTGTCGCTGGTGAAGTCACAGCTGAAGAACCCGTTGAGGAAGCAGGAGCAGAGCCCTCAACCACCACAGGTGGTTCTGACACCCCGGGGACGCAAACTCCCATCCCCACTGCCCCACCCGAGGGCGTCACTGAACTGGCAGCTGACCTCAATGCTGCCCATGAGGCCTCCAATGGCCGTTCCGAGGAGGAAGAGGCTGACGCGGAGGACAGTGAGGATGGCTCTCCCGCAGATGAATCCGATGAGGCCACCGATCCTGAGGAAGATGACGACGGCGACTCCTCCTCCGAGGACACCACCCGGGACGAGGCCGATGAGCCCGAGGATGAGGGCACCGCTGACGAAGGCGAATCAGCAGATATCGGTCCAGATGAGGAACCAGAGCTGGGTGAAAGCCTAGAGCTTGAGGACCCAACGGACCCCGCACCTCCGGTGCAGTCCACCGCTCCAAGCTTCGATGGGGATCTCAACACGTACCTAGCAGCACTGGCTTCGAACTATCCCGGCCAGATCTCCATCAATGTCGCAGAACTTGGCGCTGATGGTCGGCACGGCTCAACCGGTGGCGGAGACTCCCACCGCAGCGCCAGCACCTATAAGATCCTCATTGCCCATAGTGTCCTGCAACGAATCGAGGACGGTTCGATGAGCTGGGATGACCCAGTGATCGGGGAACGGGATCTCGCACAGTGCTTCCATGACATGATCGCCCTCAGCGACAACCACTGCCCGGAGAAGCTTGGGCCGGAGATCGGTTGGGCGACTATCTACAGTGAAGCGGCCCCGCTGGGAGTGACTAACACTCGCGGCGGTGAAGGCGGCATCCTGACCACCGCAGATGACCTCAGCTCATTTATGACCAGCTTGGCCACCGGATCGATGAGCATCACTGACTCCAGCCAGCAGCGGCTGCGTGATGCCCTGGCAGCCAATATTCACCGGCAGGGCATTCCTGCCGGATCGACTGGTCAGGTGCTGAATAAGCCGGGCTGGATCAGCGGGAATCTGCATGACACTGCGATTGTCCACCACCCCTCGGGCAGTTATGTCCTCACCATCCTCAGCCAGGGCTCCAGCTGGGATGCCATCGCAGCGATCACCCGCGATATCGAAACCGCCCTGGGCTACCAGTAACCGGCAGGAGGCCCCGGGACCTCCGGCCAGCTCAATGGGTCATCGGCTTGCCCAGGCGCTCATCGTGTTTGAGCAGGTCGAAACGGATGACAGTATCGGCGGTCTCGATCAGCTCCGGGGTCTCCGGCTTACCGGTCATGATCACTGAGGTCTGCGGGTACCGGTCATTGACGGCACTGGCGATATCGGCTGCCTGCAGCCACCCATGATCGGCGGCTCCGCTGATCTCGTCGAGGATGACCAACCCCCCTGCAGGTGACTCCAGGGCGGTACGGGCTGCCGACCAGGCTTCCAGGCACAGCTCCCGGGGGTCGCGGCGTCCCCAGGTAAGCCCTGGCGAAAACACTGGCCAGTGCACTCAGTTCTGTACAGCGATACTGGCCTCGGCCTGGTTCCAGGACCGGCCCTTCAGGAACTGGATGACTGTCACCGGCCACCCTCGACCCACAGCTCGCATGGCGTAGCCGAAGGCGGATGCGCTCTTTCCCCATCCGGGACCGGTAAGCAGAAGCGAGAAGCTGGCTGGAGAGGACTCTGTCTCTGCGGGGGATTCTGGAGCGTCCACCACCTCCGAGCTTACCCGCCGGAGTCTGTACGACGGCGTGCCAGATAATCTGCGAGCAGTTCCTGGTCCTGGTCTTCTTGCCCAGGGACTTTGTATCCATTCTGTTCTCCTCAAGGTCACGGTGTGGAACTGCGTCCAGAGGAGATCTCACCAATGGGGAGTGAATCCAGTGCAGGTGCTGGGTAACCGGAAGGTGATAGTCGGCTAAACCTTCTGTTTACCCAGGTGAGATTCGTTCATATCCCGTTCACCTACAGCGGAGCTCAGGCTGTGATCAGCGGCGTTTGCGTTTCTCCCGCACTCGCATCTGCACTTCGATAGGGGTTCCGGTGAAGTCGAAGGTCTCGCGCAGCCGCCTGGTGATGAACCGCCGGTAACCGGGGTCGAGGAAACCGGTGGTGAACAGCACGAATTTCGGCGGACGGGTCGAGGGCTGGGTTCCGAAGAGGATTCGGGGCTGTTTGCCTCCACGCACCGGATGCGGATGGGCAGCGACGAGCTCGCCCAGGAATGCGTTGAGCCTTCCGGTGGGGATCCGCTGTTCCCAGTTCTCCAGGGAGGTGGACAGAGCGGGGCCGAGTTTGTCCTTATGCCAGCCGGTGCGTGCCGAGACGTTGACCCGCGGTGCCCATGCGACATGGGCTAGGTCCCTATCGATCTCACGTTCCAGGTAGTAGCGGCGTTCATCGTCGAGCAGATCCCATTTGTTATAGGCCAGCACCAGGGCGCGGCCGGCGTCCAGGGACATCTGGATGATCCGCACATCCTGTTCGGAGATGGGCTCATCAACAGCCAGCAGCACGACGGCGACCTCTGCCTTGTCCAGGGCGCGTTGGGTGCGCAGCATGGCGTAGTACTCGGAGCCGGATGCCATATGTTGACGACGACGGATGCCGGCGGTGTCCACGAACCGCCATTCCTCACCGGCAAGGGTGACCAGTTCGTCAACGGGGTCTCGGGTGGTCCCGGCGACGTTGTCTACGACCACGCGCTCCTCACCGGCGAGTTTGTTCAGCAGGGAGGATTTGCCCACATTCGGCCGGCCGACCAGGGCCACCCGGCGGGGTCCGCCAACCGGTACCATGCCGCCGTACTGCGCGGTCTCAGGCAGATGCTTCATCGCGGCATCCAGGAGGTCACCGGTTCCTGTGCCGTGCAGTGCTGAGACGGGGTAGGGCTCACCGAGTCCCAGGTTCCACAGGGGGTAGACCTCGGTCATCTGGGCGGTGGAGTCGATCTTATTGGCCGCCAGCAGCACCGGTTTCTTCTTCCGGCGCAGCATTTTGACCACGGCCTCATCCACGGCGGTGGCTCCGACGAGCCCATCGAGGACGAAGACCACGACATCGGCCTCGTCCACGGCCAGTTCGGCCTGGTCAGCTACCCGTTTGTGGATGCCCTTGGCATCGGCCTCCCATCCCCCGGTGTCGACCAGGGTGAAGTCCCGCCCATTCCATTCGGCGGGGTAGGTCACTCGGTCTCGGGTGACTCCGGGGACGTCCTCGACCACAGCCTCCCGGGAACGGATGATCCGGTTGACCAGGGTGGATTTGCCGACATTGGGCCGACCGACGATCGCCAGCACAGGAGGTGCCGGCACATAGGGCTCGGCCCCGTCCTCGTCGTATTCATCGGCGAGTAGGGCCGCGTCCTCATCGTCGAGTTCGTAGTCCTGTAGGCCCGCGCGCAGGGCAGCGGCCCGGGCCTCGGCCTCATCCTCACTGATCTCGGCCAGGCGCTCAGCCAGGTTGTCCTGGTCCTCAGGGAATTCTTCGCTCATCAGGCAGCATCTTCCTGGGCGATCTGCACCCGGCCGATCAGGGAGTCCACGGTCTCTTGGAATGTGAGGTCGGAGGAGTCCAGAACTGCGACCCCATCGGCGGCCTCGGTGAAATTGGAGGCCGCGGAGTCCTTCTTATCGCGCTCCAGAACCTGTTTCTTCAACGCCTCGGCATCCTGGGTGCCGCCAAGCTGTGCTCCGCGGCGGCGCAGACGTGCCTCGGCGGAGGCGGTCAGCAGCACCCGGACCTGGGCATCGGGGGCCACCACAGTGGTGATGTCCCGGCCTTCGGCCACAATGAACCCGGCCTCGTCGATAATTCGACGCTGGGCTGCCACCAGCAGGGAGCGTGCCCTACGGTTGGTGGCCACCTCGGAGACCTTCTCGGAGATCCGCGGTTCCCGGATGGCGTCGGTGACGTCCTGGGAGCCCACGCAGATCACCTGGTGATCGGGGTCGGTGGAGATGTTCATGGGCAGTTCTTCGACGGCGACGGCGACTGCCTCTTCGTCGTCGAGGTCGATCTGCTGGTCCAGGCAGTACCAGGTGGCTGCCCGGTACATTGCCCCGGTGTCCAGATAGCCGGCGCCGAGGTGGGTGGCTGCGGCCCGGCACACACTGGACTTCCCGGAGCCGGAGGGCCCGTCCACGGCGATGATCATCCGAGGCGCCCCCGGATCTGTCGCCGGTGGTGTCTGTTCGGTGTGTGTGCTCACGAAAGTACTACCTTCCATCCCATCTCAGTCAGCGCTTCTGCCAACTCATCTCGTCTGCCCGGCAGAACGGACACTTCCAACATACCTACTTGGTGCCCGGCCGAGTGTTCCATCCGGAGGTCCTCTACGTTGACCCCGACGGTGGAGACATCATTGAGCACTGCGGCGATCTGTCCGGGTTTGTCATCGATGATCACCGTCACCACCGCGAAGGACTGCGGGGGCGCTCCGTGTTTGCCCGGGATCCGGGTGACCCCGGCGTTGCCCTCGGCGATCAGTTGGGCGATATCGGCCTGGCCGCCTGGGGCCTCTGGTTCCTCCAGGGTGCCGATGAGCCGCTCGATGTCCTCACGCAGTCCGTAGAGGATCTCCACCACTGGGCGGGCGTTGCCGGAGAGAATCTGCACCCAGAGGTTGGGGTCGCTGGCTGCGATCCGGGTGACATCGCGCAGGCCGTTGCCGGAGAGAGCCAGGGCGCTGGTCTCGGCATCCTGCAGCCGGCTGGCCACCAGGGATGCGGCCACCTGGGGCAGGTGGGAGATCAGGGCTACCGATTCGTCATGTTTGGTCGCTGTCATCCGGTGCACGCTGGCGCCGAGACTGCGAGCCAGGGCGGTGGCGGTGGCCACGGCTTCCTCGGAGGAGGTCTCGTGGGCGCAAATGACCCAGGGCATGGAGGTGAACAGCTCTCCCCTGGCGGCCACGGGTCCGGATTTCTCCCGACCTGCCATGGGGTGGGTGCCCACATACCGGTGGAGGTCCTGTTGCTGCAGCGGGTGCTGGGCATCAGCTGCCAGAGCATTCAGTTGGCTCAGGATCTTTCCTTTGACCGAGGCGATGTCCAGCACGGTGGCTGTGGGGTGGTTCTGCAGGGCATCGGCAACTTCCTGCGCGGTCACCTCCGGTGGGGAGGCGACGACGACGATCTCGGCCTGATCTCCGGCCTCATAGATGGTGCCGGCTCCGATGTCCTGGGCGATCCGCTGGGCTGTCGGTGAGGGGTCGGATAGCCAGACCTTCTGCCCGGCTGCCCGCAGGCCCAGGCCGATACTGGCCCCGAGCAGGCCGGTGCCGCGGATCAAGACTGTGCGCTGGGGCTCAACCATTGCTGCCTCCAGTGCTGGTGAGGTCCATGAGATGGCCGATCTCCTGGGGTTCGAGGTCTCGGAGGCTGCCCTGGGCCTGGTCTCCGATAGTGATCCGGCCGATTCCGGTGCGCACCAGGCGCTGGACAGGATGGCCCACGGCTTCGAACATACGGCGCACAATTCGGTTGCGTCCCGAGTGCAGGGTTATCTCCACCATGGTCTTCGACCCTGCGCTGCCGATGATGGTGCAGTCATCTGCGGCGATCGGCCCGTCCTCGAGCTCGATGCCGCTCTTCAGCTGTTTGGCCTTCTTGGCCGGCAGCTGGCCGCTGACCTCGGCGAGGTAGGTTTTGGGCACCTCGTAGGAGGGGTGGGCGAGTTTATTGGCCAGCTGACCGTCATTGGTCAGCAGCAGCAGGCCCTCAGTCTCGTAGTCGAGCCGGCCAACGTGGAAGAGCCTGAGGTTCTTATACTCCCCGGTCAGAAAATCGCCGATGCTGCGCCGACCTTCGGGGTCGGACATAGTGGTCATCACCTTGGCCGGTTTGTTGAACATCACATATCGGTGTTCGACATCGAGGGTCACCCGGACCCCGTCGACGTGGATGGTGACATCCTCAGGTTTGACCCGGACACCGGGTTCAATGATGACTTTGCCATTGACGGAGACCCGGCCCTCGGCGATGAGATTCTCGCAGACCCTACGGGAGGCGACCCCGGCGGAGGCCAGGACTTTCTGCAGGCGGGTGCCGTCGTCGTCGTGGACGGCCCGGAAATTGGCCTCGGCCTCATCGGCGCGGATTTTGACAGGTTTCGGTTCGGCGTTGATCAGCCGTTCGGGGTTGGCCTTGGCGAAGGGTCCGCCCTCGGTGCCTGGCTTAGGGGTTCGGGCTGCCCGGGTTGCCCGTGGCGCAGGCTTCTTCGGCCTGCGTTTACCCTGAAAACTCATGCCGATCATCCTACCGGCCCGAGGACGTTGCATTTACCGCGTCCTTATTGAGTTCCCGTCTGCTGATAAGGCTGCGGCTGACCAATAACTACGCGGCAGCCTGTGGCCTGGACTGTGGAGCTCAGGCGGAGGTCTCCGTCTCGTCCAGATCCTCAACACCTGGCAGATGAGGGCTGAGTTTGGGCAGATCCTCCAGGGAGTCCAGTCCGAGGCGTTCGAGGAACTCCGCGGTGGTGGTATAGAGGGTGGCGCCGGTAACCGGATCGGTGCCGGCGGTGTCCAGCAGTCCGCGTTGAACCAGGGTACGGACCACCCCATCGACGTTGACCCCGCGGATTGCTGCCACGGCGGATCGGGCCACCGGCTGCCGGTAGGCGATCACGGCAAGGGTTTCCAGGGCTGCCGGGGAGAGTCGGGAGGTCTGGCCGCCCAGGATGAAGGCTGAGACCTGGTCGGCATAGCGCAACCGGGAGTAGTAACGCCAGCCGCCGGCGACCTCGCGCAGCTCAAAACCGCGCTGCCTTCCGGGGGGCTTATCCCCCGGCCAGTTCTCATCGACACCATCGGCCTCAGCGCGCAGTTCATCGAGCAGGACCTGCACCTGGTGCTGGGGCAGGTTGACCGCTGCGGCCAGCTCAGCAGGGGTCACCGGTTCCTCGGCGACCATCAGCACCGCTTCGATGGCGCCGAGATAATCCTCATGGGAGACCAGATGGGAGGATTCGGCTTCCTCCAGTGCTGGGTTGATGTTCTGCTGACCGTTCACTGTTGGTCCCATTCCTCTTCTGCACGGGCCAGGGTCTCGGCGGCCTCTTCCTGACTGCTGCCGGACCAGGTGATGGTCAGGTCCCCCAGGGGCTGGTCCTGGTCGAAATCGATGGCCCGGTCGCGGAAGAGCTCCAAAAGTCCCAGAAAACGCACGACGACGACCAGGCGGTTCTCCGCCTGGGCCACCAGGTCTTGGAACCGGCAGGTGCCGGCCTGGCGCAGCTGCTCGGTCATCGCCGCCATCTCCTCGCGCACATTGACCGCATGAGCATGCAGATGCTCCAGCTTCACATGGTCCGGTTCATAGTGCTGGCGGGCGAAGGCCTTCTCGGCCAGGGCCTTGAGATCCTCGGCGGTGGTGTTCCAGACCAGCTCGGGCAGCAGGTTCTGCATATCCGGGTGAGTACCTGGACGGCGGGGGAAGCGCCCGGCGTTCTGACTGGCGGCCTGCCCCATCTGCTCGGCGATCTGCTTGAATGCCTTGTACTGCAGCAGCCGGGCGAAGAGCAGATCCCTGGCCTCCAGTGCCGCGATGTCCTCCTCAGATTCGACCTCGGAACCGGGCAGCAGCTGGACCAGTTTCATATCCAGAAGGGTCGCTGCCACGAAGACGAAGTTCGAGGACTCGTCCAGAGCTTTCTGGGCGTCGAGAGTGCGCACATAGGCGATGAACTCATCGGTGACTTCACCCAGGGCCACTTTGGTGACGTCCATCTTTCGTTTGGCGATCAGACCCAGCAGCAGGTCGAAGGGGCCGTCGAACCCATCGAGGGTGACGGTGAACCCAGAGCGAAGTTCCTCCCCGTCCTCGCCGGTGAGGCCCTCGGCACCGGAGGCTGGCGCCTGGTCCAGTCCGGTCTCAGCGGCGGTGACCATTAGGCAGCCGCCGTTCGCTCACGTGGACGTCCTCGCACCTACGGTGCTCCTCCCCGACTGATCAGTTCGCGGGCCAGCTGACGGTAGGCCTTGGCGCCGTCGTGCTTTGCCGCGTAATTGGTGATCGGTTCGGCGGCCACTGTGGCATCTGGGAATTTCACCGATCGTTTGATCACCGTTTCGAAGACCTTCTCCCCGAAGGCCTCGACGATCCGTTGGATGACCTCTTTGGCGTGGGTGGTGCGCAGATCGACCATGGTGACCAGCACGCCGTCGATCTCCAGATCGGGGTTGATGCGGTCCTGGACCTTCTCGATGGTGTCCTTGAGCAGGGCCACTGCGCGCAGGGCGAAGAACTCAGCCACCAGTGGGATGACCACACCATGGGCTGCGGTGAGCGCATTGACTGTCAGCAGTCCGAGGCTGGGCTGGCAGTCGATGATGACGACGTCGTAGTCGTCACGGACCTGCCGCAGGGCACGTTCCAGGACCTGTTCACGGCCGACCTCGGTGACCAGCTGGACCTCAGCTGCGGAGAGGTCGATATTGGCCGGCAGCAGGTCAACCCCAGGCACATGGGTGGAGACCAGGGCATCGTTGACGGTGACGGATTTCTCCATCATCACGTTGTAGACACTGGTCTCGAGCTCATGGGGGTTGGCGCCCAATCCCGCCGAGAGTGCCCCCTGGGGGTCGAAGTCGACCATAAGGACTTTGCGGCCGTATTCAGCCAGGGCGGCGGCGAGATTGATCGCCGAGGTGGTCTTACCGACCCCGCCCTTCTGGTTGACCATGGCGATGACGCGGCCCGGACCATGCGAGTCGAGGGGCTCGGGCACCGGGAACTCATGCTTGGGACGGCCGGTGGGTCCGATGATCGCCTCACCGTGGATGGTGAAGAGCTCCTTCGGCTCGGAAGTCAACGTATTGCTCCTGACGCGTCGGCCCGGCTGGGCACTGCAGTGGTCACTGACTCGACCAGATTACCGCCTGATCTCACATGGGCAACCAGCAACCTTCTACTAGCCAGTACGCCGGGCGATGAAGAAGATCCGTCGGAACGGCAGCACAGTGCCGATCTCGCTGGCGGGGTAGGCATCTCGCAGTGCGGCCTTGTACTGACCGATGAAGTCGTCACGGACCGGCGGTGGTAGTTGTTCCAGTACTGGTTTGGCCCCGGTGGCCGAGATCCACTCGAAGACTGGGTCTGGGCCCTGCAGGATGTGGAGGTAGGTGGTCTCCCAGGCTTCGACCTCCCAGCCGGGCCGGGAGATCTCCTGCAGATAGTCGCTGGGCTCAGCAGTGGGGCGCAGCAGGCGGGATGGGTCGATGTGCTGGGCATAGGGTTCGGCTGCGGCCATCTCGTAGAGCAGCCGGTGGCTGGGGTTGCTGAAGTTTCCCGGGACCTGGACTGCGAGCGCACCGCCGGGGGCGAGGATCTCCATCAGCCCGGGCAGCAGCTGGCGGTGATCGGGCAGCCATTGCAGGGCGGCATTGGAGATGATGACATCGACCTCTCCGGTCTCGGCTACTTCCTGGGGCAGTCCCGCGCTGCTGATGCTGCGGATATCGGCCTGGTGGAAGCGAATGTCCTCGCCCGCCCAGTTCCCTTCGGCCGTGCGCAGCATCTCGGGGCTGGAGTCAATACCCAGGACCCTCGCCTGAGGCCAGGTGGCCCGGATGACCGGTACCGCGTTGCCGGCACCACAGCCGAGGTCCAGTACAGAGGCCGCATGCGGGTGCCGGATCCGATGGATGAGATCCACCAGGGGCTGCAGCCGCTCGGCACTGAACTGAAGATAGGCCTGTGGATCCCATCCGGTGCTCTCTGCGCTCATACCCCGGAAGGCTATCGGCTATTTGGCGCCTGCGCTGCCGCGCAGTACCGGAAGAAGGGCATCGATCACCGCGGGATCCTCAATGGTGGAGGGCACTGTGTAGTCCTGGCCGTCGGCAATCTGGCGCATGGTTTTTCGCAGGATCTTTCCTGATCTCGTCTTCGGCAGGGCCTCCACCACCGATACCTCTTTGAAATCGGCCACCGGCCCAATAGTGGCGCGGACATGGGCGACCAGTTCCTCGCGCAGCCGCTGGTGGTCGATCTCAGCACCGGATTTCAGCACCAGGAACCCGGCAGGGCGCTGTCCTTTGAGCTCATCGGCCAGGCCGATCACCGCACATTCGGCCACTGCCGGATGCTCAGCCACTGCGGCTTCGATCTCCCCGGTGGAGAGCCGGTGCCCAGAGACATTGATGACATCATCAGTCCGACCCATGACATAGATATAACCGTCCTGGTCGATATAGCCGGAGTCTCCTGTGGTGTAGTACCCCTCGAAGGCGCTCAGATAGGCATCCACATACCTGTCATCATCACCCCACAGTGAATGCAGGGTCCCCGGCGGCAGCGGCAGTTTGATCGCGATATTGCCCTCCTGCCCCGCAGGCAGCGGCTCCCCCATGGGGTCCAGGACTTCCACCTCGTAACCGACCATCGGCAGGGTGGCTGATCCCTCTTTGACCGGCAGCTGTTGGATACCCACTGGATTGGCGGCAATCGGCCAACCGGTCTCGGTCTGCCACCAATTGTCGATCACCGGGACATCCAGGGCCTGCCCGATCCAGCGTTGGGTCTCAGGGTCCAGGCGCTCGCCGGCGGAGAAGAGGTACTGCAGGCTGGAGATATCGTAGTCGGCCACCAGGCTGGCCTCGGGGTCGGCTTTGCGGATCGCCCGCAGCGCAGTGGGGGCGGTGAACAGAGATTTGATCTTATGCTGTTCGACCATTCGCCAGAAGGCCCCGGCATCCGGGGTGCCCACCGGTTTGCCCTCATAGAGCACGCTGGTGGCCCCGGCCAGCAGCGGGGCGTAGACGATATAGGAGTGCCCCACCACCCAGCCGACATCGGAGGCACAGAGGATGACCTCATCAGGCCCGACGTCGAAGATCGACGGCATAGTCCACTGCAGCGCTGCGGCGGTTCCGCCCTGATCGCGGACCACCCCTTTGGGTTTACCCGTGGTCCCGGAGGTGTAGAGGATATACAGGGGGTGGGTGGCATCCACAGTCACCGGATCGGCTGGTTCGGCCTGTGTGGTCAGCTGATGCCAGTCATGCCACTGCACAGCGGGGCTCGTCGCCGAGGTTGTCGCTGCTGCTGAATCCAGACTGGTTTCGAATCCCTCACGATCAACGACGACGACATCCCGAACCCCATGCTGGGCCAGCTGAACGGCCTCGGCGACTTTGGGCAGGTACTCGATCCGGCGGGTGGGCTCAATACCGCCGGTTGCGGTGATCACGGTATCGGGGGCGGCGTCGTCGATCCTTGCGGCGATCTCCTTGGCGGCGAATCCGCCGAAGACCACTGAGTGCACCGCTCCCAGGCGGGCGCAGGCCAGCATGGCGATAACTGCCTGCGGGATCATCGGCAGATACAGCAGAACCCGGTCCCCGGGGCTGACCCCGAGGCCGGCGAGCGCACCAGCGGCGGTGGCCACCTCATCTCTGAGCTCGGCATAGGTGTAGCTGCGGGAGCCCTCGGTGACCGCCGAATCGTAGATCAGGGCAGTGCAGTCTCCCCGGCCGGCGGCGATATGCCGGTCCAGGGCGTTATGACAGAGATTGAGCTGCCCATCGGGGAACCACCGGTATAGGGGTGCATTGCTCGCATCCACTGCAGCAGTTGGAGAGCTGTCCCAGTCGAGTTCTGCGGCGGTCTCCAACCAGAAGCCCTCCCGGTCGGTGATCGACCGCTGATGCAGTTGGCGATAGTCAGTATGGGAGGTTGAGGCGTTCATCTATCGCTCCTTCGGCACAAGAGGCTGTGCAGACAGTTCAATGCATGTGTCCTGCATCACACAGACTAATACCTGAAACACTCTGTGTATACACCTGGGCGGACTTCCACCCAGAAACCCAGAAGACCCTGCCAATTTCGCATGACTGTGTATACACTGATGAGCATGCGGGCAAGTGACGCAGCCTACAATGCGCTGCAGGAGCAGATCCTTGAGGGCCATCTTGCCCCGGGGACCGTGCTGGCCGAGGTCGAGCAGTCCGAACGGCTCGGTGTGTCCCGCACCCCCGTGCGCGAGGCCCTGTCCCGACTGGTGGCCGCCGGTCTGGCCACCCAGCAGCGCGGCCGCGGGACCGTGGTCAGCGAGATATCACCGGAGAACATCGACCAGCTCTTCGAACTGCGCATCCCCTTGGAGACCCAGGCCGCCGCCCTGGCCGCCCGCCGCTGTGACCCCACAGTCTTCTCCGCCCTGGCCGCAGAATTCAGTGATCTTCCTCCGGAAGCCGAAGCAGAGGACTACTACGCCCTGGCTGCCCGGATGGATGCGGCCATCGACCAGGCTGTGGCCAATCCCTATCTCAGCGGCACACTGGCCAATCTGCGCATCCACCTCACCCGGATTCGCCGGATGGCCCGCGACCGGCCCGAACGCCTGCAGGAGTCAGCGGCTGAGCACCGCGATATCTGTTTGGGCATCGCCTCCGGCGATCCTGAGATGGCCGAGGCGGCCATCCGTCTGCACCTGCGCCGAAGTCTTGCCTATATCGCCCGACAGCGGCAGTCTGAACCTGTATCCACACCATGAGAGAGGACACACCCACCCCATGATCGAACATAATGTCCGGGTCCACCCCAGCAAGGACAACCTCGCCCGGGAGGATCAGCTGGCCTATAAGATCGCCCAGGTCGCAACCGATCCGGTCGCTGTCGAGGACGAGGTCACCGAGATGGTCATCAACCGGGTGATCGACAATGCCGCGGTGGCCGTGGCCAGCCTCAACCGGGCACCGATCGTCGCCGCCCGCTCCCAGGCCCTGGATCATGCGGTCACCGCCAACGGCTCGGGATCCTCTATCTTCGGCATCGCAGAGAAGTCCTCCTCCGAATGGGCCGCCTGGGCCAATGGTGTGGCGGTGCGAGAACTCGACTATCACGACACATTCCTGGCCGCGGACTACTCCCACCCCGGGGACAATATCCCCGCCATTCTGGCGGTGGCCGAGCACACCGGGGCCACCGGTGCCGATCTGGTCCGCGGTATCGCCACCGGCTATGAGATCCAGGTGGACCTCGTCAAAGCCATCTGCCTGCATAAGCACAAAATCGACCATGTCGCCCACCTCGGCCCCGCTGCCGCGGCAGGTATCGGCACCCTGCTGGGCCTGAACACGGAGACCATCTTCCAGGCCGTGGGCCAGGCTCTGCACACCACCACCGCCACCCGACAGTCCCGTAAGGGCGAGATCTCCACCTGGAAAGCCCATGCCCCTGCCTTCGCCGGGAAGATGGCTGTCGAAGCAGTGGACCGGGCGATGCGGGGCCAGACCTCACCGGTGCCCATCTATGAGGGTGAGGACGGGGTGATCGCCTGGATGCTGGATGGCCCCGATGCCGACTACACCGTACCGCTGCCGGGTCCCGGTGAGGCCAAACGCGCCATCCTGGACACCTACACCAAGGAGCATTCCGCCGAATACCAGGCACAGGCCTGGATCGACCTCGCTCGGAAGCTGCATAGGGAACATCCCGAGGTCACCGATCCCGCCAATGTGGAATCAGTACTCATCCGCACCAGCCACCACACCCACTATGTGATCGGCTCCGGGGCAAACGACCCCCAGAAATACGATCCCACCGCCTCCCGGGAGACACTGGATCACTCCATCCCATATATCTTCACCGTCGCCCTGCAGGACGGGGCATGGCACCATGTGGACTCCTACGCCCCCGAACGTGCCGGCCGGGCCGACACTGTTCAGCTGTGGCATAAGGTCACCACCGAGGAGGACCCCGAGTGGACCCGGCGCTACCACTCCCTGGACATCTCCGAGAAGGCCTTCGGCGGTTCCGTGGAGATCCGACTGACCGATGGTCGGGTGATCACCGATGAGATCGCTGTGGCTGATGCCCACCCGCTGGGCGCCCGGCCCTTTGCGCGGGCCCAGTACATCACCAAGTTCCGCACTCTGGCCGAAGGGGTCCTCGACGAGGCCGAGATCGAGCGGTTCCTGCAGACCGTTGAGCGTCTTCCCGAGCTGACTGCCGAGGAGCTGGTGGGGCTCAATGTCCAGGCCGCAGGCGGCGTCGTGGATCTCTCGGCATCTCCGAAGGGACTGTTCTGAGCATGCTGTACGCCAAAACCACCCCCGAGGCCAAGCGCGAAAAGCTGCGCGAGATTCTGACCCCCGGTGCGGCCCGGCAGTTCCCCGGCACTTTCACTCCCCTGTCGGCCCCGCTGATCCAGGAGAAGGGATTCGATGGGCTCTATGTCTCCGGGGCTGTGCTGGCCAATGAGCTGGGACTGCCCGATATCGGACTGACTACCCTGACTGAGGTGGCCCAACGGGCGGGCCAGATCGCCCGGCTCTCCGATCTGCCCACGATTGTGGATGCCGATACCGGTTTCGGCGAACCGATGAACGTCGCCCGGACCATCCACGAACTGGAGAACGCCGGGCTGGCCGGCTGCCATATTGAGGACCAGGTCAACCCCAAACGATGCGGGCATCTCGACGGCAAGGCGACTGTGGACACCGAAACCGCCACCAAACGGATCAAAGCCGCAGCTGAGGCCCGCCGGGATGAGAACTTCCTGATCATGGCTCGCACTGACCTGCGGGCCGCAGAGGGACTTGATGCCGCCATCGACCGGGCCAAGGCTCTGGTGGCCGCCGGGGCCGATGCGATCTTCCCCGAGGCGATGGCTGATCTCTCAGAGTTCGAGGTGGTCTGCTCGGCAGTGGATGTGCCGGTGCTGGCCAATATGACCGAGTTCGGCAAATCCGAGCTGTTCACCCGCGAGCAGCTGGCTGCCGCCGGGATCGCACTGATCATCTACCCGGTGACCTCACTGCGCACCGCGATGGGTGCGATCGAACGCACGCTGGACACTATCCGGTCCGAGGGCACCCAGCAGCCAGCGGTGGAGCAGATGATGACCCGGGCCCGGCTCTACGAGCTGGTCGACTACGAGGCCTACAGCAGTTTCGACTCCGGCATCTTCGACTTCGAAGTGCCATAAAGGTTTCACCCAACCCCCAGGAGGTCAATGATGACTGAAGAAACCGTCTACAAAGGACTTGCCGGGGTGGTCGCCGACCACACCGCTATCTCCAAGGTCAACCCGGAGACCAACTCTCTGCTCTACCGGGGGTATCCCGTCCAGCAGCTTGCCGCCCAGCTGAGCTTCGAGGAAGTTGCCCTGCTGCTGTGGAACGCTGAACTGCCCACTGAGGAGGAGTTGGCGGAGTTCATCGAATTCGAACGCAGCAACCGGGCCCTGACCCCTGAGGTCAAAGCCGCCATCGACCTTCTGCCCACCGACTGTCACCCCATGGATGTGGGCCGCACTGCTGTCTCGGTGATCGGGGCCAATGATCCCGCCTCGGAGGATTCCTCCCCGGAGACTGAACTGCTCAAGGCCAAGCGGCTCTTTGCGGCCTTCCCCGCGGTAGTGGCCTATGACCAACGACGACGACGCGGCCAACAGCCGGTCGATCCCCGGGAGGACCTCGACTACTCCCAGAACTTTCTGTGGATGACCTTCGGCGAGGAGGCCGCCGAAGAGGTTGTGGACGCCTTCCGAGTCTCGATGGTGCTCTACGCAGAGCATTCCTTCAACGCCTCCACCTTCACCGCCCGGGTGGTCACCTCAACCCTCTCGGATCTGCATTCGGCCGTTACCGCGGCTATCGGTGCGCTCAAGGGTCCCCTGCATGGTGGGGCCAATGAGGCGGTGATGCACACCTTTGAGGAAATCGGCATCCGTCAGGAGGAGACCCGGGAAGAGGCCGCAGCCCGGGCCAAGGCCTGGATGGAGGATGCCCTGGCTGCGAAGAAGAAGGTCATGGGCTTCGGGCACCGGGTCTATAAGAAGGGTGATTCCCGGGTCCCGACGATGAAGCAGGCCCTGGATGCCATGGTCGAACACTTCGGCCGGGAAGAGATGATGGGTCTCTACGACGGGTTGGAACAGGCCATGGATGAGGCCAAGGGGATCAAACCGAATCTGGACTATCCGGCCGGTCCCACCTATCACCTCATGGGTTTCGACACTGAGCTGTTCACTCCCCTGTTCATCGCCTCACGGATCACCGGGTGGACGGCTCATATCCTCGAACAGCGTGCGAATAACTCGCTGATCCGCCCACTGAGTGCCTATAACGGTCCCGCCGAACGGCAGCTCTAGCTTTAAGGGCCGGTGTAGCGGCCCTGGGGGCGCAGCCGCAGCGGCTGCTGGTGGTATTCAGCGATGGCATGGGCAATCCAGCCCACCGAGCGGCCCAGTGCGAAGAACAGTGGGGCGTCGTCGTCGTTCATTCCTGCTGCCTGGGTCAGTGCTGCCAGGGCGAGGTCGATATTCGGCTGCAGCTGGCCTGACCCTCCGGCCTCCTCCACCAGGGCGGCCACCGCCTCGACCACCGCTGGCCCATGGGGCAGTGCCGGGATCAGCTCCAAGAGGGTTTTGGCCCGGCAGTCTCCGTCCTGGTAGGCGAAATGCCCGAACCCCGGCAGGCCCCTGCCGTTTGTGGAGGTCATGATCTCCGCCACCGCATGATGCGGGCCCTGCCCGCTGCGAATGGAGCGCAGCAGTCTCGCCGCCGAGTGGCTGGCGTGTCCGTGCAGGGGTGTGGCGAAGGCCCCCAGTGCCGCGGAAAGCACCGCATAGCCGGAACCACGTGCCGAGGCTGCGATCCGCCCGGCCAAGGTGGAGACTGCGAGGTCATGGTCGATGGTCAGGATCAGCGCGGCATTGATGGCCTGCAGATACTCGGGCTGAAGGTCCTGGTCCGACAGGGCCAGCCAGAGCTGCTCGGCCACTGAGCTGGAGTCGGCTGGCGAATCCGTCTGTCGCCGTGCACCTCCGCTGCTATGGGCCAGCACGGCCGGAGCTGCCAGGAGGAACCGGGAGCCAGCTGCCTGCAGCCCCTGAGCCGTGCCTGCAGCAGTTTGGGGATCAGTTGCGCTCAGGGCCAGGGCGAGTGCACTGAGCTGATCGGTCCGACTGGCCGCCGCCGGCATTGCCGCCAGAAAGGCCTCTGCTGCGGTGAGGTCCTGCTGAGATGGCCTGGTCAGCTCAGCGGCATAGTCTCCGGTCCAGATCCAGGCGGCGACCTCCTCGACTGTTCTGGATCGGGCCAGAGCGCCCGCCGGCTGTCCGCGCAGATACAGCTCATCGTCTTCGACCACTGCCAGATCAGTGTCCAGAACCATCAGTGGTTTTGCTGCCAGACTTCCCTGCCGCCTGACAGGTTGGGACCGGCGGCGGGCAGCGAACTCCTCAACCTCCAAGGGATCGAATCGTGAACCCTGGGGAGTGCGCAGACAGCCGATCAGTCCCCGGGAGACATAGGCGTAGAGAGTCTGCACCTTGACTCCGAGCCGGGCAGCCACCTCATCGGAGGTCAGCATGGCGGACTGAGCATCACTGGCCATATTGATCCAATCAACATTGATTCGCTCCTCCCATGATTAGACCATGAAGCGACTGCTGAGCAGTCCGATGCGAAGGAGACACTGATGAGCAACCAGAGCAATACCGGCACCGACCGGATGGATGACACCCTGATCGAGGTCCCTCGGGGGCTGACCAATGTTGCGGTGGCTGAGACGGCGATCAGTCAGGTCCGCGGCTTGGAAGGCTATTACCAGTACCGGGGGCATTCGGCCACTGAGGTGGCCCGGACTGCCAGCTTCGAGCAGGCCTGGCAGCTGCTGATGGATGGGAACCTCCCCGACGACGACGCCGGTCTGGGCGACCAGGCAGTGGCCCTGCAGCAGGAGCACCGGCAGCTGGTCACCGATATCGCCCGCCGCACCCTCCCCGCCCAGCAGGCTCAGTCACAGGGCACATCCTTCAATGCGCTGACCGGTCTGCAGGTCGGTCTTCCGCTGATCGCCTCGGAGCTGGGCCTCAAACCGCTCTATGACTTGGATCCGCGGACCCGGCGGGAACAGGCGGTGCTGATGATCGCACTGACCCCTCAGCTGCTGACCACCCTGCACCGGTTCGCCCGCGGGGAGACCGAATTGGTGCTCTCAGAGCAGACTGGTTTTGTGGCCCGGTACCTGCATCAGCTCACCGGTGAGCTGCCTGCGGAGAAGACTGTGGCCGCTCTGAGCACATATCTGGTGGCAGCAATGGAGCATGGGTTCAACGCCTCCACTTTCACTGCCCGGGTGATCGCCTCCACCGGGGCTGATATCGCCGCCTGCCTGGCAGGCGCCCTTGGGGCGTTCACCGGTCCCCTACACGGCGGTGCGCCCTCTCGTGCCCTGGAGACCTTGGATGAGGTCCAGGCCTCGGGGGCCGAAACTGAGCAGTGGCTGCGGGATGAGATCTCCTCGGGCCGCCGGCTGATGGGCTTCGGGCATGCGGTCTACCGGACCGTGGATCCGCGCTCCCAAATGCTCAAGGAAGTCGTCTCTGACCTCGGTGGGGACCGAGTCTCCTCTGCCCTGGAATTCGAGGAGGCAGCTGAGAAAGTGCTTCAGGAGCTGAAGCCCGGACGCGGTTTGCACGCCAATGTGGAGTTCTATGCCTCAGTGCTGCTGGAGCACTGTGGGATTCCCCGGCAGATGTTCACTCCGACCTTTGCAGTGGCCCGGGTGGTGGGCTGGGCAGCCCATATTCTGGAACAAGCTGAGGACACCAAGATCTTCCGCCCTTCGGCGAAGTTCACCGGTGAGCAGCTGAGAGCTACTCCTCGTTGATGTGTTTACCGGCCAATGGGATTCGCCAGCCGAAGCGCAGTGAGAGCATCCGCAGGGTGAAGACAAGTGCGGAGATGGCCAGCCCGCTCCAGATGGTGAAGATACCCAGCTCCAGGGTCAGCACCGTGAGGCCAGCCCCCAGCATGGCCGGCAGTGCGTAGACCCCTCGGGGGTTGAAGATCTGGGGCACCTCATTGGCCACCACATCCCGCAGCGCTCCGCCGCCGACCCCGGTGGTCAGTCCCAGGAGAGTGCAGGCCACCGGGTTCAGCCCGGCCTCATAGGCGATCACGGCCCCGGTGAGGCAGAACAGAGACAGCCCCATGGCGTCGAAGGCCAGCAGGGTCTTACGCAGTCGGTTCTCGTAGAGGAGTTTTGCGGCCACCAGGACCACCGCCAGCAGCACCGGCAGGAGCAACAGGGAGTTGGTCATGGCCACTGGTGGGCCCTGGTCGATCATGAGGTCACGGACCACTCCCCCGCCGAGGCCGGCGAGGCTGGCCAGGAGCACGGAGCCGACGAGGTCGAACTGTTTCCGGGCAGCCAGCAGCGCCCCGGAGACCGCGAAAGCGAAGATCCCCAGCAGTTCCAGGGGCAGCATGAGTGCATCCATGGTCTATGACCTTTCCATCCAGGCCTGTGTTCTGCCTGGTCTACCGCGCACGGGGGTGGGCAGTCTGATACTGCTCACGCAAGGATTCTATGGTGACCTTGGTGTAGATCTGGGTGGTGGTAACCGAGGCGTGGCCCAGCAGTTCCTGGACCGTTCGGATATCTGCACCGCCCTCCAGCAGGTGGGTGGCGCAGGAGTGGCGCAGGGTATGCGGGGAGACCTCAGCAGTGATTCCGGCAGCATCGGCGGTCTTCTTCAGCACTTCCCAGGCTGATTGCCGGGAGAGCCTGCCGCCGAGTTTGTTCAGGAACAGGGCGGGGCTGGCGCCGCTGCGCCCGGACCGGGCGGCGGCCTTATCCGCCAGAGTGGTCCGGCCGGCACTGGAGAGGTAGTTCCCCAGTGCCTCCTGGGCTTTGCTGCCCAGGGGAACCATGCGCTGTTTATTGCCCTTACCGGTGACCCTGACCAGCACCAGTCCGCCTGCTCCGGCGTCCTGGACGGCGTGGACATCGTCGACGTCCAGGGCCACCGCCTCGCTGATCCGGGCTCCGGTTGCGTAGAGGAACTCCAGCAGCGCCCTGTCCCGCAGTCCCAATGGGGTTGCCGGATCCGGTGTCTCGATCAGCGCTACGACCTCATCGGTGCTCAAGGCCTTGGGCAGTGATTGGGTCAAGGTGGGAGCGACGACGTCGGCTGCGGCATCATGTGCTGCCCGCCCCTCCTGTGCCCAGTACTTATGGAGGCCGCGGACTGAGGCCAGCATCCGCGCAGTGGAGCGTTCGGAGAGGGCAGTTCCCTCATCACTTCCGGTGGTCACCACCTGGAGGTAGTCCGAGATATGCCCGGAGTCCACCTCCGCCGGCCGGTTGAGGTTCCGGCCGGCGAGATAGGCGGTGTAGCGCACCAGATCGCGCTCATAGGAGGCCAGGGTATTGGCTGAGGAGCCGCGTTCGATCCGCAGGTGGGCGAGGTAGTCGGCCACCTCCGGCCAGAGCGGGCTGGTCTCAGCCGCCTGACGGATGCTCACGTCAGCTGCTGCGTCGGCGAGCCAGCCCGGCCCCGATGAGTCCAGCGAAGAGCGGGTGCGGGTTGGTCGGCCGTGACTTCAGCTCAGGATGCGCCTGGGTGGAGACATAGTAGGGGTGGACCTCTTTGGGCAGTTCCACGAATTCCACGAGCAGGCCGTCAGGGCTGGTTCCGGAGAAGACCAGGCCAGCCTCGCTGAGCTGGTCCCGGTACTCGTTGTTGACCTCGTAACGGTGCCGGTGGCGTTCAGAGACCTCGGTGCTCCCATAGGCTGCAGCCACGACACTGTCCTCAGCCAGGACTGCGTCATAGGCGCCCAGGCGCATAGTGCCACCGAGATCGCCGGCACCTTCGACGATGTTCTTCTGCTCGGCCATTGTGGCGATCACCGGGTAGGCGGTCTCCGGGTCGAACTCAGTGGAGTTTGCCTGGGTCAGTCCGAGCACATTGCGGGCGTATTCCATGACCATGGTCTGCAGGCCCAGGCAGAGGCCCAGGGCTGGGATCTTCTGTTCACGGGCGTGCCGCAGGGCGCCGATCTTGCCGTCGAGGCCACGGACACCGAAGCCTCCGGGCACGCAGATGGCGTCTACGCCGTCGAGAGCTTTGGCCGCGCCGTCGGGGTCGGAGCAGAGGTCGGAGGGCACCCAGCGGATCTTGGTGCGCGCGTTATGGGCGAAGCCGCCGGCTCGCAGTGCCTCGCTGACCGAGAGGTAGGCATCGGGGAGGTCGATGTATTTGCCGACCAGGGCGACTTCCACATCCTCATCGGGGTTGTGCACCACATTGAGCAGGCGGCTCCACTTGCTCCAGTCCACATCCTTGAACTTCAGGTCCAGGGACTGGACGACATAGGCGTCGATGGCCTGCTTATGCAGGATCTTAGGGATGTCGTAGATGCTGGGGGCATCGGCGCAGTTGATGACTGCATCGGCGTCGACATCACACATCCGGGAGATCTTGCCGCGGATATCGGCCGGCAGTTCCCGGTCCGAACGCAGCACGATGCCATCGGGCTGGATGCCGAGGCTGCGCAGGGCGGCCACCGAGTGCTGGGTCGGCTTGGTCTTCAGCTCCTGGCTGGGACCGATATAGGGAACCAGGGAGACATGCAGGAAGAAGACGTTCTCTCGGCCGATGTCCTGGCGCAGCTGGCGGGCTGCCTCCAGGAAGGGCTGGGATTCGATATCCCCGACGGTGCCGCCGATTTCGGTGATGATGATATCTGGTGCTTCGCGGTCGCCGGGCTCATCGGCGGGCAGCCGCATCCGGCGTTTGATCTCGTCGGTGATATGCGGGATGACCTGGACGGTGTCGCCGAGGTAGTCGCCGCGGCGTTCCTTCTCGATGACCGAGGAGTAGATCTGGCCGGTAGTGACGTTATTGAGACCGTCGAGGCTCTCGTCGAGGAAACGTTCGTAATGACCGATGTCGAGGTCGGTCTCTGCACCGTCCTCGGTGACGAAGACCTCGCCATGCTGGAACGGGTTCATCGTTCCGGGGTCAACGTTGAGATAGGGGTCGAGCTTCTGCATCACGATCGAGAGGCCGCGGGCTCTGAGGAGATGCCCCAGGGATGAGGCCGTGAGGCCTTTGCCGAGTGAGGAGACAACACCACCGGTGACAAAGATCTGTCGGGTGCTGTCGGGACTGTTCTGATTCCGGGAATTAATGCGCTGCGCCACGGGATTCCAGCCTATCACTCGGTATGGGTAGTTGTGATCTTCATAAGGTACCGGACTCCTCGGCTGCGGTCTCGAGGAGCTCGGCTGCATGGTCTCGGGCTGCCTCGGAGTCCTCCTGGCCGGCCAGCATTCGGGCCAGTTCCCCGATGCGTCCCTGCTTGTCCAGGGGGTGGACATCGGAGGCGGTGACTCCTGCGGCGGCATCGGAGGTTTTATGCACTCGGATGTGGTGGTCTGCGTAGGCGGCGACCTGGGGCAGGTGGGTGACAACAATCACCTGGGCGTGTCGGGCCAGGGCGGCGAGTCGTTTGCCGATCTGGACTGCTGCCTTGCCACCGACCCCGGAGTCGACCTCGTCGAAGATGAAGGTTCCGGCGTGGTGCTTCTCGGCCAGGACTACCTCCAGGGCGAGCATGATGCGGGAGAGTTCACCGCCGGAGGCGCCTTTGCCCAGGGGAAGCGGCTGCGCCCCGGAGTGTGGGCTGAGCAGGAACTCCACCGTGTCGGCACCGTGTGGGGTCAGCATCTGGCTGGGTTCCACCGCGGCGGTGAGCTTGGCCTGGGGCATGGCCAGGGCTTTGAGCTCCTCCCCCACTGCTTGGGCCAGTTGTTCCCCGGCGCTCTGCCTGCGTTGGGTGAGCTCGGCCGCGCTCTGCCAGAGTTTCTCCTCCAGCTGTTGGACCTCGGCTGTGAGCTCTTCGATCCGGTCGGTATCAGACTGCAGGGTGCCCAGCCGTTCTCTGGATTCCTGGGCCCAGTTGATGACATCGGTGATCTCGGGCCCGTAGAGCCGCAGCAGCTTGTCGATCTCGGCGCGCCGGGCGTGGACCTCGGCGAGACGTTCGGGGCCGGATTCCTCCAGGCTGGCGGCGTAGATACCCAGTTGGGAGGCGGCATCGGTGAGCACGGCGGAGGCCTCGCTGAGCTGCCGGGAGATCTCTGTGAGCTCCTGATCCTCGGCGCCGGTGCCGTTGATGGCGGAGAAGGCTGCTTCGACCAGTTCCACCGCGTTCGGGCCGGGTTCGGTGACCTCGGCGGCGTCTCCTCCGGAGAGCGCGGTCTGGGCGGTTCGGGCGGCCTCTCGGAGGGTCTCGACGTTCTCCAGCTTCAGCGATTCGGCTTTCAGCGCCTCGTCCTCCCCCGGCTGGGGGTCGACGGTGTCGATGTTCTCCAGGGCCTGCTGGAGGTGCTCGGCCTCGCGGCGGCGCTCGAGTTCGTTGCTGGTGATTTCTTCCAGTTCGGCCTTCTGCTGCTGGTAGTGGCTGAAGTTCGTTTGGTATTCGCTCAGGAGGCTGGCGAATTCCTCACCGGCATAGGCGTCCAGGGCTGAGCGTTGGGCGGTGGGGCTCTTCAGCCGCAGCTGGTCGCTCTGGCCATGTACGGTCACCAGTTCCGCCCCGACCTCTGCGAGGACGGAGACCGGTACTGCTCTGCCGCAGAGGCTTGCCCTGCTGCGGCCCTTGGCGCTGACTGCTCGGCCCAGCAGGATCGGCTCAGGTTCGTCGTCGTCGGTCTCTTCTGCCAATGCCCCGAGTTCGATGGCCTGGTGGCGGGCGGGATGAGTGGCGGGGACCTGGATCTCGGCGTCCACGGCGGCTTTGGCGGCTCCTGAGCGGACGGCTGTTGCCTCTGCTCGGGCGCCCAGCAGCAGGCCGAATGCGGTGACCACCATGGTTTTGCCGGCGCCGGTTTCGCCGGTGACCACATTGAAGCCCGGTGCGAGGTCGAGTTCGGCGCGTTCGATGACGCCGAGGTCGCTGATGCCCAGATGCTCGATCATGATGGTCTCTATCCTGCCCCCAGTCCTGCCTCGGGGTCTGGTCCCAGTCCGATCTCCGGCTCCCGGGAGGGCAGGGTGTTATGGGCCTCTACGGGGCCGCGCCAACCAGTTGTGGGGAGGTTGAATTTGTCCACCAGCCGTTGGGAGAACGGGGTCTGGTGCACCCGGGCCAGCAGCACGGATTTCTCCGAGCGGGTGACCTCGACTCGGGCACCGGGGGGCAGTTCCATGGATCGGCTGCCATCGCACCAGAGGATGCCGCGTTCGTCCTCGCGCTGGAGCAGTTCGACTGCCATTACCGAATCCGGGGCCACCACCAGGGGGCGGGCGAAGAGGGCATGGGCTGAGATCGGCACCAGGACCAGTGCCTGAACCTCGGGCCAGACTACTGGGCCGCCGGCGGAGAAGGCATAGGCGGTGGAGCCGGTGGGGGTGGACATCACGATGCCGTCGCAGCCGAAGGCGGAGACCGGTGCGCCGTCGATTTCGATGACGAGCTCCACCATGCGCTGGCGGGAGGCTTTTTCGATACTGGCCTCGTTGAGCGCCCAGCTGGATCCCAGATGTTGATCGGCCTGCCAGACTTGGACGTCTAGGGCCATGCGTTCTTCGACGGTGTAGTTCTGGTCGATGACCCATTGGACGGAGTCGTCGATCTGGGTGCGTTCGGATTCGGCCAGGAATCCGACATGTCCGAGGTTGATGCCCATCAGGGGAAGACGCGCATCGCGGACGCGGTCCGCGGCTCGCAGGATGGAGCCGTCTCCGCCGAGGACCATGCCGATCTCGCAGTCCTGGATTTCGACCTCGCGCCCGGCCACAGCGATATTGGCGGCTTTGAGGCGCTGCTCTGCGGCGGCGGCGAGGGACTGCAGGTTATGTTCCAGCATCACCGGGCGCAGGCCGGCTGCGTGGAGGTTCTCAGCGACGGTTACGGCCGCCTCCACCGCATCGCGGCGGCCGGTATGCGCCAGGACGAGTACTGCTCGCACCTATACCTCCTTCAGCCGAAGTCCACATTCTCCAGGTCAGCGGTTTCCAGCCTATCGTTGACTCCGGACACTGGCTGCAACCAGAGGAAGAACTCGGCGTTGCCGTCCTGTCCTGCCAGGGGTGAGCGCGCCACGGCACGGGCGGCCAGCTGGTGTTCGGCCGCGGCCTCCAGCACCCCGGTGACCGCTTCACGGCGCAGCCCGGGGTCGGTGACCACTCCGGTGCGCGGTAAGCGTTGGCGGCCGACTTCGAATTGGGGTTTGACCATCAGCAGCATCTGACCCCGCTCGGTCAGCTGCTGTGCCAGCGGCCCGATGACCAGTTGCAGGGAGATGAAGGAGAGGTCTGCGACGATCAGATCGAAGGGCGCTCCGAGGTCGCCGGCTTCGGCATAGCGTAAGTTGATGCCTTCAATATTGGTCACCTGTGGGTGCTCCCGCAGCGAGGGCGCCAGTTGGTCGTGTCCGACATCGGCGGCGACGACATGATCGGCCCCATAGTGCAGCAGCACCTGGGTGAAGCCTCCAGTGGAGGCCCCGGCATCGAGGCAGCGTGTGCCGCGGGGGTCGATATCGCTGAAGGTCTCCAGTGCCCCGAGGAGTTTATGCGCGGCCCTGCTGACCCAGGGGTCCTCTCCGGTGACTGCCACCTGTTGCTCGGCCCGCACTGTGGTGGAGGATTTCTTCACGACGACGCCGTCGATGGTCACTGAGCCGCCGCTGATGAGCTGGCCGGCCCTGCTGCGGCTGGGGGCTAGTCCGCGGGCTACCAGTATCTTGTCCAGCCGGTCGGCGGTCATCGGCGTGTGTATCCCTCAGGTGACAGGTGAGCGGGGCTATTCGCCTGCAGTCTTCTGCAGGCGCTGGGTCAGTTCCTGGTGCAGTGTCTCGGCCTCGCGGATCTTTTCTTCGACCTTCTCCAAGCTGAGTTGGGCGGTCTGTTCACCTGTGGCTTCGGCGGAGGCCTCTGTCTGCGGGTTCTCTGCCAGCTCCTGTTCGGGGGGCTGTTCTGGAGTTTCTGTCATGAGTTGAGACTCCTGTGGTTGCCGTTGAAGATATCGGCCAGGGTTTCCAGGACCCAGTGGGGCGTTTCCGCTCCGGTGGCCTCTTGGGCCTGCGCCAGCGTTGTGGCTCCAGTAAGTACCAGGGCGGTGGTGTAACCGGCCCGGTTGCCACCGAGGACATCGGTGTCGAGCCGGTCGCCGATCACCAGTGGTCGCTGAAGGCCCAGTGCCTCGGACGCCTGCTGGAACATCACTGGTTCGGGTTTTCCTGCGGCCAGGGGCCGCTGGCCGGTGGCGAAGCTGACTGCTTCGACCAGGGCACCATTGGCAGGAGCCAGACCGCGGTCTCGGGGTACGCTGCGGTCGAGGTTGGTGGCGAACCACTGGGCACCTCGGTTGATGGCATAGGAGGCCTCTGCGAGGTCAGTCCATCCCAGTGTCGGTTCGAAGCCCTGGATGACGGCATCGGGTTTGTCATCGGCGGAGTCCACCAGCTGGTAGCCCTGTTGGCGGCAGAGGTCTTTGAGGGATTCGCTGCCGGTGACCAGAACCTTGGCTGGGGCGGGCAGGTGCTGGCTCATCAGGGCCACTCCGGCAGGTGCCGAACCGTAGACTTCCTCTGGCTGGGCGGGGATGCCCAGTTCGTTCAGATGTGCTGCGATCTGCTCGGCAGAGCGCGAGGCATTATTGGTGACGTATGCGCAGGCTATGCCGCGGCCCTTGAGGTTCTCTACTGCCTCTTTGGCTCCGGGGACGGCGTTGGGGCCGGCATAGAGGACGCCGTCGAGGTCGAAGAGGACACCGTCATGGGATTTGATCAGCGCCATGGTCAGCGCCCGCCCTCCTGTCCGGGAACGTGCTTATCCCCCAGCACATCTTTGACTTTGGGGGCTGGGGCTTCTTCGGCGTCGTCGAAGTCCAGGATCTCGGGGTCTTCGAATATGCCGGTGCCGAGGGCTTTTTCAGCAATGCCGATATGGCGGTGCCATTTCTGGGCTTCCTCGTCACGTCCGAGGTTTTCAAGTGCCTCTGCATAGGCAGCGTAGAGTCGGGGGCTGAAGCTGTAGGCCCGTTTGAGGTCGAGTTCGGGGATCTCCAGGGCGGTGAGGGCGGCCGCGTGGTTTCCGAGGTCCTGGTAGGCGCCGGCGGTGACGATAGCCAGTTCGGCACGGGGTGCGCCCTTGAGCTGCTGAGCTTCGGGTTCCTGGGCCAGTTCGATGGCCTTCTCGGGCTTCTCCTGGGCACGCAGGCAGTCGGCGATGACGGAGAGGTGTGTCTGGTCTCCGCTGATCCGGCGATAGGTCCGCAGTTCACGCAGAGCCTCCGCGTAGTCTCCTGCGGCATAGGCGGCCAGGCCTACGGCTTCACGGACGATGGCCAGACGCCCACCGCGTCGCGAGGCTGCCAGGGCGTGTTCCAGGGCCAATGCCGGGTCGATATCGAGCAGTCGTCCTGCCATGACCAGATGCTTGGCCACCCATTTGCGGTTGCTGTCATTGAGGGTGCCCAGCTGGCGGGCTGCGTCCCGATCGAGTTCTTTGCCGGTGACGTCCTCGTCAATATCTGGCGACCGTCCACGGTCATCCCGGTTGGAGCGCCGGAGGTCCCTGGGGTTACGGCTGGGACGGTCTCGTTCGGAGCGCTCAGACATAGCGTGGTCTCTTTTCATCACTGCAATAGGATATCGGGCATACAGAAAACCCCCGCACTCGGCGCCTTTGCCGTGTGCGGGGGTTTCCCTCTAATTTGTGTCCGGCGGTGTCCTACTCTCCCACACACTCTCGAGTGCAGTACCATCGGCGCTGTGGGCCTTAGCTTCCGGGTTCGGGATGGGACCGGGCGTTTCCCCCACGCTATAACCGCCGTAACCCTACCAACCACAACCCCCACAGGGGGGGCGGGTAAAACTATGGGTCACAACAACAGGTGACACTATTCAACTATCACACCCCCACTAAGGGTGTGTACTGTTCTTGGGTCCATCAACAACCAGGGTTGTTGAAAGGGGACCGCAGAGTGGACGCGCAACACACAAACAATTCTGAGCACAAGTATCTTTTGAAGATGTGTGGT